>CAYPRU010000015.1:0-59472 GCA_964413485.1 uncultured Allobrachymonas sp. | reverse complement strand
GCGACATCATCGAGTACACGAGCAAGAACATGCCCAAGTTCAACTCGATCTCGATTTCGGGCTACCACATGCAGGAAGCCGGAGCCAATCAGGCACTCGAGCTGGCCTTCACGCTGGCTGACGGCAAAGAATACGTCAAGACCGCGCTGGCCAAGGGCATGGACGTGGACGCCTTTGCCGGCCGTCTGTCGTTCTTCTGGGCCATCGGCATGAACTTCTACCTGGAGATTGCCAAGATGCGCGCCGCGCGCCTGCTGTGGTGCCGCATCATGAAGGAGTTCCAGCCCAAGAATCCGAAGTCGCTGATGCTGCGCACGCATTGCCAGACTTCCGGCTGGTCGCTTACCGAGCAGGACCCATACAACAACGTGGTGCGCACCACTATCGAAGCCATGGCGGCCGTGTTTGGCGGCACCCAGTCGCTGCACACCAACGCGCTGGACGAAGCCATTGCGCTGCCCACTGAATTCTCGGCTCGCATCGCACGCAACACGCAGCTGATCATCCAGGAAGAAACCCACATCACCAATGTGATCGATCCATGGGCCGGCAGCTACATGATGGAAAGCCTGACGCAGCAGATGGCCGATGCTGCCTGGAAGATCATCGAGGAAGTGGACGCCATGGGCGGCATGACCAAGGCCGTGGACAGCGGCTGGGCCAAGCTCAAGATCGAGGCCGCTGCTGCCGAGAAGCAGGCCCGCATCGATTCCGGTAAGGACGTCATTGTCGGCGTCAACAAGTACAAGCTGGACAAGGAAGATACGGTCGAAATTCTGGAGGTGGACAACGTCAAGGTGCGCGAATCGCAGATTGCCCGCATCAACCAGATCAAGGCCACGCGCGACCACGCTGCCGTGCAGGCTGCGCTGGATGCGCTCACCGCTGCCGCCGAGTCCGGCACAGGCAACCTGCTGGATCTGGCCATCCGGGCCGCGCGTCTGCGTGCCACCGGCGGCGAAATCTCTGACGCGCTCGAAAAAGTGTTTGGCCGCCATCGCGCGGATACGCAAAAGGTGACCGGTGTGTACGCAGCAGCTTACGACTCGGCCGAAGGCTGGGAAAAACTCAAGCAGGAAATCGAGCAGTTTGCCCAAGAACAGGGCCGCCGTCCGCGCGTGATGATCGCCAAGCTGGGCCAGGACGGACACGACCGCGGCGCCAAGGTGGTGTCGACCGCCTTTGCCGACCTGGGTTTTGACGTGGACATCGGACCGCTGTTCCAGACGCCCGAAGAATGCGCCCGCCAGGCCATTGAAAACGACGTGCATGCCGTGGGCGTGAGCACGCTGGCCGCCGGCCACAAGACGCTGGTGCCAGCTATCATCCAGGCGCTGCGTGAGCAGGGTGCCGACGACATCGTGGTGTTCGTGGGCGGCGTGATTCCGCGCCAGGACTACGACTATCTGTACGATGCTGGCGTCAAGGGCATTTATGGCCCCGGCACGCCGATTCCGGCCAGCGCCAAGGACGTGCTGGAGCAGATCCGGAAGGCAACCAGCGCCTGATATGGTGGCAGCAGTTCCCGATCTGGCGCAAGCCATCGTGGCAGGGGATGCGCTGAAGCGCCGCCGTGCGGTGGCCAAGGCGATCACCCTGCTCGAATCCACGCGTGCCGACCATCGTGCACAGGCCGATGCGCTGCTGACGACATTGTTGCCGCACACCGGCCGTGCTTTCCGCCTCGGGCTGAGTGGTGTTCCGGGCGTGGGCAAATCCACCTTTGTGGAAGCGCTCGGCCTGTACCTGATCGGCCAGGGCCTGAAGGTGGCCGTGCTTGCCATCGATCCTTCCTCCTCGGTGTCGGGCGGCTCGATCCTGGGTGACAAGACCCGCATGGAGCGCCTGTCCACCGAACCGGACGCTTACATCCGCCCCAGCCCCAGCGGCGGCACCCTGGGCGGCGTGGCCGAGAAAACCCGCGAAGCCATGCTGGTGTGCGAAGCGGCTGGCTATGACGTGGTCATCATCGAAACCGTGGGGGTGGGCCAGAGCGAAACCGCCGTGGCCAACATGAGCGACATGTTCGTGGTGCTGCAGCTGCCCAATGCCGGCGACGACCTGCAGGCCATCAAGAAGGGCGTGATGGAGCTGGCCGACCTGGTCGTGATCAACAAGGCCGACATCGACCCGGTGGCGGCCACCCGTGCGCAGGCGCAAATTACGTCCAGCCTGCGCCTGTTTGCCATGCACGGCAATCCCGAGCATGGCGTCCACGATGCCCACGCGCGTTTGCAGTGGCAGCCCAAGGTGCTGCAGATCAGCGCGTTGCAGGGCACCGGCGTCGATGCCTTCTGGAAAACGGTACAAGACTATCGGCACATTGGCGAAAGCAATGGCCGCCTGGCGCAACGTCGCCAGCAGCAGAACCTGTCATGGATGTGGGAGCGCATCGAAGCCGGACTGAAGCAGTCCTTCCGCCAGCACCCGGCTGTGCAGCAGCAGCTGCACGATCTCAGCGATCGCGTACGCGACGGGCAGCTCGCTGCCTCCACGGCTGCGCGGCAGCTGCTGCAGGCTTTCCAGCTGAACAGCAGATAAGCAAGCTATGTGAGAAGCGCGCCAGAGGGCGTGTTTTCTGAAGATTTTCAATTGGTAATGCAACCTTTCAGAAGGACTTGTGATGAAAGATATCCTTGAACAACTCGAACAGAAGCGCGAAGCCGCCCGGTTGGGTGGTGGTCAGCGCCGCATCGATGCGCAGCATGGCAAAGGCAAGCTCACGGCGCGCGAGCGCATCGAGGTGCTGCTGGATGCCGGCTCGTTCGAGGAATGGGACATGTTTGTCGAGCACCGCTGCACCGACTTCAACATGGACAAATCCCATATTCCGGGCGACGGCGTGGTTACCGGCTATGGCACCATCAACGGCCGCCTGGCGTTTGTGTTCAGCCAGGACTTCACCGTGTTCGGCGGCGCCCTGTCCGAAGCACACGCCGAAAAAATCTGCAAGTTGATGGACCAGGCCATGAAGGTCGGTGCGCCGGTGATCGGCCTGAACGATTCGGGCGGCGCCCGCATCCAGGAAGGCGTGGCCTCGCTGGCGGGCTATGCCGAGGTGTTCCAGCGCAACGTGATGGCGTCGGGCGTGGTGCCGCAAATCAGCATGATTATGGGCCCGTGTGCCGGCGGCGCCGTGTACTCGCCGGCCATGACTGACTTCATCTTCATGGTCAAGGACAGCTCCTACATGTTCGTGACCGGCCCCGACGTGGTCAAGACCGTGACGCACGAGTCGGTCACGGCCGAAGAACTGGGTGGTGCGCTGACCCATACCGGTAAGAGCGGGGTGGCCGATCTGGCCTTTGAAAACGACGTGGAAGCGCTGCTGATGCTGCGCCGCCTGTACAACTACATTCCGCAGAACAACCGCGAAAAGGCGCCGTATCGCCCCACGAAGGATCCGGTGGACCGCGCCGACAAGAGCCTGGATACGCTGGTTCCGGACAACCCGAACAAGCCGTACGACATGAAGGAGCTGATCGTCAAGACCGTGGACGATGGCGAATTCTTCGAGCTGCAGCCCGACTACGCGGCTAACATCGTGATCGGCTTTGCCCGCATGGACGGCAACGTGGTGGGCATCGTGGCCAACCAGCCGCTGGTGCTGGCCGGCTGCCTGGACATCAAGTCCTCCATCAAGGCAGCCCGCTTCGTGCGCTTCTGCGATGCCTTCAACATTCCGGTGCTGACCTTCGTGGACGTGCCCGGCTTCATGCCTGGTACCGCCCAGGAATACGGCGGCATCATCAAGCACGGCGCCAAGCTGCTGTTTGCCTACGCCGAGTGCACCGTGCCCAAGATCACCGTCATTACCCGCAAGGCCTACGGCGGCGCGTACGACGTGATGAGCTCCAAGCACCTGCGAGGCGACGTCAACCTGGCCTGGCCGAATGCCGAGATCGCCGTGATGGGTGCCAAGGGCGCAGTGGAAATCATCTTCCGCGAAGACAAGAACGATCCTGAAAAACTGGCCGCCCGCGAAGCCGAGTACAAGGCCGCCTTTGCCAACCCGTTCGTGGCGGGTGCGCGCGGTTTTATCGATGACGTGATCCAGCCGCACGAAACGCGCAAGCGCATCTGCCGCAGCCTGGCCATGCTCAAGGACAAGAAGCTGGAAAACCCGTGGCGCAAGCACGGCAACATTCCGCTGTAAGCGCCTCTGTACTGCCATGCCGAAAGCCTTGCGTGCCGCCGACGCTATGCGCCTGACCGATATCCCGAATATCGGCCGGGCTATCGCGGCGGATCTGCAGGAACTGGGTATCCGCTCGCCGCTGGACGTGCGTGACATGAACCCGCGCGCCGTCTACGAAGCATTGCGCGTCCCGATGGGTAAGCGCCATGATCCGTGCCTGCTGGACGTGCTACTGGCCGCGCACGACTTCATGCACGGCGGTGCGGCGCAGCCCTGGTGGGCCTTTACCGCCCGGCGCAAGGCCATGCTGGCTACAGACAAGAAAACAGTTTGATTTCATCGAGGAATTCCATCATGTTCACCAAAATTCTGATCGCAAACCGCGGCGAGATCGCCTGCCGTGTGATCGCCACTGCCAAAAAAATGGGCATTGCCACCGTGGCGGTGTATTCCGATGCCGACGTCGATGCACGCTTCGTGCAGATGGCCGACGAGGCCGTGCGCTTGGGCCCGCCGCCATCGCGCGAGTCCTACCTGCTGGCCGACAAGATCATCGAGGCGGCCAAGAGCACCGGCGCCCAGGCCATTCACCCCGGCTACGGCTTCCTGAGCGAAAACGAAGCGTTCTCCCGCCGCTGCGAGGAAGAGGGCATCGCCTTCATTGGTCCGAAATACCAGGCCATTGCCGCGATGGGCGACAAGATCGCTTCCAAGAAGCTGGCCAACGAAGCCAATGTCAACACCATCCCTGGCTACAACGACCCGATCGACACGCCCGAACAGGCAGTCGAAATCGCCAAGGACATCGGCTATCCGGTCATGATCAAGGCCTCTGCCGGCGGCGGCGGCAAGGGCTTGCGCGTGGCATTCAACGACAAGGAAGCCTACGAGGGCTTTGCTTCCTGCCGCAATGAAGCCCGCAACAGCTTTGGCGATGACCGGGTCTTCATCGAGAAGTTCGTCGAGCAGCCGCGCCATATCGAAATCCAGGTGCTGGGCGATGCATACGGCAACGTGATCTATCTGAACGAGCGCGAGTGCTCCATCCAGCGCCGCCACCAGAAGGTCATCGAAGAGGCACCGTCTCCCTTCATCAGCGACGAAACCCGCAAAGCCATGGGTGCGCAGGCGGTGGCACTGGCCAAGGCCGTGAACTACCAGTCGGCCGGTACGGTGGAGTTTGTGGTGGGCAAGAACCAGGATTTCTACTTCCTGGAAATGAACACCCGCCTGCAGGTGGAACACCCGGTGACCGAGCTGATCACCGGCCTGGACCTGGTGGAGCAGATGATCCGTGTCGCGGCTGGAGAAAAGCTGTCCATCACGCAGGCCGATGTCAAGCGCGAAGGCTGGGCCATCGAATGCCGTATCAACGCGGAAGACCCATTCCGCAACTTCCTGCCATCCACCGGCCGTCTGGTTCGCTTCCAGCCACCCGTGCAGAACCTGTTCCAGGGTGAAGCTACCACCGGCCATGGCGTGCGCGTGGATACCGGCGTGATCGATGGTGGCGAGATCTCGATGTTCTATGACTCGATGATCGCCAAGCTGATCGTGCACGGCACCGATCGCAACGATGCCATCGCCCGCATGCGTGAAGCGCTCAACGGCTTTGTCATCAAGGGCGTGCAGAGCAACATTCCGTTCCAGGCCGCGCTGCTGGCACATCAGAGGTTTGTTTCGGGTGATTTCAACACCGGCTTCATCGCCGAAAACTACGCCCAGGGCTTCCGCGCGGAAGACGTGCCGCATTCGGATCCGTACTTCCTGCAGGCCATGGCGGCGCGCCTGAACATGTATTACCGCAACCGCGCACAGGATTTGCAGGGCAAATTCTGGGATGGCTACCAACGTCTGCCCAAGCGTGAGTTCACGGTATGCACGTTGGGCGGCGAAGGCAACAACACCTATGTGAATGCCAGTCTGAGCGAAACCGCACCGGGTCAATCCACCATCGTCACCATGCACACGCCCGAAGGCGATCGCCAGTACGACCTGGTGCTGGACCACTTCCTGGGTGACAGCCGCATCACCGGCACCGTCAACGGCGTGCCGTTTACGGTGCAGATGGAGCGTGGCTACACCAAGAATCCGCTGGCCATCCGCGTGATCCACAATGGCACCCAGCTGGATGCCATCGTGATGCACCCGCGCACCGCCGAACTGCACAAGCTGATGCCTTACAAGGCGCCGCCAGACATGAGCAAGTTCGTGCTGTCGCCGATGCCCGGCTTGCTGACGCAAGTGGCCGTGGCACCGGGTCAGAAAGTGCAGGCCGGTGAACGTGTGGCCGTGATCGAAGCCATGAAGATGGAAAACATCCTGTTTGCCTCGGCAGATGGCGTGGTCAAGGAAATCAAGGCGCTGCCGGGCGAAAGCCTGGCGGTGGATCAGGCCATCGTCGAATTCGAGTAATCGGCGGACCATGATGGCCAGCCCGTGTCCGATTTTGTCGGGCAGGGGCTGGCCATCTGCTGTTTTGCCACAGGCTTGTGCCGGACGCAGAGCAAGAGGAGCGCACGAAAACCATGCACGTACAAAGACAGACCGAAGCCCTGCTGATCGTCGATGCCCAGTATGGCTTCATGCCTGGCGGCGGTCTGCCGGTGGCGGATGGCGATGCCATCGTGCCGGTGATCAACCGCATCGCCCCACAGTTTGCCAATATCGTGCTGACGCAGGACTGGCATCCTGCAGACCATGTCTCGTTTGCGGCCAATCATCGTGGCCGGCAAGCATTCGACACGATCCAGCTGCCTTACGGCGCCCAGGTACTGTGGCCGGTGCACTGCGTGCAGGGCACGCGCGATGCCGCGCTACACGATGACTTGCAGGTGCCACAGGCGCAACTCATCATCCGCAAGGGTTTTCATCCTGAGGTGGACAGCTATTCCGCCTTTGTCGAAGCAGACCGGCGTACCACGACCGGGCTGGAAGCCTATCTCAAGGCGCGCGGGATCACCTCACTGGTGCTGTGCGGCCTCGCCACCGACTATTGCGTGGCGTGGAGCGCACTCGATGCCCGTGCTGCCGGTTTCGAGGTGGCGGTGGTGGAGGATGCATGCCGCGCCATTGATTTGCATGGCTCCCTGGCCAAGGCTTGGGCGGACATGCAGGCAGCCGGAGTGCGCAGGCTGCAATCTGCCGAGTTGCTGGCGGGGTGACGCGCGTGGCGCCGGTGTTCAAGTTTGCCATCCACGCCACGCCTGGCGCCAAGCGCACCGAGGCAGCCGGCATGCATGGCGATGCGCTGCGGGTGCGCTTGGGCGCGCCGCCCGTGGACGGCAAGGCCAATGAGGCATTGATTGCCTGGGCTGCCCGCCAGTTTGGCGTGCCTAAAAAGCAGGTCGAGCTACTGCACGGTGCGGGCGGCCGGCAAAAGGTGCTGGGCATTCATTTTGACACGCAGCAACAGTGCGACAGCGCGCAGCAATTGCTGGAACAACTCAAGCAGGGCGTCTGAAACAGCCAGGCGCCTGCAGCCTTTTCATTGAGAGATTTACAGGAGAAACCACCATGACAACGTACACCAAAGGCAGTCCGCGTCCTTTTAAGGTGTTGGGCATCCAGCAGATCGCCATTGGCGGTCCGAGCAAGGAGCGCCTGCAAACCCTGTGGGTGGACATGTTCGGTCTGGAAAAAACCGGCACCTTCCAGAGTGAGCGCGAAAACGTGGATGAGGACATCTGCGCCATCGGCACCGGCCCGTTCAAGGTCGAGGTGGATCTGATGCAACCGATGGACCTCGAGAAAAAGCCCGCCGTGCACGCCACTCCGCTCAACCACATTGGCCTGTGGATCGACAACCTGCCGGTGGCCGTGGATTGGCTCATGGCACAGGGCGTGCGTTTTGCGCCGGGTGGCATCCGCAAGGGAGCAGCCGGCTTTGACATCACCTTCATCCATCCCAAGGGCAATGATGAGCTGCCCATCGGCGGTGAGGGCGTGCTGATTGAACTGGTGCAGGCGCCGCAGGAGGTGGTCCAGGCATTTGCTGCATTGGCGCAGCAATCCGCCTGCTAGCACCCGCTCGGCAATGGCCGGGCTTTGTTTTTTTGACTCAGCCCTGCGGGTTGCGGCGTGCGCGCGCCTTGGCCAGTGCCGCTTCGATAATGGCGCGCTTCTTGTCGAGCACCACGGAGTCGGTATGCCGGCTGTGTTGTTCCAGATGCTCCAGCTTGTGGCGCGCCTTGTGTTCCAGCCGTTCGGTGTTTTCCTGCTCGGCACGCTGCACCTGGAACTGGTGAAACGTGTAGCGCGCCAAGGCCTGGTCGGCCAGCGCTGGTGACCAGGCCGCCCAGCCCGTGCGTGCACCACTGGTAGGTTCCATGGCAATGCAATCCACCGGACAGGCCAGCATGCACAAATCGCAGCCGGTGCAGAAAGGCTCGATCACGGTGTGCATGCGCTTGTTGCTGCCAAGGATGGCGTCGGTCGGGCAGGCCTTGATGCACAAGGTGCAGCCAATGCACCAGTTTTCATCGATCACGGCCACCGTCATCGGGCCCTCCTGACCGCATTCCGGATCCAGGCTCAGCGCGGCTGCCAATTCCGGCTGCTGCATGGCCGCAGCAATGCGCTGCATGCCTTCCACCCCGCCGGGCGGACAACGGTTGATGGCCGCACCTTGCCCGGCAATGGCATCGGCGTAGGCGGCACAGTCAGGATAGCCGCAACGCTGGCATTGCGTCTGTGGCAGCACGGCATGGATGCGCCGCGCCAAATCGGTAGGGGAACTCATAGGCAGGATTATGCAAGGCTTCGCACGGGGACTGGCAAACAGGCGGTGAATGCTTGAGTCATGTTTGCCTGGACCACGCCCGGCACCGGCTGGGTGGATGCCCGCTGTGACAAAGAGAAACCCGGCCGATGGCCGGGTTTTAAAAGGGAACAACGGTTCAGTGTTGCTTAGTGGGTCGTTTCGGTTTTTGCCGGATTGTCGCTATCGGGGTGGCGCCACGAGGTGGTTGGCTTGTCCTCGGTAGAGAGCGGGTTGGCCTGTGCTTGAAGCGCGGTCCCAGGATTGGCAGTGCCATTGCCGGCGGTTGCTGCCACGGCCCCGTTGTTGCCCTGAACGACAGGTTTGGCCTCGTCCGTTTTGCTGGTGTCGGCGGCGGGGACTTGTTCCGCCTTGGCAGGAGTTGCAGCCTGTGGCGTGGCTGCAGGGGGTGTCGGAACTGTAGCGGGCGGTGTTGCAGGAGCGGCCTGTTTTACCTCAACCTTCTTGGTGGTGGCCGGCTTGCGTGCCAGTGCACGGCGCTTGGCATCAGGTTTGGCTGATTTGGCGGCTGGCTGCGTGGCTTCTGCCGCTTCCGGACTGACCGCCGTGGTTGCTGCAGGCTTGTGCATTGCCGCGTGACGTGCAAATTGCATGGCAGCTTCGAACTGCAGCTGTTCCTGAATCGCTTCGCGGCGTGCCAGGTCATCCAGATGTTGCTGCGATGCAGCGCGGCGTCGCGGCGAAACTGCATGCCTGCTGTGTGCATCAATGAAGTCGCGCAGCACCGGGTATACATTTTCGCGCCAGCGGCGGCCACTGAAAATGCCATAGTGGCCTGCACCCTTGGCTTCGTAGTACTTCTTGTCCTTTTCCGGTACGCCGGTGCACATCTCGATCGAGGCCTGGGTCTGGCCGATGCCGGCGATGTCGTCCAGTTCGCCCTCCACCGCCAGCACGGCAGTGTTGGTAATGTCCTGTGGGCGCACCAGTTCGATGGCACCGTCCACACCGCGCACCTCCCAGGTGCCACGGACCAGCTTGAATTCCTGGAACACGGTGTTGATGGTTTCAAGATAGAACTCGGCGTCCATGTCGAGCACGGCGTTGTACTCGTCGTAGAACTTGCGGTGGGCTTCGGTGCTTTCGCCATCGCCGCGCACCAGGCTCTTGAAGTAGTCGTAGTGGCTGGTGGCGTGGCGGTTGGGGTTCATGGCCACGAAGCCGGCATACTGCAGGAAGCCGGGGTAGACGCGGCGGCCTTCACCGGCATAACCAGTGGGCACACGGTGGATCACGTTGTTTTCAAACCACTCGTAGCTGCGCTGCACCGCCAGATCATTGACCACCGTGGGGGAGCGGCTGGCATCGACCGGCCCGCCCATCATGGTTATGCTCTCAGGCGTTCTTTCGCCGCGCGACGCCATCAGCGACACGGCCGCCAGTACCGGCACGGTGGGCTGGCACACGCTGACCACATGGCACTCGCCATTGTTTTCCTGGATGTAGCGAATGAATTCCTGCACATAATTCACATAATCGCTGAGATCGAAGGTGCCTTCGCTCAGCGGCACGTCGCGTGCGTTTTTCCAGTCGGTGATGTAGACCTTGTGGTCCTTGAGCATGGTGCGCACGGTGTCGCGCAGCAGGGTGGCGTAGTGGCCGGACAAGGGGGCCACGATCAGCACGGGAGGCTGGTGCAGCAGCTTTTCGAGGGTTTCGGTATCGTCGGCATAACGCTTGAAGCGGCGCAATTCGCAGAAGGGCTTGTCAATAGCGATGCGCTCATGGATGCTGATGTTGTTGCCATTGACCTCGACCGAATCGATCTCGAATTTGGGCTTTTCGTAATCCTTGGCCAGGCGGTGCAGCAGGTTGTAGCCGGCAGCCATGCGGTTGGCGCCCAGCGCATGGCTCAAGGGCAGGCTGGGGTTGGCAAACATGTGCGAAGTGGCCAGGGCCAATTCAGCAAATGGTTCCAGAAGCGCACGCTGTGCTTCGTAAATTTGGTAGAGCATGGTTGATCCTTATCCCATATTGCTGCGGTGCAACAATTCTAGCATCTGTCGAAGTTTTTGTATGCCCGCCAAGCGGGACCCCGAATGACGACACTTGTCAGAGTGCTGAATTGTGCAACGGCAAGGAAAACTGACACATCGAGGCCATCCCTAATGTGAATAATGCACATTTCGGTGTGATGACGGTGTATCAATTGCGTTTTGCGTGATCAGGATGCGTATGACGCGTTGCTTGGTGGCAACAAATCGGGCAGAAAAAGACCAATTGCTGGACAAAGAATCAGTCTGGCTGCAGTACATCCAGCAAGCGTTGCAGCATGTGGCTGTCCACGCCATGGCCCAGCCCTTCGAAGGTATGCAGTGTGACCTGCGTGCCCAGATGCTGCAATTGCGCAGCGGCTGTCTGACTCAGTGTCACAGGCATGACGCCATCGGCAGTGCCATGCAGAAAGTGCACACTGCCTTCCGGCAAGCCCTTTCGTGGAGCCTGGACAAAGCGGCCGGCCATGGACACGACGGTGTGTGCCACAGGGTCGGTTTGCTGGGTGGATTCCAGCGCCATGATGGCGCCCTGCGAAAAACCGATCAGCACCGTACGCGCCGGCCCCAGGCCGCAGCGTGCCTGCCAATTGTGCACGACCTGCTGGAAGGCGGGCATGGCCGCGGTGACGCGTGCCGGGCGGTTGTCCTCGGTCACGCCTTGCACGGAAAACCATTGCCATCCGCTTCCCAGTTCTGAAGGATGGGGAGAGCCGATGCACACAACGGCGGCATCGGGAAAGCGGCGTGCCACGGCCTCGCCTACCGGTTCCATCGATTGCGGGCTGGAACCAACGCCGTGGAACAGCAGAATCAGGCGTTTGGCTGGCGTTGGCTGCTGGATGAGGATGTCCTGGTTCATGCTGTAGCTCCTGCGGTTGGGTGTGCTTGCTGGCTCACCGGAGATGTTACTCCGAACAATACTGCATCCATGGCCAGCACGCCGTGTGCGACGCCACCATCCACGAACTGTGCGTTGCCCTGGCCGGCAGCCGCGCCCGCGGCAATCAGCAGCGGCCACAAGTGTTCCGTGGTGGGGTGAGCGCGCGAGGCATGCGGGGCTTCCGCCATGATGCGTTGCAGACGGGGCAGGTCGCCGGATTCGACCACCTGGCGCACCCAGTTGGAAAATTCGACGACATAGGCCGCCTGCCGGGCTTCGGCAGCACGGAATTCATACAGATTGTGGGTCATGCTGCCCGAGGCGACGATCAGCACGCCTTCGTCCGCCAGCGGAGCCAGCGCTTCGCCAAAACGCCAACTGCCAGCGGCATCGAGCGGATGCGGCATGGAAACCTGCACCACCGGCACATCGCCTTGTGGATACAGATACATCATGGGCACCCATGCGCCGTGGTCCAGCCCCTGCCGCTCGTCGATTGCGACCGGCCAGCCGGCTTGCTGCAGGCATTGCGCCACGCGTGCACTGATGGCGCGGTCGCCATGCGCTGGGTACTGCAGCTCATACAGCGCGCGCGGAAATCCGCCAAAATCATGGATGGTTTCGGGCTGTGGGGTGGCACTGACGGTGGCGGTGCGCGTCATCCAGTGCGGTGACACCACGACCACGGCGTGCGGGCGTGGCAGCTCTTGTGCCAGTTGCTGCAGGCGTGGCCCGGCCAGGCCGGGATCCATTGCAAATGTGGGGGCGCCGTGCGAGACGAACAGGGTGGGCATGCGGGGCATGGCAGGTACTTCCATAAAGAGGTGTGGCGCGGTTTTCATGGCCGCTTCAACAAGGCACCACTTTAAGAGTTGCTGATTTATAGATAAACTCCTTGTTCTGATTTTTACTGTTTCATTTATCGGAACAATGAACCGTTTGCTGGAAATGCAGGTATTTGCTGCCGTGGTGGATTCCGGCAGCTTTGTCGCAGCGGCGGAAGCACTCGGAGTGTCCAAGGCAGCGGTGTCGCGCCACATGGCGGAGCTGGAGGCACGCCTGGGCGCGCGCCTGCTGCAACGCACCACGCGCCGGCTGTCATTGACCAGTGAAGGCGCGGTGTTTTATGGCCGCTGCAAGAACCTGCTGGCCGATGTGGAAGAAGCAGAGGCAGAGGTCAGCAGCCGCACAGCGCAGGCGGCTGGGCTGCTCCGCGTCAATGTGCCGGTCAGCTACGGGCTGCTGCAGTTGGCGCCACTGTGGGCGCCATTCCTGGCGCAGCACCCCCGGTTGCAGTTGGACGTGACGTTGTCTGACCGTGTGGTGGACCTGGTGGAGGAGGGGTACGACGTGGCAGTGCGCATTGCGCGCTTGCCTGCCTCCACCCTGGTAAGCCGCCAGTTGGCCAGCACCCGGCTGATCCTGTGTGCATCGCCCGGCTACCTGCAGGCACATGGTACCCCGGAGCATCCAGACGCCTTGTCGCAGCACACGGTGCTGGCCTACAACCTGCTGGCCAGCGGCAATGTCTGGAGCTTTGCAGGGCCGCAGGGCAGCATCGCCGTAAAGGTGGCGCCACGGGTGATCAGCAATAGCGGGGATACCTGCCGGCGCATGGCGCTGATGGATGCAGGCATCATCCTGCAGCCTTCGTTCCTGGTCGACAAGGACCTGCAGCGCGGCGCCCTGGTGGAACTGTTACCCCAGTATCGTTCCACCGAACTGGGCGTGTATGCGCTGTATCCCACGCGCAAGCACCTGTCGGCCAAGGTGCGTGCGCTGGTGGATTACCTGGTGCAGGCGCTGGGGCCTAGCGCGACAGGGCCGCGTACAGGCGCGTGAGCACTGAAGGCAGGCGAGTGGCATCCTGCACCACTACATAGTGGTGGCTGCCAAACAGGTGCGGCAGGTAGTCGCCGGCCTCGCGGTCGATGGTGACACAAAACGGCACCAGTCCGGCCTGGCGCGCTTCCAGCACGGCACGGCGCGTGTCTTCGAGTCCGTAGCGGCCTTCGTAGTGGTCCAGGTCGTTGGGCTTGCCGTCCGTGACCAGCAGCAGCAGGCGCTTGTGCGCGGCCTGGTCTTCCAGGATGCGAGTGCACTGGCGGATGGCTGCGCCCATGCGCGTGTAGTAGCCGGGCGTGAGTGCCGCGATGCGCCCGCGCGTGGTGTCGTCGTAGTGCTCCTTGAAGCCCTTCAGCGTAAGCAGCCGCACCTGGGTGCGCTTGAGCGAGGAGAAGCCGTACAAGGCAAAATCGTCGCCGGAGGCCTGCAAGGCTTCGGCCAGCAGCATCAGGCTGTCGCGGATGACGCTGATGACGCTGCTGGCGCGGGCGCCGCGGCCCACCCAGGCTTCGGTGGACAGCGACACGTCGGCCAGTACCAGGCTGGCCAGGCTGCGCTGGTGGCGCGGCATGTCCATGTACAGGGAGTCCTGCGAATTGGCATGGCCGCTTTGCAGTTCGCTGAAAAAGCGCACGATGCGGTCCAGGTCCAGTTCGTTGCCGTCGGGCTGGGCGTAGCGGCGCGTGCGCTGGGGCTGCAGCGCCTGGAATTGCCGGCGCAGGCGATGGGCGCCGGCTTTCAGATGGTCCGGCATGGGCGTAGGCTCGGAGCCCTTGGGCAGCATTGGCAGCACCATGCACTGGTCAGGCACCAGCTGATTGCGGCGGTAATCCCATTCCGGCAGCAGAATGCCCCCGCTCAAGGGCGTATCGTCATAGGCGGCGGCAGGCAGGTCCAGATCGATCTTGAGGCGTGAAGAGCGCTTCTTGGTGTCGCGCGCCAGTGCCAGCTCTTCCATGTCCTCGGCAGCGCGCAAATCACCCGGTTCTTCGTCGTCCTCGTTCCGGTTCATGTTCAGGAAATTGTCCCAGGTGAAGATGGATTCCGCGCGGAAAATCATCAAGGGACCATTCTTCTTGCCTTCCGGATTAACCTGGCGGGCACGGTAACGGCGGCGCTTGCGCGCATTGTCCTGTTCCTGCCGGTTTTCAGATTCATGGTTTTTGGGATCTTCGCCGGAGGCTCCTTCCGCGGGAGTCTGCCCTGGCGGGAAAGGGTTGGTCCAGAGGTGCACCGGCATCAGTCCGTCCAGATCGGTGACGGATTGTGCCAGCGGCTGCTCGGGGTGTTGCAGCGCCTGGACGATGGCCGCTTCGGCCTCGCGCTGGGTCTCGGTGGCCGGCAGGTGGTTGGTGCGCAAGGGCAGGTAGGCGGCCAGCAGCTCGCGATAGATCTGCGCCATGCCGGGCATGTCTTGCAGGCACAGATGGCTGGCCAGTTGCTGGGATTGCAGCCACGGCAATCGGTATTGTGACTGCACCAGTGTATGCCTGGCACTGAGGGCGAGCAGCCACAGATAGGTCTTGCGGTTGAGCGCCGTGTCGGGAAACAGATCGATTTTCTCGGGCAGGAACAGCGTGTTGCGGTCAGTCCAGCTCAGTTCGATTTTGTCACCGGTGCCGGCGACGCGCTCCAGCAGCGTACGGCGGCCGTGGTGCTGCGTGCCCACGGTGCTGCGCAGGCTCAGCGCCGGATTGCCCCCCATGGCACGGAAGTACAGGGGGGCCAGTCGTTCCATGGATGCCAGCTGCACCGCTGCCTTGGGGTGACCCCGGTAGGCCGCTTTGCGGATCAGCTTGTCCCACCAGCCGCCAACTTTTTCTTCCATGGCATCAGCCCGGGAGTTGTGTATCGACCACGGCCATCAGTGCCGCAATGGTTTCTGCCTCGTCGGACAGCGGTTCGACCAGGGCGGCCTGGCAGGCCATGCGCACCGGCATGCCGGCGACCATCAGCTTGGCCGCATATACCAGCAGCCGGGTGCTGACCGCCTCGTCCAGATCGTAGCCGGTCAGGCGGCGAATGCTGGTGGCCAGGCCGGTGAGGCGCTGCGCCAGATCGGCGGAAATGCCGCTTTCCTGGCAGATGACCTGCACTTCCACTTCGGGCGGCGGAAAATCGAAGGCCATGGCCACGAAACGCTGGCGCGTGCTGGGCTTGAGCGTCTTGAGCACGTGCTGGTAGCCAGGGTTGTATGACACCACCAGCATGAAGCTGGCGGGCGCGTGCAATACCTCGCCGGTGCGCTCGATGGGCAGGATGCGGCGGTCATCGGTCAGGGGGTGCAACACGACCGTGGTGTCCTTGCGTGCCTCGACCACCTCGTCCAGATAGCAGATGCCGCCGGCGCGTACTGCCTGTGTGAGCGGACCGTCGTGCCACTCGGTGCTGCCAGCTGTGATCAGGTGGCGGCCGATCAGGTCGGCAGCGGTCAGGTCGTCATGGCAACTGACGGTGAACAGCGGCAGTTTCAGGCGGGCCGCCATGTGCGCTACAAAACGCGTCTTGCCACAGCCGGTCGGCCCCTTGATTAACAGGGGCAACTTGCGCTGCCAAGCGTGTTCGAACAGTTCGCATTCCTGTCCGGTGGCATGGTAGTAGGGGATTTCGAACTTGGGATCAGTCATGGCGTTCATATGTACTTCCAGTGAAATGTCAGGCGCTCAGGCTCAGCAGCAGGCCGGCGCACACGATGGCCAGCCATCCTTGCACCAGCAGGCGCAGTGTCCAGGGGGCATGCCGCAGTTCCATGAACTGCTCGGCTACCAGGAATCCCTTGATCCACGCAAACACCAGAGCAATGGTAGGGAGGGTAATGGGAAGCGGCATGGAAGTCCTGGACAACCACGCAGCCAGTCCGGTAAAGGCCAGCAGCACTGCCGTAACAAGAATCAATCTGGCCGGAGGGCGGAATGGGGCGGAATTCATGGAAGTACTATGCTCGTTGCGGATTGCCTGCTGCATTGATTGCAGCCAAGCTTATGAAGGCTCAGTGTGCAATATAGACCAGTGCAAACAGCACTAGCCAGACCAGGTCCACCATGTGCCAATAGGAGGCGCCGGTTTCCACGTAGCTTTGGTGGTCGGCGTTGATGGTTCCCTCCCGGGGGATACGCATCCACACCATGGTCAGGATGACCATGCCCAGCACCACGTGCAGGAAATGGAAGACTGTCAGTGAGAAATAGAACATCCAGAAGTCATTGGTGCCCATGTCCAGGCCGGCAGCGCTCAGGTGCACGAAGTCGCTGGCCTTGAGCACCAGAAAGGCCAGGCCGAACAGTCCGGCCAGTACCAGGGTCAGGCGCACCTGACGCGCCGATGCGCCCGTTTTTTGTGCCAGCGTGGCGGACCAGGCGGCCGCCATGCTGCCCAGCAGCAGGAAAGCCGTATTGACCAGGCCGCTGGTAATGTTCAGTTGTAGCTGGCCTGCACGAAAGAGCGCCGGATCGCCGTTGCGAAACCAGGTATAGGCGGCAAAGAACAAGCCGAATACGGTGAGCTCTGCCATGATGAAAAACCACATGGCGATATCACCGGGGACGCGGCGCGAAACAGCAGAATTCACAATGGGCTCCCAGCCAGAAAAAGAAAAAGGGGTGGCAGAATCTGCCACCCCCCACGACCGCCAGAGAGAGGTGAGAGAGAAAAAAGAGGCGGTCGTAGAACGCTTAACGGCGCGGGATCACCTTGGTGTGTGCACCGTTGATGAAGAAGCTCGAAACGTAAGCGATCACACCTGCTGCGAAAGTGCCGCCGGCAATCAGGCGCAGCCAGTAGAAGATCACGATCTTGTCCTGCGCCTGCATGTAGGGCAAGGGGGTATCGCTGTAACGCTGCAACCAGACTTGCACGATGCCGGCGCCCGTCAGGAACAGGGTGATGAACACCATCGACACCGTCATCAGCCAGAAACCCCACATTTCAATGATTTGCGAGCGGTTGCTGTTGGCTTCGCGGCCATTGATGATAGGCATGGTGTAGGAGATCATGGTGAATACCACCATCGCATACGCGCCGTAGAAGGCCATGTGACCGTGGCTGGCAGTGATCTGCGTGCCATGCGTCCAGTAGTTGACGAAGGACAGGGTGTGCAGGAAGCCCCACACGCCGGCGCCCAGGAAGCCCATCACGGCGCAGCCCAGTGCCCACAGCACGGCGGCGTGGTTGGGGTGCTCGCGGCGACGCTTGTTCACCACGTTGAAGGCGAAGATCGTCAGCATGAAGAAGGGCAGCGGTTCGAGGGCGGAGAAGATCGAGCCCCAGATTTGCCAGAAGCCAGGCGTACCAATCCAGAAGTAGTGGTGGCCGGTACCGATGATGCCGGAAATCAGCGTCATGGCAATGATCAGGTACAGCCATTTTTCAATCACTTCGCGGTCGACGCCAGTCACCTTGACCAGCACGAAGGCCAGCATGGCGCCCATGATCAGTTCCCACACGCCTTCCACCCAGAGGTGCACCACCCACCACCAGTAGAACTTGTCGCGCGCCAGGTTGTGCGGGTTGTAGAACGAGAACAGGAAGAAGATGGCCAGGCCCCACAGACCGATCATCATCACCAGGCTGATCGAGGTCTTGCGGCCTTTGAGCATGGTCATGGACAGGTTGTACAGGAAGCCCAGCGCCACGATCACGATGCCGACCTTGGTGATCAGCGGCTGCTCGAGGAACTCGCGGCCCATGGTGGCAAGCAGATCGTTACCGGTCAGCTCGGCCAGCTTGGCATACGGCAGGGACAGATAGCCAACGATGGTCAGCGCGCCCGCCACCAGGAAGATCCAGAACAGCGCTATTGCCAGCTTGGGGCTATGCAATTCATGTTCGCACTCTTCGGGAATCAGGTAATAGCCTGCTCCCATGAAACCAAACAGAATCCACACGATCAGCAGGTTGGTATGGACCATGCGGGCGATGTTGAACGGAATCGCCGGGAACAGGAAGTCGCCGTAGATGTACTGGGTGCCCATGATCAGACCAAAAATGATCTGACCTACGAACAGCCCGATGGCGGCAATGAAATACGGCTTGGCAACGGCCTGCGAGGCGTATTTCAGTCTCGCAGATGAAGGCGGCACATCGGCCGGGGCCACGGGTGCCAGACTTTCGGCATCCACGGGCAAGGTTACACTCGTCATTGTTTTCTCCTCGGAATTGGTACTTTCTCAGGTATGCGGGGATCAACCTTCCTTGTTCGGTGGCCAGTTGTGGGTCTTGATCTCGGAGGCGTACTTGAGGAACGCTACCAGATCATCGAGTTGTTGCTCGCTCAGGTTGAATTGCGGCATCTGGCGACGGCCCGGAATGTGGGTGGGCTGTGCTTTGATCCAGACTTTGATGAACTCTGGGCCGCGGCGGGTGTAGACGTTGCCCAGTTCAGGGGCAAAATAGGCGCCTTCACCCAGCAGGGTGTGGCAGCCGATACAGTTGTTGGTTTCCCAAACCTTCTTGCCGCGCACGACCTGTTCTGTCAGGTTGGCACGGTTGTCATATTTCGGGAAACTTTTCTCGGTCTGAAAAGTCAGCGCCAAGAATAACAATATGAAAAATAGGGATCCACCATAGAAAATATTTCTGGCGGTGGATTTGGTGAAACTAGCTGGCATACCACATCCTTTCTGCAAATTACGAACGAAACAGAGTGTAATGTAGGGAACGGAGGGTGTTTGGGCATTGACTTGAATCAATCAAAAAAAGACAGCGTACTGGTTAAACTCTCAGCACAATTCACACATTTTTAGGATGGGAATTCATGAAAAGCACGGTAGTTGAAGCAGGGCCCCTGGTAAGTCTGGTCGGGGCCGGCCCGGGAGATCCGGATTTGCTGACCGTGCGTGCCTTGCGTCGTCTGCAACAGGCAGATGTGGTGCTGTACGATTTTCTGGTGTCGGACCAGATCCTGGCGCTGGTGCCACCGCAGTGCGAGCGCATCTGCGTGGGCAAGCGCGCCAGCCGCCATACCATGCCGCAAGAGGACATCAACCGCCTGATCGTCGCGCACGCGCAGCGTGGCCAGCGTGTGGTGCGGCTCAAGGGGGGCGATCCGTTTCTGTTCGGACGTGGCGGCGAAGAAATGCAGGAGTTGGCGCGTGCCGGCATCGCCTGCGAAGTGGTGCCGGGTATCACTGCTGCCATTGGCGCGGCCGCCTACACCGGCATTCCGCTTACGCACCGCGACCATGCGCAAATGGTCAGCTTCGTCACAGGCCACCGCAAGATGGATGCCAGCGATCGTGACTGGGTACGCATGCTCAGCCCCGCATCGACTGTGGTTGTGTACATGGGGCTGGGCGAAGCGCCCCGCATTGCCCGGGAATTGATCGAGAGCGGCCACGCCGGTACGGTTCCGGTGGCCATCGTGGCCCACGCCACGCAGGCCAGCCAGCAGGTGGTACTCACGACGCTGCAGGAAATCGAAACATGCTTGGCAACGCACTCGGTCCAGTCGCCAGCATTGCTGATTATCGGCAGCGTGGTGACGCTGCACGAAGAACTGGCGCCGCTGATCGCACGGGCGGCCAGTCTTGCCCAGGCAGACTGAGGTGCCGGCTCAGTCCTCGTCTGGCGTTTCCGGGAGGTTGTGCCCGATCAGCATGAGCAGGCCGCGATAGTCGTCGGCCGGCTCGGCGTGGTAGTGCAGGCCGCGCTCCTCCAGCATGGACAGCAATGGCTGCGGAAAGCGCGGCAACAGGAATGCCAGGTAGCCGCAGGCCGGCAAAGGCTGATCCAGTGCATCCATGATGGCCACCATGGGGCCGGGCGGCGGTAGGTCGCGCAGATCCTGGACATCTGGATAGGTGGACATGGTTCAGCCTTTCTGACGGCCGGCGGTCTGTGCATACAGCAGCATGCCGGAGGGATTGTGAACGGTAATGTTCTTGCCATCGACCGAGATGAAGCCACCCTCGATCAGTTGGTGCAGAACACGCGAGAAGGTTTCGGGTGCCAGGCTCAGGCGCGAAGCGATGAGGTTCTTGTTGGCGGGCAGGCAGACGGTGAAATTTGCTTCCTGCGGGGTGTCGCTCAACTGCAACAGATAGCCGGCGATACGCTGTACCGGATTTTCCATCGAGTAGCGCTCCACGTCCTGCACGAAGGAGTGCAGCCGCATGGACAGGCCGGCCAGCAGCTGCCGTGCAAACGTACTGTCCGACTCGATGGCTTCGGAAATGACCGACTCGTTGATGTGCAGCAGCATGCTGTCTTCCAGCAGCTCTGCGCTGACCGGATAAGGCCGGCGCAGGAACATGACGGCTTCGCCGAAGCTCTGGCCGGCATGGATGATCTCGATGATCTTCTCGCTGCCTTGCGCTGAGGTCAGGAACAGCTTGACACGACCGTACACGACCACGTAGATGCCGTCGCACGGATCATTGCGACGAAACAATTCGTGGCCCTTTTCGAGCCGCAACTCCCGCACGCCATGCATGATGCGCTCGATCTGCGCATCATCCAGTTCCTGGAGCAGGGGCTGGTGGCGCACCAGCTTGCGTACATCTACTTCTTTCCTCATGCATACCCTGTGTAAAGGCCCGCTCAGTGGCTGGTGCCTTCCGAGCGGGTGATTTTGTTGTACACATTGTATTTGCCAATCGGTTTGGACATCGGCAATGTCGCCACTTCTTGAAAGGTTTTCGCATCTACGACGATAAGTTCACCAGGATTCTCCATCACGCTGACCAGGGCGTAGCGGCCATTCCTGGTGAATTCGACGTGGGCCGTCGTCTTGCCGGGGCGCAGCCGCAGCTGGCGCACTACCTGCAGTGTGCGCTTGTCGATGATTGACAGGGTGTCCCGCGCGGTGGGTGACATCATCGAGTCCACCCAGGCGTAGGGCGTGTCCTCGTGGCTGCGCAGGAAGAATCCCGGTCCGGGAATCGGAATGTTGCGCACCACCTTCCAGTTGGACATGTCGATCACGGTCACCTGCGGTGTGCGCAGGTTGGTGCTGGCCATGTAGGTGCGCCCGTCCTGGGTGAAGGTGATGCCGGAGCCCAGGTGCGGCATGCCTTGCAATGGCAGCTCTGCCACCTTGCCGCGCGACTGCAGCGAAATCACCTGCGCCTTGCCATCGCGCGATGCGCCCATCACGTAGCGGTAGTCGGGGTCGAAGTAAAAATCATCCAGCACCATGCTCAGCGGCGTGATGCGCGGATTCAGGAAGCCGGGGGTGGCGATGGCTTCGGCCATGCGGTAGTCGTGCACCAGGCCGTTGTAAATTGGCTCGGCCTTGCGGTTGTAGGAAATTTCCCACAGTTCGGGCGCGTCCTTGAGCGCCACGACAAAGCTCTGCCGTGGTGCTGCGTCATATACTGCGGAAACCCGGGAGGGCTGGCCATTGCGATCCTTGACGGCATAGGTGCGTAGCGGCTTCAAGCCCTGGGCGTCCAGCAGCACCAGGGACTGTGGCAGGGTGTTGCCTGCCAGTACCCACTTGCCGTCGGCCGATACGGCCACGTTGCGGGTATTGATGCCGACACGGATTTCGGCCACTTTCTGCAGCCGGTACAGGTCGTACTGGCTGACCCAGCCGTCACGGCTCGCAAAGTACACGAAGCGTCCGTCCGGGCTGAATTTGGGTCCGCCATGCAGGGCAAAGTGCGACTGGAAGCGCGTGATCGGCTGGAAAGTGTCGCCATCGATCACGCTCACGTGGTGGTCGCCAGCTTCCACCACCACGAACAGGTTGCGCGGATCGGACTTGTATGTCGGCCGTGCAGTCTTGTCATCGGCAATGAAGCGCTTGTAGCTGGCGCGCATGTTGGCCTCGGTCCACTGCGGGGTACGCTCGGGGGTTTGCAGCAGCCACTTGGACAGCGCCTGGATATCGTTGTCGCTCAGCTTGCTGGCAAAGCCTTCCATCTGCGTGGCAGGCCGGCCCTGGCGGATGGTTTGCAGCACCTCGGCAGGACGGATGCGCTCCAGGCTTTCCGGGAGCAGGGCGGGACCCATGGCGCCCAGTCGCTGGCTGCCATGGCAGCTGGCACAGTGCTGCTGGTACAGCGCGGCCGGACTGCCAGCCGGCGCAGCCGCCTGGGCTGTGGCAGGCAGGCCGATGCCAGCCACAAGCCATGCGGCCAGTTGCAGAGTGGTACTCAGGCGTGCGCGCATGGGGCAAGCTCCTGTTCGTCGGATAGCAATGGCTGGATGGCAATGTGGCGCGCGCCCGGGGGCGGTACCAGGTCTTCGTAGCTGCCTGGGGCAATGCCCAGTTCGGCGTCGCTCAGGTAGCAGGCGGGGTCGGCGGCCCAGTACGAGCCGGTCAGTTCCCAGGCGCGCACACGGGTATTGCCGTTGCAAAGCGCCAGATAACGGCAGCTGGCACAGCGGCCGGTCACCGGGCGGGGCGACTGTTTCAGGCCAGCCATCAGAGGATGGCTGGTGTCGGCCCAGATGTCGCCGAAGCTGCGTTCACGCACATTGCCCAGGCGCACCTTCCACCACATGGTGTCGGGGTGCACGTAACCGCGGTTGTCGATGTTGGCCACGTTGACACCACTGCTGTTGCCTCCCCATTGCAGCAGTTTTTGTTCCAGCACCTGGATCTTTTTTTCCTGATCGGGAAATGTTCGTTGTGCCCACTGCAGCAGGTACACGCCATCGGCATCGTTGTTGCCGGTGACGAATTCACGTGGCTGGCCGCTGCGGATGCTCTGTACGCAGGCATCGATCAGCAGATCCATGGCCCAGCGCGTGCGCTGGTGGTACACGTCGGTGTCGCGGTTGGCATTGCCCCGGCCGGCATAGTTCAGATGTGAAAAATAGAACTTGTCGATGTGTTCATCGCGCATCAGCTGCAACAGGGCGGGCAGGTCGTGTGCATTGTGCTCCGTCATCGTGAAACGGATGCCCACTTTCAGCCCATGCGCGTGGCACAGGCGAATACCGTGCATCGATTGCTCGAAGCTGCCGTCCAGCCCGCGGAAGCGGTCATGGGTGGCGCCAATGCCGTCAAGGCTCACACCGATGTAATCGAAGCCGGCAGCCGCAATGTCGGCAATGTTGTGTTCGTTGATGAGCGTGCCGTTGCTGGACAGGCCCACGTACATGCCCATCTCTCTGGCTCGACGCGCAATCTCGAAAATGTCGGGGCGCATCAGGGGTTCACCACCGGAAAGAATCAGCACCCGCACGCCGCTGGCGTGCAGGTCGTCCATGACGCGGAAGACTTCGGAGGTGTCCAGTTCGCCGGCGAAATCCTTGTTGGAGGCGCTGGCGTAACAATGCTGGCAGCTCAGGTTGCAGCGCCGGATCAGGTTCCAGATGACGACCGGACCGCCCGGCTTGCGGGCCGCTCGAAAGGAATCAGGCTGATTGGACAACAAAGCCTGCAAATACGTGGTCATGCGCAACATGTGAAACTCCTGGACGAACCGTATCAGCGTAATGTGTGCATACCCGGTCAGCCTTAATTCGAATCAATTGGTAACATGATCGGCAAAATTCAGACTCTCAATCCGGTTTTTTTCAGGATGCGGGTAGAAAACAATGCGTCGTGCTGCCGGCAGGAAGTACCAAGCAGGCTGCGAATCTGTTGCACCTGCTCCAGTACCGCCGCACGGCTGTTCCCGTGGCACATGGCAAACAGGTTGTACGGCCACAGGGGAAGATGGCGCGGGCGCTGGTAGCAGTGCGTGACGAAGTCCAGCGCTCCCACTTTTGTGCCCACGGTGTCCAGCTGGTCATCCTCCACGTCGAACACCGCCATGGCATTGAAGCGGTAACCGATGGCGTAATGGTTGGGCACCACGCCAATGCGCCGGATGATGCCGGCATCCAGCAATTGCTGCAGGCCTTGCAGCACATCCGCTTCGGTCCAGCCCATAGCATCTGCAATCTGTGTATAGGGGCGCTCGTGCAAGGGCAGGCCAGCCTGGGTGGCACGCACCAGCGGCCACAGGTGTTCGGGCATGGGCAAGTCACTGACCGTTGCCTTGCTGGTTGCGGCCAGCCCGGCCGCGTGCTGGCCGCCTACGGTAAAGCGCATGCCGACGTAGTATTCGCGCAGTTTGGGAAAAGCATGCAGGGGCAATCCGGTGCGCCGCTCGATGTCGGCCTGCGCTGTTTGCATGGCTGCTGTGCTGGCGGTGGCCAGCACGAACCACATGTTCAGTCGGTGGTCACGCTGGTAATTGTGCGCCACGGCATCCAGCGCATTGACTTGCGCGGCGACCTCGTCAAACCGCTCGGGAGGAACCTCCAGCGCCGCCAGTACAAATTGCCCGCCCATGCGTTCGATCTGGTACAAGGGACCGAAGCGTGTCAGTACCCGGAGTTGCAGCAGGTGGCCAATGGTGTCCAGCAGGGCCTGTTGTGACATGCCCAAGACAGCTCCGGCCTGGGCAAACGGTTCGGACACCAGCGGGAATCCTCCCTGCAGCTGATCGATGACGCAAGTTTCCTGCGGGCAGAGCGCAGCGGTTTCAGACATGGCGCAATGGGGCACCATACATGGCGCCTCCCTGTTTGAATCGGCGGGTGGAGAACAGCATGGCGTGCGGGCAGTGCTGCAGGCCAGCATGCGCCCGGATTTGCTCCACCCTGGCATGCACGCTGGCGCGGTCGCTGCCATGCACCATACAAAACAGATTGTAGGGCCAGTGGGGGCCACGTCCTGGCCGGGCATAGCACAGGTGCACACCTTGTTGTTGCGCCAGCCATTGGCCGATGGCGTCGCGCTGCGCCAGAGGCACCTGCCATACGCACATGGCGTTGGAGGTGTAACCCAGCTCGTGGTGACGCACGATCAGTCCCAGCCGGCGTAGCAGGCCGCTGTCCAGCCACTGTTGCAGCTGCTGCAGCAGCTGTGCCTCGCTCCAGCCCAGCTGGATAGCCACGCTCTGGTACGGGCGCGGCTCCAGCGGCAAACCGGCGCCCAGCGTGGCCAGCAGGGTGCGCTGCGTCTGGCTCAAGGCCACAGGGCGGGCGGGCGCAGGGCGATGTGCTGTCTTGTCGCCGTTGTGCAGCGAAAACCCCAGATCCACGTGGTATTCGGCTTCGAGGGGCAAATCCAGCACATCCGTTTGCAGCTGGTGTGCGATGTCATCCAGCACGGCTTGCTTGCGGCCGGTGTTTTCTGCTGCCACGACAAACCACAGGTTGTAGTGGTGCTCACGCAAATAGTTGTGATTGACCTCGGGGTAGCGGTTGATGCAGGCCGCAGCAGCCTCGATTTCGTGCGCCGGCACCGACACCGCCGCCAGGGTGCTGGCGCCGACCGTATTCGGCGCCACCACGCCACCCACCCGACCCAGTGCGCCGCTGTTGCGTGCCTGAACCAGGCGCTTTAGCAGCTCTGCTTCGGAACAGCCATGCACCTGCGCCATTTCGGCATACGGCCTGGATACCAGCGGCAGATGCCGTTGCCAGCGGTCCAGGATCGGCAGCAGATCCGGTGCAGCGGGAGGCTCGCTGGAGATGTCCACTTACATCCCCATGCGGCTGGTACGCCAGGTAAAGAAGATACCGGAGGGGCTGCGCGCAGGCAACACCTTGCGCACGTCGAAGGTGCTGGTGTCCATCACTACAACCTTGTCGCTGTCCCGGCTGGCGAGCCAGACTTCGTCGCCTTTCGAGGAAAACTCCATGTGCAAAATGGCCTTGCCGGGACGCATGGTCTTGACGACCTTCATGGTGGGTACGTCGATGACCTGCACCACATCGTTATCAGGGAAGGCAAAGTTGACCCATACCTTGCGGCCGGACGGCTCGGCCATCACGAACACCGGCTGGCCCTGTACCGGCACGGCCGTGACTTGCTGCCAGCTGCGGCTGTCTGCAACCAGCACCTCGTGGCGACCGATGGCGGGCAGGAAGGCGTAATCGCCGGCCAGCGCCCAGCCGCGCAGATGCGGCATCTTGTAGACGGGCTGTTTTTCGCGGCCCTTGCCGTAGTCGGGCAGAATGCGGCGCACGCGTGGTTCGGCGGCCCAGGTGTCCAGCAGCGCCAGACCGTCCTCGCCATACAGGCCGGCAATGTAATAGCGGCCATTGGTACTGGCCAAGCCGTCATAAGGCTGGCGACCGATGTCCCTGAATTTGCGGATTACGGGGGCACGTGGTGTGCTGGCATCCAGCATCCAGATCTCGCCGGCATCGAACAGGCTGAAAATGAAGCGCTGCCCGGGCAAATCGGCCAGGCCTACCACCTTGGAGCGTTTGCCGTTGGCACCCACTGCGGGGATGTCGGCCAGCAATTCCAGCGTGTCGGCATCAAACAGCTTGACGCCGCCCGGCTCGTAGTTCTGGGCCGCCAGAATCCGTCCATCGGTGGAAATCGCACCGCCAATACTGTTGCCAGCCTGAATCACGCGTTTGTCAATGCGCTGCTGCAGCATGTCGACCTTGGTCAGGCCGCCATCGCGGCCGAACACGTAAGCATGGCGCGCATCGCGTGAAAACACCACGGAGGCATGCGACAGGTCACCCAGTCCCGTGACTTTTGCCAGACTGGTGTCGTGGCTGTTTTCGACAATCTGCAGGCTGCCGGAGGCGCGTTCGATGACCACGCCTATGTCGCCGGTGCCGCGCAACTGCCCCGGACCCGCACAGGCACCCAGTATCAGGGGGGCGCTCAGCGCCAGGGGAACAAGCAGGGAGCGGGGCAGACGAATCATGGTGTGTTGTCTCCGGATGCGGGCAGCCCGGCCTGCAGTTGGCGTACCAGCCAGGCTGCCTCGTCGGCATTCATGAACGGTTTCCATGGCGGCATGGCGGTGCCGGGGCGGCCTTGCAGAATCGTGGCCACCAGGCCGTCGAGCGGTTTGTCGTGCAGGGCTTCGGGCGTCAATGGCTGGCCGAGTCCGCCGCGCATGGTCATGCCGTGGCAGGCGCCGCAATCCTGGCGCAGCAGGTGCATCAGTTCACCCTGGCGCTGCACATCGGGAGTGGCGGATTGCGCCATGGCGGGCAGGCTCCCCAGCGTCAACCAGCCGCACAACACAGAAGCCAGAAACACAGATGGCCACTTCATGTCAACCACTCCAAAAAAAAGAGGGCGTCGGCGTGTCGCCACACCGACGCCCTGGTCAGATGTGATGTGTCTTACTGAGACAGCACCCACTTGGCCAGCGTAGTAGCCTCGGCGTCGGACACGTTGTTGGGAGGCATGGGTACTGCGCCCCATGCGCCAGTGCCGCCGCTCTTGATCTTGGCAGCCAGCTTGGCTTCCATGCCCTTGCCCTTGTACTTGGCAGAAACGTCCTTGTACGACGGGCCTACAAGCTTCTTGTCGATGCTGTGGCAAGCCATGCAGTTCTTGGACTGGGCGAGTGCCTGGTTGGCTTGCACCGCTTGCATGCCGAACAGCATGCCAGCAGCCAGAGCAAGGGAAGTCAGCGTACGGGATTTCATCGTGGTTTCCTTTGGCTTTAAGAAAATGTTAAGGATATTGTGCATGCCGGCACCGAAGTGCCGGGTTGATTCGCATCAATTCCGCATCAATCAATAGACGTCGTGTTGCGTGTTGTACACGTTGAACTTGCCGGTCGGCGTGATCAGACGCTTGTCCTTGATCACGGCCTTGCAGGCACGGGTCTTGTCATCCACCACCACAATGGCGGACTCCTTGTTCTTGGCGCTCCAGACGGAGAACCAGACCTCGTCGCCGTTGCGGTTGTATTCAGGCTGCACCACACGTTTGGCGCCATCGTCGCTCAGCTTGGCGCAGGCGGCCACGTCCACGATCTGGGCCGGCTTGTTCAGGTCGCGGATGTCATACACGGCCACGCTCTGGCTGATCTTGGCGTCCGGATTCAGGGTGGTATCCACCCACAGGTTCTTGGACTTCGGATGGGTCTTGATGAACAGCGAACCGCCGCCCTGGCCCTTCATCGTCTGCACCACTTTCCAGGCCTGTGCCTTGTGTTTCACCGGATCGGTACCGATCAGGGAGATGCTTTCATCGCCCAGGTGCGAGGTAGCCCACACAGGACCGAACTTCGGATGGACGAAGTTGGCGCCGCGGCCCGGGTGCGGGGTCTTGCCCACGTCCACCAATGCGGCCAGCTTGTCTTCCTTGGTGTCCACCACGGCAATCTTGTTGGATGCGTTGGCTGCCGTCATGAAATAGCGGCCGGTGCTGTCAAAGCCGCCGTCATGCAGGAACTTGGCTGCATCCAGCTGGGTGGTTTTCAGGTTTTTCAGGTCGGTGTAGTCAACCATGTAGATCTTGCCGGTTTCCTTGGCGTTGACCAGGAACTCGGGGCGGTAGTGGCTGGCCACGATGGCTGCCACGCGCGGCTCGGGGTGGTACTCGTTGTCCACGGTCATGCCACGGGTGGAAACGATCTTGCGCGGCTTGAGCGTGTCGCCGTCCATGATCACGAACTGCGGCGGCCAGTAAGTGCCTGCCACGGCAATCTTGTCTTCGTAGCCCTTGAACTTGGAGGTTTCCACCGAGCGTGCTTCCAGACCCACCTTCATCTCGGCCACGTTGTCGGGTTTTTCCATCCACAGGTCGATCAGGTTCAGGCGTGCGTCGCGACCGATCACGTACAGGTAGCGGCCAGACTTGGACATGCGGGAAATATGCACCGCATAGCCGGTCTTGATGACGTTGATGATCTTCTTGGTATCGCCGTCGATCAACGCGATTTCGCCAGCGTCACGCAAGGTCACCGAGAACAGGTTCTCCAGGTTGTACTTGTTCATCTTGTGCGTTGGGCGCTTGGATACCGGCACATATTCCTTGCGGGTCTTCTCCATGTCGGCCAGAGAGAACTCGGGCGGCGTGGGGGGCGTTTGCTGCACGTAACGGGCCATCAGATCCACATCGGCGGCGGTCATTTCGCCGGAAGTCTGCCAGTTCGGCATGCCGGCGGGGCTGCCGTAAGCGATAAAAGTCTTCAGGTAGGCAGTACCACGCTCAAGCGTGATGTCCGGAGTCAGCGGCTTGCCGGTGGCACCCTTGCGCAGCACACCGTGGCAGCCGGCGCAGCGCTGGAAGTAGATTTCCTTGGCGCGCTCGAACTCGGCCTTGGTCATCGGCGGGGCTTTGGGGTTAATGTCCTGGTGCATGTCGGCCTTGCCAACCGGGGAGGACCCGCCCTGGGCATACTCTGCCTCTACTGCGGTGGTGTGCGATTTTGCATCTGCCTTGGCTGCAGCTTCGGGTTGCGCATTCGCAACTCCTGCAAAGCCTGCCAGAATGATGCTGGCGCTCAGGAGTTTCAACTGAAATGGACTCATCGTGTGCTCCGTTTGTGGTTTGTAACTGTCCGTACGCAATCATCTACACGAAACCGTTTATCCACATTGATTGTAGTCAATTGAAAATAGTTGGAAACAGGATGTAATTTTCTCCATGCAAAAAAACGACGCTTATTCCAATGGGGTTCTGCTGGTAGCACACGGGTCGCGCGACGCAGGATGGTCTCAACCGTTTGAGACAATTGCGCAACACCTTGCCACCGAAATGGCTCCGGGGCCGGTGGCATTGGCCTTCCTGGACTATCAGAAACCCTCGGCGCAGGAGGCGGCGCTGGCGCTTGTGCAAGGTGGATGCCAGCGTGTACAGCTGGTGCCGATGTTTTTGGGGACGGGACGCCACGCGCACGAAGACATGCAACGCCTGCTGAGCGAGTTGTGCGAAGCATTGCCCGCTGTGCAGTGGCATCTGTTGCCCACGCTAGGTGAAATTCCCAATTTTCACAGTGCCGCCGCTGTGGTTGTGGCCAAGGCGCTGAAAGTGCAGGCCTGAAAAACAAAACGGACTGTCTGAAGCAGGCAGTCCGTTGCGTTGTTTACAAGTGGCGTGTCAGCCGGCCTTGCCGTCCATGCGGGGCCGGCCGTACCATTGGCTGTAGCGCCAGCCCCAGATGGTCACAATGCCCAGCCACAGCAGCGCGGCCGCAGGCACCAGCCATACGTTGATCGCCAATGCACCGGCCAGGCGCAGCAGGACGGCCAATTGCAGCAGCCAGAACAGCGTCCAGACCGTGTTGTCGGCCACCAGTTTGCGGCCGCTGTGCCCGCACGAGACGCGGGTAACCATGGCCAGGATCAACGAGCCCAGACAGCCCATGGTCAGCGCGTGCAGCGTGCCAAGGGAGAACATGGGTTGCCCCTGTGATGCGCCCAGCAGCATGGACAGGGCGCTGATCACGAAACTCAATCCCAGCCAGACAAAGCCGACGTGCAGCATGGCCAGCAGGCGGATCTTCAGGCTTTGCGCCACGCCCCAGACCACGGCCAGCCACAGCAGCAGGCCACCGGCGGCGAGCTCGACCACACCGCGCACCACCATCCAGCCGCTCCCTTGCAGGCCGAACCAGGTAATCCATGCGCACAGCACTTCGAAGGCAGCTGCGCCCAGCATCAGCCAGAGCACCCAGAACGGCCGCCATGCCTTGACCAGGGGAACCGCATTGGACGTAAAGAATGGAATCATGCGGTGTGCCACCACCACAAAGGTGAGCACAATAAAGCCCCACAAGGAGGTCCGCACCCAGGTCAGCGCCAATGAGGTGTTGGACAGCAGTACGGCCACGATCAAGCCAGCCAGGCTGATGCAGCCCACCAAGCCGGCTACGCCCACGGTAGTGGCGTGGATGCGGTCCTGCAGCTTGCTGGCGCGAATCATCTTCCACCACATGCCGTACATGCGCGTCAGGCCCAGGAAAGCCAGTGTTGCGCCGGCTGCGGCCAGCCAGACATGGATGTGTCCGCCCAGCAGCCACAGCAGCCAGCCGCCGGTCTGCAGCAGTACTGCCGGGCGTGTATCGGCGGTGGTGGGAGGCTGCACGTGCAGCCACTTCGGCCCTGCGGTAAACAGGAAACCGCTGAAATACAGCGGCATGAAACCAAACACCATGACTGCGGCATGCAGCACTACCGATCCTACCTTGTAGGACAGGTCGAAGCGCCCCATGGCCAGGTCGAGTTGGGCTGCAGCCCACCAGGCGCTGGCGATGGCCAGTACCACCATGGCCATCAGAAAGCCCAATCGATGCGGCGCTGCCATGACCGTGCGCCACTGCCAGTGCGATGGCGGAGCTTCCTGGGGGGCGGTGGGCTTGGCGGGCGCATTGGCGCGCATTGGAATGATTTTGCTGGGACTATCAGACATGGGGGTACTGCTGGCAAAGCCGGGAATGAGTAGGCACAGTGTGCCAGCATTGCCCGGGTTTTGCACTTGATTTTGGGCAAAGTTGTAAGGGATAGAGGGGATGGACAGCACGTCTGCCAAGCGCCGGCAGGCAGGTGGCCCAACGTTGCCGCGTGCAGGCGCCGCATTTGTAACCTTATGCTAAGCTTGACTGCGCCCTAACGGATACGCCGCAGGAAAAGGCCTGTCAGCTCTTGTTTCGGTTCTGGAAAGGTATACAGATGACTGGTTCGTTGGCGGACGCAATTGTGTTCGCATTGTCGGTAACCCTGCCCAGCATATTGCTGCTGGTGCTGGGCTGGTATCTGCAGTACAGCGACCAGGTGGACAACCGGTTTTGCGACCAGGCTTCCAAGATCGTGTTCCGCTACTCCTTGCCGGCGCTGCTGTTTTTCAGCATTTATGGCAGCAACGTGGATTTTGCGTCCCAGCTGCGCTTGGTATTGGCGGGGTGTGCCAGTGCCTTGGTTCTGTTCATCGGCGCCGAAATCATTGCCCGCTACCGCATTGCCTCGCCCAAGGACCAGGGCGTTTTCGTGCAAGGCGTGTACCGGGCCAATACCGTGATTGTCGGGTTGGCTTTTGTATCGAGTGCCTACGGCCCGGAGGGCGTGGCGACCGGTGCCGTGTTTGGCGGGGCCATGACCCTGCTGTACAACGTGTTGGCGGTGTTGACGCTCAGCCGCGCCACGGCCACCGATGGCAAGCTCAATCCCCACCTGATGCTGCGGCAAATCGCCAGCAATCCCCTGGTGATTGCCATCCTGCTGGCGCTGGCCGCCAGGGCACTGGCGGTGCCTGTATCTTCGCTGCTCAAGGAAACCGGACACTACCTGGCCGTGCTGTCATTGCCGTTGGCGCTGATTTGCGCCGGCGCCACCCTGGACATGCGTTCGCTGTTTAACGTTTCCGGTGTGTCGCTGTGGGCTAGCCTGGGGCGGCTGCTGGTGGCGCCCATTGTGGCGGTGCTGGCCGGGTTCGCTTTTGGCCTGCAAGGCATGACGATGGGGGTCTTGTACCTGATGTCGGCAACACCGGTGGCTGCTGCCAGCTATGTCATGGCCAAGGCCATGGGCGCCAATGATGTGGCAGCGGCCAATATTCTGGGGCTGACCACAGTCGGCGCGATGCCGGTGGCGGCTATCGGCATTTCGTTCTTGCATGCGATGGGCTGGATGTAGCCCGGTCTATTTGCCTGCCAGCTTCTCCACTGCCTTGAGCGTCTGTTCCACGTGCGGGAGCGGGCTCAGGCCCTCATGCGTGAACACAACTTTGCCATCCTTGCCGATCACGTAAGAGATGCGGCTGGCCATGCCCGGGAAAATGGAACTGGCGTGGTAGGCCTTGATGACCTTGGCGTCGGGGTCGGACGCCACGGCAAATTTGTCACGACAGGCCTCGGTGGAAAAACGTTTCAGCGTGTCGATATTGTCATGCGACATGCCGATCACCGTGGCGCCCAGTGCGTTGAAGCGGGGCGTGGCTTCGGCAAAGGCATGTGCTTCGACCGTGCAGCCGCTGGTGAAGGCTTTCGGGAAAAAGTACAGGACCACCGGGCCTTTTTTCAGGGCCTCGGCCATGTCGAAGTCGAAGGCCTTGCCGGCCAGTGCCGCCTGGGTCTTGAACATGGGCGCCGTATCGCCGGGCTTGAGGGCGGCGTGGGCGCAGGGCATACCCAACAATGCCAGCAGGCTAGTGAAACAAGCCGCGATGCGGGTGGCAGGTTTCATGGTGGGCTCCTAGGGGGTAAGCAGGTGAAATGGTGCCAATAGCCTGTTCATATTGCGCTGCAATTGGCCTCGCGCGATCACCTTACCGGGATTCGGGGGGATCAGCAAGCAGGGCCCCGAGCTGACGATGGCTTGAGGAGATCTGCAAGTTGCCTTTCAAGCAGATCGGCAACGTTGCGCTTGTTCCTCCCTATCCATTGCTGCGTGGCACGTAAGGGCGTGCCGGATCAGCGGGATGCCTTCGGAGCGGGGCGCAAGTGGCGGCTCTGTGCCAGGGTGCAAAAGAATGTGGCATTGAAATCATCCTGCGAATCCGGGGTGACGATGCTCCATCCCTGTTTGCTGCCAGCAGCAGGTGCAGATTCGATGGCTTTTTCAGACTGGCCGTCAGCGAGCTGCTGCACCATTTTGTATTCCATTTTTTTGCCGCATTTGTATTGGTATTTCCGGATCGTGAATTTGGCATTCGGACCCACAAACTGGCCTGGCTCCAAGGACTTGATCCAGACATCCACATACACATCGTTGGTGTCGGCTTTGGCCGTGCGGAGGGTGGCTGCATCGTACCAACTCGTCTCCGGCAGGAACTCGGCCCATTGTGCAGCGTGTGCAGGGACTACCATTGCTGCGGCCAAAAGAGCGCTTGCGGCCAACTTTCCGAAAATGAATGTTGTTTTCATTTGCAATTAATGTATAACAAAGTAAATATTTTTAGTTTAGCATGGCCCGCCCAGGGAATCCCTTGATGGCCTTGTTGTTATCAGTGGCATGTTGATAGCGGGCAATGTGCACACCCGCCGCAACTTCATACCAATCAAGCAGTGTGGTCTGAAAACAGAAAAGCCCGGACCTTTTCAGGACCGGGCTTTGCTTGTATGGTCGGCGTGGCGGGATTCGAACTCGCGACCCCTTGCACCCCATGCAAGTGCGCTACCAGGCTGCGCTACACGCCGAAGCATCAAATTATACGGTGAAATCCCCTGTTTTTGAAAGACCGTCCAAGTTTTTCGTGTTCACGACAGAAAGGTGAGGATGGCCTCGAGCTCACGGCGCAGCGTGGCCACGTCCTGAATCGGGGTCAGCTCTGCAGCGGGCTTGCTGGCTGCCGCTTCCGGTGCAGCTGGGGCGGGGCCAGCCGGGATGGTCTTGCCTTTGCCGGCTTCCAGCTGGTGGCGGGCACCGCTGATGGTAAAGCCCTGTTCGTACAGCAGGTCGCGGATGCGGCGCACCATCAGCACTTCGTGGTGCTGGTAGTAGCGGCGGTTGCCGCGGCGCTTCATCGGGGTGAGCTGGGTAAACTCCTGTTCCCAATAACGCAGAACGTGTGGCTTGACGCCGCACAGCTCCGCTACCTCACCGATGGTGAAGTAGCGTTTGGCGGGAATAGGGGGCAGGTTGGAAGAGGAAGTGCTCATGGTCACCACAAGGCAAACGGCACACAGGTGCCGCAGCCAATAGCATAGCCTAAACTGATGCCGGCTTATGCGGCTGACTGTCCGATTCACTGTCATCGGTGGCTGCAGGTTGGCGGGGGCAGAAAGAAAAGGAGCTGCCGTGGCAGCTCCTGTCAGGGGCATGGTCAATAAACCCTGCCGTACGCAGAGAATGTCTGCTTATTCGTCGTCCGACACCGCCTCGTCGCCCTGCACGATGGCTTTGAGTTTGTGACTGGCGTGAAAGGTCACCACACGGCGGGCATCGATCGAAATCAGCTCGCCGGTACGCGGATTGCGGCCCGGGCGCGGCGACTTGGCACGCAGCTGGAAGTTGCCAAAGCCGGAGATCTTCACGTCGTTGCCCTTGACCAGCTCTTGCGCGATCAGGTCGAAGAAGGCGTCCACCATGTCCTTGGCTTCGCGCTTGTTCAGGCCGATGTTGTCAAACAGCTTTTCTGCCAGTTGCGCCTTGGTCAGAGTGGGCGTTTCCAGAGAGTCGAGTGCGATTTCCATGTAGTTGTATTTATTGAATAAAGTACAGAGCAGATTGTCGCAGAAAGCTCAGGCACGCAGGCGCGCGCTCACGCTGCCGGCCAGCTGTGTCAACACCGCCTGGCGGGCGGCCTCGATGGCGTCTTCAGTCAGCGCGGCTTGGTCGTTTTGCAGCACCAGGCGGATTGCGATGCTCTTTTCGTCATCGGCCAGCCAGTTGGCAGCGTTCTGCTTGCTGGAGCGGAACACGTCGAAGACGGTGGCCTGGCGCAGCAGACCTTGCGTGGGAGCCGCCAGTGCCGCGCCGATCAACGCGTCATGCGTGATGGAGTCTTTCACGATTACGGCAATGTCGCGCTCTACCGCCTGGTATTTGGACACGGGCGCCGCCACCGGCAGCGGACGCTGCAGCACGGCTTCCCAGTCCAGCTCGAACACCACCGGTGCCTGCGGCAGGTCATAGCCCTGGCGCCAACGCGGATGCAACTCGCCCACATAGCCCACCGGCTGGCCATCCAGCAGCACGCGGGCGCAACGGCCAGGATGCAGGGCAGGGTGCTCGGCCGCCTCAAAGGTGGGGCGGCGCGGTGCCAGAAGCGCTTCCACATCGCCCTTCACGTCGTAGAAATCGACCGCGGCGTCCTTGCCGCTGCTCCATTGCAGCGTATTGACGGCGCCATAGGACATGCCGGCCACGCGCATCGGCTGGTCAAAGCCGGCTACCGTGGCGTCGCTTTCGGGCACACTGGCGTCGCGCAGGAATACGCGACCCACCTCAAACACGCGAACGCGGCTGGCCTTGCGGTCCAGGTTGAACTTGACCACGTTCAGCAGCGAGCCGATCAGCGAAGTACGCATCACGTTCATCTGACTGGCGATCGGATTCAGCAGCCGGATCGGGTCCGGATTGCCGGCGAGCTCGTGCTCCCAGCGTTCGTCCACGAAGCTGTAGTTGATGGTTTCCTGATAGCCCAGGCCGGCCAGCAGACGGCGAACGGCATACTGGTTGCGTTGCGATTCGGGCTGCAGCTTGGGCGTGATCGGCGCCTGCGGCGGCGTGGTTGGCAGCTGGTTGTAGCCGATGATGCGGATCACTTCCTCGATCAGGTCTTCCTCGAGCTGCAGGTCGAAGCGGTAGCTGGGCGGAGTCACGGTGATCACACCGTTGCTGGCCGTGGCCGGCAGTCCCAGGCCAAGCAACGCCTGCAGGCATTGTGCTTCGGTCACCGGCATGCCGATGACCTTGCTGGCGCGTGCCACGCGCAGCGTGACCGGCTTGGCCTGCGGCATGTTGGGTTGCGTGTCGCTGGCAGCACCGGCCTGGCCGCCGCAGATGTCGATGATCAGCTGGCTGATGCGCTCCAGCACCTGCAGGGTGCGGGCCGGATCCACGCCGCGTTCGTAGCGGTGGCCGGCATCGGTGCTGAAGTTGTAGCGGCGCGAACGGCCGGCAACGGCCTTGGGCCACCAGAAGGCCACTTCCACGTACACGTTCTGCGTGCTGTCGCTCACGGCGGTAGCGTTGCCCCCCATGATGCCGGCCAGCGATTCGACTTCCTTGTCGTCGGCAATCACGCCCACGCTGGCATCCAGCGTCACGGTGTTGCCGTTGAGCAGCTTGAGCTGCTCGCCCGCACGGCCCCAGCGCACGTTCAGCGCACCGCCGTGGATTTTGTCGCGGTCAAAAATGTGCGAAGGCTGGCCCAGCTCGAACATCACGTAGTTGGAGATATCCACTAGTGCCGACACGCTGCGCTGGCCGCAGCGTGCCAGACGGTCCACCATCCAGGCGGGAGTGGCGGCGTGGGTATTGACGCCGCTGATCACGCGGCCACTGAAGCGGCCGCACAGGTCGGGCGCTTCCACGTTGACCTGCACTGTATCGTTGCTGCTCACGGCCACTTGCGCTTCAGGCAGCGGCTGCAGTGGTGCGCCGGTCAGGGCGGACACTTCGCGCGCAATGCCATACACGCTCAGGCAGTGCGCCAGGTTGGGTGTGAGCTTGAGCGTGAACAGGGTGTCGTCCAGGTTCAGGTGGGTGCGGATATTCTGACCTACCGGTGCATCGGCCGCCAGCTCCAGCAGGCCGCCGTGGTCTTCGGACAATTGCAATTCGCGCGCCGAGCACAGCATGCCGTAGCTTTGCACACCACGCAGCTTGCCCACCTTGATCTTGAACGGCTTGCCGTCCTCGCCGGGCGGCAGCTCGGCGCCCACCAATGCGCACGGCACTTTGATGCCGGCACGAGCGTTGGGTGCGCCGCACACGATCTGCAGCAATTCAGGTTGGCCGATATCCACCTTGCACACACGCAGGCGATCGGCGTCGGGGTGTTGCTCGGCTTCCTTGATTTCGGCCACGACGATGGAGCTGAAGGGCGGCGCCACAGGACGCAGTTCTTCCACTTCCAGACCGGCCATGGTCAGGGTATCGGCCAGTTCCTGTGTGGACAACGACGGGTTGCAGTAGGTGCGGAGCCAGGATTCGGGGAATTGCATGGTGCTAGCGGAAATTCGGTTTGTGACAGGGGCGGGCGGGCGTCGGATCAGCGGAACTGGCTCAGGAAGCGCACGTCGCCGTCAAAGAACAGGCGCAAATCATTCACGCCGTAGCGCAGCATGGTGAAACGGTCCAGGCCCATGCCGAAGGCAAAACCGATGTACTGCTCGGGGTCCAGCCCCATGTTGCGCACCACGTTGGGGTGCGTCTGGCCGCTGCCGGCCACTTCCAGCCACTTGCCGGCCAACGGGCCGCTCTGGAACTGGATATCGATTTCGGCGCTGGGCTCGGTGAACGGGAAGAAGCTGGGGCGGAAGCGCAGCACCAGATCATCGCTTTCGAAGAAGGTGCGGCAGAAGTCGGTAAACACCACCTTCAGATCCTTGAAGCTGATGTTCTCGCCGATCCACAGGCCTTCGCACTGGTGGAACATGGGCGAGTGCGTGGCATCACTGTCCACGCGGTAGGTGCGGCCCGGGGCAATCACGCGGATTTCGGGCATGCGCTGGCCGGCATCGATCAGGTTGCGGTGGCGCTTGACGTGTTGCACCGCATGTCGGATCTGCATCGGGCTGGTGTGCGTGCGCAGCAGGTTGGGCGCGGTGGCACTGCCGCCTTCCACGTAGAAGGTGTCATGCATGGAGCGGGCCGGATGGTCTTCGGGCGTGTTCAGCGCCGTGAAGTTGAACCAGTCGGCTTCGATTTCAGGGCCACGCGCCACTTCAAAGCCCATCGAGCCGAAGATGCCTTCGATGCGTTCCAGCGTGAGCGTGACCGGGTGCAGGCCGCCGCTGCCGCGCTGGCGGCCGGGCAGAGTCACATCCAGTTTCTCGGCCTGCAGGTGGGCCAGCATCTCTGCTTCGGCCAGCGCCTGGCGTCGTGCGGTGAGGGCGGCTTCGATGGCATGCTTGGCCTGGTTGATGGCGGCACCGCGGGTTTTCTTCTCGTCCACCGACAGCTTGGCCATGCCCTTCATCAGCTCGGTGATCTGACCGGTCTTGCCCAGAAAGCGCGCCTTGGCGTTTTCCAGATCATTGGGGGTGGAGGCTTCGGCAAAACTTTGCTGCGCGCTGGCAACAATGGCGTCCAGATCGTTCATGGTGCAAACAGGTTGGAGAAAGTGGGCGACGCCGGCGTGCGGCGTCTGGGGTCGTCTCAGACGACAGGCCATGGCCATCGTGCAGAAAGGGCACAAGCGCCATGGTATGCAGTCTAAAGAAAAAGGGCTGGTACCTTGCAGAACCAGCCCTTGTTTCTTGGCGGTGCTACGCCGCGTCGTGTTCAGGCAACAGTGGCGCGGAGTACTCGCCGGGCATCAGGCTGCCAGTTGGGCCTTGACCTGGTTGACGATGCCGGCAAAAGCGGCTGCGTCGTGCACGGCAATATCGGCCAGCACCTTGCGGTCGAGACCGATCTGGGCCTTGTTCAGACCATTGATGAACTGGCTGTAAGTCAGGCCGTTGGCGCGGGCTGCGGCGTTGATACGCGTAATCCACAGCTGGCGGAACACGCGCTTCTTGGTACGGCGATCGCGGTAGGCATACTGGCCGGCCTTCATGACCGCCTGTTTGGCTACGCGGTAGACGTTACCACGACGACCACGGAAACCCTTGGCAAGGGCGAGAACTTTCTTGTGACGGGCACGTGCCGTTACACCACGTTTGACGCGAGGCATTATCTATCTCCTTGTTCGTCTGGTTAATTACAGGCCCTGCTTGGGCAGCATTTGTGCCATGTGACCCATGTTGGTCTCATGCACGGTCACTGCGCCGCGCAGCTGGCGCTTGTTCTTGGTGGTTTTCTTGGTCAGGATGTGGCGCTTGAAAGCCTGGCCACGCTTGACGGTACCACCCGGACGAACGCGGAAACGTTTTTTCGCGCTGCTCTTGGTCTTCATCTTGGGCATTGGATGCTCCTTCTTGTTTGTGCTCGTGAGGCGAAACGCCAACCCTGGCATTTGCTTGCTGGCCCCGAGCCACTTGTTATGCCTGTTTCATGAAACAGGCATGCTGGCGAACGGCCTTGCGGCCCTTCGCCAAACATGGTGTGCAATGGTTTACTGCTTGACCGGCTCGGCAGGCTGTGCAGCAGCCGGCTTGTCCTTGCCTGCAGCGGGCTTCTTGCGGCCCGGTGCAATCATCATGATCATCTGACGGCCTTCCAGCTTGGGGAAGGATTCGACCATGATGGCATCTCCCAGTTCATCGCGAATGCGCTGCATCAGTGCCATGCCCAGATCCTGGTGTGTGATTTCACGACCACGGAAACGCAGCGTAATCTTGCACTTGTCGCCGTCTTCCAGGAAGCGGCGGATGTTGCGCATCTTGATATTGTAATCGCCATCATCGGTGCCAGGACGGAATTTGATTTCCTTGACTTCGATGACCTTTTGCTTGGCCTTGGCTTCCGCTGCCTTTTTCTGTTCCTGGTACTTGAACTTGCCGTAGTCCATCAGGCGGCACACGGGCGGATGCGCCATGGCGGCAATTTCCACCAGATCAACGTCGAGCTCGCCAGCCATGCGCAGGGCTTCCTGCAGCGGGACGATGCCCAAGGGTTCATTTTCGGGGCCCGACAGGCGCACCTCAGAGGCGTTGATTTCACGGTTCAGGCGATGCTTGCGCTCCTCGCGGTGACGGCGATCACGAAATTCGGTAGCTATGGTAGTTGTCCTCTAACAAGTCTTGCAAATGTGCCAGGTGGGCCGGCGGGCTGCCGGCCATGGAACCGGTCAGGCCTTGTTTGCTTCCTGAACCAGCGACCTGCGGGTGATGTCTTCCTGCACGAGCTTGGCAAACGCCTCGACCGACATCACGCCCAGATCCTGATTGCCTCTGGCACGTACGGCCACCTGGTTCTGCTCCCGCTCCTTGTCGCCAACGACGAGGATATAAGGCAGTTTTTGAGTGGCGTGACTGCGTATTTTATACGTTATCTTGTCATTGTGCAGGTCGGTAATGACCCGGATGCCATGCTGGCGCAGCGTTTGCGCCACGTTTTGCGCATATTCGGCCTGTGCATCGGTGATGTTGAGCACAGCCACCTGCACTGGCGCCAGCCAGGCGGGCAGGGCGCCCGCGTACTGCTCGATCAGGATGCCGATGAAGCGCTCCAGGCTGCCGACGATGGCGCGGTGCAGCATCACCGGGCGGTGGCGGTTGCCGTCCTCGCCCACGTATTCGGCATCCAGGCGCTCCGGCATGGAAAAGTCCACCTGGATCGTGCCGCACTGCCATTCGCGGCCGATGGCGTCTTTCAGCGTGTATTCGATCTTGGGACCATAGAACGCGCCTTCACCGGGCGACAGCGTGTAGTCGCAGCCAGAAGCGCGCAGGCTTTCCATCAGTGCGTGCTCGGCCTTGTCCCAGACTTCGTCCGAACCGATGCGTTTTTCGGGGCGGGTGGACACCTTGTAGATGATGTTGCTGAAGCCGAAATCGGCATACACCTTCTGCAGCAGCGTGGTATAGGTCTTGCACTCGTCCAGGATCTGGTCTTCCATGCAGAAGATGTGGCCGTCGTCCTGCGTGAAGGCGCGCACGCGCATGATGCCGTGCAGGCTGCCGGAAGGTTCGTTGCGGTGGCACTGACCGAATTCGCCGTAGCGCAGCGGCAGGTCACGGTAGCTACGCACGCCCTGCTTGAAGATCAGGATGTGGCCCGGACAGTTCATCGGCTTGAGCGCGTAATCGCGCTTTTCCGATTCGGTAGTGAACATATTTTCGCGGTACTTGTCCCAGTGGCCGGTTTTTTCCCACAGGCCCTTGTCCAGGATCTGCGGTCCCTTGACTTCCTGGTAGCCGTTGTCGCGGTACACCTTGCGCATGTACTGTTCAACCTGTTGCCACACGGCCCAGCCCTTGGGGTGCCAGAACACGGTGCCGGGCGAGTGCTCATCGATGTGGAACAGGTCGAGTTCCTTGCCGAGCTTGCGGTGGTCGCGCTTCTCGGCTTCTTCCAGCATGTGCAGATATTGCTGCAATTCGTCTTTGCTGGCCCAGGCGGTGCCGTAGATGCGCTGCAGCATTTCGTTCTTGCTGTCGCCGCGCCAGTAGGCTCCGGCCACTTTCATCAGCTTGAAATGCTTGAGCTTGCCGGTGCTGGGCACGTGCGGGCCGCGGCACAGGTCTTCGAAGGCGCCCTCGCGATACAGCGAGACGTCTTCGTTGGTGGGAATGCTGGCGATGATCTCGGCCTTGTAGGCCTCGCCCATGCCCTTGAAGTAGGCCACGGCCTCGTCGCGCGGCAGCACACGGCGTTCGACCTTTTCATCCTTGCTGGCCAGCTCGGTCATCTTCTTCTCGATGGCGGCCAGATCTTCCGGCGTAAAGGGACGCTTGTACGAGAAGTCGTAGTAGAAGCCGTTGTCGATCACCGGGCCGATGGTGACCTGGGCATCGGGATACAGCTGCTTGACGGCGTAGGCCAGCAGGTGCGCGGTGGAGTGGCGGATCATGTCCAGGCCATCGGCATCCTTGGCGGTGACGATGGACAAAGGCACATTGCGCTCAATCAGGTAGCTGGTATCGACCAGCTTGCCGTCGACCTTGCCGCCCAGGGCGGCCTTGGCCAGGCCACTGCCGATGCTGGCGGCGACTTCAGCCACCGTGACTGGATTTTCAAAGCTGCGCTGCGAGCCGTCGGGAAGGGTAATCTGGATCATGGTGTATGCAATGGAGGACAACAAAAAAGCGCGGACCATGCCGCGCTTGTGTGCAGGAGCCCGAAAACATCAGACAAGGCGAACCTGGCACGCAGACAGCGGCCCGGCGCAGGAAACGGCGCCGGCGAGAAGGGAGGAACTAGTTCGCGGTGTCATAACCCGTGCTGCCTTTCTCACTCTTGCTGACTGGTCGATAATTTCTGAATTGTACCGCGTTGGCTTGACAAGGGCTTGAAATCGTGCAAATTACCTGTTGCGCCAACGTGCACACGGCGCTGCGCCGCAGGCCGGCTCCGGTACACTTGAGGCTACCCGGGATTGGCCGGAATTATTAGAACATTGAAGAGAGCTCTTATGGCACATTACGACCCCCCCTTCGAAATTCATGTGCATGGCGAGGTCTCTTTGCATCCTGACGTGAAAACCACCGATGTGCAGGAGGCGCTCAAGCCGTTGTGGCAGTACGCCGGCGCACGCTCGCTGGCGGAAGGTGCCATCAGCGCCTACGAGGAAGAGCCTGGCATCCAGTTCGACGTACGCCAGCACCTGTTGCGCATGTGCTGGACGGTGCGCGGCGATGAAGATTTCCGCCGCAACGTCGATGACATGTGCATGAACCTCAACGAACTGGCCAGCACTGGCGCGCCGATCGAGGTCACTTTCTACGATACCGAATTCGACGAAGAAGACGAAGACGCGCGCCAGGACGAGGCGCGCGACGATTTCATGATTGTGTTCGTGGGCCCGACACCGGCCGCCATCATGCAGGTGCAGCGTGATCTACTGGTGCAGGATGTGGTCGGCATGATGGAGCGTCACTTCGACAGCACCGAGCTGGGTGGCGTGGTCGCTGAAATCGACAAGCTGTTTACGCAGCGTTTCGATGCCTTGGTCGAGTCGCTCGAAATCGGCAAGCCGCCACGCGGCATGCCGGGCAATGGCGGCCACCGTGGCCGCAACAAGCCACGTCATCTGCATTGATGCAGCTGCTGCCGGCACACATGCTCAACCCCGGCGTGCGCCGCCGCGAGGTGTTCGGTTGGGCCATGTACGACTTTGCCAATTCCGGTTACACCACCGTGGTGCTCACGGCGGTGTTTTCGGCATATTTCGTGGCCGCAGTGGCTGGCAAGGCCGGCTGGGCCACGCTGGCCTGGACACTGGCGCTGGGCTTGTCCAACGCGATAGTCATGCTGTGCATGCCCGCCATTGGCGCCTGGGCGGATGCGCATGGCAACAAGAAACAGCTCTTGATGTTGGTGACTGCAGGCTGTGTGCTGGGCACTGCGGCACTGGCTGTGGTGCAACCAGGCATGGTGGCGTTGGCGGTTGTGCTGATTGTGGTGTCGAACATCTTCTACAGCTTTGGCGAATCGCTCACAGCAGCGTTCCTGCCCGAGCTGGCGCGGCCCGAGGCCATGGGACGTATCAGCGGCATCGGCTGGGGATGGGGCTATTTTGGCGGCCTGCTGACGCTGGGAGTGTGCCTGGCCTATGTGTTGTGGGCACAGCAGCAGGGTGAGCCGGCATCCGGTTTTGTACCGGTCACCATGCTGATGACGGCGGCACTCTATGGCTTGCCGGCCGTGGCCACTTTCGTGCTGCTGAAAGAGCGCGCACTGCCACGTCCAGAAGCATTGGGAAAAGTGTCCATCCTGCATGCCTTGCGCCAGTTGTGCCAGAGCTGGCGCAGCACGGCGGCATTGCCCGACTTGCGCCTGCTGCTGGGCAGCACGGTGTGCTACCAGGCCGGGGTGGCCGTGGCGATCACGCTGGCCGCGATTTATGCCGAGCAGGTGATCGGTTTTGCGCCGCAGGAAACCATGGTGCTGATCCTGGTGCTGAACCTGGCGGCGGCGGGCGGGGCGCTGGCACTGGGCCACGTGCAGGATCACCTCGGGCACCGCATGTCATTGGCCTTGACACTGCTGGGCTGGATCTCGGTATGTGTGATCGCAGCGCTTGCCCAGAACAAGGCCCAGTTTTGGGTGGCAGCCACCATTGCAGGCTTGTGTATGGGCAGTAGCCAGTCGGCGGGGCGTGCGATGGTGGGGCTGTTTGCGCCACGTGACCGGCTGGCCGAATTTTTTGGCCTGTGGACTACGGCCACGCGCATTGCCAGCGTCATCGGGCCGATCAGCTACGGGGTACTGACCTGGTTGAGCGGCGGCAACCAGCGTGCGGCCATTCTGGCGTGCAGCGTATTTTTTGTGGCCGGACTGCTGCTGTTGAAGCCGATGCGCGTACAGCGCGGCCAGCAAATGGCACAGGCTGCGTCACTGCCCCGGTGAGGCGCTGAAGTCGCTCAGCAGCTGCGCGTGCGGATCGGGCAGGTGCAGCCACTGGCGTGCAGCCGCTTCAAGCCGCTCGGGCGATTGGGTGCATAGCAGCCGCAGCGTGCCGCGACGCTCCAGGGAATGGTAATGGCTGCGCGGCCGCAGCAGGCCGGCGTGGCTGAGCAGGCGCGCGGTGTGGCGTGCCACCGATTCGCCGGGTTCGATCAGGCGCACGCCCGGGCCAATCAAGTCCCGCAGCAGCGAGGCGGCAAACGGGTAGTGCGTGCAGCCCAGTACCAGGGTATCAATGCCAAGCTCGGCATTTTCTGCCACGAAGGGGCCAAGCTGCTGCACATAGCGGCGGCACAGGCTTTCCACGGTTTCGCCATCCGGGTTGCTGCGCTGGTCCAGGGCGTTTTCGATGGCCAGGGCCAAGCCGTTGCAGGCCACTGTACGCACCTGGTGCGGGCCGGACCAGGCTGCTACCAGTTGCTGAAACTTGTCGCTGTGAATGGTGCCGCGTGTGGCCATCACGCCAATCTGGCCGTTCAGTGTCAGTGCAACGGCCGGCTTGATAGCCGGCTCGATGCCGATCACCGGCAAGGTGGGGAATGCGCTGCGCAGGGTGTGCACGGCCAGCGCGGTTGCCGTGTTGCAGGCGATGACCAGCGCCTTGATGCCGTGACGATCCAGCAGGTGCCGGGTGATGGCCAGGCTGCGCTGCTGAATGTCGTGCGCGCTGCGCTCGCCGTACGGCGCCCAGGCCGTATCGGCGACGTAGACAAAGTCTTCTTCGGGCAGGATCCGAAGAAGCTGTCGCAGCACACTCAGGCCCCCTACGCCGCTGTCAAAAACACCGATCGGGTGGGCCACACCGGTGCTGGCGTTGAACATGGTTACTGCGCTGCGATTTCAATGCCCTTGAATTCGCCGCTGGCAATGCGTTCTTGCCACTTGGCAGGGCCGGTGATGTGCGCGCTGGTGCCGCCGGCATCCACCGCCACGGTGACTGGCATGTCGACCACGTCGAATTCGTAAATGGCTTCCATGCCCAGGTCTGCGAAGCCAACCACCTTTGCGCCCTTGATGGCCTTGGACACCAGATAGGCCGCACCGCCCACAGCCATCAGATAGGCACTCTTGTGGTTCTTGATGGATTCGATGGCAACCGGGCCGCGCTCGGCCTTGCCGATCATGGCGATCAGGCCGGTTTGCTCGAGCATCATGTCGGTGAACTTGTCCATGCGGGTGGCGGTGGTGGGGCCGGCCGGGCCCACCACTTCGTCTCCCACCGGATCGACCGGGCCCACGTAGTAGATCACGCGGTTGGTGAAATCAACTGGCAGCTGCTCGCCCTTGGCCAGCATGTCCTGGATGCGCTTGTGTGCAGCATCACGGCCGGTCAGCATCTTGCCGTTGAGCAGCAGTGTCTGGCCGGGTTTCCAGCTGGCGACTTCTTCCTTGGTCAGGGTGTTGAGGTCCACGCGCTTGCTGGTTTCGGTGTTGGGCGTCCACTCGACCTTGGGCCACAGGTCCAGGCTGGGCGGATCCATGTAGACCGGGCCGCTGCCGTCCATCACGAAGTGGGCGTGGCGGGTGGCGGCGCAGTTGGGGATCATGGCCACGGGCTTGCTGGCAGCGTGCGTGGGGTACATGTTGATCTTCACATCCAGCACGGTGGTCAGGCCGCCCAGACCCTGGGCGCCGATACCCAGCGCGTTGACCTTTTCGTACAGTTCCAGGCGCAGCTTCTCGACCTCGCTCAGCTCTTCGCCCTTGGCGGCCTTTTCCTGCAGCTGGTACATGTCCAGGTCTTCCATCAGGCTTTGCTTGGCCATCAGCATGGCTTTTTCGGCCGTGCCGCCAATGCCGATGCCCAGCATGCCGGGCGGGCACCAGCCGGCGCCCATTTGCGGCACGGTTTTCAGTACCCAGTCGACCAGGTTGTCGGACGGGTTGAGCATGACGAATTTGGTCTTGTTCTCGGAGCCGCCGCCCTTGGCAGCCACGGTGATGTCGAGCTTGTCGCCGGGCACCAGCTCGACGTGGATCACGGCGGGGGTGTTGTCCTTGGTGTTCTTGCGGGCGAATTGCGGATCGGCCACCACGGAGGCGCGCAGGCGGTTGTCCGGATTGGTGTAGCCGCGGCGCACGCCTTCGTTGATGGCGTCGTCGAGCGTGCCGGTCAGGCCCTCGAAGCGCACGTCCATGCCGACCTTCAGGAACACGTTGACGATGCCGGTATCCTGGCAGATCGGGCGATGGCCGGTAGCGCTCATCTTGCTGTTGGTCAGGATCTGCGCCATGGCATCCCTGGCAGCAGGAGACTGCTCACGTTCGTAGGCGCGCGCCAGGTGCTCAATATAGTCAGCCGGGTGGTAAAAGCTGATGTACTGCAGCGCGGCAGCAATCGATTCGATCAGGTCGTCCTGCTTGATGATGGTGCTCATGGTGTTCCTAGGATACAAAAATCTGAAGGCGGCCATGGTGCCGCCTGTTTTGTCACATCCGGTATTGTGCCCGTTCTGGCTGACGCCTCGCCAACAAGCGGACAGAAAGTCTCAGTCCCGGCCAGGGCTTGGTTTGCGGCCCAGCCATTCACCCAGCGTGCGCCGGCGCGGCGGTTCGATCGCTGCCAGCGGCTGTGGCTGAGCGGGTGGCGGCAGAGTCAGGCCGGCCTCCTGACAGACGCGCACGCAGTCGCGAATGTGCTGTTCACCGAGGTAGCGCAGGGCAGCATAGCCCAGCGTGGCGGCGGCCACCTGACCGGCAATGGGTACATACTTGATGGCCTGCTTGCTGGTCAGGCGCACACCGGCCATGCGGATGAAGCGCAGCACCAGGTCCTTGGTGACCATGCGGCCCACCATCACGGTGCCGACGGCAGCGATCGCTTTTTCCAGGCGCTCCTGCTTGTGCGGGTCCAGTCGGGCGATCTGCGCAGGCGTCAGGCCGAACACCTCGTTGATCTGCGGAATGAGGCGTGTCATCAATGAAGCGTCCACCAGCCAGTCCAGGCCCGGAACGGGCACCATGCTGGTCACCGCACCGGTCATGGCCTTGCGATGCAGCAAACCTTGCGCACGTTGCACAGCCTGTTCCAGAGGGACATTTCCCTGGGCCAGTTGGGCAGCATTCATGGGTCGCTCTCCTTTCAGTGCATGGTATCTGGCGCATGCGTGCGCCGTGCGGGCAAACCATCATATGCAGAAGTTCCGCCGGCAGTTCAAGTGCCGGCACGCGCCCGATGCGGTTTTGTTACCTGCTGCGCCGGTTTGCCATATTGGCTGGTTACACTTGAGCGCTTCGATCACACATTTTTCTGATGACTTTCCGCGCCCTTGCCCTGTATGCCGGTCCGGCTGCGCTGTGCCACGTGCAGCGCCATGGCCTGTTGCCGCAGCACGTGGGCGTGGTGCCTGCGGCTGCAGGAGGGCCCAAGGGGCTGACGCTGCTGCGGCTGGACCAGTTTCTGTTTGGGCACTGGCTGCCGCAGGGCAGACATCCGGTGCATCTGGTGGGGGCGTCGATCGGCGCCTGGCGCATGGCAGCCGCTTGCCTGAATGATCCTGTGCATGCGCTGGAACAGCTGGAGTACGGCTATATCCACGTGGATGCCCATAGCCAGAGCGGCGAACGCACCATGCCTACGCCAAGTGAAGCCAGCGCCGCTTTCGTCCGCTACCTGCAGCAGACGTTCGCCGATCGCGTGCCCCAGGCCTTGTTGCATCCGCGCTGGCGCCTGCATGTGCTGGTGTCGCAGGGGCGGCATATCCTGCAACGCGAGCAAGGCTGGCGCACCGCCCTGGGGTACTCTGGCGCCTACATTGCCAACGCCGTGCATCGCCAAGCACTGTCATTCTGGTTGCAGCGGCTGGTGTTTTCCGCACCTGGCGCAGATGGCCTGCCCTTTGACAGCAGCGATTTCCGCACCGTATCTTGCAGGCTTACCGAGGATAATTTCTTCCCGGTACTCCAGGCCAGCGGCTCGATTCCCTTTTTGCTGCGGGCAGTGCACGACATTCCCGGAGCACCTGCCGGTGCCTGCTGGGACGGTGGCATCACCGATTACCACCTGCATCTGCGCTATCGGACATCAGCCGGGGCGGACGAGCAGGGCGCGATTGTGTTGTATCCTCATTTTCAGCAGGCGGTGGTGCCTGGCTGGCTGGACAAGGCCTGGCGCTGGCGCCACTGCAGCACGTCGGCTCTGGATCATGTGCTGCTGCTGGCGCCGCGTCCAGAATGGGTGCGCCAGCTGCCTGGGGGCAAGCTGCCAGACCGTACCGATTTTCAGCGCTACCGGCATGACAGCGCGCAGCGTATCCGGATCTGGAATGCTGCGGTTCAGGCCAGCCAGCAACTGGCAGACGAGTTTGCCGCATGGCTAGAGCGACCTGATCCAGCGTGCATTCAGCCTCTCTAACAGTATTTGTTCCCGATCATGCATATTCCTCCTCATCCCGAAATAGACACCGATTCCTGGAATCGGCTCAAACCCCACGTACGCCGGCTGCTGCAGAACATCCACCGCAAGCCGCGTCCGGCCATGGAGTCGCTGCCGGGCGACCTGGCGCGCGAAGCGTATGCCATGGGCTCGCAGGTGCTGGAGGTGCCCGCGCCCAGTCTGCCGCGCGTCGAAGAGCTGCGCATCCCTTCGCGCGATGGGTACAGCATTCCGGCACGTCTGTATGCGCCGCATCCGCAGGATGCCGGTCCCTTGCCGGTGTTGGTGTTTTTCCATGGTGGCGGTTTCGTGGTGGGCAACGTGGGCACCCACGACACGCTGGCCCGCGTGCTGGCCGTGCAGGGCGATTGTGCGGTGTTGTCGGTCGATTACCGGCTGGCGCCCGAACACCGCTTCCCGGCAGCGTTCAACGATGCCTGGGACGCCGTGTTCTGGCTGGTGCAGCGTGCGCCAGTCCTGGGCCTGGATGCCAGCCGCCTGGCGCTGGGCGGTGACAGCGCCGGCGGTACGCTGGCAGCTGCTTGTTCCGTGCAGGCGGCCAACGAAGGGGTACCGGTGCGGCTGCAATTGCTGTTTTATCCTGGCATGCAGGCCGAGCCGATCACGCCGTCGCGCCAGCGCTATGCCCAAGGTTTTTTGCTGACCGAGCCGCAAATCCAGTGGATGTTCCACAGCTACGTGCGCGATCCTGCCGATTTTGCCGACTGGCGCTTTGCGCCGCTGCATGCCGAACATGTGGACGGGGTGGCGCCTGCCTGGATCGGCCTGGCTGAATGCGATCCGATCTGTGATGACAGCTTGATGTGGGCCGACAAGCTGCGCGCGGCAGGTGTGCCGGTGGAGCTCGAGATCTACCCCGGGGTCATTCACGAATTCATCAAGATGGGCCACGGCATCCCCGAGGCCATGCAGGCGCATGCCGATGCCGGTCGTGCGCTGCGTCGCGCCCTGTCTCCGGAGTGAGCCATGCAGCGCATGGATTTTCGGCATGTGACGCGCTTGCGCGTACGCCCTTCCGAAGTTGACCAGCGGGGCATGGTGTTTCATGCCCACTATCTGGCCTGGTATGAGGCAGCCCTGAGCGACTATTGGCGCAGTCTGGCGCTTCCTTATGCCGACACCATGCAGCGCCTGGGTTGCAACCAGCGCCCGCAGCAGGCGGATACCCGGTTTCACGCCGACGCACGGCTGGATGATCTGGTCGAAGTCTGGCTGCGCTGCGAACGCATGGAAAACGACAGCCTGGTATTTGCCGGTGTCGTGTTTGTGGGCAACCAGCTGATCAACTCGGCAGAACTGGTGCATGGCTTTGCGGATGTACTCGCGCAGTGCCCGGTACCGGTGCCCGAAGCACTGCGCATGCTGATCACCGCCTTTGAAGCCGGTGATCCGATGACGCAGATCCGCGTCGGGCAATGGCCGGAGACAGAGGCGGGGGCACAGGCCGTGCGCACGGCAGTATTCGTGCAGGAGCAGGGCTTTGCACCCAACGAGGAGTACGACCAGCTGGACGCGGTGTCGGTGCACGCCTTGCTCGAAAACCGCCTTGGCACAGCGCTGGCCACTGCGCGCCTGTTGCCGCCGCGCGATGGCGTGGGCACGATTGGCCGCGTTGCCGTGGTGCGCGACCTGCGCGGCAGCGGTGCCGGTCGCCAGATCATGCTGGCGTTGCAGCAGGCCGCCGTTGCACGCGGCGATGTGGCGGTGTGCCTGGGCGCACAGGCCAGCGCCATTGCATTTTATCGACGCCTGGGTTATGCACTTGCAGATACGCCGCCGTATGACGAGGGCGGCATTGCGCACCGTGACATGGTGCTGCGACTCTCATGAGCCAGACATCCCCTATAAGGTCCGTCTGGCAGGTTTTTCTGGTGTTTCTGCAACTGGGGCTAAGTTCTTTTGGCGGGCCGGTAGCGCACCTGGGCTATTTTCGCGAGGCACTGGTACGGGAGCGGCGCTGGCTCAGCGAGCAGGATTACGCCGATCTGGTCGCACTGTGCCAGTTTCTTCCGGGGCCGGCCAGCAGCCAGGTGGGCATGGGCATCGGGCTGATGCGTGCCGGCCATGCCGGCGCCCTGGCCGCCTGGCTGGGCTTCACCATGCCCTCTGCGCTCCTGCTGATTGTGGCCGCACTGGGCCTGACACAATGGGGCGAGGCACTGCCGGCGGGCCTGCTGCACGGGCTCAAGCTGGCTGCGCTGGCGGTGGTGGCACAGGCAGTCTGGGGTATGGGGCGCCAGTTTTGCAACGGACGGCTGCAATTGGGGCTCATGCTGGTCATGGCTGTATCGTCCGTGGTGTGGTTGGGGCGCTTTCCGGTCTTTGTGATTCCCTGTCTGCTGCTGGCAGGACTGGCAGGCAGGCTGTGGCTGAAGGCTGCCGCAGATGCAGGCCAGCCAGCAGCCCTGGCGCAATCGGCGTGGCTGCCGCGGCGCCGCATCGGTATTGGCTGGTTGCTGGTATTTGCCGGATTATTGGCCGGCACGCTGCTGGTGCAGTTCTCGCACTTGCTGCAAGAGCCGGCAGTCCAGATTTTTGCTGCCTACTTTCAAACCGGCAGCCTGGTATTTGGTGGCGGCCATGTGGTGCTGCCGCTGCTGCAGGGTGAAGTAGTGGGACGCGGCTGGGTCAATGCAGATACCTTTATGGCCGGGTATGGACTGACCCAGGCGGTGCCCGGTCCGCTGTTTACCTTTGCCGCGTTTCTGGGGGCTGCCTCCAGACAGTCGCTGACAGGCTGGGCAGGCGGCTTGCTGGCGCTCACGGCCATTTTCCTGCCCGCTTACCTGCTACTGGTGGGGGTGATGCCGTTTTGGGAGCGGTGGCGCCATTTGCCAGGCTTGCGTGCTGCGCTGCAGGGCATCAATGCGGCAGTGGTCGGCCTGCTGGCGGCTGCGCTCTGGCAGCAGGTGCGCTCTGGCGTGGTCAGGCTGCCTGATCTGCTGGTGATTGCGCTGGCCTTGTGGTTGCTGGTGCGGCTGCGCTGGCGACCCTGGCTGGTGGTGCTGCTGTGTGCCCTGGCGGGCTGTGGCATGGAATGGCTGCTGGCATGAGCATAGGACGCTCGTGCCTGTCGATGCACGAGGGCAGGGCATGCTTGGCACTATGATTCAGGTTGGTGCCATTTGCCACAACGTTTTTCCACAGGAGATAAGTCATGACCCTGGATATTGCCAAGCTCAAACCGGAAACCATTGCCGTACACGGTGGTTACAGTTCCGAACCCACGACCCGTTCGGCGGCCGTGCCCATCTACCAGACCACTTCGTACACCTTCGACAATACCCAGCATGGCGCTGACCTGTTTGACCTGAAGGTGCCGGGCAACATCTATACCCGCATCATGAACCCGACGCAGGATGTGCTGGAAAAGCGTGTGGCCGCGTTGGAGGGAGGTATTGCCGCACTGGCAGTGGCATCGGGCATGTCTGCCATCACCTATGCCATCCAGACCATTGCGGAGGCGGGGGACAACATCGTCACCTCGTCCACGCTGTATGGCGGCACCTACAACCTGTTTGCCCACACGCTGCCACAATACGGGGTGGAGGGGCGTTTTGCCGACTATCGCCACCCGGAGCAGTTTGCCAGCCTGATCGACGCCAATACCAAGGCCATCTTCTGCGAGTCCATCGGCAACCCGCTCGGCAACGTGACCGATTTCGAGAAACTGGCCGAAATTGCCCATGCCCATGGCGTGCCGCTGATCGTGGACAACACCGTGCCCAGCCCGTACCTGTGCCGCCCGTTCGAGCATGGCGCGGATATCGTGGTGCATGCCCTTACCAAATACATCGGCGGGCACGGCACCAGCATTGGCGGCATCATCGTGGACAGCGGCAAGTTTCCCTGGGCCGAGCACAAGGAGCGCTTCCGCCGCCTGAACGAACCGGAAGTGGCCTACCACGGTGTGGTGTACACCGAGGCGCTGGGCCCGGCCGCCTACATCGGTCGCGCGCGCACCGTGCCGCTGCGCAACATGGGTGCGGCCATCAGCCCGTTCAATGCCTTCCTGATCCTGCAGGGCCTGGAAACATTGCCGCTGCGCATGGACCGCATCGGCGAGAACGCCCGCAAGATTGCCGAATTTCTGCAGCAGCACCCGAAGGTCAACTGGGTCAACTACCCGGGCCTGCCGGGTCACAAGGATTACCCGCTGGTGCAGAAGTACATGGGCGGCAATGCCTCGGGCATTCTCAACTTTGGCGTCAAAGGGGGCCGCGAGGCGGGTGCGCGCTTCCAGGACGCGCTGCAGCTGATCCTGCGCCTGGTCAATATAGGCGATGCCAAGACCCTGGCTACGCACCCCGCCAGCACCACCCACCGCCAGTTGTCTGCCGAGGAGCTCGAAAAAGCCGGCGTGACCGAAGACATGATTCGCCTGTCCGTCGGCATCGAGCACAGCGATGACCTGATCGCCGACTTGGATCAGGCTCTGGCTGCAGCCTGATCTGTACGATTGCTAGAAAAAGGCCCGCAGCCTATTGGCATGCGGGCCTGGCGGGCAGGGTGCTGGAGTTCTTAAGCCTTCACACCCTGCGACCGTAGCCATGCAGGCTTGGCCGTTACGCCATGGCAGGCTTACAGTGCCAGCCGGCTGATCTTGGCGCCTTCCACCGATACGCCGGCTTCCAGGCCCACGTTGGTGAGCACGAAGGCGATCACCGGTTCCATGGCTGTTCGTGTATCGATGGTGCCATTGGCGCCCAGCTTGGCGATGGCCACGTTGGCATCGGCTCCTGCGGTCCAGCCGTTGCTGTTGCGGAACTTGTTCAGCGCCTCGGCAGTGGTGAACACATAGATCACGTCCTTGGATTGTGCGCCGGCCTGAAAGCCGATGGAACCTGCCGTGGTGCTGAAGTAGCCGGCGGTCTTGCCATCGACGCGCAGTGCACCGCGGCCATGTTCGGCGCCCAGGATGAACGAACCTTTCACCACGCCCGGGAACACCAGTACACCCTTGGAGCGTGCCACCAGTTCGCGTGAGCCAGGCACCGATTGGTACAGACGTGACAGGCTGGCGTCGACCTGAGAGTCAATGGAGTGGCGGTCGCTGGCGCGTGTCGCGGCATCCTGTGGCTGGGTGACGGTGCATCCTGGCAGGACGGCAGCACCCATGGCGACAGCGGCAGCCATGCCGATGATGCGCAGTCGGGTTCGATGTAGCATGATGCTTCTCCTCGGTTGACAATACGTTCAATATAGGCTTGGCCAGAACCGGTAGCGTGTCAGAGAACGCCGCATTCGGATGTGGGCGCCTGGCCTTAGCGGCCGACCGCTAGTGCCACCTCGTCGGCGAGTTCAATCACCGACTGTGCATAGTAGCTGCTGTTGTTGTAGCGTGTGATGACATAGAAATTGTCGGTACCCGCATGAAAACTGGAGGGCGCATTGCCGTTTTCCAGTTCGATCAAAGCCAGTTTGCGGTCGAAGCCGGCAGGCAGGCCCTGGGGAATGGCCCCGAGCTCCATGAAGCGCTCTTTGGTGAAGGTGGGCGTGATGTCGGGGGCCAGCAAGGTTTCCAGTTGCAGGCGGCTCTGGTCGAAGGTGACCGGGAATTCCGGCTCCAGCCCAGGCACCCAGCCGTATTGCTGAAAATAGTGCGCGACCGAGCCGATCACGTCGGCATTGCTCTCAAACAGGTCGATGTGGCCGTCGCCGTCAAAGTCGACTGCATGTTTCATCCAGCTCGAGGGCATGAACTGGGGCAATCCCATGGCTCCGGCGTAGCTGCCGCGCAGGGCCAGCGGGTCGTCGTTGTTGTTCCAGGTGAGCTGCAGATAGCGCTCCAGTTCGGTGCGGAAAAACGCATTGCGCTCGGCGGCACGCGGATGCGCCTGAGGAAAATCGAAACTGAGGGTGGTGAGCGTGTCGATCACGCGCATGTTGCCGGTGTTGCGGCCATAGATGGTTTCCACGCCGACAATGCCCACAATGTACTTGGCCGGTACGCCATAGGTGCGCTCGGCACGCGCCAGATCACGCGCATTCTCGTTCCAGAACTGCACTCCGGCGCGGATACGCGTGGCATCGATGAAGCGGCTGCGGTACACGCGCCAGTTGCGGCGCACACCACGGCGTCCAGGCATGATCAGGCGCGGCACGCTGGGCAGAAAATCGGCATTGCCAATGGCATTGCGCACATAGTCTTCTGGCAGGTTGAGGCGGCGTGCCATCTCAGGCACCTGTGCCATGACTTCGGAGCGCTGTGCGTAGCTGCCGGACAGTGCGCTGGTCTGGTAGGGGCGCTCGCGGGGCGGTTTCATGGATCCCGGAGTGCCGGCAGCACCGGGCTTGGGCGTGGTGCCGCAGCCGGCAAGGCCCAGCGCTCCAAGGCCGGCCAGTGCACCCAACAGTTGCAGGCGCTGGCGTTGGACGGGAACAGTAGTGGCGGAGGAAGTGGTCATGACAGCTAGAAATTGACGAATCAGACGGCAGTGTAGCTTCCCTGCGCCTGATTAAGCGATCGGCTTACTTCTGCGGTCGGTAACGATCTGTCAAGGTTTTCAGGAATGCGACCACATCGGAGATTTCTGCTTCGGTGAAAAACGGCTTGCCTCGGTGCGGCTTGGCAAATGGTGTGGTGGCGTCAGGGTTGGCGCGGTACTGCGGAGGCAAGTCGTTGAACTTGCCCACGCTGCCGTTGGCCTGGCGCGGGTGCAACTTTTCTGGATGAACTGCTGCTTTTAATTTAGGCTTGTGACCAAGGAGCGGTGCACAAGACGAAAAAATGAAGCGGGCATGATCACCGAAGAGCTGACACACTCGTTACCCAAGATGCAGACGTTCCATACTTGCTTGCAAAGGAAAACCATGCGAGAGCACTTGCTTACCCGTTCCCGCCTGATTGGTTCAATGACCGCAGTGGCGGCTGCCTGCTTTTCATCGGCTGCTTACGGCGGTGATGATGTCGATGCAACCACTCGATTCCAATCCAGGGTCAAGAATGTTGTGGTGGTCTATGCGGAAAACCGTTCCTTCGACAACCTGTTCGGTAATTTTCCCGGTGCCAATGGTCTGTTGGACAGCACGGGCAAGGTTAGGACTGACTTCGAGTCGCAAAAGGATCGCGACGGTTCAATAGTGCTGAAAACCTTGCCACCCGTCTGGGGCGGTGCCACGGCACCCGGGCAGCCCAATCCCGTCAGCCAGGCACAAAGCCTGGGTCTGCCCAATGCGCCGTTCAACATTGCCACGGCCTTTCAGCAAAGTGCGGGTGTAACACTTGGTCTGGATACGGTCACCCGTGACATGCATCACCGTTTCTTCGAGAACCAGATGCAGATCAATGGCGGCAAGAATGACATGTTTGCAGCCTGGACCGACAGGGGTGGATTGGTCATGGGCTATTTTGATTACAGCGCATCGCCTCTGTACAAGCTGGCACAACAGTACGTGCTGGCAGACAACTTCTTTCAGGCCGCCTTTGGTGGTTCGTTCCTGAATCATCAATATCTGATCTGCGCCTGCGCTCCCGAGTATCCCAATGCCGATACCGCCGCACAAAAGCCCAGCATCAACTCACTGCAGCTGGATGCCAATGGCAAGTACACATATGTGCTCAATGGCAGCAGCGTGCCTTCTGCCATGGATGGCGCTCCATCGCTGAAGACCGGCAACCTTGCTCCCAAGGATTATTTCGGCGATGGCAAATTCTATGCAGTCAATACCATGCAGCCGATGTTCCAGCCCAGCGGCAAAAAACCAACTGCAGGTAGCGATTTGAAGTTGGCAGATCCTTCCAGCGCTACTACGCTGCCCGTGCAGACCGCAACCACCATTGGCGATCTGCTGGACAGGAAGAATGTGAGCTGGAAATGGTATGGAGGTGCCTGGAATGCTGCGGTTGCTGATGGTCGGCAAGACCCTTCGTTAAAGCGTACCGTGATCTATGCGGGCGATGCCAATGGCGTGGCCAGCCCTGCTGCAGTGGACTTCCAGCCGCACCACCAGCCCTTCAATTACTATGCCAAGTTCGATCCCAACACTGTTGAAGGCCAGAAGAACCGTGCTGCCCACCTGCAGGACTATACCGATCTGGTCAAGGATGCTGCCAATGGCTCCTTGCCGGCTGTGTCGTTCTACAAGCCGGAAGGCTTGTACAACCAGCATCCGGGCTATGCCAACCTGGCTGACGGCGACAAGCAAATTACCGACCTGGTGAGCAAGTTGCAGCACAGCCCGCAGTGGAAGAACATGGTGATTGTCATCACCTATGACGAGAATGGCGGTTCCTGGGACCACGTGGCTCCGCCAAAAGCAGACAAGCTTGGCCCTGGCACTCGTATCCCAGCCATCATCGTGTCTCCGTTTGCCAGGAAGGGAACGGTGGACCATACCCAATACGACACCGCATCCGTTCTGCGTCTGATTACGCGCACCTTCGGCCTCGATACCTTGCCTGGGTTGACCACGCGCGACAATGCATTAAAGGCCAATGGTGCCCAACCCATGGGTGACTTGACAGCTGCCTTGAATCTGGACTGAATTCGAATCACACTGGCTACGCAGGGCAGGCTTTAGAGGGAGTCTGCCCTGTTTTACATGGAACTGGATGCGCTACACTGCAACAAAACAAATGAGTTGGAGACAGGCATGGGTGCCACAGGGTATTACATCCACAAAGACTGCAAGTTGCACAACATGGGGGCGGGCCACCCAGAGTGCCCGGAGCGGATTGATGCCATTGAAGATCGGTTGCTGATTACCGGCGTGGTTGACGCGCTTGAGCGGCGCCAGCCGTCCGTGGCCAATCTGGCCGAAATCAAGCTGGCACATCGTCGTCTGCACATTGCGGCCATCCGCGGCATGAGCGAGTGGCTGCAGGAAGATGACATGGCTGCCGGTTCGGAGCAGCACTTCTCGCTGGATACCGACACCTCCATGAATAGCAGCACCTATCGGGCGGCCTTGCTGGCGGCAGGTGCGGTTGTTGAGGCGACCGATGCGGTGCTGGCCGGGGAGCTCGAGAATGCCTTTTGCTGTGTACGCCCCCCGGGGCACCATGCCTGTGGCAATCGCGCCATGGGGTTTTGCTTCTTCAACAATGTGGCCATTGCCGCCAAGTACGCTGTGGCCCGTCATGGGCTGGAGCGGGTGGCCATCATTGATTTTGATGTGCACCACGGCAATGGCACCGAAGACATCGTGGCCGGGGATAATCGTATCTTGATGGTGAGCTTTTACCAGCATCCGTTCTATCCCGAGGATTGGCCCATCCGCAATGAGCCCAACCTGCTCAATGTACCGGTGCCCGCCTACGCCAAGGGCATGGACATCCGTGAGCTGGTCGACACCATGTGGATTCCGCGGCTGGATGAATTCAAGCCGCAACTCATCTTCATCAGCGCTGGTTTTGATGCGCACCGTGAGGACGACATGGGGCAGCTCGGACTGATCGAGTCCGACTACCAATGGATCACGCAGCGCATCAAGGATGTGGCGCTGCGTCACTGCGAAGGCCGTATCGTGAGTTGCCTGGAAGGCGGCTACAACCTGAGTGCGCTGGCACGTAGCGTGGAGGCACACGTGCGGGTGCTCGCAGACGTGTAAGGCGGCAAAGGCCGGTAGGGCCGCCGTCTGGTATACAAGCTTGCAATCCATTCGCTCTTGCGTAAAATAAAAAGAACGGTCGATCTATGTTAATCATGCGTACGATTTGCGGTGGTATGTGATTAAAATAATGTTGACGTGTACGTTAACTGAGAACTGTGCTGCGCACGCAAGCAATGCATTTTCCGCAGGTAAGAGACGGTCACAGTGGACGGAATGTCCCTCAAAAACACAGGAGATAACTTCATGAAAGCATTGGTCGCCGTAAAGCGCGTGGTGGACTACAACGTCAAGGTACGCGTGAAGTCTGACAACAGTGGCGTGGACATTGCCAACGTCAAGATGAGCATGAACCCGTTCGATGAGATTGCCATCGAAGAGGCGGTGCGCCTGAAGGAAAAGGGCGTGGTCACTGAGGTGGTGGCGGTATCGTGCGGCCCCACGCAATGCCAGGAGACGCTGCGCACGGCGATGGCCATCGGTGCCGACCGCGGCATCCTGGTGGAAACCGCCGAGGAACTGCAGCCGCTGGCAGTGGCCAAGCTGCTCAAGGCGGTGCAAGACAAGGAGCAGGCCAGCCTGATCGTGCTGGGCAAGCAGGCGATTGAC
>CAYPRU010000014.1:0-67678 GCA_964413485.1 uncultured Allobrachymonas sp. | reverse complement strand
ATGAACAGAGGGTAGCGGTTTTTATCTATGCAATCATCCGGGATGCGACACCTAGGAACAAGATCAGCGCGGGAAACAGGCGCATCTGCATATCAAAGCTCTTCTGCTCTTACAGAGACTGCAAAAAGATCGATTTGCCCCTCTTTGAATTTCCTGTGAGCCCTGTATCGCCGCCCTTGAGTGGTTTCAAATTTCTGCTCCCCATCTACCTTTTGGATAACGGTAGGGACTGAATAGCCGGTAATGACCACTTCTCCAAATTCATCAAGCTTCCGTGACACTTGGAGTACGCATTCGATGCTGCTCCCATGCTGGAAACTAACTTCCTTGCGCAAGACCGAATTTTTGAACTCAGCATCAGTCATCGAAAAACTGATTGGCTTGTCTTGATATACACCCTTCCAGTGATAATTTCCTCCCTTGAGCACAGGGGAGACAATTTCAACCATTGCGCTCTCGATGGTCTCGACCGGAAGCTCATTGGTCAGCAGAATGTGGTTTTTGAAGTCAGCGCGAGGAACAAAGCGTTCTTTCGCTACGGGTACGTTATCCTGATCCAACGGGGAGAAGGCGATGCCGGTGACCTTCGAATATTGATCTAAAAATCTGTAGAAGTTTGATTTTCTTGCCTGAATTTTTAGGTTTTGCGCCGCTGCTTTCGCCCCTAGATCGATAGTTTCTGGCGCAACCTCCCCTGATGCCATCTCTTTTTTCAGCTTCTGGATGGCCAAGCGCTTTTCTTCAATAGAGAGCCTTTTTTCCTCGATGGAAAGCTCAGCCAATTCTTTTTCTCGCTGATCCTTCTCTGCGTCTGACACGGGGATTCTAGAAAGCACAATGCCTGCGATCGTTAAGACCAGCGTGAAAATGGCAAGAGTTGTCTGAATCTGAACCCCATTTTCACCAAGGAATTTCCAAATTTCTTTGAGGCCACCCTCACGATATGCAAGTGTTTCAACGGGAAGATCAATATCAAATGTGGCACATACCTCTTTGAATATTGCCAAAAGCTCGGTTTCACACTTGTTGCGAACGAGAGCATTCATTGAATGCTCGTCGTTTGCGAGGTAATAGTGAATCTCCAGCTTGTTGGCTATTTCCATTCTTGTGCCCTCCCCTTATTTGAGTAAGTTTCCCGCCTTTATGCCCCAGCCAAAAGAGTTTCGCTCGCCGCTGAAGCCAACAGGCGTGAAACGCTCGCATCAAACGCCCTCTTGAAGTCGGGGTCCAACGCGTACCGCTTGTAAAGGTCTAGTTCCCGCCGACGCTCGACGCTGATCGCCTGTTGGATCAGGCGCTCCAGCGCCAGCTGTCGGTTCTGGCTATCCGGGTTGTCTTCGACCTGAGCCTTGTAGTCGGCGTGGTTCATCACGTGCTTGGCGATGTTGATGAACTTCACCCGCTGTTCCTCCGGGGTGGCTTCCCAGCCTGCGAAGTGGCGCTCGTTGAAGGCACGCACAATCTCGTCGAGCGGGTCTTTGTCGCCATCACCAAAATGCCCGCCACGGACGTTCGGGTTCTGGGGCTCCAGTTCGGTTTCCGAAGCATCCAAGCCGATCTTCGTCTCAAGGCGCGACCTTTCCAGCCCGTAGGTGGAAAGATCAACGCTGTTCAGCAGCTCATCCAGCTTGTCCTGATCGGGGTCCTTCACCTTGAGCTTCGGGATCAGGAACTTCAGGAACCAGTGCAGCATTTCCCAGTTCACGTTGTTGAACGGGATGATGGCCGCCACCTGGGCGTAAATCTTTACGAACTGCTTGGCCTTGATCTTGAAGTCGATGCGCTGCTCGTCGTCGAGGTCAGCATCGAAGCGGGCCACCACGGCATCGATGATCGGGTGTAGTTCTTCGGCATCGGCACTGGCGAAGAACTTCTCGTTGAAGGTCGTCACCTCCAACCAGTCGTAAATACCGAAGTTATCCAGCACATCCTTGAGGTCGTGCAGCACGTTGACGTCGGTGGGCTCGCTCAGGGTGGTGGCCGTGTAGAACGGATCGAATGCGGCCTTGATGTCGTCCACCGTGTTGTAGAAGTCGAGCACGAAAGTATCGTTTTTGCCCAGCTTCCAGTTGCAGCGGTTCAGGCGTGACAGCGCCTGGACCGCGAGTACCCCTTGCAGCTTTTTGTCCACGTACATGGTGTGCAGCATGGGCTCGTCGAAGCCGGTCAGGTACTTGTTGGCGACGACAAGAATCTTGAACTCGTCCTTCTTGAATTCCTCGGGCAAGTCGCGGGCAGGAATGCCGTTGATCCCGTCCTCGGTGTACTTGATACCATCGACGGTTTTCTCGCCCGAAAAGGCCACCAGCGCCTTGACCGGCGCGTTGGCCTCTTGCAGGGCAGTGCGGATGGCGAAGAAGTAGCGGATGGCACATTCGATGTTGCGCGTGACGACCATCGCCTTGGCCTTGCCTTTGAGCTTCTTGGCCTGCCAGACATTGCTCATGAAGTGATCGACCATGATCTTGGCCTTCACCTCGATGGTGCGAGGGCTGGCCTCGACGAAGGCCTTGAGCTTCTTCTGTGCCTTGGCCGTATCGAACAGCGGGTTCTCTTCGACCGATTTCTGGACCTCGTAGTAGCTCTTGTAGGTCGTGTATTTCTCCAGCACATCGAGGATGAATTTCTCCTCGATGGCCTGCTTCATGGAATACAGGTGGAAGGGGTAGAACTTCCCGTCCTGGCCTTGCCGCCCGAACTTCTCCAACGTGGCCGGTTTCGGGGTGGCGGTGAAGGCGAAGTAGCTGGCGTTCTGGCTCATCTTGCGGTCCTTCATGGCCGCAAGAATCTTGTCCTGGACGTCTTCGGGTTCCTCGTTGTCCTCGCCACCAATCGCTTCGTTCAAGCTGTCTGCCGAACTACCGGATTGCGAGGAGTGCGCTTCGTCGATGATTACGGCAAACGAACGGTTGGCCATGCTGTCGATGCCGTCGGCGATGCGGGGAAATTTCTGGATGGTGGTAATGATGATTTTCTTGCCCAGTTCCAGGTTGTATTGCAGCTCCAGGCCGGTTTCGCAGTGTGCAACGATATTCTTGGTTTCGGAAAACATTTTGATGTTTTCCTTGAGCTGTGCATCCAGCACCCGGCGATCTGTGACCACGATCACGGAGTCAAATACGTTGGCCGTGCCCGTGGGGTCGTACAGCTCGACCAGTTGGTAGGCCAGCCAGGTGATGGAGTTGGACTTGCCGGAGCCGGCAGAATGCTGGATCAGGTAGGTCTGGCCGACGCCATGCTGTTTGGCGTCAGCCAGGATGCTGCGCACCACATCCAGCTGGTGGTAACGGGGGAAGAACAACGCCTTGCGCTCCTTGCCCGTCTTCTTGTCCTTCTCGACGGTGAACTTGGCGAACTGCTCGATGATGTTGGTCAGGCTGCGGCGCGGCAGGATGTCGTCCCAAAGGTAGGCCGTTTTGTGGCCTTTCGGGTTGACCGGGTTGCCCTTGCCGAAGTTGAAGCCCTTGTTGAACGGCAAGAAATTACTGTCATTTCCGGCCAACTGGGCACACATGTAGGCCTCGTCTGGGTCCGCCGCAAAGTGGACCAGACAGCGGCCAAATTCGAACAGCGGCTCACGCGGGTCTCGGTCAGTGCGGTACTGCTTGATGGCGTTGTGGACGTTCTGGCCGGTCCAGGGGTTTTTCAGCTCCAGCGTGGCAATCGCCAAGCCGTTGACGAAGAGCACCATATCCACCGACTTGAAGGTGTCGGATTCGCTGTAATGCACTTGCCGCGTGACGCTGAAGACGTTGGCCTCGAAATTGGCGACGACTTCCGGGTTCAGGTCGTTGTAGGGCAGTCGGTAGAGCAGATCGAAGTGGGCATCGTCGATGTCCAGCCCCTTCTTCAAGACAGCCAGCACGCTGTCCTTCTTGATCTTCTTGTTCAGCCGTTCCAGCAGCAGGCGCTGCCAGTTTGGGCGATCTTTTAGCTTCGCTAGTTCCTTGGGCTGGGTTGCTTCCAGAAATTGCCAGAAGAGTTTCCCGTCGATGGCAAACTCTCTGTCGAAGTCAGCCGGATTGCCAATGCAGTAGCCGTCCTTGGCGAGGGCATTTTCGATGTGCGTTTCGAGCGCTGCTTCGTTGGTTTGGCTGACCATGTTTCTCCCTTAGACCTTTATTTTTCCTGTGACGGCTGAGGCCACAGTAATCGCTTTTAGCTCTCGCAACATGGCGATTTCTGCATCAATCTTTGCTCGGATGTCTTCAAAGTCTTTGTTGGTTGCTTCGATAAATTTGACGATCTCTACCTGTTCGTCGCATGGAGGAACCAGCGCCGGAATTGCGTTGAAGTCCTCGGAATAAAGTCGCAGAAAACCAACCACGATGCCCCGAACACGACGATTGAACTCGCCCAGGTAGTTCGGTGTTTTGAAAAGCCGCTCGAAGTAAATAGGCTGATTTTCCGAATTCTGTAGCCTGAACACAGAGTAATCTGGACTCACCAGCCCATCGCAGGGCGCAACGGCAAAGACTGCCAGATGCGCCTTCAGACGGTTCTGAACAAGATCACCCTTCTGGCAGAGCTTGGCACCATCGTATGACTCAGACTGAAGAGTTTGAATATCCAACTCTTTAGCTGGGACCAGCCCATACCGCTGGCTCATCGACAGATGTGTCTCTTCGCCACGTAGTGAGCGTGCGTTCTGCTCGCGAAAGATATATCGGTTCGGGATGACTTTCCAATGTTCCGGGACTGCGCCAATCCACGTAACGCCGCTATCACACATAGGCACTTCGGGATTGAGTCCGCGCAACACGGCCTGATGAATCCGAATGTTTTTCTGTTCTTGGATAAGCTCGATCAGCCGCTCTTTCTTCGCAATCGCGGCATCGATCTCGGCGATTTTTTGGTCGAGGAAGGCAACTATGCAAGTCTGTTCCTCTAGCGGTGGAATAGCGACCCGTGAGCGCTTAAGTTGCGGCCAGTAAAGATTTCGCTGGATGGTGCCCACTCCTTTTGAACAGACGAGGTACTGAGAAACCATCGAGCCGTCACGAAAAAGGTAGTTGGCAAATCTGGAATTTAAATTTTTCTTCAGTCGAAGAACGATATAGGCTGGACTAACAATGCCTTCATGTTCAGAGACGCCAACTGACCCTCTCCAAGCCTGTTGGTTGTTAAGGACAAAATCGCCAGGCAAAACTTCTTGGTACTTCGACAAGTCTTCACTAGTAGCGTTGGTGCGCTTCTCGTCAACGTCCGTAAACTTGATGACGCCTTTGTCCAGATATACGGATAGCAACTCCTTATCCGGACAGTTACATATCGATCTTTTTGTTGCAACAGATATTAGGGGCTGAATGCTCCAGTGCGATGGGACGTTGCCTAACCATGGCGTCCCACTGGGCTTGTAGCTCTCGTAACGCTGCATCACGCCACCTCCTTCAAACGATCAGCCGACCACAGGCGTTCGGCGATGCCCTTGTAGAGGGTGAATCGATCGTCGAAATTGGTCTTCTTGAACTCTGTGAATGCATTGAACGGCAGGCCGGTTTCCGCCTTCAGCTTGAGGAAGCCGGGGTTGTGGACGTAGCACATGGGGTGCAACGAACGGGCCAGCAGGTTTTCGCTCTGGTAGTGTTCCAGCTTGTCGCTATACGCCTTGTCGTTCAGGCTGGCATTGATCTTCTTCGGCAGCAGGACAAGCCCGCCCACCCTGTTGCGGTGCGCGGAAAACTCCTGCGCATGGGCGAATTCGTCGGTATGGCGCTCGAAGTGGTTGGCCCACAGGTGCTCGATCTCGTAGGCGTTCTTGCCCGACCGAACGATGTATTCCAGATACCGCCCTGGCTGTCCGCTTTGCTCTTCCAGCCAGTGCGTAAAGCGAGCCAATTGGCGATGCAGGCTCTTGGCGTTCCAGTTGTTGAGGTAAGGCTGATCGTCGAGCGGAAGCTCCTTTTGATCGTTGGTCAGTCGCGTGATCAATTTGTCGCGCAGCGCATCCAGCGACAAGTTGCGCAGTTCCTTGGTGAGCAGGAAGGTCGCGTATTGCAGCGTGGAATAGTCGATCGACTTGAAATTCCACAGGCGACGATTCAGCCAGCAGTCGAGGTAATCCGCAGTCAGCTTGAGCTTGGCCTTGACGGTGGCTTCGTCGTCGGTCGGCAGCAACGGGGCCAATAGCACCTGAAATTGCTGAGTGAACCCGTGGTCGGCATTGAAGCGGACAGACTCCAGGCCCGGCTTCAAGGTCTCGGAGGCATCCAGCAGCTCCAGATAGACGCGGGCAAAGAAGCGCAAATCTTGGCGCACCCAGCGGTTGAAATCGTCACTCGTGTTCAGGCCGATCAGATCGTCCTTGGCTCTGACCCAACGGTGATACTCAGTGCCGATCAGGTCGAAGTCTTCAGGCTTCGCACCCTTCTTCCGTTCGCGGATGTCCTGCGCGTACTTCGCACGCAGCCAGGCCTTGAAGAAATCAGCTTCGCTCTCCTTGGTGTCGCGCTCGCTGTCACGCTTGGCAAAGGTCAGCAGCCAGTGCTTGATTTCCTTGTTGGCCTCGGTCCGCTTGGCAGTATCGGTGATGCTCGCCAGCAAGTAGCCTTTGAGCATGTCGGTGTTCGAGAGCGACAGCCCACGGTCATTCATGGTTTCGAAGATCGTGTAGGCATCGGCATCTGCGTAAGCCGTGATCTCGACCAGTTGGGTCTTGTTGCGCAGCCAATCCACGAAGTACGGCAGCGCCTTGTCATTCGCAATCTCGGCAGGAAAGGCTTCCACGATGTCGTTGTAGCGCCCGATCAGGTTCTGGATCGACTCGACCTGATCCACCGCATCGTATGGGGTGCCATCGAACAGCGCGTTCATGCACTCGTTGCGTTCGGGAATGTCGAGGTTGAAAGATTTCTCCCCGTACTCCTCGGAGAAGATCATCTTCTCGATGGAAACCGCGTCGGGACGATCTTTCTGGATGTTGTGCAGATAGATCAGCAGCAGCGTGAGGCTGGTCAGCCGTTGCTGACCATCCACGATCTGCTTTTTCTCGTCCGGTTGGCTGATGACGATGGAGCCCAGGAAGTAATGCCCGTAAGAGGCTACGTCCTTGCGCTCGTGCTGTGATTGGTACTCTTCCAGGAATGCCGTGGTGAGATCGGAAACCAGCTCAACGATCTGCTTGGTCTGCCACTTGTATTCGCGCTGGTAGTAGTCGATGCCGTACTTGGTGTCGCTTAGCAGCTCGCGCACGCTGCGCGTCTTGGCCTGAATTTCCTTCATTGCTTGGCCCCCGACACAAAGCTCACCAGCTGCTTGAGCAGTCCATCGGTTTCAGCTTCCAGCGCCAGGATTTCTGCAGTGACTTCCTCAAGACTGCGCAGCGGCTTGTGCCGATAGAAATACTTGTTGAAGCTGATCTCGTAGCCGATCACGGTCTTGTCGATGGCGATCCAGGCTTCATCCACATGCGGGCGCACTTCGCGGATGAAATAGTCGTGGATCACGCTGGAGGCCGACAGGCTGGTATCGAGTGCCAGTGGCACGTTCTCGGTATCGCGCAGCTCACTGTCCGGCTCGTACTCGATGTACTCGCCGGCCGGTGTCGCCATGTAGCCATAGTCGCCAAGCTTGTCGTGGGTCGTGCCAAGCTGAAACAGCAGATCGCCCAGTTTGGCGGCGTTGAGCTTGTGGACTTTCTTGATGACCTTCTCGGCCCGCTCGTCGCGCCAGCTGACCGCGTTCAGGATTTGCTTGCGGGCGGGTGCAGCCAGCTTCATGCCCAGCGCTTTGAGGGCGTCATCGACGATGTCCTCAAAGCGGTTGAAGTCGAGGAATTCGCCGCTGCCGATTTTCTCGGCCAGTTTCTGTGCGGCTTGCATGATGTCGCGTTGTTCACGCCATGTAGCCTCGGACAGCAGTTCCTTGCGGTTCTTGGGTGAAAGGGCGATCTCTTCGCGCTCAAGGTGGGCTTCGATGGCTTCGGTATGCGCCTTCAGGCCGGTGTAAACCTCTTCGCCGTACTTGCCGAACACCCATTCCATGATGTCCTGCATGCCCGGCGTGAAGCGCAGCGTGGCGATGCGCTCGGGGCTGAATTGCGCTGCAAGTCGCAGCGGGCGCTCCACCGTGACCTTGTAGTAGCCGAAATCGCGGTTGTTGAAGACTTTGGAAATGCCGTCGTTCGGCATTTCCAAGTACAGCTGGGTGATCTGGTGGATGTGCTCGTCGCTGAATTCGCAATTCTTCGCGCCCAGATTCTTGCGCAGCTTCTGGTACAGGTTGCTAGCGTCGATCAGCTGCACCTTGCCCTTGCGCTTTTCGGCCTTGTTGTTGGACAGGACCCAAACGTAGGTGGTGATGCCGGTGTTGTAGAACAGGTTGTTCGGCAACTGGATGATGGCTTCGAGGTAGTCGTTCTCGATGATGTGGCGGCGGATGTTGCTCTCGCCGCTGCCTGCATCCCCGGTGAACAAGGCCGAGCCGTTATGAACGGAAGCGATGCGAGAGCCCATCGGGCTGTCGCTGCGTCGCTTCATCTTGTTGACCATCTCCATCATGAACAGGAGCTGGCCGTCAGACGAACGCGGGATCGCCGGGTAGAAGTCGAACTCGTCCCCGGTGTAGTCGGACAAGTTGACCTGGAAGCGATGGTCGATCACGTCCTTGCCATCGACAATGCTCTTCTGGTCGGTTTTCCAGCTCTTGCCGTAGGGCGGGTTGGTGAGCATGAAGTCGAAGCGTGTGCCCGAGAAATCGTCGGTTGCCAGCGTGGAGCCGAACTTGATGTTTTCCGGGTCGTTGCCCTTGATCATCATGTCGGACTTGCAGATGGCGTAGGTCTCTGGGTTCACTTCCTTGCCGTAGAGGAACACGCCGACCCTGGCCTTGATCTCGCCCTCGGGGTCGGTGATGAATTTTTGTGATTCGGTTAGCATGCCGCCGCTTCCGCAGGCCGGGTCGTAGATGGTCAGCGGGTTGGGCAGTTGATCCTTGACCGGGATGAAGACCAGATTGGTCATGAGCTTGATCACTTCACGCGGCGTGAAGTGCTCACCAGCTTCTTCGTTGTTTTCTTCGTTGAACTTGCGGATCAGTTCCTCGAAGACGTAGCCCATGCCCAGGTTGGACAGCCCCGGTCGGGTACGCCCATCCGGGCCTTTGCGGTCGTTAGGGCTGAGGTTGATCTCGTCGGAAACGAACTTTTCGATCACGTCGTGCAGCACGTCCGACAGCGCCATCTTGCGAATCTGGTTGCGCAGATCGAACTTCTCGACGATCTCTTTCACGTTGTCCGAAAAGCCATCGAGGTAGTTCTTCAGATTGGCTTCCAACTGGGACGGGTTGCCTAGCAGGGACTTTAGAGTGAAGTGGGAGGTGTTGTAAAACACGTACCCCGATGCCTCGCGCAGGCCATGCGGGTCAAGATCGGCCATTTCCGCATCTTCACGCTGGAAGCGGACCTCTTCGAGCACCGCTTCCTTGCTGGGCTCCAGCAGGCAGTCCAGACGGCGCAGGACGAACATTGGCAGGATGACATCGCGGTATTTGCCGCGCACAAATACATCCCTGAGGCAGTCGTCAGCGATTGACCAGATGAAGCTGACGATTTTGTTGTGTACTGAGTGATCCATTTGCGTGTTGTTCTTCCCTTGGTTCCCACCAGCGGAGCCGAGTAGAGACAGGGCTGGCGAGTGTGATTCAGTCTTTTTTCTGTTTTTCAGCAGCAGAGTCAGCTCTCAGGCCGTTCTGCTGCGCATAGTTCAGAATCAGCACTTCCATCATAGAGGCGATGGAGCGGTGTTCTTTTTCGGCAGCCATCCGCAGCAGCTGCTTGATGTCTGCCGAAGTGCGGATGGACAGGGTTTCGTCCTTGGGGAGCTTCATGACGCAATCCTAAATTGTTTGTCCTGCAAATGTACTGCGTTTTGCGAGGGTTGACTAGACGCTTGTGATCCGGTGTTCATAACGGATCGCGGCAAGCCTGCGCACGTGCTGTTGAGCTTCGAGGACTATCAGCGCCTGACGAAGCAGCGGCGCAACATTGCCGATGCACTGGCAATGCCGGGCGTTGCAAACATCGAATTCGAGCCGCCACGCGTGACCATTGGAGTCCGGCCGGCTGATCTCTCATGATGTATGTACTCGATACCAACGTGGTGTCCGAGCTGCGCAAGGTACGGCTTGGCAAGGCCGATGCCAATGTGGCGGCATGGACGGAAAGCATGGATGCTGCCGACCTCTTTGTATCGGCCATCACGCTCATGGAGCTGGAGCTTGGCGTTCGGTCGATACTGCGGTGGCGCAACGCTGCGCCCGACCGCATGTGTCCGACAAGCGCAGCGAGCGTGACGCGCTTATCGCGGCGACTGCGCTGGTGCATGGCATGGCGGTGGTCACGTGCAACGTGGCTGATTTCAAGCCGACGGGAGTGACCATCGTTAATCCGTGGGAGCCGTTGCCATGCGCTTGATCACTTTGATCTTGTTATTGATGCCTTCGAGCAAACCAACACGGCTGTAGCGTGCAAGCCAGTCGATGTGCTGAATACGCGGGCGCTATCATCGCTTATAAGGAGCCCCAACGGTTTGGACGGTGGGGTTTTGCAGATCGTCCCTAGTGCCGGGCCGTCTGCATGGAGCACAAAGAGGAGATAGCGATGACCGATCACATGCCTGATGACGTTTCCGCCGCGCACAGGGACATGAGAGCCTACACCGATGAGCTGCGCCCCCTGCACGGCATGGTGCGCAACGTCCAAGGCGAATGGGTGCTATTGAGGCACGAGCTGGTCGTGCAGGCAGCGTTACGCGACGATTTGTTTTCCAGCGCGGTGTCGAGCCATCTCCATATTCCGAACGGCATGGACTCGGCTGAGCACGCGATGTACCGAGAGGCACTGGATCGCTTCCTGACCCCGGAGGCGCTCGCTCCCTTCCGTGAGAGATTTCGTGGTGTGGCTGCCGAGCTGATTGCATCGCTGCCCAGGGGCATTGCCGTCGATGCGGTATCCCAAGTGGGGACACGGTTTGCGGTCCGGGCGCAAAGCGCGTGGTTAGGCTGGCCGGCCGACCTCGAAGATCGCCTGGTGGACTGGGTTGCGGAAAACCATGCCGCTACGCGTTCGGGCGACAAGCCTTGGATGCAGCAGGTGGCGGAGTCATTCGATGACCTCATCCGCTCCGTGCTCGCCACACGACGCGGGGTGCGTGGGGACGATATTGACGATGTCACAGCCCGGCTTATGCGGACCACCGTCAACGGCCGGCCCCTGAATGACGCGGAGATTGTATCGGTTCTGCGTAACTGGACGGGTGGGGACCTCGGCTCCATCGCGCAGTGTGTCGGCGTGCTGATTCATTATTTGGCAACGCATCCCACTGTGCAGGATCACTTGCGCTCCGGCGCTTCTGACGCCGAGATTGAGGTCATCATCAACGAGATACTTCGGATTGACGATCCGTTTTTGTCCAATCGCCGCGTGACGACCTGCCCTGTCACTATCGGGGGGATGAAGCTGCCGCAAGGAGCACGCGTGAAGCTGAACTGGACGTCCGCGAACCGGGACGAGGCGGTCTTCGGCGACCCTGATGTCATTGATCCGGGGCGTAACGCCGATCGAAACCTGGTGTATGGCATCGGAAAGCACGCGTGTCCCGGACGCACACTGGCGACGCTGGAAATGCGCATTGCGGTACAAGAACTCCTCGCCGCAACCTCGTCGATTTCACTTGACCCTCTGCAGCCGACTGAACGCGCAGTGACTCCTGTCGGCGGGTGGGCCAAGGTAATGGTTGTGTTGGCGTAGCCTCTTGGTTGGCGGATGAGCAGGTCTGCGGCGGGCATCCCGGGCCTGGGCGCCGCTGCACGCAACTCAATTTTTGGCCAGTTCCTTGTCGGCGGACTCGGAGGTGAGTCCGCCGAATCGGTTGTAGTAGTAGGGGGCTGCGGCCGGCAGTGGCCCGTTGGGGGTTTCGCACACCACCATCAGGTGCTGTTGCGCGTGCCGCCAGGTGATCTGGTAGATGGAACGCGTCAGCGCGCGCGCGGCAGTGCCGCTCCAGTCGTGCGGCATCAGCTGCGCCGGCAGCTGCGGATCGTGCAGCAGCACGCGGCGGAATTCGTGCATCGTCAGCGTCTGGATCAGGAAACACTGTTCCGGGTCGAGGTTGCGCGTGGCGCGCAGCGCGTGCAGTACCGGCTGCATGCGGTCCGAGAACTCCCGGTAGGTTGCTTCGATCTCGTCGAGGTTCCAGCAGTCGCGCGCGAGATCCTGCAGGGGGCGGGTCGTGAGTGCGCCGAGCGTGGTCGCCCGCATCGGCACGACCTTGTCCTGCGTGCCGGTGTCTTGGAGGATTTCCGTCAGCGTCGCAGTGTCGCTTGACGGGTGCCCCATGACCCCTGGAGCGACGTTGCCGTAGCCCGCCCAGGAGAGCTCCTTGCGCAGCGTGTCGCGCTCGGGCGAAACCAGCGTGGAGGGCAGCACGACCAGCTGCCATTCACCGTTCCAGGTGTCCTGCGGCATGTAGTAGATGCGGCGGTAGGCTTGCCGGAAGCGCCGCCGGCCCGAGGTGGTGAGGCTGTAGTAGCTCTTGCGCCCGATTTGTTCCGATTCCAGCCAGTGGTCCTGCGACAGGCGATACACGCTGGTGCGCACCATGCGCTCGTTCAGGCCCAGCGGTTCTACCAACCGGATGAAACTGCCCAGCCAGACGGTGCCGCCGTGCGGCGCAATGAAGTCGCCGTACACGGTGATGATCAGGGAGTTTGCGCGTACCCGGTGCTCGGCCAGGTAGTCGTTGATCCACTGCTCGAGGAAACGGTTTTTCATTGATTTCGCGTGGTTATTGGTTATGTCGGCAGGTTGCGGCGGGGGTGGGGAGGGCAGATTCTAGCGCGATGCCGGAGCGGAGGCGCGGACAACGGACCGCGTTCACCTCATTCTGCGTCATTGATGTAGATCAAACAATGGGGCAAAGTGATACATAAACATTGACCATGATCTGATCAATTTGTATCGTAAATACAAGGCGTCAGAAGTGAGGCGTCGATCTCGGCAGGTGACTGAAATCTGAATTGCGAGGTGGACGATGCAGCAGGGTGCGATTTCAATGGTGGATGCGCACGCACGGTACGGCGTGGATCGGTGGGCTGACGGCGCGGCAGTGCGTGCGGAGGATTCAGTGGCCGAGGAAGTGCCGGTTGCGCTGGTGTACAACGGCCTTTCGCACGCGGTGATGATGGCCACGCCGCAGGATCTGGACAACTTCGCGGTGGGCTTCAGCCTGAGCGAGGGGATTGTCGGCAACGCCCGCGAAATTCTTGACATCGAGGTCGTCGAGCACGCGCACGGCACCGAAGTGCAGATGCAGCTGGCGGGCGAGCGCTTTGCCCAGCTGCGCGCCCGGCGCCGCGCGATGACGGGGCGCACCGGCTGCGGCATCTGCGGCGTCGAAAGCCTCGACCAGCTCGCCTGCCGCCCGATCGCGAAGGTCGGGGCCACCGGAATGCTCGATGCAGGCGCCCTGCAGCGCGCGCAGGCCGAGGCCCAGTCGCGCCAGCGCCTGTTCGAGCTCACCGGTGCCGTGCATGCGGCAGCGTGGTGCGGTTTCGACGGTCGGGTCGAACTGGTGCGCGAGGATGTCGGCCGGCACAACGCGCTCGACAAGCTCATCGGCGCGATCGCGGCGCAGCGTCGCTCCTTCGATGAAGGTTTCCTGTTCATGACCAGCCGCGCGAGCTACGAGATCGTGCAGAAGTCCGCGGCGGTCGGCATTGCGGTCGTGGCGGCAGTTTCCGCACCGACCGGCATGGCGGTGCGCGTTGCACAAGCGGCCGGCCTCACGCTGATCGGCTTTGCGCGTGGCGAACGCCACAGCATCTACTCGCATCCCGAGCGGGTTCACTAAAAGAGCAAACGGGGGAGACATGTCCACAACTACCAGTCCGCAATCCGTGCGGAAGGTTCCGACTTATTGCTACAACTGTGTGGCCGGGCCGGATTTCATGAACGTGAAGGTCGTCGACGGCGTCGCGACCGAGATCGAACCGAACTTCGCCGCCGAAGACATCCACCCGGCGCGCGGCCGTGTGTGCGTGAAGGCCTATGGCCTGGTGCAGAAGACCTACAACCCGCACCGCGTGCTGCAGCCGATGAAGCGCACCAACCCGAAGAAGGGGCGCAACGAGGATCCGGGTTTCGTGCCGATCTCGTGGGACGAGGCGCTGGATCTCGTCACCGCGAAGCTGATGGCGGTGCGTGCGAAGGGCTTGGTTGACGAATCCGGCCTGCCGCGCGTCGCGGCGACCTTCGGCCATGGCGGCACGCCGGGCATGTACATGGGCTCGTTGCCGGCCTTCCTGGCCGCGTGGGGGCCGATGGACTACAGCTTCGGTTCGGGTCAGGGCGTCAAGTGCGTGCATTCGGAGCACCTGTACGGCGAGTTCTGGCACCGCGGCTTTACCGTCGCAGCCGATACGCCGCTTGCGCGCTACGTGATCTCGATCGGCTCCAACGTCGAGGCGTCCGGCGGCCCCTGTGCGGTGACGCGCCATGCGGATGCTCGCGTGCGCGGCTACAAGCGCGTGCAGGTTGAGCCGCACCTGTCGGTGACCGGGGCGTGCTCGGCCGAGTGGGTGCCGATCCGCCCCAAGACCGACCCGGCCTTCATGTTTGCGCTGATCCACGTGCTGGTGTGCGAGCAGGGGCTGGACAAGCTGGATGTTGCCTTCCTGCGTGACCGGACCTCGTCGCCCTACCTGATCGGGCCCGATGGCCTGTATCTGCGCGATGTGGAGTCGGGCAAGCCGCTGCTGTGGGATGAGCGCAGTGGCCGCGCCGTGCCTTTCGACACCGAAGGGGTGCTGCCCGCGGTGGCAGGACGCTTCCGCGTGGAAGGCGCGGTCAGCATCGACGCGGACGACGTGCGCCAGCAGTTCGCCGTCACCGAGGGGGTGACCGCGTACACCAAGCTCGTCGAGCACATGCAGAAGTACTCGCCGGAGTGGGCTGCAGGGATCTGCGATGTACCGGCCGACACGATCCGCCGCATCGCCAACGAATACCTGGAAAACGCGTCGATCGGCGAGACCATCGAGATCGACGGCCGGACGCTGCCGCTGCGCCCGGTCGCGGTGACGCTGGGCAAATCGGTGAACAATGGATGGGGCGCGTTCGAGTGCTGCTGGGCGCGCACGCTGCTCGCGACGCTGGTGGGCGCGCTGGAGAACCCCGGCGGCACGCTGGGCACGACAGTGCGGCTGAACCGCCCGCACGACAACCGCCTGCTGAGCGTGAAGGCCGGCGAAGACGGTTTCATGGCACAGTACTTCAACCCGACCGACAAGGAGCACTGGGTTGCCCAGCCCACCGGGCGCAATATCCACCGCACGCTGGTGCCCATCGTCGGCAACACGGCGTGGAGCCAGGCGCTGGGTCCGACCCAGCTGGCATGGATGTTCCAGCGCGAAGTGCCGCAAGACTGGAACTTGCCGATGCCGACGATGCCGGACGTGTGGTTCATTTACCGCACCAACCCGGCGATCTCGTTCTGGGACACGCACACGCTGGTCGAGGAGATCGCGAAGTTTCCCTTCACGGTGTCCTTCGCCTACACGCTGGACGAGACCAACTGGATGGCCGACCTGCTGCTGCCCGAGGCGACCGATCTCGAATCGCTGCAGATGATCAAGGTTGGCGGGACCAAGTTCATCGAACAGTTCTGGGAGCACCGCGGCGTGGTGCTGCGCCAGCCGGCGGTGGAGCCGCAGGGCGACACGCGCGACTTTACGTGGATCAGCACCCAGCTGGCGAAGCGCACCGGTTTGCTGGAAGCCTACAACAAAGCGCTGAACCGTGGTGCGGGCGGCGGCGCGCCGCTGCAGGCCGAGGGCTACGATTACAGCCTCGATACGGGCAAGGAGCACGGCGTCGAGGAGATCTGGGATGCCGTGTGCCGCGCGTCGAGCGCGAGCCTCTCCGAAGGGCGCGAGGTGCATGACCTGGAGTGGTTCAAGGAGCACGGCTTCTACACCGTGCCGATGTCCAAAATCGAGTGGTACCTGAGCCCGGCGCTGGAACAGCACGGCCTGCGCTACGAGATGCCCTACCAGGAGCGCCTGCTGCGCATCGGCCGCGAGCTTGGCAACCGCCTGCACGAGCAGAAGATGCACTGGTGGGACGAGCAGCTCTCCGAATACGCGGCGCTGCCCGAATGGCACGACGTGCCGGGCCGGTGGGCGCAGCAGATCCGGAACGCTGGCGGCAAGCCCGAGGATTTTCCGATGTGGCTGCTCGCGACCAAGAGCATGCAGTACCACACCGGCGGCAACGCCAGCATCGCGCTGATGCGCGAAGTCGCACAGAACGTGCGCGGCCACACCGGCGTGATCATGAACGCGAAGACCGCGAAGAGCCTGGGCATCAACGACGGCGACCGCATCGAGGTGCGCTCGCACATCGGTGCAACCTACGGCGATGCGGTGCTGGCGCAGGGCGTGCGGCCCGACACGCTGGTAATGCTGGGCCAGTTCGACCATTGGGCGACACCGGTGGCCAAGGACTTCGGCATGCCCAGCCTGAACACGATTGCGCCGATGTCGATGGAGCTGACCGATGCGACCGGTTCCGGCTCGGACATCGTGCGCGTTGCTGTGCGCAGGGTGGAAAGGAACGCCGTATGACCCGCTACGCGATGACCATCGACCTGCGCCGCTGCGTCGGCTGTCAAACCTGTACCGCCGCTTGCAAGAACGCCAATGCGACGCCTCCCGGCGTGCAGTGGCGGCGTGTGCTGGATCTGGAAACCGGCGAATTTCCCGACGTGCGCCGCAGCTTTGTGCCGGTCGCGTGCATGCATTGCGACGAGCCGCCCTGCGAGGAAGTGTGCCCGACCAAGGCAACGACCAAACGGCCGGACGGGCTGGTTGCCATCGACTACGAAGCCTGCATCGGCTGCGCGAACTGCGTGATGGCCTGTCCCTACGAGGCGCGCTCCATCGTGCACGAGGCGAAGTTTGCGTACGGCGACAAGCCGATCAAGTCGGAGGAAGTGCGCTTCGACCCGGCGCGCATCTCGGTGTCGATGAAATGCACTTTTTGCATCGACCGGATCGACCTCGCAGCGAAGACTGGTCAGGTGCCGGGCCGTGATCCTGAGGTCACGCCCGCCTGTGTCAATTCCTGCATCTCCGGTGCGATGGCTTTCGGTGATCTCGAGGATCCGAACAGCAAGGTCAGCCGCCTGATTGCGGAGAGCAAGACCTTCCGCATGCACGAGGAGCTCGGCACGGGGCCGGGCGTGTATTACATCTGGGACAAGGCATGAGCGGGGCAGACATGAGCAAGCAATCAGGAAAGAAGCGCGCCGGTGATCGGGTGGGGCCGCGCCAGCAACACAACTGGGACTGGCGTGCGGCGTCGAACTTCATCACGGGCGGGGCGGGTGGCGGCTTGCTCGCCTTCGCAGCCTGCGCGAGCCTGTGGGGCGGGGATGTCCGCGCGCTGCTGGTTGCGGGCATGGCGCTGATCGGTGCGGGGCTTACCTGCGTATGGTTTGAGATCGGCAAGCCGTGGCGGGCACTCAACGTTTATCGCCACCTGGCGACTTCATGGATGACGCGCGAAGCGGCCGTCGCGCCCTTGGTGTTCGGTTCCGGCATGCTGGCGCTGGTTACCGGGCAGCCGGTGTTCGTGTTGCTCACCGGGATATTCGGCGCGGCCTTTGTCTATGCACAGGCCCGTATCCTCGCGGCGGACAAGGGTATTCCGGCCTGGCGCCACCCGCGCTGCATGCCGCTGATTGCCGCGACGGGGTTTGCCGAGGGCGCGAGCCTGCTGGCGGTTGCGACGCCTTTCGTGATCCCGCAGGTGGCCGGCCGGATGGCCGTGGCCACGGTCGTGCTGGTGTTGCTTCTGGTACGCGTGCTGCTTTGGCGCAATTATCTGCGCGGCCTGCGCAACGACGGCGCGCCCGAAAACAGCCTGCGTGCGCTGGGGGCGGTGGACGGGCCTTTTCTGAAGTACGGCAACCTGCTGCCGGCCGTGCTGTTGCTGGTCGGCGTGCTGGGGGTGCCGGCGGCCGGCGCCACGCTGGTACTTGCCGGTGTCGTCGCCGTGGCTGGCGGGTGGTGGGTGAAATACACCCTGGTCCGTCGTGCAGCTTATACGCAGGGCTTCGCGCTGCCGCATCTGCCGGTGCGCGGACGCGGCACCTCGGGCGCAGGGGTGAAGCCGGGGTGGGGCGGCACCAGTTAGCAGCGGGAGATCAATCACCGTTCGCCCTGAGCTTGTCGAAGGGCAGCGGCAGGGCTTCGACGGGCCCGGTGCGAACGGTTTTGAGGAGTTGAATCGTCGTAGAAGTATGTGAACAACAACACGGGGTTCCGAGCCCCGTCCCGACAACGCAGGAGGAGACGAGATGTATGAAGTGAGATTCCATGGCCGGGGCGGCCAGGGTTCGGTGATGGCGTCCGGCATGCTGGCCGCGGCGATGGTCGAGGAGGGCAAGTACGCCGTATCGATTCCGTCCTTCGGGTTCGAGCGCCGCGGCGCGCCGGTAGTGTCCTTCCTGCGCATGAGCGATCGTGAGATCCGCCAGCTCACGAACATCTATCAGCCCGACTGCATCGTGTGCGTCGACCCTACGCTGACGAAATCCGTCGATATCTTCGCTGGCATGAAGCCCGGCGGCACGCTGGTGCAGGCGACGCATCAGCCGCTGGCCGAGCTGGCGATTCCCGACAGCGTCGCGACCGTAGGTCTGCTCGATGCGGTCCGCATCGCGCTCGAGATCTTCAAGCGTCCTATCACCAACACGCTGATGCTCGGCGCCTTCGCGAAGACGACCGGCGTCGTGTCGCTCGAATCCCTGAAGCGCTCACTGGAGGACTCCGACTTCCGTGACGCCGGCCTCGCGCAGAACCTGATGGCGCTGGAGCGCGGCTACGCCGAGGTGGTTGTGCATCACATCGAAAGGAGGGCCGCAGCATGAGCCGGCACCACAGTTACCCACTCTTCAATCTGGAGCAGGCGGGCGTGCCTGACGACCTCTGTCCGGTCGCCACCGTTGTCAGCCCGATGCTGCCCGGCGACTGGCGCAGCATGCGCCCGGTGGTGGACCGCGACAAATGCGTGAAATGCGCGGTGTGCTGGCTGTACTGCCCGGTGCAGTGCGTCGAGGAGCACGCCGCGTGGTTCGACTTCAATCTCAAGACCTGCAAGGGCTGCGGCATCTGCGCCAACGAGTGCCCGCAGCACGCGATCACGATGGTAGGGGAAGCCCAATGACGACAGCTACGCTGGAAAAAGCCGCCGCCGCCCAGGCGCCGCGCAAGCAGAAGGCGATCCTTGCCGAAGGCAACGAAGCCGCTGCGCTGGGTGTTGCGCTCGCGCGCCCCGACATGGTGTCGGTGTATCCGATCACGCCGCAGTCCTCGCTCGTCGAGCACCTTGCGAAGCTGATCGCCGACGGCCGCATGGACGCAGACATCGTCGATGCCGAAGGGGAGCACTCGGTGCTCTCCGTGCTGCAGGGCGGCGCGTTGGCCGGGGCGCGCACCTACACCGCGACCTGCGGCCCCGGTCTTGCCTTTATGTTCGAACCGTACTTTCGCACGCCGGGCATGCGCCTGCCGATTGTGCTGACCATCGTTACGCGCGACGGCATCACGCCGCAATCGGTATGGGGCGGGCACCAGGACGCGATGACGGTGCGCGAGGCGGGCTGGATCCAGGTGTATTGCGAGAGTGTGCAGGAAGTGCTCGACACCACCGTGATGGCGTTCAAGATCGCCGAGCACCACGACGTGATGCTGCCGGTGAACGTGTGTCTCGATGGCAACTATCTCTCCTACGGTGCCGCGCGCGTCGAAATGCCGGACCAGGCAGACGTCGATGCATTCATGGGCGAGAAGGACGTGAACTGGCACGTTGCGCTCGACCCGCTGCGCCCGATGGCGGTCGATCCGCTGACCGGCGGCACCACCGGCAAGGGCCCGCAAACCTTCGTACGCTATCGCAAGGGGCAGTGCGCCGGCATGCAGAATGCGCTGCGCGTGATCGAGGAAGTGCACGCCGAGTGGGCCAGGCGCATCGGCCGCAGCTTCGCGCCGCTGGTCGAGGAGTACCGCCTCGACGACGCCGACTTCGCGATCATGACGCTGGGCAGCATGACGGGTGCCGCGAAGGACGCGGTCGACGAGGCGCGCAATGCCGGCAAGAAGGTCGGCCTCATCAAGATCAAGACCTTCAGCCCCTTCCCGGTCGAGACATTGATGAAGGCGCTGGCCAAGGTCAAGGCCCTGGGCGTGATCGACCGCTCCGTCGGCTTCCGCTGGAACTGCGGGCCGATGTACCAGGAGACGCTGGGTGTGCTCTATCGCCTTGGTCGCTTCATCCCGTCGATGAGCTTCATCGGCGGGTTGGCGGGGGCCGACATCACGATCCCGCATATCCATCGCGTGATCGCTGAGACCGAAGCGTTGCTGAACGGCGCTACCGTGCCCACCGAGCCCGTGTGGCTCAACGAAAAGGAGTGAGGCCAGCATGGACCGAGCCATCGAACACACCAAATACCTCATTGCCGGCAGCAGCCACGCCGCGCTCGAGGCGATCAACGCCATCCGCATGCATGACCAGGAGGGCAGCCTCACCGTTGTCACGCGCGATTCGTATCTGCCGTATTCGCCCACTGTGTTGCCCTACGTCGTGTCCGGCAAGTCCGCACCGGCGCGGATCTTCCTGCGCGACGAAGACTTCTTCGCCCGCAACAAGGTGAGCTACCGTCCGGAGTCTGCGCTGAAGGCGCTGCACGCCGACCGCAACACCGCCGAGCTCGCCGACGGCTCCAGAGTTGTCTATGAAAAACTGCTGCTCGCGACCGGCGCTTCGCCGGCGATTCCACCGATTCCCGGCATCGACACCGTCTCCTACCACGTGCTGCGCACGCTGGATGACGCGCGCAAGCTGCGCGGGGCGATTGCCGGTTCGAAGCAGGCCGTCGTGCTTGGCGCTGGCCTCGTCGGCATGCACGCCGCCGAGAACCTCGTGAAGGCGGGCGCCAGCGTCACCATCGTCGAGATGAGCGATCAGCTCACGTCCGGCTACTTCGACAAGGTCGCTGCCGACATGATCGAGCAGGCTTTCCGCGACGCGGGTGCGAAGATCATGACCGGCAGCCGCGTCGTGCACCTGGAGCCATCTCCTGCCGGCACGAAGCTGACGCTGGAAAATGGGACGACGCTGGAAGCCGACCTGCTGCTGGTTGCCACCGGCGTGAAGCCGGAGATGGGTTATCTGAACGGCAGCGGCGTCGAGCACGCGCAAGGCATCCTCGTCGACGACCGCATGCAGACGACGGCCGCGAACGTCTGGGCCGCGGGCGACTGCGCGCAGGCGCGCGACTTCTTTACCGGCACCCAGGTGATGAACGCGATCCTGCCCGACGCGACGCTCCAGGGCCGCGTCGCCGGCATGGCGATGGCGGGGGACCCCGGCGCCCAGGATTACGCCGGCGGCGTGCCCCTCAATACCTACCACTTCTTCGGTCGCCATGCGATCTCGGTCGGATCGAGCACGGTGCCCGAAGGCGGCGAAGTCGTCACGCGCTTCGACGAAAACACCGGGCGCTACTTGAAGGCGGTCTTCGCCGCTGACGGCTGCCTCACCGGCATCTTCGGGGTGAATGCATTCTTCGACGGCGGCATCATGGCGCAGCTGATCCTGCGCCGCATCGACCTTACACCGCTGCGCAGCCGTTTCGTCGCGAATCCGCTTGCAGTGGGCCGAGAAATCATGTCGCAGACCTGGCGTTAAGGAGTTATCAATGGGACGAGCTTACAGCACCATCGCTTTCGACCCCGCCAAGTGCGACGGTTGCGGCGATTGCATGACGGCCTGCGCGCAGGCCAAGACCGGCACGGACAAAATCGCGCGTTCGCGCATCCAGATCTACGGCCGCGAGAGCGCACCGGACAAGACCTTCGAACTGGCGCTGTGCCGCCAGTGCGCCGACCCGAAGTGCGTCACCGTGTGCCCGGCGGGCGCGCTGAACAAGGACGGCACGAGCGGCGTCATCGGCTGGGATGCGAGCAAATGCGTCGATTGCCTGCTCTGCACGGTCGGCTGCAGTTACGCCGGCATCGCGCTGGATGAAACCGCAGGGCACGTGTCGAAGTGCGACACCTGCGACGGCAACCCGGCCTGCGTGCCGGCCTGTCCGAAGGGCGCGCTCAAATATATCACCACCGCCAACATCTACAACGAGGTCGGCGACTGGGAAGACCTCTTCGCGCCGGGCCTTGCAGGCTGCCAGGGCTGCAACACGGAACTGCTGATGCGCCACACGCTACGCCGCGTCGGCCCCGACACCGTGCTCGCGACCCCGCCGGGCTGTGTGCCGGGCATGGGCTCGGTCGGCTTCAACGGCACCACCGGCACCAAGGTTCCCGTCTTCCACCCGCTGCTCACCAACACCGCTGCGATGCTGGCCGGCATCAAGCGCCAGTACAAGCGTGTCGGCCGCGACGTGCAGGCGCTTGCGATCGCCGGCGACGGCGGCGCCTCGGACGTCGGCTTCCAGTCACTGTCGGGGGCGGCCGAGCGCGGCGAGCAGATGCTTTTCATGGTGGTCGATAACGAAGGCTACATGAACACCGGCATGCAGCGTTCGAGCTGCACGCCCTACGGCGCCTGGACCTCCACCACGCCGGTGGGCGAAGCGTCGCGCGGCAAGACGCAGGACGCGAAGAACCTGCCGCTGATCATGGTGAACCATCGCTGCGCCTACGTCGCGACGGCCTCCACGGCCTACATGGAAGACCTGTACGACAAGCTCGACAAGGCCATCGCGGCGTCCAGGAACGGCTTTGCCTACCTGCATGTCTATTCGCCCTGCACGACCGGCTGGCGTTTCCCGTCGAACCTCAACATGGAAGTCGCGCGCAAAGCAGTCGAGACCAACTTCGTGATGCTTTGGGAATATACGCCGCAGACCGGCCTGCACTTCACGAAGCCCGTCGATGACCCGCTGCCGGTCACCGACTATCTCAAGGCGATGGGTCGCTTCCGCCATCTCTCGCCCGAGCAGGTCGAGCACATCCAGAAGAAAGTAGTTGAAAACCAGAAATTCGTTGAACTCATGACGGAGCACGCACATGTTTGCTAAGAACGGTTTTACAGTATCGAATGGGACTTCGGGGCGGGGCGCGGCACTGGAGACGCTCGACCCCATCGAGAAGGCCAGCCGCGACGAGCTCGCCGCACTGCAGCTCGAACAGATGAAGTGGTCGCTGCAGCATGCGTACGACAACGTCCCGCACTATCGCGCGTCGTTCGACGCCGCTGGCGTGCATCCATCGGAGCTGAAGCAGCTTTCCGATCTCGCGCGTTTTCCCTTCACGACGAAAAAGGATTTGCGCGACAACTACCCGTACGGGATGTTTGCGGCGCCGATGCGTGACGTCGTGCGGGTGCACGCGTCATCGGGCACTACCGGCCTGCCGACCGTCGTCGGTTATACGAAGAACGACATTACGATGTGGGCCTCGGCGGCGGCGCGGTCGTTGCGGGCGGCGGGCGTGACGCGCGACGACATCATTCTGAATTCGTACGGCTACGGCCTCTTTACCGGTGGGCTGGGGGTGCACTACGGTGGTGAATATCTCGGTGCGACTGTAATCCCGATGAGCGGCGGCAACACCGAGAAGCAGGTGCAGCTGATCCGCGAGTTCCGCCCGACCATCATGACGGCCACGCCCTCGTACATGCTGACCATCGCCGACGAGCTGCAGCGCCAGGGCGTCGACCCGGCGAGCTGCTCGCTGCGTGTGGGCGTGTTCGGCGCCGAGCCGTGGACCAACGAGATGCGTCGCGAGATCGAGGAGCGCCTCGGCATCGATGCGATCGATATCTACGGGTTGTCGGAAGTCGCCGGTCCTGGCGTCGCGTGCGAGTGCATCGAGACCAAGGACGGTCCGCACATCTGGGAAGACTTCTTCTACCCTGAGATCATCGATCCGGTCACTGGCGAAGTGCTGCCGGACGGCGAGTCGGGCGAGCTCGTGTTTACGTCGCTGACGAAAGAGGCGCTGCCCATTATCCGCTACCGCACCCGTGACCTCACGATGTTGTTGCCCGGCACCGCGCGCACCATGCGCCGCATGGGCAAGATCACCGGCCGCAGCGACGATATGCTGATCATCCGCGGCGTGAACGTTTTCCCGACGCAGATCGAGGAAATCATCCTGCGCCACGACAGCCTGTGCGGCCACTACCAGCTGCAGATTACGCGGCCGGCCCACATGGACGAGCTCACGGTGCTTGCCGAAGTGCGCCACGACCTGTCGAACGGGCTCAGCGACGTGCGGCGTTCCAACATCGCTGCCCAGATCCGGCACGAGATCAAGGGCCGCGTGGGCGTCACTGCCGACGTCCAGATCGTCGATACGGGACGCATCGAGCGCACCCTGGTCGGCAAGGCCAAGCGCGTGATCGACAAGCGGCCGAAGGGGTGAGCACCGACACGCGGCCAAACCGCAACGAATCCGACGCTGGCAAGGGGCTGGCGTCTTATACCAAGGAGACTGCAAGATGAGTGAACTCAAAGCCGGACTGACGTCCACCCGCCGCTTCGACATCGACAAGGGCCGCACCATCGGCTTCATGGGCGATGACTGCCGCGTCTATTCGACCCCCGCGCTGCTTTACGACATCGAAGTCGTGTGCCGCGACCTGCTGCTGGAAAACATCGAAGCGGGCAAGGATTCGGTCGGCACCCGCGTCGAGCTCGACCACGTCGGGGCCACGCTGCTCGGCATGTGGGTCGAGATCACCGTGAAGCTGGTCGAGGTGAACGGCCCGGCCGTGACCTTCGAATTCACCGCACGCGACGCCCTTGAAGAAGTCGCTCGCGGCAGGCATAGCCGCTTCGTTGTCGGTGCCGAGAAGACCGCCCAGCGTCTCAAGGCCAAGCTCGAGAAGGCGACCGCCGCAGCCTGACTCGCCACATCGGCTTGCTCTCCGGTAAACTGACTGGTCAAGGAGAGCAAATCGAAGATCGAGGAAGGCTTCATGCGTGCCGCGCTGTTGTCTTGTTCATGGCTCCATGCTTTCAAGAGCTGAAGCTTCTTCACAAACCGTGGCGGTTCAGTTCCGCTTTCCAGAAACGGAATCAAATTTTGCGCCCAGCATCGTCACCCAACACCGGCCGCTCCATCTGAAACAGATCTGTACACCGCGCGTACCACCCGCTGCCATGCATGCGGGCGATCAGCCCCAGTTGCGGGGTGTCGATGTAGCCGCGCTCGGCGTTGATGATGAAACGGTCATCGATATGCGCCGCCAGCACGCGGCCGATGACGATGACCTGGTTGGGGCCGGTTTCCATGGTGTGCAGGCTGGTGCATTCCAACGCCACCGGGCAGCCCTGGATCAGGGGTGGGCGCACATGTTTGGCCGGCACCGCGGTCAGGCCGGCTTGTTGCAGCTCATCGGCCTCAGGCGGGTAATCGGCGCAGGTCTGGTTCATTTGCGTGCCCATGGCTTCGGACACCAGGTTCACCACAAATTCACCGTTGGCCAGAATGTTGGCGGGGGTGTCCTTCAGGCGGCCTTTTGGGTGTTGCAGCAGGCCCAGCGCCACGGTAGGGGGCTGGTGCCCCATGGCGTTGAAAAAACTGAACGGTGCCGCGTTGACGATGCCTTCATTGGACATGGTGGTGACCCAGGCAATCGGGCGGGGCGTGACTGTGGAAGTCAGCAGCTTGTAGATGATGGGCGATGCCAGCGCTGAAAAATCAAAATACATGGTGCAGGCTCATGGTGTGTCGACAGAAACTGCAACAGCATACTGGAAAGCGCCTGGTCGCTGGCTCATGGTTTCCGTCGGGACGGCGGTGCCAGCCAATGCGGGCTGCAAGCGTCGATGGATGCTGTTTCAGGACAGTGCGGCAGATGGTTTCCTCGTCACCATCACCTGGTCAATCCGGTAGCTGTCCACGTCCATTACTTCGAAGGTGTAGTCGCCCACGGTGACGGTGTCGGTGCGCTTGGGCACGCGGCGCAGCATGACCATCAGGAAGCCGGCCAGGGTTTCGTAGTTGTCATCGCCAGGCAGGCTGTCGATGCCCAGGGCGCGCTCTACCTCGCCAATGGGGGTGATGCCGTCAATCAGCCAGGAGTTGTCGTCGCGCCGCACGATCATCTCTTCGTCGCTGGTAGACACCAGATCCCCCATCACGGTGCTCATTACGTCGTTGAGCGTGACCACGCCCACCACCATGCTGTATTCGTTGACAACCACGGCAAAGTCTTCATGCACCTGGCGGAACTGGGTCAAGACTTCGGTCAGGGTGTTTTGCGAGGGTACCACCAGCACCTTGTGCAGCAGCCCTGGGTCGGCCAGGCGGATCGCTTCGTTGCGCAGGGCGCGCTGGAACAGGTCTTTGGCGTCCACATAGCCGATCACGTGGTCCAGGTCATCGCGCACCACGGGATAGGTGGAAAACGGCTCGGCGGCAATGCGGGCACGGATGATGCTGTCGGAGTCGTCAATGTCGAACCAGGCGATGCGGTCGCGCGTGGTCATGGCGCTGGTTACGGTGATCGTGTCCATCTCGAACACGTTTTCGATCACGCGCTGTTCGCTGCGGGCGAGCGCGCCGGATTTGGCGCCAGCTTCGGTGAGCGAGAGGATGTCGTCGGGCGTGATGCGTTCGTCGCGTTCGGTGGAGATGCCCACCACGCGCAGGATCAGGTCGGCAATGCGCGAATACACCCAGATCACGGGCTTGAGCACCCGCATCACGACCAGCATGGGGCGGATCAGGCGTACGGCCAGTTGTTCGGGCTGCGTCATGCCGATGCGCTTGGGCAGCAGGTCGGCCAGCAGGATGAACACTGAGGTGATGAGCAGGAAAGAGGTGGCAAAGCCCAGGGTATGTGCCAGCGCCGGGCTGGTTACGAGGCCAAACAGGGCTTCAAGGTACGGCGTGAGGCTGCCTTCGCCGACGATACCGCCCAGGATGGCCACGGCATTCAGGCCCACCTGTACAGCAGTGAAGTAGTAGCCGGGCTGTTCCTGCACCTGCAATACAGTGTCGGCGCGCGCGTCGCCATCTTCGGCCAGCTGGCGCAGTCGCAGGCGGCGTGAGGCCGCCAGCGCGATTTCGGAAATGGAAAAGAATGCCGATGCCGCAATCAGCAGCAGCAAGATCAGAAGGCTCTGGTACAGGCTCATGCAGGCGCCGGCAGGTGGCAGGGCGGTGGCTGCAGGGGAACATCACCCCACTTGTGCGGCTACCACGATGTGGGCGATCAGGCCTGCAGCAGCTGGGCCAGTTCGCCGTTTTCGTACATCTCCATCATGATGTCGGAGCCGCCGACGAATTCGCCCTTGACGTACAGCTGGGGAATGGTAGGCCAGTTGCTGTATTCCTTGATGCCCTGGCGGATTTCGTCGTCTTCCAGCACGTTGACGGTCTGGAGTTCTTTCAGATCCACGCCGCAGGCTTTCAGGATCTGGATGGCACGGCCGGAGAAGCCGCACATGGGGAAGCTGGCGGTGCCTTTCATGAACAGGACCACGGGGCTGCCCTTGACCAGGGCGTCGATGCGTTGCTGAGTGTCGCTCATGGAGAAAATTCCGTAATGAAAAAACTGGATCTGACAATTATCAATGATATCGGAGCGCCTTTTTGCAAGCAGGGCTATCCGGCTTGGCGGCCGTCAAGCCATTGGCCGCCTGTACAGCGGGCAATGCCGGCCAGATCGTGCCGGCTTTGCACCTGGCTGAAGCCGGCGGCGCGCAGCAGGGCCTGCACGGCATCGGCCTGGTCGTAGCCATGCTCCATCAACAGCCAGCCACCCGGGGCCAGATAGGCGGGCGCCTGGGTAATCAGCTGGCGAATATCGTCCAGTCCGTCCGCGCCGCTGGCCAGTGCCGACAGCGGTTCGTGCTGCAGGTGCTGCAGGTGCGGGTCATCGCTGCGGATATACGGCGGATTGCTGAGCGCCAGCTGCAGCGGGGCGGCTGCCGCCAGTGGGGTAAACCACGAGCCGTGCACAAAGCGGATCGGCAATTGCAAGGTGCGGGCATTGTGTTGCGCCACGGCCAAGGCATCGGCACTGGCATCGCTGGCCCAAACCTGCGCCTGTGGCGCATGGGCGGCCACGGCACAGGCAATGGCGCCGCTGCCGGTGCCCAGGTCGGCCACATGCGGTTGCAAGCCCAGCGCGGGCAGCAGTTCGAGCGCCCATTCCACCAGGGTTTCGGTGTCGGGGCGCGGATCAAGCACGCGCTGGTCCACTGTCAGCCTGAGCCCGAAAAATTCATGAAAACCGCGCAGGTATGCCACCGGCTCGCCATTCAGGCGGCGCTGCATCAGCGATTGCCAGAGCTGCTCCTGTTCCGGTGCAAGGGGCCGCTCGTCATGCGCCAGCAGCCAGGCGCGATTGCGCCCGTCCTGCCCGAGGGCGTGCAGCAGCAGCAGTTGCGCGTCCATGCGCGCCAGTCCCTGTTGCTGGGCGGTGCGTAGCGCGTCGGCAATGGTGGTGGGTGTAGACATGGCAGGATTGGAACACAACAGGGCGGCACTGCCGCTCAATGGCCGCCACCCGAAGCGCCCGCTTTGGGCGTAAAGGGCGGCCGGGTCATCCACACCAGGGGGATCAGCAGCAGAAACACCCAGCCGAGCGCATGGAACAGCTCGTTGAAAGAGATCTGGTAGGCCTGTTGCGAAATGATCTGGTTGATCAGCGCCAGCGCGCCGGTGCTGTCGCCGCCCTGGCTGAGTTGCTGCACGGCCTGGGTTGCCACGGGGTCGTACGGCGTGATGTGTTCGGTCAGCTGGGCGTGGTGCACCACGGCGCGGTTGTCCCACATGAAACTGGTGAGCGAAGCCGAAAAACTGCCGCCCAGCGTACGCAGGAATGTGGACAGACCGGAGCCGGAGGGAATCTCCTTGAGCGTCAGGTCGGACAGCAGAATGGTCATGACCGGCATGAAGAAAAAGGCCACGCCCAGCCCCAGCAGCAGCTGCGCCATGGCGACGTGGTAATAGTCCACCCCCACGAAAAAGCCGGATCGGATGAACGAGGTGACCGACATCACGATGAACGCCCCCGAAGCCAGCATGCGCAGATCGGTACGGGTGGCATACTTGCCGATAAAGGGCGTGAGCAGAATGGGCAGCACCCCGATGGGTGCCGAGGCCATGCCGGCCCAGATGCTTGTGTAGCCCAGGGTGCGTTGTAGCCATAGCGGCACCAGCAGGCCAATCGAAAAGAAACCGGCGTACGCCACCACCAGCGCAATGGTGCCGTTGCGGAAGTTGCGGTGGCGAAACAGGCGCAGGTTGACGATGGGGTCTTTCTCGGTGAGCTCCCAGATCACGAACACCACCAGGCTGACAACAGACAGTACTGTCAGCCAGATGATGGTGCTGGATTCGAACCAGTCGTGGTCATTGCCCAGGTCGAGCACGATTTGCAGCGCGCCTACACCCAGCACCAGTGCCATTAGCCCGATATAGTCAATTTTGGGGCGTTCGGTGTGCACTGGCCGGTTTTTCATTTGCCATCCAACTACCAGACTGGCAAAGATACCGATCGGGACGTTGATGATGAAAATCCACTCCCATGAATAATTGTCCGTGATCCAGCCCCCCAGCAGCGGCCCGGCGATGGGCGCCACCACGGTCACCATGCCCAGCAAGGCCATCGCCATGCCGCGTTTGGAGGGCGGAAACAGGGAGTACAGCAGCGCCTGCGTGATCGGGTACATGGGGCCGGCCACCGCGCCCTGCAGGGTGCGGAACAGGATCAGCTCAGTCATGTTGGTGGCAATGCCGCACAGCAACGACGCCAGCGAAAACAGCATGGTGGCCCAGATGAACAGGCGCACTTCGCCAAAACGGCGAGTCAGGAAGCCGGTCAAAGGCAGGGCGATGGCGTTGCTGACGGCAAACGAGGTGATCACCCAGGTGCCCTGGCTGATGCTGACGCTCAGGTTGCCGGCAATGGTCGGCAGCGAGACATTGGCGATGGTGGTGTCCAGCACCTGCATGAAGGTGGCCAGGCACAGGCCGAAGGTGGTCAGCCCGAAGTTTTGCGGCCGGAAGGAGGGCGCGTCGTGGCTGGCGGAGTCCGTGCCAGGCGGGGCTGTGCTGCTAGAGGCGGTAAGGGTGCTGGAGGCCACGGTTCAGCCCTTGCTGGTGCGCGCGCCGGCGTCGGGCAGATTGTCGCGGATCACCTGCTGGATCAGTGCGTCCGCCTGTGCGCTCTGGCGGGCATAGACGTCGGTGACTTGCGCCGGCGCGGCGGCTGGTTGCTGCGCCAGCAGCGGGCCGTCCTGGTGGTGGAGGTCCACGTCGACGGTGGTGCTCATGCCCAGGCGCAGCGGATGCTGCTGTAGTTGTTTGGGGTCATCCAGTGTGATGCGCACCGGAATGCGCTGCACGATCTTGATCCAGTTGCCGGTGGCGTTTTGTGCCGGCAGCAGCGCAAACACGCTGCCGGTGCCCACCCCCAGGCTGCTGACCTTGCCGTGGTAGGTGACTTTGCTGCCGTACAGGTCGGCCACGATGGTGGCGGGCTGGCCGATGCGCAGCTTGCGCATCTGGGTTTCCTTGAAGTTGGCGTCGATCCAGACGTCCTGCAGCGGTACCACGGCCATCAGCGGCTGGCCGGGTTGTGCGCGTTGTCCGACCTGCGCGTTGCGCTTGGCCACGTAGCCGGTGACTGGGCTCAGAATGGTGTTGCGTTGTGCATTCAGATAGGCCACGCGCAGCTGGGCTGCAGCGATTTCCACCGCCGGCTGGTTGGGCAGCGTGGTGCCCTGGACCATCACGTTGCTGGCACTGAATTGCTGCTGAGCCACCAGATAGGCGCTTTGCGCAGTCTCGAAGGCCTGGCGGGCATGGTCGAGTTCTTCCGAGGAGACGGCGCCGGTTTTTGCCAATGCGGCGCGGCGCTCGTAATCGTTCTTGGCGATGGTATAGCTTTTGCGGCGGGCAGCCAGCTCGCTGTTGGCGCTGTTGGCCTGGCTGTACAGTCCGTGCGACTGGCGCACGGCGTTGGCCAGCGCCGCCTTGGCCTGCGCCAAGGCCACTTCGGTATCGGCCGGGTCCAGCTGGGCCAAGGTGTCGCCCGCCCGCACCAGGTCACCATCCTCCACCTGTACCCGTACCAGCGTGCCGGGCACCTGGCTGGTGATCTGGGCGATGTGGCCCTGCACATAGGCGTCGTCGGTGGATTCGGACCATTGACCAATCAGGAACCACCAGGCAGCGACGCCGATGCCAGCCAGCACCACCACCGTGCCGGTGATCGCCAAGGCCTTGCGACGTTTTTGTCGTCGGCTGCGCTCGTCGGGCTGGGGCGCCGTGGCGTCTGTTGCTGCAGCATCGGAGGATGCGGGTGAAGCGGAGGCGGGTGTCGTGCTCATGGCTGGCAGGCGGATCAATAAATTGGAAAAAAGGGGGCTTATGGCCGTGGCGTCTGCTGGGTAGCACCCGTGACATAGCCGCCGCCCAATGCGTACGTGAGGCTAATGGCGTTGTCCATGCGCTGCGCCTGCAGCTGGGCCAGACGCTGCTGTGCCCCCAGCAGCTGCTGCTGGATCTGCAGCACTTGCAGCCGGTTGGCCAGGCCCTTGCCGTAGCGTTGCTGCATCAGGTTCCAGCCTTTTTGGGCAGCATCGACGCTGGATTGCTGCTGCGCGATCTGTTCGCGCAGGGTGCGCGCATTGGTGACGGCATCTGCCACCTGGTGCGTGGCATCGAGCAGGGTCTGGTTGTATTGCGCCACGGCTGCCTCATAGCGGGCGTTTTGTCCTTCCAGATTGGCGCGCAGCTTGCCACTCTCGAAAATCGGCAGCGTGACCGTGGGGCCGAACTGGTAAAACACATGCGACAGGCTGAACAGGTCAAAATGCTGGTCGCCCAGTGCTCCCGCCAGCGCGCCGATGCTGATATTGGGCAGAAACTGGGTTCTGGCGTTGGCAATGTGCTGTTGTGCCGCCTGTACGCGCAGACGTGCGGCCTGGATGTCGGCACGGTGCGCCAGCAGGCCGATGCTGGCATTGTCGGGAATGACTTCGGCAAAGTGCAGGCTGTCAGGCGTCAGGGTCGGGCGCTGCAGCAGCAGGGCCGCGTCGGGCCCCTGTGCCGAAAGCTGGGCCAGCGCCAGTCGCAAATGCGCGATCTGTTGCATGGCCTGCTGCTGGCGTTGCAGCGCGGCGGCGGCTTCGGCCCGTGTTTGCTGCAGGCTGATCTGGTTGTCCAGACCTTCTTTGACGCGCTGCGCCTGCAGGGTATTGAGTTGGCCGGTGCGCTGCACGTCCGCGTTGGCTACATCATGCTGCAGCCAGGCGGCTGCCAGTTGCGCATAGGTGCGGGCAATGGCGGTGCTCAGGGCAATGCGTGCGGCCTGTGCGTCCACGGCGGTGGCCTGGGCTTCGCCTACGGCGGCTTCCCAGGCGGCGCGCTTGCCGCCCCACAGGTCGACGTCCCACTTGAACTGGACCAGCAGATCGCTGCGGTAGTCGAGCTCGCCCCCACCTGCCGAGACAGGAATGATGGCCTGCGGCAGGCGTACGCCACTGTAGCCGATGACTGCTCCCAGCGTGGGGCCGCGATCGGCTCGCGCAATGCCGGCTTGTGCCTCGGCGGCATGCACCCGCGCCAGGGCCTGGGCCAGGGTGGGGCTGCTGGTCAGGCCGGCCTGGATCAGCTGGTTGAGCTGGGCATCATGCCAGCCAAGCCACCAGTCCTGCTGCGGCCAGGCGTGTTGTATCGGCAGTGCACTGCGCGCCAGCACCTGCTGGGCCGGCAGTGCCTCCGGTGTCAGTTGGGCCTGAGGCTGTGCCTGCAGGTTGCGGCTGCTGGCGCAGCCCGCCAGCAGTGCACTGGCTATTGCAGCGGCTGCCAGCGAGGAAAATAGGGGGTATCGGCAACGGATCATGGTAGTTCTTTCGCAGCGGGGCAAGGCACATGGTCCAGCATGCGTTGCAGCAACTGCATCAGCAACTCGCGCTCCGGCACCTGCAGTGGCTGCAGCAGGTCGTTCATTACCTGCAAGCGAAGGCCCAGCAGCTTCTGGTGGCTGGCTACGCCCTGGGCGGTCAGGTGGATCAGTACGGCGCGGCGATCGCTTTCATGCGGCTGGCGTTCCACCAGTCCCTTCCTGACCAGCTGGTCGATCAGGCGGGTCATGGCGCCCGGATCGTAGCCGATATCCCGTGCCAGCTCGCCGGCTGTTGCCCCTTGGTCGGGGGTCAGGCGCAGCAGGACTTGCAGCTGGCTGATGCGCAAATCCCACTGCTTGTCTTGCAGAGCCTGTTCGATTTGCCGGGTCAGCACCGTGCGTGTGCGCAACAACAGGCTGCCCAGGCGGGCAGCGTGCTGCTCGGAGCAATCGGGTGTTTCTGCATGGTGCTCGGGATGGCCCATTCATTTGCCTTTGCAATATTTGCCGTGGCAATTATTGCAGAAACAAAAACCTTGCCAATGGCAGGGTGTGAGAGCTTGTTACCGCATGGCCAGGCGGGCACTGGATCTGGCCTTGAATCTGAGACCCAGAAGGCTGTCGCGGAAGCCTATCAAGCAGGCGCTGGACCTGACCTGGAGTCTGGTGCTCGACAGCAGGCTGCCGTCGGCATCAGCCGTTGATTTCCAGCTCGGCCAGCTGCTCGGCCTCGCGCGCATGGCGCAGCGCTTGCAGCACTTCGCCCAGATCGCCTTCCATCACCTTGTCCAACTTGTACAGCGTCAGGTTGATGCGGTGGTCGGTCAGCCGGCCCTGCGGAAAGTTGTAGGTGCGGATGCGGTCGCTGCGGTCGCCGCTACCGACCAGGCCCTTGCGCAGTGCAGCTTCCTTGGCAGCGCGTTCGCTGCGTTCCTTTTCCTGGATGCGGGCCTGCAGCACCTGCAGCGCCTTGGCCTTGTTGGCGTGCTGGCTGCGGCCATCCTGGCATTCGGCCACGATGCCGGTGGGCAGGTGCACCACGCGCACCGCACTGTCGGTCTTGTTGATGTGCTGGCCGCCGGCGCCACTGGCGCGGAAGGTGTCGATGCGCAGGTCGGCGGGATTGAGTGTGACTGCCTGTGCCGGGTCGGGTTCTGGCATCACCGCCACGGTACAGGCGCTGGTGTGCACGCGGCCCTGCGACTCGGTAGCCGGCACGCGCTGCACGCGGTGCCCGCCCGATTCGAACATCAGCGTGCCATACACGCCGGTCTGGGTGTCGGTGCTGTTCGCACCTTCCATGCGCAGCACGATTTCCTTGTAGCCGCCCATGTCTCCGGGCGATTCGCTCAGCGTGTCCACCCGCCAGCCTTGCGACTCGGCATAGCGCGTGTACATGCGGGCCAGGTCGCCGGCGAACAGCGCGGACTCATCGCCGCCGGTACCGGCGCGGATTTCCACATAGGCCGGCCGTGTTGCGTCTGGGTCCTTGGGCAGTAGCAGACGCTGCAGCTCGTCTTCGAGTTCACGCAACGCGGCCTCGCCGCTGGAGATTTCTTCCTGGGCCAGTTCGGCCATGTCCGGGTCGTCCAGCATATCGCGCGCACCGGTCAGATCCGATTCCACTTGCTGGTAGCGCAGGTAGCGTGCGGCAATGTGCGAGATGTCACTGTGCTCGCGTGACAGGGCCAGGAACTTGTTCATGTCCTGCATGATGTCTTCACGGCTGAGCAGGAAATCGAGTTCGTGCTGGCGTTCGACGTAGCGGGCGAGCTGGGTGCGGAGGAAGGGTTTCACGGGTAATGTCGAAGTGGCTTGCCTGCAGCAGATAGGGGGGTGACGGCAGAACAAAAGGGCGGAAACACTTGGGCCACTGCGCTGCCGCTGAAAAAAGCAGCGCAATGGCATGTGCCAAGCGCGGATGCAAGCCCTAGCGTTCCTTGCGCAAAAATGCCCGCTGCACCACATCCACCGCCTGCACCTGGCTGGCCGTATCCGGATTGCGCAGCTCCTTGAGGGCGCCGTGCAGCATTTTTTGCGTGATGCCGCGCGACAGGGCGTCGAGCACGGCTTCGATATCATCGCCCTTGGCCAGACGCTTGCGTGCCTTGGCCAGTTCGGCAGAGCGCCAGTCTTCGGCCTGCTCATTGACCTGTCGGATCAGCGACACCACGCCGTAGTGCGGATCGCGCAGCTGCATCCAGTGCAGGAAATTGCGCACGCCTTCGTCGATGATGGACTCGGCCTGCGAAACGGCAGCCTGACGCTGGGCCTGGCCGGTTTGCACCACTGCGGCCAGATCGTCCACGGTGTACAGATAGGCGTCGTTGAGCGCCTTGACTTCGGGCTCGATGTCGCGCGGCACGGCCAGGTCGACCATGAACATCGGACGGCGGCGGCGTTTCTTGAGGGCGCGCTCCACTGCGCCCAGGCCGATGATGGGCAGCTGGCTGGCGGTGCAGCTGATGACGGCGTCGAATTCGTGCAGGTGCTCGGGAATTTCGGCCAGTTTCATCACGCCGGCGCCAAAGCGGCCGGCCAGTGCTTCGCCGCGCTCCAGGGTGCGGTTGGCAATTACCATCTGCCGGGGGTTTCTGGCAGCAAAGTGCGTGGTGGCCAGCTCGATCATCTCGCCGGCGCCCACGAACAGGATGCGGATCTGGCTCAGGTCTTCGAACAGCTGCGCAGCCAGCCGCACGGCTGCAGCGGCCATGCTGATGCTGTGCGCGCCGATTTCGGTGCTGCTGCGCACTTCCTTGGCAACCGAGAAACTGCGCTGAAACAGCTGGTTGAGCGTGGTGCCCAGACTGCCGGCCGCTTCGGCAGCACGCACAGCATCCTTCATCTGGCCCAGGATCTGCGCCTCGCCCAGCACCATGCTGTCCAGCCCGCTGGCTACGCGGAAGGCATGGCGTGCGGCTTCGCCGTTTTGCAGGGTGTAGGTGTATTCGCGCAGGGCGTTGCAGGGCACGCCGCCGGCCTTGGCCAGCCAGTTGAGCGTATGGTCGATGTCGACGCGGTCGCTGGCGCAATACACCTCGGTGCGGTTGCAGGTGGAGATGATGGCGGCTTCGGGGTGGTGCGCAAAGGTTTGGCGCAGCCCGTGCAGGGCAGGACCCATCTGCTCTACGGCAAACGAAAAACGCCCACGCAAATCCAGCGGAGCAGTGTGATGGTTGATACCCAAGGTCCAGACAGACATGTGCGCATTATAAAATTGAACCCGCAGCCTTGTCTTGATTGGAGTTCAATCTTTGGCTATGGGCTTGAAAGGTGTTCCTGAATGGATTGGTTTGCACCGTTTGTGCACATTTTGAATTTTCTCGCGCCTGCCTTGTGGTTGGCTACACTAATGGTTATGCTGCATCGCACACTGTGGCGGCGCCATCGTTTGACCATCGGCTGGGCGCGCCAGTGGCGCTGGCTGTTCGGTGTTGGTGCACTGGTCCTGGTGTTGGGCCTTTTGTTGCAGCAACGCGACGGTGCCATGCTGACCTATCTGGCGTTGGCGGTAGGCATCGGGCTGGTGCAGACATGGCTCGTGCGCCGGTTCCGTGTTCCCGATCAGGATTCTCGCTCCTCGGTTTCCATCCAGTAATACGGTCGATATACCCCTGCGCGGATAGGGTTTGGCGATCGGCATAGAATTCCTATTTGCGCTCTTACATACTGCGTGCCTGCCCGACAGGCCGCCTGACGAGGCCCTTCGCCCATGAACGCTCCAGTCTTGCACAAGAACCTGCTGGCCACGCCGGCCGGTGAAACGCGTATTCGGGAAATTCCCTATAACTACACCAGCTTTTCCGACTCCGAAATCGTCGAGCGCCTGCTGGGGCACCAGGGTTGGGAATTGCTGACCACCCTGCGTGGCGAGCGTGAAACGGGCCGTTCCGCACGCATGCTGTACGAAGTGCTGGGCGACATGTGGGTCATCAAGCGCAACCCGTATGTGCAGGACGACTTGCTGGACAACCCCAAGCGTCGCGCCATGCTGATCGGCGCCATGCGTCACCGCCTGAATGAAGTCGAAAAGCGCCGCGTGGCCCATGCTGGCGATACGGTGCGCGACCATGCCGTGGCCGAAGTGATCAAACTGGCTACCGACGCCGTGGACAGCTTCGACCGTTCCTTTGGCGTCACGCTCGAATTGCGCCAGCAGGTGCAACGCCGCCTGCGCAAGCATACGCACAAGGACAACATCAAATTCGATGCGCTCAGCCGCGTCAGCCACGTGACCGACGCCACCGACTGGCGCGTGGAATATCCGCTGGTGGTGCTCACCCCCGACACCGAGGCCGAGATGGCCGAGCTGGTCAAGGGCTGCGTCGAGCTGGGGCTGACCATCGTGCCGCGCGGCGGCGGCACTGGCTATACCGGCGGTGCCATTCCACTGACCTGGAAAAGCGTGGTCATCAACACCGAAAAACTCGATACCCTGACCGAGGTCGAGATGGTGCAGCTGCCCGGCGTGGAGCAGCCCGTACCCACCGTCTGGACCGGGGCGGGCGTGGTCACTATCCGCGTGGCCGAGGCGGCCGAGCGCGGCGGTTTCGTGTTTGCGGTCGATCCCACCAGTATCGAGGCGTCCTGCATTGGCGGCAACATTGCCATGAACGCCGGCGGCAAGAAAGCCGTGCTGTGGGGTACCGCACTGGACAACCTGGCCAGCTGGCGCATGGTCACGCCCGATGCCCAATGGCTCGAGGTGCACCGCCTGAACCACAACTTGGGCAAGATCCACGATGTGGAAACGGCCAGCTTTGAGCTGCGCTATTTCCAGTCCGACGGCACGACCCCGATCCGTACCGAGCGGCTCGATATTCCTGGCTCCATGTTCCGCAAGGTGGGGCTGGGCAAGGACGTTACCGACAAGTTCCTGGCCGGTCTCCCCGGCGTGCAAAAGGAAGGTTGCGACGGCCTGATCACCAGTGCGCGCTGGATCGTGCACCGCATGCCTGCGCACAGCCGCACCGTCTGCCTGGAATTCTTTGGCAGCTCAAAGCTGGCCGTGCCCAGCATTGTCGAGATCAAGGACTTCATGTTTGCCGAGCAGAAGCGCAGCGGCGTGCTGCTGGCCGGTCTGGAGCACCTGGATGACCGCTACCTGAAGGCAGTCGGCTATGCCACCAAAAGCAAGCGCGGCGCCAATGGCGAGCTGGGCGGCAGCGGCCTGCCCAAGATGGTGCTGATCGGCGACATCGTGGGCGATGATCCCGACGCCGTGGCGCGCGCCACCAGTGAAGTCGTGCGCATTGCCAACAGCCGCAGCGGCGAAGGCTTTATCGCCACCACGCCCGAGACCGCCAAGAAATTCTGGGCCGACCGCAAGCGCACGGCCGCCATCAGCCGCCATACCAACGCCTTCAAGATCAACGAAGACGTGGTGATCCCGTTGCCGCGCATGGCCGAATACACCGATGGCATCGAACGCATCAACATCGAGCTGAGCCTGCGCAACAAGCTGCGTTTGTGCGATGACCTGCTGCTGTTCTTTGAACAGCCTGCACTGCCGCTGGGCAAGTTCGACGAAGAAGCCGCCAGCATGGAAACGGGCGACGCCGAAGACATGCTGGTCGCGCGCGTGGCGCAGGCGCGCGGCACCATCCGCGAGGTACGCGCGCAATGGCAGGGCTGGCTCGACCATATCGATCGGCATTTCGAGGAACTGCAGGAACATTCGCTGCGTGCCAGCTGGAAAACACAGATACGCATGCCCTTGCATGCGCTGTTTACCGGTGAATCGTTCAAGCCGCTGCTGGATGCGATGGACGCGGTGCACCAGCGCGTGCTCAAGGGCCGTGTCTGGGTGGCGCTGCACATGCATGCCGGCGACGGCAACGTGCACACCAATATTCCGGTCAACAGCGATGACTACGACATGCTGCAGCTGGCGCACGGTGCGGTCAAGCGCATCATGGCGCTGGCACGCCGCCTGGATGGCGTGATTTCGGGCGAGCACGGCATCGGCATCACCAAGCTCGAGTTCCTGACCGACGCCGAACTGGCACCGTTTGCCGCCTACAAGGACCGCATCGATCCGGAAGGCCGCTTCAACAAGGGCAAGCTATTGCGCCCGGTGGTGATGAGCGAGAAGCAGCGCGCGGTGTATGCCGGCACCACCTCGCTGGCCGACCTGACCAATGCCTACACGCCAAGCTTTGGCCTGATGGGACACGAATCCATCATCATGCAGCAAAGCGACATCGGCGCCATTGCCGAGAGCGTGAAGGACTGCCTGCGCTGCGGCAAGTGCAAGCCGGTCTGTTCCACCCACGTGCCGCGTGCCAACCTGCTGTACAGCCCGCGCAACAAGATCCTGGCCACTTCGTTGCTGGTCGAAGCCTTCCTGTACGAAGAGCAGACGCGGCGCGGCATTTCGGTACGCCACTGGCAGGAATTCGAAGACGTGGCCGAGCACTGCACGGTGTGCCACAAGTGCTTTGCACCGTGCCCGGTCGACATCGACTTCGGTGACGTCAGCATGAACATGCGCAACCTGCTGCGCAAGATGGGACAGCAAAGTTTCCGTCCGGGCAAGGCGCTGGCCATGGTCATGCTCAACGCCACCGAGCCGTCCACCATCAACTTGATGCGTGCCGGCATGGTGAATGTGGGCTTCAAGGCGCAGCGCGCGGCGGTGGACGTGTTCCGCGCCGCCAGCAAGAGCCAGACGGCGCATCCGCCCGCTACCGTGGGCACGGCGTCGCTCAAGGAGCAGGTGATCCACTTCGTCAACAAGAAGCTGCCGGGTGGCCTGCCCACCAAGACGGCGCGCGCCTTGCTCGACATCCAGGATCGCCAGTACGTGCCGGTGATCCGCGACCCGCAGGGCAGCACGGTGGACAGCGAAGCGGTGTTCTATTTCCCGGGTTGTGGTTCGGAGCGCCTGTTCAGCCAGGTGGGGCTGGCCACCCAGGCCATGCTGTGGCATGCCGGCGTGCAAACCGTGCTGCCGCCGGGTTATGTCTGCTGCGGTTATCCGCAACGCGGCGCGGGCCAATACGACGTGGCCGAACAGATGATCACCGACAACCGGGTGCTGTTCCATCGGGTGTCCACCACGCTCAACTACCTGGACATCAAGACCGTGGTGGTGAGCTGCGGCACCTGCTACGACCAATTGCAGGATTACCAGTTCGAGAAGATTTTTCCGGGTTGCCGCATCATCGACATCCACGAATTCCTGCTCGAAAAGGGCATCACGCTGCCACACCCGCAAGGCTATCTGTACCACGATCCCTGCCATACGCCGCTCAAGCTGCAGGACCCGATGAAAACGGTCAAGGGCTTGCTGGGCGATGCGGTTATCAAGAGCGATCGCTGCTGCGGCGAAAGCGGCACGCTGGGCGTCAGCCGGCCTGACGTTTCCACGCAAGTGCGTTTCCGCAAGACCGAGGAAATCCGCAAGAACGCCGACGAGCTGCGTGCCGTGCAGCAACAGGCGGGCTTGCCCGAGTCCGGCGGCAAGCAGGCCGTGAAAATGCTGACCACCTGCCCCAGCTGCTTCCAGGGCCTGAGCCGCTACGGCGAGGACCTGCCCAACGGCCTGATGGAAACCGATTACATCGTGGTCGAAATGGCGCGCCAGATTCTGGGCGAAAACTGGATGAAGGAGTACGTGGATGCCGCCAATGCCGGCGGTATCGAGCGCGTGCTGGTCTGAGTTTCTGATGAATCGGCAAAAAAAGGGCGGCCAGTGTCAAGCTGGCAGCCCTTTGTCATGTTGCCATTCAGGCTTGGCTCTTGCGCGCGATCAGGCGCGTGACCCAGGCCGGTCCCTGGTGGCCAGAGCCTTCATCCAGCGTGAAGGGGCTTTCTTCTGCATACAGTTCTTCCATACCCGTACCAAAATCGGCGCGCAGCATCTCCAGCGTGTAGAGCATGGCGGCATCCTTGGGGCCGCCGCTGCTGTATTGCAGTTGCTTGGGATGGAAGGTTTCCAGCAGCAGCAGCCCGCCGGGCTTGAGCGCCTGCTTTAGTTTGGCGTGCACCAGGGGGCGCACTGCAGGCGGAAGATGCAGGTAAATCATGACCACCGCGTCCACGCTGGCGGGTTCCGGCTCCCAGGCGGCCAGATCGGCTTGCTTCAGTTCGAGTGCGACGCCGTTGCGCGCTGCGAGTTCGCGTGCTCGCGCCAGGCCTACTTCCGAGCCGTCCACGGACAGTACCGAGTGGCCTTGCCGTGCCAGCCACACGCCATTGCGGCCTTCGCCGTCTCCAGGCGCCAGAATGCGCGATCCGGGTGCGAGGCGGTAAGCCTGTTCCTGCAAAAAGGCGTTAGGCGATTCGCCATACTTGAAGCCATCGACGGCGGTGTAGCTTTGGTCCCAGAAATTCATGAAAATTATCCTGATCAGGAAAAAATAACAAACAGGTAAGCCATATAAAAAAGGCGAGCCTGCTGCCCGCCTTCTGTTTTTGATTCTAAGGCCTGGGTGCCAGTTCCACGTCCACGCCTTTGCGTTTCACCGTAATGCCACTGGGGATATAGTTGTAGTGTCTGGCCTTGGCCAGATCGGCATCGGTGAGTTTGTATAGCGTGTAATCCTGAAGGAATTGTTCGCCGGCACGCGACAGCATGCTGTTGACGCGCGCATGGCTGTGCCCTTGCATATCTTTCATGTCCACCGAGAGCACCTGCACATTGGTCATGCGCACGCTGTTGTCGCTGGTTTCATAGCGCAGGTTGTAGCTGACGTCCACCGGACCCTGCAGTTCGGGAGTAAGGCCGAACATGGCCGGCACTGCCAGTTGCAGGCGGGTGCCCAGCTTGTTGGCGCCGGCATCGAAGCGCAGTTGCGGCTGGCTGATGGTCACCGGCGCAATGCCCAGCACCGTGCGCGTGACCGGAAAACGTGCTGCCAGTTTTTGCTGCAGCTTGTCGCCATCCACGTAGATGGTGCGCTTGCCGTCCAGCACGCTGGAGCAGGCCGACAGGGTGGTGAACGCTGCGGTAGCCATCAAGGCAGACAGCAGCAGGCGGCGTGAAACAGATCGGGACATGGCGGCAGGTAGTAAGGCAAGATCTGCATATTAAGATAGAAAAGTCTGCAGGAGCTGCACCCAGACGTAGCAACTGCATCGTATTGTTGCCTTGTGAGGATTTCCCATGCCCGATGATTCCCAGTGTTCTTTGTGCCAGCAGGATGGCGGCAGATTGGTATGGCGCGGCGCCGATTGGCGGCTGGTGCATGCAGACGATGCCGCCAGTGCACCATTTCCGGCGTTTTACCGCCTGATCTGCAACCGCCATGTGGCAGAGTGGAGCGATCTGCCGCAGCAGGAGCGGGCGCTGGTGATGGAAGCGTTGACGCTGGTGGAACAGGCCATGCGCGAGCAGCTGCAACCGCTCAAGATCAACCTGGCCACCCTGGGCAATGTGGTGCAGCACCTGCACTGGCACGTCATTGGCCGTTATGCCTGGGACAGCCATTTTCCCAATCCGGTGTGGGGCAGCGCTGCACGGGATGCCGATGAGGCGCAACTGGCGCAATTGCGCCAGCGCCTGCCAGACTTTGAGCAAGATCTGGCAAGGCGCCTGCAGCAGCACTTCGCCTGAGCACGGGCGGGCTGCTTATTGGTCCTTGTTGCTGGTTTTTTTGCCCGAAGCCTTGGCTGCAGGCTTGCCGGCAGGTTTTTCCTTGTCGGCATGGCGACCGCCCTTGCGGGGAGCGGGCTTTTCAACTTCGTTATCACGATTGACCGCCTGACGTTGCTTGCGGGTGACCGGCTTTTCATCATCCTGCTGGTTGGCCTTGCCCTTGCGCTTTTCCGGGCGCTTGGTGTCCTGCTGGTCTGCATCACGGCTGGCCGCCTGGCGCTGCTTGCGGGTGACCGGTTTTTCATCATCCTGCTGGTTGGCCTTGCCCTTGCGCTTTTCCGGGCGCTTGGTGTCCTGCTGGTCTGCATCACGGCTGGCCGCCTGGCGTTGCTTGCGGGTGAGTGGCTTTTCGGCGGCCTGTTGTTTGCCTGCCTTTTGCCGACGTGTACGCGGCGATGCCTCTTCGTCGTCACCCTGGGCCTGCCTGCCGCGTGCAGTGTGGCGAGACTTGCGGGCAGCCAATGCCTCGTCAGCACGCTGCTGGTTGAGCAGGCGATTGGCCTGTTGCTGGGGCACGTTCACGACCAGCTGCTGGCCGGCCTGGAGGGCGCTGCCGGTTGCGAGTCCGTTCCACTGGGCCACGTCCTGCGCGGCCAGGTCCAGACGGCGGGCAAAGCTGGTCACGGTTTCGTCTTCCTGTGCCTTCAGGGTGATGCGGCGCAGTGCCACTTCAGGGGCAAAGGTGAGGCTGCTGTTGCGGGCAGCCAGACGGGAAATATCTCCGGTGTGGCCATAGGGACGCGGCACCAGCAGGGCTGAGCCGGCGGTCACACGCATGTGCGGGGGAATGCGGTTGATGGCGCGCAGCTGCTCTTCGGTGGTGCCGGCCTGTTTGGCGGCCTCTGCTACTGACATGGTGGTTGGCACGGTCCACAGCGTCCAGCTGGAAAGCTGGCTGTCCTTGGCGCGTTCCAGGTTCTCCCGGAAACGCGGCACTGCCGTGGCCGGCAGCAGGATGCGCGGTGTGAGCGAGGCAATGACCAGCGGCTTGCTGAGCGAGGGGTTCAGCGCCTTGACGTCTTCCTCGCTGATTTCGGCCAGACGCGCAACAGTGGCCACATCGATGTCGCGGTCGATTTCCACCCTGTGGAAATAGGGCGTGTTGGACACGTTGGGCAGCGAAGTGTCGAAGGTGGCCGGATTGCGGATGATGTTTTTCAGGGCCTGCAGCTTGGGTACATACTGACGCGTTTCCAGTGGCATGTTCAAGTCGGAATAACTGGTGCCGCGGCCAGCGGCAATGTTGCGCTGGATGGCGCGCTGGACATTGCCTTCGCCCCAGTTGTAGCTGGCCAGCGCCAAGTGCCAGTCACCGAACATCTCATACAGGCGTTGCAGATAGTCGAGGGCGGCGCTGGTGGAACGCAGGATGTCACGGCGATCATCCAGAAAACGGTTTTGCGCCAGGGAGTAGTGGCGTCCTGTGCTAGGGATGAATTGCCACAGGCCGGCTGCCTTGGCGCTGCTGGTCGCATTGGGATTGAAGGCACTTTCCACGAAGGGCAACAGCGCCAGTTCGGTAGGCATCTGCCGGCGTTCCAGCTCTTCCATCACGTGGTAGATGTATTTGTCCGAGCGGCCAATCAGCCGGGAAACGCTGCCTGGGTTGCGCATGTACCAGTTTTCGCGCTCACGCACGATGCTGTTGTCCAGGTCAGGCATGGAAAAGCCCGACCGGATGCGTTCCCAGATATCGGAAGGGGCGTTCAGGCCCAGGCGGCCGCCCGCGGTTGCCTGAAAAAGATTGGTGTCCACATTGGATGCGCGGATGCCAAGGGAACGGTCGTTTTTGTCAGGGGCAGTGGCGGCGCAACCGGCCAGCAAGGCAATCACGCATGCGCTTGCCAGTAAACGAAAAAAATGCATGAAAAGTCAACTTGGTCATGGGCTGCGGGCCGCAGGGCAAGGTCAGAAATTGTTCTTCCACTCACGCAGCGTGGCAAACACCTGCACATCATCGAGTGCCAATGCTGGATCGCGCCGTTGCGCGGCTTGCCGGATGGCGGGCTGGTGCACCCGCAAGAAAGGATTGATGGCCAGTTCCTGCCCGATGGTGGACGGAACCGTGGGAGTGCCAGCGGCGCGCAGCGCTTCGCAATGGCGGATATAGCTGAGCAATGCAGCATTGTCCGGCTCGACAGCCTGGGCAAAGCGCAGGTTGGACAGCGTGTATTCATGGGCGCAGCACACCAGGGTGTCGGGCGGCAGGGCTGCCAGGGCCGACAGGGAGGCATGCATTTGCGCTGGCGTTCCTTCGAACACGCGGCCGCAGCCGCCCGAAAACAAGGTGTCGCCACAAAATACCAGGGGTTCCTGCCCGGAGCGGGTATCGGCCATGTAGGCGATATGGCCGGCCGTATGGCCTGGCACATCCAGCACGCGCAGCGTGATGCACGGCAGCTGCAGCACGTCGTCGTGCTGCACGCTGCGGAAGGCCGATACCGGCACCCCGCCAAACTGTGTGGCCGACAGGCCATCGGCCGCAGGCAGGTACACTAGCGTACTGGCATTGCCACACCTGCGGTGTAGGGCTTCGACGCCTCCCATGTGGTCGCCATGGTGGTGCGTGACCAGAATGGCTGCCAACTCCAGTTCCTGCTCGTGCAGGACGGTGGCGACCGGCTCGGCAACGCCAGGATCGACCACAATGGCAGAACGGCCATCGTGCAGCATCCAGATATAGTTGTCGTCGAGCGCAGGCAGGGCAACCAGGTTCATGGTGAGGAAACAGTGGGGCATCAGGACAGGAATGTCTAGGCAGATTATAGATTTGGCGCAGTGGTTCCAGACCTCCGCAGGCCGCTATTTACAGGATTGGGAGCTGCAGCACTGCGATCAGGTCGTTACCGATTGCTTTGGCTACCATGCCTTGCAGATCGGCGGCGAGCACCTGCCCCTGCTGCGCAATTGCCGGGTGCAGCGATGCTGGCTGGCTGGTATCGAGCTGCCTGATGAAGTGACCGGGCGGCCCGTTTCGCCCGACATCAGTGCCGCGTCGCTGTTGCTGGAGCCCACCGCGTTGCCATTTGCCGAAAATTCCCTGGATCTGGTGGTGCTGCCGCATACCCTCGAAGCCAGCGCTGATCCGCATGCCACGCTGCGTGAAGTGGCGCGCGTGCTGGTGCCGGAAGGGCGGCTGATCGTGCTGGGATTCAATCCCGGCAGCTTGTGGGGATTGCAGCAGGCAAGCAGCGTGCTGGCGCAGCGGCTGGGCAGCAAGGCGCCGCCCTTCATTCCCGATATCGACGATCTGATCAGCCTGCGCCGGTTGCGTGACTGGCTGCGCCTGCTCAACCTGGAAGTGGAAGGCGGGCGGTTTGGCTGCTACCGGCCAGGCTTGCGCAGCGAGCCATGGTTCGAGCGCATGGCCTGGCTGGAAAAAGCCGGAGACCGCTGGTGGCCGATGCTGGGAGGTGTGTATTTGCTGCAGGCCGTCAAGCGCGTGTATGGCGTGCGCATGCTCCAGCCACGCTGGAAGCTGGCCAAGCAGGCCGCGCGCACCGCTGGTGTGGTCGCGCACCATGGCAGTAAACGGCCGGTGCGCCCTGGTAGGGCCACCGGCAAATCAGGACAATCAATCAGTTAAGCATGGACAAAGTGATTCTTTATACGGACGGAGCCTGCAAGGGCAATCCGGGGCCGGGTGGTTGGGGCGCGTGGCTGCAATCGGGCCCGCACAGCAAGGAGCTGTTTGGCGGCGAGGCCAATACCACCAACAACCGCATGGAGTTGATGGCGGTGATTCAAGGGCTGAGGGCACTGAAGCGCCCGTGCAAGGTGGCCTTGTACCTCGACAGCCAGTATGTGCGCCAGGGCATTACCGAATGGATTCACAGCTGGAAGAAAAAAGGCTGGAAAACGGCCAGTAACCAGCCGGTCAAGAATGCGGATTTGTGGCGCGAGCTGGATACGCTGGTGCACGACGGGGTGCACCATATCGAGTGGCACTGGGTAAAAGGGCACGCCGGTGACCCTGGCAACGAAAAGGCAGATGCACTGGCCAACCGTGGTGTGGAGCAGATGCGCGGCTGAGCCATGATCCGTTGACAGCGGCAGACACTGTATGTATACTGTATATAGATACAGTATTTGGAGTGTGCCATGGAGCGCAATCTTTCTCTTCCAGGTGGCGTGCAGGTCTGGCGCGGCTCCGATCTGGGTAGGCATGATGCCTTGGTACAGTCTTCTGGCTGGCCAGCACTGGACCAGGCATTGCCTGGAGGCGGCTGGCCCTGCAATGCCCTGACCGAGGTTTTGTCTGCGCAAGCGGGCGTGCTTGAGTGGCGCCTTGCCGCGCCGTCGTTGCACACCATGGTGGCTGCCGGCAAGCAGGTCGTGCTGGTGGGGTCGCCGTATGTACCGCATGTGCCGGGGTTGCTGCATCTGGGGTTGATTGCGCAGCAACTGGTCTGGGTACAAGCAGACCACCTGCCGGATCGCTTGTGGACATGCCGGCAATTGCTCGAAGCCAATGCAGCAGGAGCTCTGCTGGTCTGGTTGCCGCAAGTACGCGCGGAACAGGTCCGCCGTCTGCAAATTGCAGCGCAGGGGTTTGACGGGCTGGTGTTCGTGTTTCGGCACGAATCCGCCAGGCAGGAGGCGTCTGCCTCGCCCTTGCGTGTGCTGGCGCGCCCTGCAGCAGACTGGACCTTGCGTTTGCAGATTCTGAAACGGCGTGGGCCGCTGCATATGGGCGAACTGTCCCTGGCATCGGTGCCCGGCGGGTTGTCAGCGGTGTTGCCGCCGCATCGTCTGGCCAGGGCACAGCCGCAGCGTGCCGTGCATGGAGCGCCTCATGTTGTGGCTGGCATTGCTGCCGAGCACGCTGTCGTGCACTGATGGGCTGGCGGGTTTATCCACCTGGTGCCTGCAGTTCACCCCGCGCGTGGCGGTAGTGCCGGCAGCTGCAGGGGCCTCGTACCCGGCGGCGGTGGTCATGGAATTGCAGGCCAGTCTGCGCCTGTTCGGAGGGCAGCAGGCTCTGGCAGAGCGTATCGAACGCGAAAGTGCAGAACTGGGCGTGACCGCTGTAGGGCAGGCTCCTACCAGCATGGCAGCTTTGGCGCTGGCACGGGCAGGCGGCGGTCATGCTTCTGAGGCATCGCTGGCCGCGCAGCTGGACGGCTTGCCGCTGCATGTGCTGGATGCCGTACAGGCGCATGCGTCCACGCTGGAAAGGTTGGGCTGCCAGACGCTGGGGCAGGTGCGTGCGCTGCCGCGCAGTGGCCTGGGGCGGCGGTTTGGTCTGGCGCTGCTGCTGGCGCTGGATCAAGCCTATGGACTGCAGCCCGCGGTGCATGAGTGGGTGGTGCTGCCCGAACAGTTTCATGCCCGGCTGGAGCTGCCTGCGCGCGTGGAAATGGCGTCCCTCCTGTTGCAAGGCGCACGCCGCCTGTTGCTGCAATTGTGTGGCTGGCTGTGTGCACGCTGCTGCGGCGTCACGGTGTTCTCCCTGCGTTGGCAGCACGATGTGATGCGTGCGCGGAACGTGGATGCAGGGGGATCGCTGCAGGTGCGTACGGCCGCGCCCATGTGCCAGCCTGAGCCCCTCTGCCGGTTGCTGGCCGAGCACCTGGCGCACGTCGTGCTGCAGGCGCCGGTGGGATATCTGGAGCTGATCGCAGAGGCCGTAGAGCCTTTCGAGGCGCCCTCACATGCCTTGCTGCCGGGCCGGCAGGCAGAAGGACAGGCCCTGGCCGAGGTATTGACAAGGATACAGGCGCGCCTGGGCGCGCAGCGTGTGCTGCGACCGGTATTGCTCAGCGACCATCGGCCCGAAAGGCAGGTGCGCTGGCAATCGGCAGAGCAGCCTCTGCCTCGGCAGAATGCAGACTCTCCGACCTTGCCGCAGCCGGGCTTTCTCTTGTCCGAGCCGCTGAAGCTGGCCACAGACAGCAACCAGTTGCCGGTGTACCAAGGTGTGCTGCAGCTGGTATCGGGGCCGCATCGCATTGAGGGAGGGTGGTGGCATCCGGTGGCCGGAGGGACGGTGCTGCGAGATTATTGGGTGGCGTTCAGCCAGCAGGCCGGCGTGTTGTGGGTGTACCAGGCCCGGCTGGCCAGCGAACGGGGCGCCTGGTATCTGCACGGGGTGTTCGCATGAAGCAGGTTCCCGACATTCCGGCCTATGCCGAGTTGTGGTGCCAGAGCAATTTCAGCTTTATGCACGGGGCCAGTCATCCGCACGAACTGGTCGAGCGGGCACAGCAGCTGGGGTACAGCGCCCTGGCCATCACGGATGAGTGTTCACTGTCCGGCATTGTGCGGGCGTATGAGGCTGCCCGCGAAGCCGGACTGCATTTGCTGGTGGGCGCACAGTTTCAGGTACAGGGGAACACGCCATTCACCCTGATCGTGCTGGCACGCACCATGGAGGGCTATGGCAACCTGTGTGCTTTCATCACCGGCTTGCGGCGCAGTGCGGACAAGGGTAGCTACAGCCTGACGCAGGATGCCATTGATCCGGCCGCGCTGGCCGATTGTGTGGTGCTGCTCGCGCCTGCGCGCAGTGCCAGCCAGGCCGCACTGATCGCATTGGGGCACTGGCTGCAGCAGTCTTTTCCTGGCCGCTGCTGGCTGACGGTGTGCCTGCTGCGCGAACTGGGCGACGAAATGTGGCTGTATCGCATGCGTCAGCTGGCCCGGCACACTATGCTACCTTTGGTGGCGGCAGGTAATGTGCACATGCACGTGCGCTCGCGCAAGCCGTTGCAGGATGTGCTCACCGCTATCCGTATCGGCCGCCCTCTTGCAGAATGCGGCCATGCACTGCAACCCAATGCCGAACGCCACTTGCGCAGTCGCCTGCGGCTGGCACAAATTTATCCCCCCGACTTGCTGGCAGAAACCCAGCGGGTGGCGGCAGCATGCACTTTCCGCCTGGATGCCTTGCGCTACGAATATCCGGACGAAGTGGTGCCTGCAGGTGCAACACCCACAGCCTACCTGAAATTCCTGGTCAAGCAGGGGGCAGCCCAACGCTGGCCTGCGGGTGTCAGCGACAAGGTGCGGCAGATGCTGGCCCACGAACTGGCATTGATTGCCGAGCTGCGCTACGAGCATTATTTCTTGACGGTTCATGACATCGTGCGCTTTGCCCGCAGCCGGGGCATCTTGTGCCAGGGACGCGGTTCGGCTGCCAACTCAGTAGTCTGTTACTGTCTGGCGGTGACGGAGGTCGACCCTGAGCGCTCTGAAGTCCTGTTCGAACGCTTCATCAGTCGCGAGCGCAACGAACCGCCCGATATCGACATCGACTTCGAACACGAGCGGCGCGAAGAGGTCATGCAATACCTCTACGACAAATACGGCCGCCATCGTGCCGGCCTGACAGCGGTGGTCATTACCTACCGCAGCAAATCGGCCATGCGTGATGTGTGCAAGGCACTGGGCATACCCGGCGAGTTGCTGGATCGCCTGGCCAGGAATTATCACCGCCGGGATGGAATCATCATCCGCCCCGAGGTGCTGGCCGATGCAGGCCTGTCACCGGATGACTGGGTGGTGCGCCAGCTGGGTGCACTGACGCACAGCCTGATTGGATTTCCGCGGCATTTGTCCCAGCACGTAGGAGGTTTTGTGCTCACGGGCGGCCCGCTGTCACGCATGGTGCCCATCGAAAACGCTGCCATGCCTGGGCGCACCGTGATCCAGTGGGACAAGGACGATCTGGATGCGCTGGGCATGCTCAAGGTGGATATTCTGGCGCTGGGCATGCTGACGGCCCTCCGCAAGGCACTGGAACTGGTCGGACAGCGCCTGGGCCGCCGGTTTGTCATGCAGGACATCCCTGCCGAAGATCCGCTGGTGTACGACATGCTGTGTCGGGCCGATGTCGTTGGTGTGTTCCAGATCGAAAGTCGTGCCCAGATGAGCATGCTGCCGCGGTTGCGGCCACGCTGCTTCTACGATTTGGTGATCGAAGTGGCGATCGTGCGGCCGGGGCCCATCCAGGGCGGCATGGTGCATCCCTATTTGCGCCGGCGACAGGGCAAGGAGCCAGTGGTCTATCCGGGGCCGGCCCTGGAGCAGGCCCTGGGGCGCACACTTGGGGTGCCGATTTTTCAGGAGCAGGTGATGCAGCTGTCCATGCTGGCGGCGGGATTTACACCCGGCGAAGCCGACGGCCTGCGCCGTTCCATGGCGGCCTGGCGGCGCAAGGGCGGTGTCGAAAAATACTACGACCGGCTGATCCATGGCATGGTGCGCAACGGCTACGAGCGCGCCTTTGCCGAATCGGTATTCGAGCAGATCAAGGGCTTTTCCGAATATGGCTTTCCTGAAAGCCACTCCGCCAGTTTCGCCTTGCTGGTGTATGCCAGCAGCTGGCTCAAGTGTCACTATCCGGCCGAATTTCTGGCGGCCATGCTCAACAGCCAGCCGCTGGGCTTTTACACGCCCTGGCAACTGGTGCAGGATGCGCGTCGGCATGGCGTGCAGGTGTTGCCGGTGGATGTGCAGTGCAGCGCTGTGGATTGCACATTGGAAGATGTGCAACAAGTGGCGGCGGTACGGCTTGGCATGTGCATGGTGCGCGGCCTGTCGCAGGCTACGGCAGGGCGCATCGTGGCAGCCCGATTGCAGGCGCCGTTTGAGAGTGCCGATGCGCTGGCACGCCGCTGCGCCCTGACACGGGACGATCTGCAGCTGCTGGCCGCTGCCGATGCGCTGGCCAGCCTGGCCGGCCACCGGCGCCAGCAGGTCTGGCAGGCATCGGCCTGGCATGCTGCCCCCGCCTTGTTGCGTGAAGCGCCAGTGCATGAGGTAGCGCTGGCCCTACCGCCTGCACCGGAAGGGGAAGACATCCTGTGGGATCATTCGGCACTGGGTCTGAGCTTGCGCCGCCATCCCGTGGCCTTGTTGCGGCCGCGCTTGCAGAAACGGCAGGTGTTCACTGCAGAGCAGCTGAGGCAGATTCCCGATGGCCAGTTGGTGCGCCATGTAGGGATCGTCACGACGCGTCAGCAGCCCCCAGCCGCCAAAGGGACGGCCTTCGTCACTCTGGAAGATGAAACCGGCAGCGTGCAGGTGATCTGCTGGAAGTCGCTGTATGACGCGCAACGTGCCGAGCTGTTGCATTCACGTCTGATGGGGGTATATGGGCGTTGGCAGCGTGAGGGGCTGGTGTGTCATCTGGTCGCGTTGCGGCTGGTTGATCTCACGCACCTGCTGGGCCGGCTGGCGACTACGAGCAGGGATTTCCATTAGGATCCAGGTCATCGGGATGCTTGCACGGGCGGCGCTGTTCGAACTCGCGCCGCAGCTCCTTGCGTACCTGTGCGGCTGCATGCCGGCGCTTTTCCTCGGGCGTGAACGGGCGCAGCGGGCTTACTGCCACTGGCTTGCCCTCGTCATCCACCGCCACCATGGTGAAAAAGCAGCTGTTGACATGGCGTGTCAGCTGCGAGCGGATTTCTTGCGCCACCACCTTGATGCCGATTTCCATCGACGAGCTACCGGTGTAATTGACAGCGGCATAGAAAGTGACCAGCTCGCCCACATGGATCGGCTGGCGAAACATCACCTGATCCACCGACAGCGTCACCACATAACGCCCGGCATAGCGGCTGGCGCAGGCAAACGCCACCTGGTCCAGCAGCTTCAGAATGGTGCCACCATGCACATTGCCGGAAAAATTGGCCGTGTCGGGCGTCATCAGCACCGTCATGGTGAGTTGGTGGGCGGGAAGGTCCAATGCAGTCTCCAGGGATAAAACAAAAAGTCCACTGATTATCCATCAGTGGGCTGCCCCTCAAAGTTGGTGTCCAACTTTTTGGGATCAGTTCAGTTGTACGACGCAGAGCATTGAGTTGACTTGACCGCGCATCATGTCGATACTGAAAATGTATGGATTTGACCAAGTGAGATCTTCCTTACGGAGGATGGGATGAGTTCAACTGCGGGATTGCGAAACTGCCTGTATGACCAGGCTGCGTTGGAGTTGGTGATGGCTGCGATGGCCAGCCAAATTGCTGCCTGGGCTCGTCAGCATGAGCACGTTGCCCTGATTGGGGTCCTGCGGCGGGGCGCGCCCTTGGCTGACCGGTTAACCGAACGGTTGGTACATGAGCATGGCCTGAATCGTCCTTTGAGGCTGGACTTGTCAGTTAAACGCTATGCTGATGATTTGACCTTGCTTTACCCGGAAACCCGGCTGGATGAAAGCGCAGAGCACGCCTCGCTTGACTTGACGGGTTACTACCTGATGGTGGTCGATGATGTCCTTTACCAAGGCTATTCCATCTTGAAGGTGTTGCCATATCTAGCCAGTAAGCGTCCGACCGAGATCCGGGTGGCCGCTTTGGTGGACCGGTGTGTGGCGCGATTGCCTGTGCATGCAGATGTGGTGGGGGTGCGCTTGCAAGTGGCCCCATCGGACATCATCGAATGCCATGTACCGCCGTATGAAAGTGCATTCCAGATTCAGTGCGTACAACCTGAGCGCAAGTCATGATGCATCCAGATCATCCGATCGTTTTTGCCGACCGAGAAGCTGCTGCCCGTCAATTGGCTGAGCGATTGGAGGCGTACCGTGGGCATCATCCGCTGATCCTGGCCATTCCCCGTGGTGCGGTGCCGATGGGGGTCACCCTGGCCACTGCTTTGCAAGGCGATCTGGATGTGGTGTTGGTGCGCAAGTTGCGTGCGCCGCATCAACCAGAATTTGCCATCGGATCAGTGGATGAGAGTGGGTGGACCTATTTGTCACCCGACGCCGAGTTGATGGGCATTGGCGAGGGCTACATTGCTGCAGAAAGGCAGCGTCAACTGGACAGCATTGCCGAGCGGCGAGCGCAATATACCCCTATTCGTCGGTCCATTGACCCAAAGGGCCGGGAGGTCATCGTGGTGGACGATGGCCTGGCGACGGGGGCCACGATGATAGCTGCACTGCATGGCTTGAGCCTACGTCATCCTCACAAACTGATCTGCGCGGTGCCCGTGGCTTCAAGGCATGCCTTGCTGAAGATCCAGCCACTGGTCGACGAAGTGGTGTGCCTGCAAACACCTGCAGACTTTCATGCAGTGGGACAGTATTACCAAGACTTTCCGCAGGTGGAAGACGAGGAGGTTATGGCTTTGTTGCAGCACTGAGCAAGTGCTGTTCAAACCAGTCGGCGGCTTGCCTAGCCGCGGCGTCCAGCGTGCCGGGTTCCTCAAACAAGTGCGTTGCACCGGGGATAACGGACAAGGTGTGAGGGCATCGCATCTCAGAAGTGGCCTGTTGATTGAGCATGAGCACGCCCTCGTCCAGGCCGCAAACCAGCAGCAAAGTAGAGCATCCCACCCGAGCCAGATTCTGAGGTTCCGCCAAATCAGGGCGGCCACCTCGCGATACCACCACCTGGATGTCATCCCCTAGCGCGGCTGCGGCCATCAAGGCGGCCGCAGCACCCCGCGCTGGCGCCGAAATAAGCCAGTGGCAAAATGTGCGTGGTTTGTTGCAGCCGTAACCAACGCGTCACGCTCAACAAGCGTTGCGTCAACAGGGGTATGTCAAAGCGGTGGTGATGTTCCTGGTCTTCTTCAGGTGTCGGCAAGTCGAGCCGCACCGTGCCGATCTGACGCTCTTGTAGCACGCAGGCGACTTGATTGTTGCGTGGGCTGTGGGCTGCTGCCACTGCTGTGGGCAAATACCACCAAACCGATGGGCGACGAAGGCAGCACCAACAGCCCATCGACAGCGCGGGTGCCGACGGGGATGTGCACCAGCTGTTTCATGTTGGATGCCTACTCTTCGGCAAGGTGAGGCGGTGACTCACCTTCCGCGGGCGCTCCCGTTTCTGGATCGATCCAATTGGCCATCCCGATGGCATCCTCGCTTTCATGCAAGGAGGAGGTCGGGGCGAGAGATTCTTCGCTGTCCGCATCCCGGTCGACCAGCGCCTGCTCATAGGTCTCAAAGGGGCCGAACTCTTGATGACCATCTTCGCTTTGCCAGTAGTAGCCATCGGGGCGTTTCACGATGGTGGGTTCAACCAAGGGGTGAGGGGCGCGCTTCACCTTGCTCGAAGGATTTGGGGTGTGCGGCATGGAAACCTCCTGTTTATACTCAGCATAGTATGGTACTGAGTCAGTTTATAGCACCCAGGGCAGGATTTGTCCATGCAGAAACTGACGCCCTGATAGCCGGCACCGCCACATACGTACTGCTTGGCAGGGTCGTATGTTGGGCTGCTCAATTTTTCTGAGCAATCAAATAAAAAAATCCCAAGTACATCAAGCACCTGGGATTTTATTCTGGCGGAGAGGGCGGGATTCGAACCCGCGGTAGGCTATTAACCTACACACGCTTTCCAGGCGTGCGACTTAAACCGCTCATCCACCTCTCCGGAAAGTCGAAATTCTAGCATCGAATTCCGGGGAGTTGAGGGCGGTTCCGGAAAATTCTTCCAATTACCGGGTGTCACGTTGTGCCTGCACCATTTTCATGGCCGAAGCGATCAACGTCGAGACCTCGGTCATGTTGCTGGGCACCACTAGCGTGGTGTTGGCGCTGGCGGCCACCTTGCTGTAGGCGCCAATGGCCTCTTCGGCCACTTTCAGTTGCACGGCCTGGTCGCCAGCGGGCTGGCGTATGGCTGCCGCAATGCGTTCGATGGCACTGCCGGTGGCATCGGCAACTGTGGTAATCGCAGCGGCTTCCCCTTGTGCCATGTTGATGGCAGCCTGTTTTTCACCCTGAGAACGGGCAATGGCGGCTTCGCGTTGGCCTTCGGCCAGGTTGATCTGTTCCTGGCGCTTGCCTTCGGAGCTGGCGATCAGGGCGCGCTTTTCGCGTTCGGCGGTAATCTGGGCCTGCATGGCGTGCAGGATTTCGGCCGGTGGCGTCAGATCCTTGATTTCATAGCGCAGCACTTTCACGCCCCAGTTCAGCGCGGCTTCGTCAATCGCATTGACCACCTGCGCGTTGATCACGTCGCGTTCCTTGAAGGTGGCATCCAGCTCCAGCTTGCCGATCACGCTGCGCAGGGTGGTCTGTGCCAGCTGGGTGACGGCCGCGATGTAATTGCTTGAGCCATAACTGGCGCGCATGGCGTCGGTTACCTGGAAATACAGGATGCCGTCCACATGCAGCTGGGTGTTGTCCCTGGTAATACATACCTGCGCTGGCACATCTAGCGGGATTTCCTTCAGGCTGTGGCGGTAGGCCACACGGTCGACGAACGGGATCAGCAGGTTGAGGCCGGGGTTGAGCGTGGCGTGGTATTTGCCCAGGCGTTCGACCACCCAGGCATTTTGCTGTGGCACTACCTTGACGGACTGTGCCACGAAAATTACCGCGACGACCAGCAGGATGATCATGAATTCCATGGCGCAAACTCCTTTTGTTGGGATTCAGGCTTCCAGGCAACTATACCCGCCAGGCAGGTCAGCGGGATGGCCGCACTACCAGCCGGTTGTGGCGGATGTCGGTAACGGTGTGCAACCCGCTGGAATGCGGCCGGGCGGGGTCCTCGGGAATGGCGGTCCAGGGTGCGCCACGATAATGCACGCTGGCCGTGCCGTCCTCGCTCCAGTGCTCGATCATCACACTGCCGCCAATGTCCAGTCTGTTGCGCGTGGCATTGTTGTCGTCTGCCTCCGGCCCATTGTTTTTACACCGGCGCCGGCGCACCAGAAACCATGCGCTCACTGCCGCGATGCTGACCACGGCAGCCAGTAGCATCTGCAGGGGAACCGGCGCCCCCAGATGGGCGGCTATTGCCGCAGTCATCGAGCCTGTAGCCAGCATCAGCAGAAAGAAAGTGCCACTGAGCAATTCGGCACCGATCAAGGCCGCGGTAATGATCCACCAGACGGTTGGATTGGTCATACAGGCCCCCATATAACAGCAAAGATGCAGCAATTGTCATATGCATGCTGCATGATCCGTATGATATGGGCAGTGTGGCGTGGATCAAGATGATGCAAGTACAGGGATTTGTTTCTTCCCGGATCTCCCTCGTGCCACAAGCGACGTATCATTGCGCGTTTTTTAAAAAATTCTGTGCCGCCAGTCAATCGGGAGCCGCCTGTGAAATTCCGCTTTCCTATCGTCATCATCGATGAGGATTACCGTTCCGACAACATCTCCGGTCTGGGCATTCGCGCCCTGGCCGAAGCCATTGAGTCCGAAGGCTTCGAGGTGCTGGGGGTGACCAGTTATGGAGATCTGGCGCAGTTTGCCCAGCAGCAAAGCCGTGCCAGTGCGTTCATCCTGTCGATCGACGACGAAGAATTTTCGCCAGGGCCGGATCTGGACCCCGCCGTGCTGGGCCTGCGCGGTTTCATCGAGGAAGTGCGCCGCAAGAACGAAGAGGTACCCATCTTCGTGTATGGCGAAACCAAAACCAGCCGCCATTTGCCCAATGATGTGCTGCGCGAACTGCACGGCTTCATCCACATGTTCGAGGACACGCCCGAATTCGTGGCGCGCCACATCATCCGTGAAGCCAAAGCCTATCTGGAAGCTATCCAGCCGCCGTTCTTCAAGGCACTGCTCGACTATGCCGAGGATGGTTCCTATTCCTGGCACTGCCCAGGCCACTCGGGCGGTGTGGCTTTCCTCAAGTCTCCCATCGGCCAGATGTACCACCAGTTCTATGGTGAAAACATGCTGCGCGCCGACGTGTGCAATGCGGTGGAAGAGCTGGGCCAGCTGCTGGACCACAACGGCGCCATCGGCGAAAGCGAACGCAATGCCGCACGCATCTTCAATGCCGACCATTGCTTCTTCGTCACCAACGGCACCAGCACCAGCAACAAGATGGTCTGGCACCATGTCGTGGCTGCTGGCGATGTGGTGGTGGTAGACCGCAATTGCCACAAGAGCAATCTGCACGCCATTATCATGACGGGCGCCATTCCGGTGTTCCTCAAGCCCACGCGCAACCATTACGGCATCATTGGTCCGATTCCGCAAAGCGAGTTCGAACCCAAGACCATCATGGAAAAGATCAGGGCCAATCCCTTGCTCAAGGGCGTGGATCCTGCCAAGGTCAGGCCGCGTATCCTCACGCTGACGCAGTCCACGTACGATGGCGTGCTGTACAACACCGAAACCATCAAGGAAATGGTGGATGGCTATGTCGAAAACCTGCATTTCGATGAAGCCTGGCTGCCGCATGCGGCGTTCCATCCGTTCTACGGCACCTATCATGCAATGGGCCGCAAGCGCAATCGCCCAGAAAAAACCATGGTGTATTCCACCCAGTCGATCCACAAGCTGCTGGCCGGTATCAGCCAGGCCAGCCACGTGCTGGTGCAGGATTCCCAGGAGCGCAAGCTCGATACCTACCTGTTCAATGAAGCCTACCTGATGCATACCAGCACCAGCCCGCAGTACAGCATCATCGCCAGCTGCGACGTGGCGGCCGCCATGATGGAGCCGCCCGGCGGCACCGCGCTGGTCGAGGAAAGTCTGGCCGAGGCGCTCGACTTCCGGCGCGCCATGCGCAAGGTCGAGGCCGATTTCGGCAAGGACGACTGGTGGTTCCAGGTCTGGGGTCCTGACAACATCGAGGAAGAGGGCATCGGCCGCGCCGATGACTGGATCCTTCGCAGCGGCGATGCCGTCGACCATGCGGTCGACCAGAACTGGCACGGCTTTGGTGAACTGGCTGATGGCTTCAACATGCTGGACCCGATCAAGGCCACCATCGTCACGCCCGGCCTGCGCATGGACGGCACCTTCGACGAGACTGGCATTCCGGCCAGCATTGTCACCAAATACCTGGCCGAGCATGGCGTGGTCGTCGAAAAAACCGGTCTGTACAGTTTCTTCATCATGTTCACCATCGGCATCACCAAGGGCCGTTGGAACACCATGCTGACAGAACTGCAGCAGTTCAAGGACGATTACGACAAGAACCAGCCCATGTGGCGCGTCATGCCCAAATTCTGCCAGCAGCACCGCCGCTACGAGCGCATGGGTTTGCGCGACCTGTGCCAGCACGTGCACGAGATGTATGCGCGCTACGACATCGCGCGCCTCACCACCGAGATGTACCTGTCCGAGCTGGCTCCGGCCATGACGCCGGCAGCTGCCTACGCGCACATTGCGCGCCGGCGCACCGAGCGCGTCGAGATCGACGATCTGGAAGGGCGTGTCACCGTAGGGCTGCTTACTCCGTATCCGCCTGGCATTCCGCTGCTGATTCCGGGCGAGGTGTTCAACCGCAAGATCGTGGATTACCTCAAGTTCTCCCGCGATCTGGCGCATCAGTGCCCCGGTTTCGAAACCGATATCCACGGCCTGGTCGAACGCGTCGATGAACACGGAGAGCTGCGCTACTATGCCGATTGCGTTGCCGAAAACTCCACGCCGATTCAGGAAACGCCGCCCCTGACCATGGACGACATGATCCAGGTGCAGCACCACACCACCTACTCCAGCCCGTTCTGAGCGGCGCTGCACACAAAAAAGCGGCTTCCCTCGGGAAGCCGCTTTGCCGTGCAATGTGCGCCGGTCAGACGTTGTCGGCGCTCAGGCCGGCGGTCTGGCTGAAGCCGGCATCCACGTAGGAAATCTCCGAGGTCATGCCGGATGCCAGATCCGACAGCAGGAAGGCAGCTACGTTGCCCACTTCCTCGATCGTGATGTTGCGGCGCAGTGGGCAACTGTTGGCCATGAAGTTCAGCAGCTTGCCGAAATCCTTGATGCCGCTGGCAGCCAGCGTCTTGATCGGGCCGGCACTAATGCCGTTGACGCGAATGCAACGGCCATCTTCCATATGGCCCAGTGCTTCGGCCAGATAGCGCACGGACGCTTCCAGCGAGGCCTTGGCCAGACCCATGGTGTTGTAGTGCGGGATCGAGCGAATGGCGCCCAGATAGGTCAGCGTGAGCAGTGCAGATTTGTCATTCAGATAAGGCAAGGCAGCCTTGGCCATGGCCGGGAAGCTGTAGGCGCTGATGTCGAGTGCGGTCTTGAAGGCATCACGGCTCAGGCCGTCCAGGAAGTTGCCGGCGATGGCCTCACGCGGTGCAAAACCGATACTGTGCACGAAGCCGTCGAATTTGGGCCAGGTGTGTGACAGGTCGGCAAACAGCTTGTCGATTTGTGCGTCATCGCTGACATCGCAGTCAAACACCAGGTTCGAACCAAACTCGGCGGCAAACTCGCTGATGCGGTCCTTGAAACGCTCACCAACGTAACTGAAAGCCAGTTCTGCGCCTTGTTGGTGGCACGCCTTGGCAATGCCGTAAGCGATCGAGCGATTGGAAAGTACGCCGGTGATCAGCAGTTTCTTGCCGGTCAGAAAGCCCATGGGTTGTATCCTTTTGCTATTGGTATGTGGTCGAAACAAAAAATGCAGCCTGGCGGCATGCAAACGGCGTAATTGTCGCATGACGGGCCGCAATGTGTTGGGCGGGTTATCATCCCAGCCATTCCTGTCCCTGGTGTGATCATGACAACAGCTACCTTCAAGACCGTGGTCGTTCTGAACGGCCCCAATCTCAACCTGCTGGGAACGCGCGAGCCGGAGATATACGGCGCCACCACACTGGCCGACGTGCGGGCCCTGTGTGAACAGGCCTGCGCGCGCCATGGCTGGAAGCTGGATTTTCGCCAGAGCAACCATGAAGGCGACCTGGTCGATGCCTTGCATGAAGCAGGCCGGCTGCATGCGCAAGGGCAGCTGGCCGGGGTGGTACTCAATGCTGGTGCGTATACCCATACCAGCGTGGCGTTGCTCGACGCCATCAAGGGCACGGCGGTTCCGCTGGTCGAACTGCACATCAGCAATGTGTTCGCACGCGAAGCCTTCCGCCATCACTCCTACATCTCACCGGCGGCACGCGCCGTGATGTGCGGCTGGGGCGTGCAGGGCTATGCCATGGCCATCGATGGCTTGCAACACTGGCAGTAAGGATCACACCATGCAAAGCGCACATCTGGAGCTGCAAGGCCGCCGCATCCTGCTGGGGCTCACTGGCGGCATTGCCTGTTACAAGGTGGCGGAGCTGTGCCGCCTGCTGATCAAGGCAGGGGCCAGCGTGCAGGTCATGATGACCGAAGCCGCCTGCCAGTTCATCACGCCCGTAACCATGCAGGCGCTGTCGGGCCATCCGGTCGTACTCAGTCAATGGGATGCGCGCAGCGCAGACAACATGCCGCACATCCGCTTGGGACGCGAGGCAGACCTGATCCTGCTGGCGCCCTGCAGCGCCGACTTCATTGCCCGGCTGGCGAACGGGCGTTCCGACGAGCTGGTCAGCTTGACCTGTCTGGCACGCCCCGCCGGCAAGCCGCTGCTGGTGGCGCCGGCCATGAACCGTGAAATGTTTGCACATCCCGCCACGCAGCGCAATCTGGCGCAAATCGCGGCCGATGGCGCGCATGTGCTCGGGGTCGGTTGTGGCGAGCAGGCCTGCGGCGAAACCGGGGATGGCCGCATGCTGGAACCGGAACAATTGCTGCAGGCCGTGGTGGCACATTTCACGCCCAAGTTGCTGGCTGGGCAGCAGCTGCTGATCACAGCCGGGCCTACTTTCGAGGCGATTGATCCGGTGCGCGGCATCACCAACCATTCCAGCGGCAAGATGGGTTTTGCCATCGCGCAGGCGGCGCAAGAGGCAGGTGCCCAGGTGACTCTGATTGCTGGCCCGGTGCACTTGCCAACACCTGCCGGCGTGCGCCGGGTGGATGTGCAGTCTGCGCAGCAGATGCTGGACGCCGTGTTGCAGCATGTACCGAAACAGGGCATTTTCGTGGCCACCGCAGCCGTGGCCGACTGGCGCATCGCCAATGCTTCGGAGCAAAAACTCAAGAAGGATGGCAGCGGGCAGCCCCCGGCGCTGCATTTTGTCGAAAATCCGGACATCCTCGCCACTGTCGCTCAGCTGCCGCAGGCCAAGTCCGGGGCCCTGTATTGCGTGGGCTTTGCCGCCGAAAGCCATGACCTCGAAGCCAATGCACAGGCCAAGCGCCAGCGCAAGCAGGTGCCGCTGCTGGCAGCCAATATCGGCCCGGCCACTTTCGGCAAGGACGACAATGCATTGCTGCTGATTGACGCAGACGGTGTCACCGAGTTGCCCCATGCCAGCAAGCGTTGGCTGGCGCAGCAACTGGTCGCCGAAGTGGCGCGCCGCCTGCCTGATACGGTGGGCGCCTGACGCTTAGTGTGATGGCGTACGCTGGTCAGCCAGTGCCAGCAACTGGCTGACCAGATCGAGTTGCTGCAGCAAGCGCGCACGTGCAGTCAGTGCACATTGCTGCCAGGCCAGCAGCCGCTGTGGCGTTAGTGCTGGCAAATCGCCCTGCACCATGCCATTCCAGATGTAATGCATGGTGCGCCAATCTTCCGGTGCCTCCAGCCAGTCCAGGAACGCGTCCAGTTTGGCATGGTGGGCATCATCATGCTGCGGGTAGATATGCCACACAAACGGCTTTCCAGCCCACAGCGCGCGCACCAGTGAGTCCTCGCCGCGTACGGCATTGAAGTCGCAGCTCCATAGCACGCGGTCAAAGCCGGGGTGATCCAGCCAGGGCAGCCGATGCAGGCTGCAGGCGCCATGGCGCTCGGGCAGCTTATCCGCCCCCAGTGCATTGCACAGCGCCGCATGGCCGCGCCCCTGCATCACCAGCAAGGTACTCGGGCTGGCCGCGAGCTGCTCCAGCCATGGCAGCAGGGCATCCGGTTCGTAGCAAAACAGGCTGGCAACCAGCGGGGCTGGCTGCTCACAGCCTATTGAATGCAGAAAGTCGCTGCTATTCAAGTTCTGTTGCTGCAGCAGCAGGCCGGGTTCGCGCAGCAGGCCGCCGGTTGCGGGCGTAAAACCCGGGTAATAGAACAGCTTGGTGTGCCCGGCTGCGGGTCCGCTCATCACTGGCGAAGACAGCAGATGGCACCGCGCCACATACTCTTCAGCCGACAGGTATTCCAGATTCAGCCACAGTCCCGTATCCGAATGCTGACCGGCCCACCAGGCCTGTATGTTTGTGTCCAGCTCGCATCCAAAGGCTTCGATCAGCACATCCCCCGCAGGGGACGGCAGGGATTCAGTGGCCAGCGGCGCCACCCAGTGGCGCACTTCCACGCCGGGGCAACCACGAGGCGCCATCCAGCGCAGGCTGTCGGGCTGGTCGATCCACAGGCGTACGCGCTGTCCACGCGCAGCCAGGTCGGCAGCTAGGCGCCAGCACACGCCGGCATCCCCGTAGTTGTCGATCACGTTACAGAAAATATCCCACATGCGGGAAGAAATGGTGCCATGCATGGCACCCATTGTCCCCGATGCAGCCGTGGCCCGCATTGCCTACAATCCAGTCATGTCCGAGACCCCGCTGCCTCCAGAAACCACTCCTGCTGCTCCCGCGCATTCGCCAGAACTGCTGGCGCAGGTGGCGGCCTTGCCTGCGCTGCCCGGTGTCTATCGCTATTTCGATGCCGCAGATCAGCTTCTGTACGTGGGCAAGGCCGTACATTTGCGGCGGCGCGTGTCCAGTTATTTCCAGAAGGACCATGGCGGTACCCGCATCGGGTTCATGGTGAGCAAGATTGTGCGGCTGGAAGTCACCGTCGTGCGCTCCGAAGCCGAGGCGTTGATTCTTGAAAATAACCTGATCAAGACGCTGCACCCGCGCTACAACATTCTGTTTCGTGATGACAAGAGCTATCCCTATCTCAAGCTTACGGCTTCGCGGCCTGGCGATCTGGGTGGCAAGCCGCAGCCGGGGCAGTACGCACGCATGGTGTATTACCGCGGTGCCACCGACAAGAAACACCATTATTTCGGTCCATATCCCAATTCCTGGGCGGTCAAGGAAACCATTCAGCTGATGCAAAAGGTGTTCCGCCTGCGCACTTGCGAAGATTCCGTATTTGCCAACCGCACACGCCCCTGCCTGCTGTACCAGATCAAGCGCTGCACCGCACCATGCGTCGGTCTGATTTCGCAGGAAGACTACGCCAGCGACGTTGCCCATGCCATTGATTTTCTCAGCGGTGCCACCGATACCGTGATGAAAAAGCTGCAGCAGCGCATGCTGGCACACTCCGAAAAGCTTGAGTTCGAGCAGGCCGCCGAAGTGCGTGACCAATTGGCTGCGCTCAGCAGCATCCTGCATCAACAGGCAGTCGAGGCTGTCTCCGACCGGGATGTGGACATCCTGGCCGTCAGGGTGCAAGGCGGCAAGGCCTGCGTCAACCTGGCCATGGTGCGTGGCGGCCGCCACCTGGGTGACAAGTCGCATTTTCCGTCGCAGCTTGACGATGCCTTCAAGATTGCCGAGTTGCCGGAGGAGGGCGAGGCCACGGCGGACAGTGCCGAGCACAGGGTACTCGAATCCTTCGTCGCGCAGCACTATCTGGGCACGGATGTGCCGCCGGTATTGGTTACCAATCTGCCGCTGTCGCCAGCGCTGCGCGAGGCATTGTCCGGTCAGGCAGGCCACAAGGTCACGGTTGTGCACCAGCCACGCGAACATCGACGGGTCTGGCTGCAAATGGCCGAGCAAAACGCCAGTCTGCAATTGGCGCGGCTGCTGGCCGAAGAGGGCTCGCAGCAGGCACGCACGCGCGCCCTGGCCGATGCATTGGGGCTGGACGCCGATCGGCTTGACCAATTGCAGATCGAGTGCTTCGACATTTCGCACACGGCTGGCGAAGCCACGCAGGCATCCTGCGTGGTCTTTGCGCAGCACACCATGCAGCCATCGCAGTACCGCCGCTACACTATCAACGACATCACGCCAGGCGACGATTACGCCGCCATGCGCCAGGTGCTATTGCGCCGCTACGGAAAAATGGCCGCACAGATCCAGGAAGAGGGCGGCAGCGGCGAGCTGCGCTGGCCCGACATCGTCCTGATTGACGGCGGCAAGGGCCAGGTCGGCATTGCCCGCGAAGTGTTCCAACAACTGGGCATCGAGCTGTCGCGCATCGTGGGCGTGGAAAAGGGCGAGGGCCGCAAGGTGGGGCTGGAGGAACTGGTGTTTGCCGACGGCCGGGAAAAAGTCTGGCTGGGCCGCGATTCGGCGGCGCTCATGCTGGTGGCGCAAATCCGCGATGAGGCCCACCGCTTTGCCATCACCGGCATGCGTGCACGCCGCGCCAAGGTGCGCACCGGTGGCAGTCGGCTTGAAGACATTGCCGGCATCGGGCCCAAGCGCCGCGCGCGTCTGCTGCAGCGTTTTGGCGGCATGGCCGGTGTGGCGCGTGCTTCCGAGGAGGATCTGGCCAGCGTCGAAGGCATTTCACACGAACTGGCCGGCCAGATTTACCGCGCCTTGCACTGATTGGCGTTTCCCTTGTCACAGAGACGCCACTGGTTTCGTGACACAATCAGGAAAACCCGGTATCGGGCCAGCCTTTCGTTCCTATCTGCATGTTCCTGAATATTCCCACCAGCCTGACGTGGGCGCGCATAGTTGCCATTCCCCTGATCATGGCAGTGTTCTATGTGCCCCTGAATTCCTCCGTACAGAATCTGCTGGCGACCATCCTCTTCATCCTGTTTGCCCTGACTGATTGGGCAGATGGCTATTTGGCCCGTCGTCTCAACCAGACCTCGGCTTTTGGCGCTTTCCTCGATCCCGTGGCCGACAAGTTTCTGGTCTGTGCCAGCATGCTGATCCTGGTGCACCTGCAGCGTGCCGATGTTTTTGCTGCGCTCATCATCATTGGCCGCGAAATCGCCATTTCGGCGCTGCGCGAATGGATGGCGCACATCGGCGCCTCGCGCAGTGTGGCCGTGCACATGATCGGCAAGGTCAAGACTACCGTGCAAATGACGGCAATCCCGTTGCTTCTGTTCGACGGCATGCTGTTCGGCGCGATCAACACCCATGTGTGGGGCGTTTGGCTGCTGTGGCTGGCCGTGGTGCTCACGGTCTGGTCCATGGGCTATTACCTGCGCAAGGCTGTTCCAGAAATTCGCACGCACGTGCAAAAAATAGGAAACTGACATGGCTTCCGCTCACCGCATTGCAGTCATTGCCGGTGATGGCATCGGCACAGAAGTCATGCCAGAAGGATTGCGTGTGCTCGAAGCTGCAGCGCAGCGCTTTGGCTTTGAATTGCAGTTCGACCATTTCGACTTTGCGTGCTGGAACTACTACGAGCAGCATGGGCGTATGCTGCCCGAAAACTGGAAGGAACTGATCGGCAGCCATGACGCCATCTACTTTGGCGCGGTAGGCTGGCCCGAGAAAATTCCTGACCACATTTCGCTATGGGAATCCCTGCTGCTGTTCCGGCGTGAATTCGACCAGTACGTCAATCTGCGTCCGGCCCGCCTGATGCCCGGCGTGGTGGCGCCCGTGGTGCGCAAGGACGGCACACCACGCCAGCCCGGCGAAATTGACATGGTCATCGTGCGTGAAAACACCGAAGGAGAGTACTCCTCCATCGGCGGACGCATGTTCGAAGGCACCGAGCGTGAAATGGTGCTGCAGGAAACCGTGATGACGCGCACCGGCGTGGACCGTGTCTTGCGCTTTGCCTTCGAGTTGGCCCAATCACGTCCCCGAAAGCACCTCACCAGTGCCACCAAGTCGAATGGCATCGCCATTACCATGCCCTATTGGGACGAGCGCGTTGCAGCCATGACCAAGCAATATCCAGACATAGTGGTCGACAAGTTCCATATTGACATCCTGACTGCGCATTTCGTACAGCGTCCCGACTATTTTGATGTGGTGGTGGCGAGCAACCTGTTCGGCGATATCCTGAGCGACCTGGGGCCGGCCTGTACCGGCACCATCGGCATCGCACCCAGCGCCAACCTCAACTCCACGCGCCGCTTTCCGTCGCTGTTCGAGCCCGTGCACGGCTCTGCGCCGGACATTGCCGGGCGCGGTATCGCCAACCCGATCGGGCAGATCTGGGCCGGCGCCATGATGCTGGATTTTCTGGGGCACCGCGTTGCCCACGATGCCATTCTGCGCGCCATCGAAACCGCCTTGCAGCCAGGAAGCGGTGCGCCGCGTACTGCCGATCTGGGAGGAAATGCTGGTACGGCAGCAGTGGGGCAATGCATCGCAGCGCTGGTGGCACAGACGGTCTGAACAGCAAGAGATGAGCAACGCGCAAGCATCTGATGTGAAGCAAGCGCGTCGCAGAGGCGACGGATTTTTCGCTGGCGGCATCTGCTACACTGATCCGCATCCTGCGTCCACGTCCACAAGGGGATATCTGTGAACAAAAGCGAGCTGATCGACCACATTGCCAAGAACGCCGGTATCTCCAAGGCCGCTGCTGCGCGCGCATTGGAGGCCACCATCGGTGCCGTCACTACGACCTTGAAGAAGGGGGGCTCGGTGTCGCTGGTTGGTTTTGGAACCTTTGCGGTGGGCAAGCGCGCAGAACGCACCGGAAGAAATCCTCAAACCGGGGCAGAAATCACGATTGAATCTGCTAGAATTCCGAAATTCCGTCCTGGCAAGGGTCTCAAGGATGCCTTGAATCCTCCCAGGGGCTGACAAATTACAGATGGGTGCTTAGCTCAGTTGGTAGAGCGGCGCCCTTACAAGGCGTAGGTCAGCGGTTCGACCCCGTTAGCACCCACCACCATCTGAATAAGAAAAATAAACAAAACGGCCTGCAAGAAATTGTAGGCCGTTTTGTTTTGCGCGGGTACAAAAACTACTCTGGGCTATCCTGTGCCACCCCCAATGAGCCTGTTTGTCAACCAATCTATTGGCTGAAAATGCTTGGAATGGCGTGCTTATTGGTGTGGGGGTGTATACGGGGGGCAACGGCAGCGCAAGGATGGTCCTAACGGCATGCCGCAAAAAGCAGGGTTGCTGGACAAGTCCATCTATCTGACGCCTGCATCTGAGCAAGAAGAGGATGCGCTGCGGTGGGCATGCCATACGCTGGCTGTAGTTTGGCGCGGCGCACGGCTCACACATTGAAGGGTGCTGCTGCATAGCCATGGCGCGCAACTCTTCTCCAGAAATTCATGATGGTGATCCGGTTCACCGTTGTCATTCTGTAAAGGGGGCGGTTCCCATGCATCTTGCCGTGTATGCGGAGGAATGCAACACCAGGGCTGATACTGTCGTGCTGCTCCTATGTATCTGGTGGCGTGAGCGAGGGAAGTCGCGTTACACGATTTCTGGCGTAGGAAGTGCAATATCCATGTGCCCGGAAGGTCCTTGTGCCGGTGAAGTGGATTGGTTACTCTGCTGGTCGCTGGTCGCTGGTCGCTGGTCGCTGGTCGCTGGTCGCTGGTCGCTGGTCGCTGGT
>CAYPRU010000013.1:0-68605 GCA_964413485.1 uncultured Allobrachymonas sp. | reverse complement strand
GGCATGTTCTTGCTCGTGTACTCGATGATGTCGCCGATGATGCGCATCGACGGCTCGGGCGGATAGATGTAGGTGTTGCGGACCATGAACTCCTTGAGGATGTCGTTCTGGATGGTTCCGGCCAGCTTGTCCTGGCTCACCCCCTGTTCTTCAGCGGCCACCACATAACCGGCCAGCACAGGCAGCACGGCGCCGTTCATGGTCATGGACACCGACACCTTGTCCAGCGGAATGCCGTCGAACAGGATTTTCATGTCTTCGACGCTGTCGATGGCCACGCCGGCCTTGCCGACGTCACCGGTCACACGCGGATGGTCGGAGTCGTAGCCGCGGTGCGTAGCCAGGTCGAATGCAACCGACACGCCCTGCCCGCCAGCGGCCAGTGCCTTGCGGTAAAACGCGTTGGACTCTTCAGCCGTGGAAAAACCAGCGTACTGGCGGATGGTCCACGGGCGGCCTGCGTACATGGTGGCCTGCGGGCCACGCACAAACGGCTCGAAGCCCGGCAGCGTGTTGGCATACGGCAGCCCAGCGGTATCGTCTGCCGTGTACAGGGGTTTGACGGTAATGCCGTCGGGGGTGATCCAGTTCAATGCATTGACATCGCCGCCCGGAGCCGACTTAATCGCGGCCTTGAGCCAGTTTTCGAGCGAACTGCTCGAAAACTGCGGAGCCTGGGAGTTTTGATTAGAAGCCATCACAACATCCTTGTTTATTTGCTGAAATCACACCCCGGCGCCTGTGACCGGGCAATCCTGTAATTATGAATGCAAATTCCAACGGGGAGCTTACAATCTGATCCCACAAATTCACAAAAATGACATCCTTCCGCGCCAAGTGCCCTGCATCGGCGCCTATCCCAGCTTTTCTTACAGCCAACTCCATGTCGCGACAGCCTGCATCCCGTCCGCTTCCTGCCGCCCGGCGCCAACCCGGGGCAGCCCGCCCGTTGTACGCCGAGGTGGCGGATCTGTTGCGCCACCGCATCCTACAGCGCGACATGCTGCCGGGTACCTGGCTCGATGAGCTCAAGCTGGCAGAAGAAATGGGCATCAGCCGCACGCCGATGCGCGAAGCGATCAAGGTACTGGCATCCGAGGGGCTGATTACCATCAAGGTGCGCCGCGGCGCCTATGTTACCGAAGTGCCCGAAGCCGAGGTGTGCGAGATCTACCATTTGCTGGGGCTGCTGGAAAGCGATGCCGCAGCCGATGTGGCGCGGCATGCCAGTGACGAGGACCTGCAACAATTGGCCGCCACCCATGCCGAACTGACACAGTACGCGGCACAGCTGGTCGATGCCCCCACCGACAATGCCCTGGTCGACGGGTATTTTGCTGCCAACCAGGCCTTTCACCAGCAGCTGCTGGACATAGGCGGCAATGGCTGGCGCACGCAGATGGTGAACGATTTGCGCAAGGTGATGCAGCTGGGGCGACACCACTCGCTGTTCAAGCAGGGCCGCGTACAACAATCGCTGCAGGAACACGCGGCGGTTCTGGCCGCCCTGCTGGCACATGACCCAAACGCTGCCGCCCGGGCCATGCACGAACACTTCGCCAACGGCCTGCAGGCCATCCGCTGAGAACTGTCAGGGATAAAGGCCGCGCATTTCGCGCGCCTGCAGAATGCGTGTACAGGCAATGATGAATGCCGCAGTGCGCAAACTCACGCCATGCTGGCGTGCCGTTTGCGCCACGCTCTGGTAAGCGTCGCGCATGATGCGGGTCAGGCGCTGGTTGATTTCCTCCTCGTTCCAGAAGAAGCTGGAAAAATCCTGTACCCATTCGAAATACGATACCGTCACACCGCCCGCGTTGGCGATCACATCGGGAATCACCAGCACCCCGTTGGCCTGCAGAATGTCATCAGCTTCGGGCGTGGTCGGGCCATTGGCCCCTTCCACCAGAATGCGGGCCCGGATACCCGGCGCGTTGTCGGCACGCACCTGGCCTTCCAGCGCGGCAGGGACCATGAACTCGCATTCCAGCTTCCAGAAGTCGCCGGCGTCCAGGGTATCTGCCTCGTAGCCTTCCAGACTGCCTTGCGCCGCCACATGTTCCAGCACGGCGGGCACGTTCAGCCCCTGTGCGGCATGGAGGGTGGCCTTGTGGTCCTGCATGGCAATCACCTTGGCCCCGGCTTCGTAGAACAGCCGTGCCGCTGTGCCGCCCACGTTGCCGGCGCCCTGCACCGCCACGCGCGCGCCCTGCAGCGCAATGCCAAGCTCCTGTGCCGCCTCGCACGCCACCACGAACACACCGCGGCCGGTTGCGTCGACGCGTCCCTGGCTACCGCCCAGTGCAATGGGTTTGCCGGTGACCACCCCGGTGGCAGTCACCCCCTGGTTGACGGAATAGGTGTCCATCATCCAGGCCATGATCTGCTGGTTGGTGTTGACGTCCGGCGCCGGGATGTCCTTGCTGGGGCCGATGATGATGCCGATCTCGCTGGTATACCGCCGTGTCAGGCGCTCCAGCTCACCGCGCGACAGCTGGCGCGGATCAACGCGGATACCGCCCTTGGCACCGCCAAACGGCACGTTGACGGCCGCGTTCTTGACAGACATCCAGGCCGACAAGGCCATCACCTCCGCGAGCGTCACATCCTGGTGAAAACGCACACCGCCCTTGCCCGGGCCACGCGAGACGTTGTGCTGTACGCGATAGCCTTCGAAATGCATGACGCGGCCATCATCCATCTCGATGGGCACATCCACGATCAGGATGCGCTTGGGGCGCTTCAACGTTTCCACCCAGCGCTCCAGCGTGCCCAGGTAGGGGGTCACGCGGTCTACCTGACGCAGGTAGGTGTCCCAGGGCCCCAGATGGGCGGGATCGAGATAGGATGGCAAGGCATGGCCGCCAGTGGCGGTGACGATATCTGACAAGGTTGTCTCCTGAACATGTATACGAAAAACACGCCCTCGTGAGGCGTCTGGCCAGTATGCCAAGACCCGGCATCGTTACCAAGCAGGATAAATCCTCATAGCCAAGCAGCGGCCTGGTGCGCCACCGCCTAAAATCGTGCCATGGCTATCCCGCACGGCTTCATTCAGGACTTGCTCAGCCGCGTCGATGTGGTGGACGTGGTGGGGCGCTATGTACAGCTCAAGAAGACCGGGGCCAACTATTCCGGCCTGTGCCCATTCCACAGCGAAAAGTCTCCGTCATTTACCGTCAGTCCGAGCAAGCAGTTCTACCACTGCTTTGGCTGCGGCAAGAATGGCGATGCCATCCGCTTCCTGATGGAGCACAACGGCATGACCTTCGTCGAGGCCGTGCAGGACCTGGCCCAGCAGCATGGCATGCAGGTGCCCGAGGAAAACATCAGTCCGCAAGAGCGCGCCGCCGCCGCGCAGCGCAAGCAGCAACAGGCCAGCCTCACCGACGTGCTGGAAAAGGCCTGCCAGGACTATCGCCAGCAACTGCGCCATGCGCCGGTGGCCATCGAATACCTCAAGCGACGCGGATTGAGCGGGCAGATTGCCGCCCGCTTCGGCCTGGGGTATGCACCGGACGGCTGGCACCATCTGGCCAGCGTCTTTCCCGATTACACCGATGCCCTGCTGGAACAAGGCGGCTTGGTCATCCGCCAGGCAGAGGAAGACCGCCGCTATGACCGCTTCCGCCACCGGATCATGTTCCCGATCAGGAATGTCAAGGGAGAATGCATCGGCTTTGGCGGGCGCGTGCTGGGCGACGAAAAACCCAAATACCTCAACTCGCCAGAAACCCCGGTGTTCAGCAAAGGGCGTGAGCTGTACGGCCTGTTCGAGGCACGCGAGGCATTGCGAGAGCAAGGCTACGCCCTGGTTACCGAGGGCTATATGGATGTGGTGGCGCTGGCCCAGCTCGGCTTTGCCAATGCGGTCGCAACACTGGGCACCGCCTGCACGCCCGAGCATGTGCACAAGCTGTTCCGCTATACCGACCAGGTGGTATTCAGCTTCGACGGCGATGCCGCGGGGCGCCGCGCCGCGCACAAGGCGCTGCTGGCCGCCCTGCCCTATGCCACAGACACACGCAACATCAAGTTCCTGTTTCTGCCCCCCGAACACGACCCGGACAGCTACATCCGCGCCAACGGCCCCGAAGCCTTTGCCGCACTGGTCAAGCAGGCCACACCGCTGAGCGTGTTCGTGGAGCAGGTCGGCGCCGAAGACTGCGATCTGGACACCGCCGAAGGACGCGCACGCATGGCCAGCCAGCTGCGCCCGCTGTGGCTGGCCCTGCCCGAAGGCGCACTGCGCAGCCAGTTGCTGGGTGAATTGGCCGGCAAGATACAGATTCCAGCCGACGATTTGCGCGCCCTCTGGAGCAGCACGCCCGGCAGCAGCCGCAGCAGCCCGCCTCCCGCGCAGCAGCCGGCCAGCCCACCTGCTTACGACGCCGCCGCTCCTGCTTACGAGCCTCCGACCTACGCACCACCGCCTGCAACACGGCCGCGCCTGTCCGCCAGCAAGCCCTGGTCACGCCGCCAACCCGCGCCAGCCCCTCAGCCGCGTATGCGCAGCAAGCCTGCCACACGGGCCGACCACGCGCTGCGCCTGCTGCTGCTGCACATGCCGTTATGGGGTACGCTGTCACCCGCCAGCCAGACCTTGCTGTGCCGCCTGCCGCCCCCCCACGGACCGCTGCTAACCTGGCTCGACGAGCAATACCAGGAATACGGCGCCATGGCCTGGGGCGCCCTGGAATCGGCCCTGCCGCACACGCAGCATGGCGCCGCTGCGCTGGAACTGGTGCGCCAGTACCAGAATCTGGAACTGCACCCGGCCCCCGAAGAGACGGCGGCCGAATTGCGCTCGGTGATCAACGGCCTGTGGGCAGACGCCATCGACCAACAGCTGCAGCAAGCTGCGGCCGCTGGCGATCTGGACCAGGTCAAGGCCCTGCTACAGCAAAAGGCCGCCCTGGACCTGCCGGGCAAAGATGCGTCAGGCGCTTAGGCGCAGGAAGCTGTTGCGGTAGTACACCAGCTCTTCGATGGACTCTTCCACATCCGCCAGCGCGGTGTGACGCTGGTGCTTCTTGAAGGCAGCATGCAGCTCGGGGCGCCAGCGCCGCGCCAGCTCCTTGAGCGTGCTCACGTCCAGATTGCGGTAGTGAAAATAGCTTTCCAGCTTGGGCATGTACTTGTGCAGAAAACGCCGATCTTGGCTGATGGTGTTGCCGCACATGGGCGATTTGCCCTTACTCACATACTTTTTCAGGAAGGCAATCAGCTGCGCTTCGGCCTGCGCTTCTGTGGTGGTGCTAATCTTGACTTTTTCGGTCAGCCCGCTGCGGCCATGGGTGCCACGGTTCCAGGCATCCATCTTGTCCAGCAGGCTGTCGGGCTGGTGAATCACCAGCACCGGGCCGGGCACCCGCACCGACAGATCCGGGCTGGTCACGATCACGGCAATTTCAAGCAGGCGCTCCTTTTCGGGGTCGAGGCCGGACATTTCGCAGTCCAGCCAGACCAGGTTGTCGTCGTGCTTGGGCAGGGCCGGTACAGCGGCCACTTCGAGGGTATCTGGGGCTTGGGTCATTGTCATTCCGCTATTGTCCACGCTTTGCCACACTCCACACCGGGTCGCCATTACACTTGCGGCATGGATGCGCAACTTTTCGATCTGAGTTACCTGAATCTGTTTACCGGACTGTTCGTGCTGGTGCTGCTGGTAGGCGTCATGCTGCGCTACTGGCTGGCCGCCCGCCAGATGGCCCATGTCAGCCAGCACCGCGGACAGGTGCCGATGGCATTTGCGCGCGTGATTCCGCCGGCCGCGCACAAGAAGGCGGCCGCCTACACCATCGCCAAAACCCAATTTTCGCTGTGGCAGACCACCTGGTCGTCCGCGCTGCTGATCGGCTGGACGCTGCTGGGCGGGCTCAGCCTGCTCAACTACCTGCTGCAGGGCTGGATCGCGCCGCCGATGTGGCAGCAATTGGCGCTGCTCGGCGTCTTTTTCCTGATCAGCGGCCTGCTGGAGCTGCCGCTTTCCTGGTACGCCACGTTCCGGCTCGAAGAACGTTTCGGCTTCAACAAGATGACCCCAGCCCTGTGGCTGTCCGACACCCTCAAGGGCACACTGGTGGGGGTAGTAATCGGTCTGCCGCTGGCGGCCCTGTTCCTGTGGCTGATGCAGCAGGCCGGCGCCTGGTGGTGGCTGTGGGCTTGGGGCGCCTGGGCGGCGCTCAACCTGTTGCTGATGGTGGTGTATCCCAGCTTCATCGCACCGCTGTTCAACAAGTTCAAGCCGCTCGACAACCCCGATCTGTCCGCACGCATCGACAAGCTAATGCAAGCCTGCGGCTTTCACTCCAAAGGCCTGTTCGTGATGGACGGCAGCAAGCGCAGCGCCCATGCCAATGCCTATTTCACCGGTCTGGGCAGCAGCAAGCGAGTGGTGTTTTTCGACACCTTGCTCGACAAGCTCAGCGCCGACGAAATCGTGGCCGTGCTGGCGCACGAGCTGGGCCACTTCCGCAAGCGCCACATCATCAAGCGCATGGTGCTGCTGTTTGGCGCCAGCCTGGCCGGCTTTGCCCTGCTGGGCTGGCTGTACAACCAGGTGTGGTTCTACACCGGCCTGGGTGTCATTCCCAATCTGCTGTCCCCCAATGCGGCGCTGGCGCTGATTCTGTTCATGCTGGTACTGCCAGTGTTTGGCTATTTTCTGTCGCCACTGATGGCGCAGTTTTCGCGCAAGCACGAGTTCGAGGCAGATGCCTACGCGGTCGAATTTACCGGCAATACAGCCTTGCCCACCGCCCTGCTCAAGCTGTACGAAGACAATGCCAGCACGCTGACGCCCGATCCGCTGTATGCACGGTTCTATTATTCGCATCCACCGGCCACCGAACGTCTGGCGCGCATGGGCTACCAAAGTAACTGATGGCGCGTGCACCCCGCTCCAGCGCCACGCCAACCGCCCTGCAAGAGGGCTTGGTCGTTTCCAGCCACGGTCGCCACAGCGTGATCGAGTGTGCCGATGGCAGCCGCCGCATCTGCCATCCGCGTGGCAAGAAGAACCAGGCGGTGGTGGGCGACCGCATCCAGTGGGCCGCCCCACCCACCGGCCAAGGTGAAGAAGGCACCATCGAGCGCATCGACACGCGGCGCAACCTGTTTTACCGCCAGGATGAGCTGCGCACCAAGGCCTTTGCCGCCAATATCGACCAGGTGCTGATCTGGCTGGCGGCCGAGCCGGTGTTTTCGCACAAGCTGCTGGGCCGGGCACTGATCGCTGCCGAAGCTGCGCATATCCACCCCGTCATCGTGCTCAACAAGGCCGACCTGACCAATGCCCATGCCACCGGCTGGGAGCGGCTGGAGCCCTACCGTGCCATGGGCTACCAGACGCTGAGTCTGTCCTTGAGCGATACCGCCACGCCGCCCGCCGCTGCGGCGCTGCAGCAATTGCAGGCCCAGCTGGACGGCAAGACCACGCTGGTGCTGGGCCCATCCGGCTCGGGCAAAAGCACACTGATCAACTGGCTGCTGCCCGGCGCCAATGTGCAGACCGGCGAAATCTCGCAGGCGCTCAATTCGGGCAAGCACACTACCACCAGCACGCACTGGTACTGGATCGACAAGGCGCAGCACACGGCAGTGATCGATTCGCCGGGCTTTCAGGAATTTGGCCTGCACCATATTGCGCCCGCCGATCTGGCCTCGTACATGCCCGACTTGCGCCAGCACGTACCCGAATGCAGGTTTTACAACTGCACGCACCTGCACGAGCCGGGCTGCGGCGTGCTGGCAGCCATCGGGCAGCCGCTGGACCATGGCGGCGTGGCCGAAGTGCGCCACGCGCTGTACGCCGACCTGTTTGCCGAGCTGAGTGTGCAGCGCTATTGAGGGCTTGCACCCTCACGCGTCTACATCGCATAGTCCAGGACGATTTTTCCGAGGTGGCGGCCGGACTGCTGCCAGCGGAAGGCATCGGCGATGTGCTGCAAGGCAAAGGCCTTGTCAATCACCGGTCGGATGCCAGTGGCATTCAGTGCACGCACCAGCTCCAGCTGGTGTTCGCGGCTGCCCACCCCCAGGCCTTGCACCCGCAGCTGGCGGGCCATCAGCATGGCTGTCGGAATCGGACCTTCCGCACCATCCAGCACCCCAATCACAGCCACATGCCCGCCCACGCGGGTTGCCAGCATGGACTGGACCAGCGTGCCGGCGCCGCCAATTTCCACCACATGGTCGACACCGCCCCCACCTGTCAGCTGCTGCACGGCAAGGCCCCACTGGGGTTCACTGCGGTAGTTGATCAGGTGGTCGGCACCAAGCTGGCGCAAGCGCTCCAGTTTTTCGTCCGATGAAGAGGTCGCGATGACCGTAGCCCCCATGACCTTGGCCAGCTGCAGCGCAAAGACCGAGACGCCGCCGGTGCCCAGCACCAGCACCGTATCGCCAGCCTTGAGGCCGCCGTTCACCGCCAGGGCCCGCCATGCCGTCACCCCCGCTGTGGTCAGGGTGGCTGCCTCGGTGTGGCTGTAGCCAATCGGCGCATGGGTAAATGCATGGGCAGGAGTCACCACTACTTCGCGGGCGTAGCCATCCACCCCGTCACCCGGCGTGGTGGAAAAATCGGACTGCGTGGGCCCGCCATTGAGCCAGCCCGGGAAGAAGGTAGACACCACCCGATCGCCCACGGCGAACTCGCTGACATTCTTGCCCACGGCCTCCACCACTCCCGCGCCATCCGACATGGGAATGCGGCCATTCGCCGCCGGCATCTGCCCGGTGACCACCAGCAAATCATGAAAATTGACTGAACTGGCGTGCAGCCTCACCCGGATTTCCCCGACGCCCGGCTCTCCGGGATCCGGCATGTCTGTCAGCACCAGATTGTCCAATCCGGCGGGATGCCTCAACGTGACGGTCTTCACTGCAAAACTCCTGTGTAGGGATGGTCATTGCCCATCCGTTTCAAAAATACGGAGTCCATGGTAGTGGCACACGGCAAAGCATGCCGGCACGTACCCGGACCCCCCATCCTGACTGTGGCGATGGTTTTCGCTGCGTGGCCCGCATGTACCCAGAACCTTCTGTTTGCCCTGCATGCAGCGCCCAGCCCGCCCTTGCAGCGGCTGTGCTACGGCACGCAAGCGATGCCCATCAACCGCTGACCCAGGCCGTCACCGCCACCAAGGCAATCAACCCGCCCCACATCAGCACGGCGCGCCAAACCAGCCCCACCAGCAGTTGCAGGTGCTGCATGCCGAGCTGCAACGGAGCAGCCGCTTCCAATGTGTCCTCGGTCTCATCCACACCGGTTTCCGTAATACCGGTGCGGCCTGGTGCCGGCAGGCGCGCCATGCTGCGGCCGTCCTCCAGCGGCAGCGGCCAAGGCAAATCCACCGCGCCCATGGCCGATGCCAGCACCACTGCTTCGGCATCGGTGCTGGCAATGCTGCCCGGCGAGCCGGCGGCCTGGCGCCAGTTATCCACCGCCTGCTCGAAGTTGCCGGCAATGGCAAAGCTGGCCGCGGTAGCGCGTGCGGGCAGCCAGTTGATCCAGTTCCAGGCAGCCTGCGCCTGTCCTGCCAGCTCGATCGGTACGCTGCCATCCGCCCTGCCGCGCTGTTCCTGCCAGTAGCGCCCTACATACTCTGCGCCCCGAAACAGCACGGCCCCCGCCGGCCCCAGCCCCAGTGCGGCCCCCACCAGGAAAGCCACCAGCACGCCAAACACGTGGCGGTGGGCATCCAGCACGGCGTGCTCGATCACCTGGCGCATGATCCCGCTGCGCGGCAAATGGGCGGTATCGTTGCCCTTCCACTCGGCCAACAGCTGGCGGGCGCGAATCTGGTCGCCCATGTCGAGCGCATCGCGGATGGCGGTGATGTGGTGGCTGAACTGCCGGAATCCCAGCGTGACGTACAGGACGGCCGCCGACCACAGCAAGGCGGGAAACCACCCTACCGCGTGCAACAGCACGAACACCAGTGCCACCAGCGCGGCTGGCACCAGCACCATCACGCCCCAGACCAGCCAGCCGTGGCGGCTCTGTCCCGCCGTAAGCTTGCGTACCACCACATCCGCCACCCGGCGATAAGCATGATACACGGGGTTGTGCAGCGGCAAGGGGCGCAGCTGCTCGATCAACAGGGCTAGAAAAATCGCAAAGAATGCCATGATGCGCGGGAATTGGTTGCGGATACTGCAAGCATAGCAGCCGCCGCCCGGCTTGGTCACGCAGACATGAAACGGTAAAAATCCCGCAATATGCCCGCCGTCACGCCCCAGATGTAGCGCTCCTTACCTGCAGCCATGTCGTAGTAAGGCATGGAAAACCACTCGCGCCGGTGCGTGCTGTCGGGCTGCCACTGGTGCTTGCGATGGTGGCGCGGGTCCATCAGAAACGGCAGCGGCACGGTAAACATGTCGGCCACCTCATGCGGGTTGGCAATCAGCTCCAGTTCGGATGGCAATAGCGCCACCACCGGCGTGATCCGGTAGCCGGTCCCCGTGACATACTGCGGCATCTGGCCCAGCACTTCCACCCCGGCAGGATGCACACCGACTTCCTCTTCGGCCTCGCGCAAGGCGGCTGCGGCCGCGCTAGCATCCTCGGCATCGATCTTGCCGCCGGGCAAGGCGATCTGGCCGGCGTGCGAACGCAAATGGGCGGTGCGCTGCGTCAGCAGCACGCGCAGGATGCTTTCGCCATCACGCGAGGGATCCTGCCACCACTGCAACCCCAGCAGCACCGCAGCATCGCGCGGCGCCGCCTGCGCCGGATAGCGCTCCTGGCGCAATTCGGGCTCCCACAACGGCGGCATGGCAAAGCGCTGCTGCACCGCCTGCGGCGTGAGGCGATCCGCCGGAACGATCAGTCCGCCTTGTATATTGCGGGTAGCCTCTTGCCACACCGGCACCTGAAGGGGATCGAAAATGCCCGGTTCCACCCGCTGGTCATTGTCGGGCGACTTGGTTTGCGATACGCGCGCAGAAGACATGGAAGCGATTCAACTTGAGAATACTTCGCAGTTTAGCGCCAAGGCGCAAACGCTGCAGAAAAGCGGCAGGCAAAAAAAACCGCCCCAGCCCGAAGGCATGGAGCGGTTCGCAGGAAGCTGTAGCAGCTGTCCGCAGGCAACTGCTTATTGAGCAGCAGCCACCTTGACGCGGGACGGCAGCTTTTCCTTGATGCGTGCGGATTTGCCGCTGCGGCTGCGCAGGTAGTACAGCTTGGCACGGCGCACATCACCACGGCGCTTGACTTCGATGCTGGCGATCAGCGGGCTGTAGGTCTGGAACGTACGTTCCACGCCTTCGCCGCTGGAGATCTTGCGCACGGTAAAGCCGCTGTTGATGCCACGGTTACGCTTGGCGATCACCACGCCTTCGTAAGCCTGCACGCGCTTGCGGGTACCTTCCACCACGTTCACGTTGACGATCACGGTGTCGCCAGGTGCAAATGCGGGGATGGTCTTGCCGAGACGCTCGATCTCTTCTTGTTCCAGGGTCTGGATCAGGTTCATGTTGATTTCCAATATTTTCAGATCGTATTCAAGCTGCACAAAAGGCCTCATCACACTGCAACCACGGCGGCTGCAGGCTGCTGCTGGCAAACAAACTACCGTGCCCAGCGAGGCGGCTAACAGAGGATCAGAATCGCGCATTATATGCGGCTTGCCGCCACATGGTCAAGAAAATGCAATATTGGCAAGCAGATAGCGCATATCTGCCAAGCAGGTGCCGGACGCAAAAAAAGCGCCCGCAGGCGCTTTTTTGTTGTGACAGCCAGGCCGCCGATTACGGCTTGTAGTTGGCCACGCCGTCGGTGATTTCCTTGGTGGCAGCGTCCAGGCCTTCCCAGCCCAGCACTTTGACCCACTTGCCTTGTTCGAGGTCCTTGTAGTGCTCGAAGAAGTGGCTGATGGTTTGCAGCATCAGCGGGTTCAGGTCTTCCAGCTTGTTGATGTGGCTGTACTGCGGGCAGATCTTGGCGGTCGGCAGGGCCAGCACCTTGCCGTCCACGCCGGCTTCGTCTTCCATCTTCAGGATGCCCAGCGCGCGGCAGGGAACCACCACGCCAGCCTGCAGCGGGAACGGGGTCATCACCAGCACGTCCACCGGATCTCCGTCGCCGGACAGTGTCTGCGGCACATACCCGTAGTTGACCGGATAGTGCATGGCGGTGGTCATGAAACGGTCCACGAACACGGCGCCGGATTCCTTGTCGACCTCGTACTTGACGGGAGCGGCATTGGCCGGAATCTCGATCACGACATTGAAGGTTTCAGGCAACTTGGAACCGGGGGTCACTTTATCGAGGGACATGGGAATCTCTTTCTGGAAAGAAAACAGGATGGAACAAACCCGATGATTCTAGCGGATACACACCTACGGCAGCCTTACAGCAGTGGCGGCCCAAAAGCAAAGCGTGCGACAATAGCACCCTTTGCGGCAGGCCCGCCCTGCCCCGCCAATTCATGGCCGCAGCGCTGCGGCCCGCCTGCCACGGCAGGCCAGTTACAAGGAATATCCCGCATGGACGCAGAACACATCAATGCCATTGGCGCAGCCCTTGCCGATCTGTCCGCCAGGACAGAAGAGCTACGGGGGTATCTTTGACTACCCTGCCAAGGCAGAACGACTGAGAACCGTCAACGCCGCGCTCGAAGACCCGGCCGTCTGGAACGACCCCAAGAAGGCGCAGGAACTGGGCAAGGAAAAGAAGAACCTGGATGACGTGGTAGTGGCACTGGACGAGCTGGCGCAGGCGCTGGCCGACAACACCGAGCTGTACGAGATGAGCAAGGACGAAGGCGATGAAGCCAGCCTGGCCGCCATCGAAGCCGACACCCAGCCGCTGCGCGCACACATCGAGGCGCTCGAGTTCCGCCGCATGTTCAACCAGCCGGCCGACCCCAACAACTGCTTCATGGACATCCAGGCCGGCGCCGGCGGCACCGAAGCCTGCGACTGGGCCAGCATGCTGCTGCGCCAGTACATCAAGTACGCCGAACGCAAGGGCTTCGGCGTGGAAGTGCAGGAAGAAACCCCGGGCGACGTGGCCGGCATCAAGAGCGCCAGCCTGAAGATCGAAGGCGAATACGCCTTCGGCCTGCTGCGCACCGAAACCGGCGTGCACCGTCTGGTGCGCAAGTCGCCGTTCGACTCGTCCGGCGGCCGCCACACCAGCTTTGCCAGTGTGTTCGTGTACCCAGAAATCGACGACTCGATCGAGATCAACATCAACCCGGCCGACGTGCGCGTGGATACCTACCGTGCCTCCGGCGCCGGCGGCCAGCACATCAACAAGACCGACTCGGCCGTGCGCCTGACGCACATCCCCACCAACATCGTGGTGCAATGCCAGGACAGCCGCAGCCAGCACAGCAACCGTGACGTGGCCTGGCAGCGCCTGCGCAGCCGCCTGTACGAACACGAAATGCGTCTGCGCATGGAAGAGCAGCAAAAACTGGAAGCCACCAAGAGCGACGTGGGCTGGGGCCACCAGATCCGCAGCTACGTGCTGGACAACAGCCGCATCAAGGACCTGCGCACCAACGTCGAGATCAGCAACACGCAAAAAGTGCTGGATGGCGATCTGGACGCCTTTATCGAAGCCTCGCTCAAGGCTGGCGTCGGCAGCGTGCGCCCCGCCTGAGGCCGCTCCCGCCGAAACCCCTGCAGGGTACATTGGCAGGCAGGTCAGCGCATACTGTGCGTACGGCTGACATCTGCATACGGCAGAATCCCTGCAGGGCTGCTGCCCTGCAAACATTTTCCCTGCCGCCGGCACGCGTCCGGCGCGCAGCGACCTGACAACCGGAGACCCCATGTTCCGCGAAGCACAAACTCCCTCCCCCACCACCTACCGGCAGGACTACCTGCCGCCGGCATTCTGGATCGACACGGTTGACCTGACCTTTGATCTGGCGGCGTCCAAGACGCGCGTGCTCAACAAGATGACGTTGCGCCGCAACCCCGACGTGGCCGCACAGCCGCTCAAGCTCGATGGCACCGAACTGAACCTGGCACGCGTGCTGGTCAACGGCCAGGGTACCTCCTTCAAGATGGAAGGCGACAAGCTGGTGCTGGAAAACCTGCCCGAGGGCAACGAGCCTTTCCAGCTTGAAATTTTCAACACCTGCGCCCCCGACAAGAACACCGCCCTGATGGGCCTGTTCATGAGCCAGGGCTGCTTTTTCACGCAGTGCGAGGCCGAGGGTTTCCGCCGCATCACCTACTTCCTCGACCGCCCGGACGTGATGGCCACCTACAAGGTCACCATCCGCGCCGACAAGGCGCAATACCCGGTGCTGCTGAGCAACGGCAACCTGCTGGAACAAGGCGAGCTGGAAGACGGCCGCCATTACGCCGTGTGGGAAGACCCGTTCAAGAAGCCCTGTTACCTGTTCGCCCTGGTAGCCGGCCAGCTGGTGGCGCGTGAACAGAAAATCCGTGCGCGCAGCGGCAACGACCACCTGCTGCAGGTGTATGTGCGCCCCGGTGACCTGGACAAGACCGAGCACGCCATGCAGTCGCTGATCCACAGCATCGTGTGGGACGAAGCGCGCTTTGGCCTGGCGCTCGACCTGGAACGTTTCATGATTGTGGCGGTGAGTGATTTCAACGCCGGCGCCATGGAAAACAAGGGCCTGAACATCTTCAACACCAAGTATGTGCTGGCCAAACCCTCCACCGCCACCGATGCCGACTACGATGGCATCGAAAGCGTGATCGGGCACGAATACTTCCACAACTGGACCGGCGACCGCGTCACCTGCCGTGACTGGTTCCAGCTGAGCCTGAAGGAAGGCCTGACCGTGTTCCGCGACCAGGAATTCAGCGAAGACCTGGCCGGCACGCCCAGCGCCCGTGCGGTGCGCCGTATCAGCGTGGTGCGCGATCTGCGCAGCGCCCAGTTCAGCGAGGACTCCGGTCCGATGGCGCATCCGGTGCGCCCCGACCAGTACCAGGAAATCAGCAACTTCTACACCAGCACCGTGTACGAAAAAGGCGCCGAAGTGGTGCGCATGTACCAGACGCTGGTGGGCCGCAACGGTTTCCGCAAGGGCATGGACCTGTATTTCCAGCGCCACGATGGCCAGGCTGTCACCTGCGACGACTTCGCACAGGCCATGGCCGACGCCAATCCGGACAGTCCGCTGATGCAGCATCTGGACATCTTCAAACGCTGGTACAGCCAGTCCGGCACGCCCGAAGTGAAAGCCACCGGCCATTACGACGCCGATGCCCACACCTACACCCTGACACTGCAGCAAAGCTGCCCGCCCACACCCAACCAGCCCGGCAAGCTGCCCTTCCTGATCCCGGTCCGCATGGGTCTGGTGGCGCAAGACGGCAGCGCCGTGCCACTGCGCCTGGAAGGCGATGAGCAGGCGCCTACCGAGCGCGTGCTGGTGCTGACAGAAGCCGAACAGACCTTTGTTTTCCAGCAGGTGAACCAGGTGGCAGTGCCTTCGCTGCTGCGTCAGTTCTCTGCGCCGGTCTGGCTGAGCTGCAACGACGACGATGAGGCCGAATTGCTGCATCTGCTGGCGCATGACAGCGATCCGTTCAACCGCTGGGAAGCCGCGCAAACGCTGATGATGCAGCAGGCGCTGGAAGCCCTAGACCAAGACGACATCCCAACCGAAGTGCTCAACCTGGCCACCATCGACGCCCTGCGTAGCGTGCTGCGCAATCCGCAGCTGGATGCCGCCTTCAAGGAGCTGGTGCTGTCCCTGCCGGACGAAGACGAGATTGCCGACGAGCTGGATGACAACGTCGACCCGCAGCGCATCAAGGCCGTGAGCGAAGCCATGTGGCAGCAAGTCGCCCATGCACTGCAGCCCACCTGGGAATCCCTCTACGCGGCCCACTGCGACACCGGCGCGTATCGGCCCGACCCGGTCAGCGCCGGCCGCCGCGCCCTGGCCAACCTGGCCCTGTCCAACCTGTGCCGCGTGGCGCGCGATACCGGGGACGTGGTGTGGCCGGGCAGGGCCTACCAGCGTTTCAAGGATGCCGGCAACATGACCGATCGCATGGGCGCCATCGACGCCCTGCTTGAAGGGCAAAGTCCGCTGGCGCAACAGGCGCTGGACCGATTCCACGCCATGTTCCAGGACGAAGCGCTGGTGGTAGACAAGTGGTTTGCCCTGCAGGCTGGCCGCACCGACGTCAACGGCGAAGTGCTGGGCCAGGTCAAGCAGCTGATGAAGCATCCCGACTACCAGATCACCAACCCGAACCGGGTACGCAGCGTGCTATCGGTACTCTTCCATGCCAACCCGGGCGCCTTCCACCGCAAGGATGCCGCCGGGTATGTGTTCTGGGCCGACCAGATCCTGGCGCTCGACGGCATCAATGCCCAGATCGCTGCACGCCTGGCACGCGCCATGGACCACTGGAAGCGCCTGGCCGAACCCTACCGCAGCGCCGCCGCCGAGGCCATCCGTCGCGTGGCCGCCAAGGCAGACCTAAGCGCTGACGTGCGCGAGGTGGTCACCCGCGCCCTACAGGAGGACAACACTCCCGCCTGACGCACCCTCCATGCAAAGAACCGGGTTCTGCACATGACAGAACCCGGTCCTTCGTTTTTTGCAGCTCCTTGTGGGAGCCATCCGGACGGCAATGCTCAGCGCACTGCCATGCCGCGCAGATCAATAGCGGTTGTTGCCGCCACGGTAACCACCGCCACCGTTGCTGTAACCGCCGTCACGGCGACCGCCGCCGAAGCCGCCGCCGCTGCGCTCTTCGCGCGGACGTGCCACGTTAACCGTGAGCGGACGGCCATCGAGGGCCTGGCCATTGAGGCCGCGAATGGCAGCCTGTGCCTCGTCGGCGCTGCTCATCTCCACAAAACCGAAGCCCTTGGAGCGACCGGTTTCGCGATCCATCATGACCTTGGCGGACACCAGAGTGCCGAATTCTGCGAATTGCTGTTGCAGGTCTTCGTCACGGATCGAATAAGACAGGTTGCCGACGTAAAGTTTGTTATCCATTGGATGCTTTCAAAGAAATTAGCGAACAGGCCATCCTGTCCGCAATGCACGCAGAATCCGTGGATCCTGCGCCATAGCCTGCTTCAGCGGCGACGTTGTTGCGTCGGATTGCCGCCAGAGCGGGGTTCGAGTCGGCGGAAAGTGATGCGACCCTTGTCCAGATCATAGGGAGACAGTTCCAGCAGAACAGTGTCCCCTGCGAGGATCCGGATGTGGTGCTTGCGCATCTTCCCGCTCGAGTAGGCGATGATGGGATGGCCGTTTTCAAGCGTCACGCGGTAGCGCGAGTCAGGCAGAACTTCTTCCACCTTGCCCTGCATTTCGATCAGATCTTCCTTGGCCATGCCATATCTCCTTGAATGTGTTGATGAATGGGATCCTGCGTCCGTCTCGTGAACGGAACACAAGCGGGTTCAGCAGCAGCCAGCGCCAATCAGGCCATGGCTTTGGTCCATGGCATAGCGGAGGGCTGCTTCGTTGGAGTCAAATTGCGGAACAAACCGGAAAATCCGGTCGTGGGTGCCACTGCCGTGGCCGCTGCGAATGGACAGGGAGGCGGCATATGCGCCTGATGCTGTCAGTTTGGATTGGGGCGAAACTTTGTATTTGCCTACCAGAAAGGTCTTGTCCAGAATGATTCTCTTCGTGTGCATGCCGAACCAGTGCAACTGGTTTCAGGCATGTCCCTGACGCGGGCAACAGCTGCATCAGGTGCGACTACATGTCGCCATGGGTGTACAGGGTGAATGCTTACGGCTGCCGGAAGGCGTGAACCGATGCGATGAGGCTCGCCGTTGAAGGAGAGGAGTTTGACTACCCACGAACGTGAAACATTCTGCCAACACACGGTATGCGTGGTGAATCCAGTCAGACAACCTTGCTGTAGTGACGAGCAATACAAACAGCAATCGGTGAATTATATGCATAACGGCCAATTTGTCAAGAAATTTCTGCGTGCGTCAAGAAACAGCCGTTCTTCACCCTGTCCGGTACCATGCATATGGCCTGCCGCATGCACACTGTTCCAACAACCAACAGGAGACAACACCATGGCAGATCTTCTTGACAATCCGATGGGCCTGACGGGTTTCGAGTTCGTCGAGTTCGCATCGCCGACTCCCGGCCTGATCGAGCCGGTACTGGAGAGCATGGGCTTTACCGAAGTAGCACGCCACCGCTCCAAGGACGTGGTGCTGTACCGCCAGGGGTGCATCAATTTCATCGTCAACAGAGAGCCGCACAGCCTGGCTGCCTACTTTGCCGCAGAGCATGGCGCCAGCGCCTGCGGCATGGCCTTCCGCGTGCACGACGCGCACCAGGCCTACGCCCGCGCACTGGAACTGGGCGCACAGCCGGTGGACATTCCCACCGGGCCGATGGAGCTCAAGCTACCTGCCATCAAGGGAATTGGCGGGGCACCGCTCTATCTGATCGACCGCTTCGAGGAGGGCAAGTCAATCTACGACATCGACTTCGTGTTTCATGAGGGCGCAGACCGCCACCCAAAGGGCCATGGCCTGCGCCTGATCGACCACCTGACCCACAATGTGTACCATGGCCGCATGAACTACTGGGCAGGCTTTTACGAAAGGTTGTTCAATTTCCGCGAGATCCGCTACTTTGACATCAAGGGCGAATACACCGGCCTGACCAGCAAGGCGATGACCGCACCGGATGGATTGATCCGTATCCCGCTGAACGAGGAATCCGGCAAGGGCGGCGGCCAGATTGAGGAATTCCTGATGCAATTCAATGGCGAGGGCATCCAGCACATCGCCCTACTCAGCGATGACCTGCTGGCCAGCGTGGATGCTCTGCGCCAGGCCGGTGTCGGGCTGATGACGGCGCCGCCCGCCACCTACTACCAGATGCTGGACGAGCGCCTGCCCGGTCACGGCGAAAACCCGGCCGCATTGCAAAAGCGGGGCATCTTGCTGGATGGCAGCACCGAAGGCGGCCAGACGCGCCTGCTGCTGCAGATCTTTTCGCAGCCGCAGTTCGGCGGGCCGGTGTTTTTTGAATTCATCCAGCGCAAGGGCGACCAGGGCTTTGGCGAAGGCAACTTCAAGGCGCTGTTCGAATCCCTCGAGCGCGACCAGATTCAGCGTGGCGTGGTCGGCCACACACCCCATCCCTGAAGGAGATTCCCCATGACAACATTGGTAACACAACAAGAAACAGAAGAATCCATTCCTGATTGGGAATATCTTCCTGAACGTGGCGGCTGCATTCAGCGAGAGTTTGTATTTTCCAATTTTGTGCAAGCCTTCGGCTTCATGACGCAACTGGCGCTGCACGCGGAAAAACGCAACCACCATCCCGAGTGGCGCAACGTGTACAACCGCGTGCACATCGTGCTGACCACGCATGATGCCGGCGGCCTGACCGAGCGCGACCTGGCCCTAGCGCGCATTGCCGATCAATTGGCGGCGGCCATGCATGCCTGATGCCAGATCCAACGCTGCCCGCCACCCACCATTAGGCATAGCATGGCCGCAACCGGCAGCAGCTGCCACACCCGCTTGCAGTGGTGTCTTCCTGGAAAACTATAATGACGGGCAGTTATAACTTTAGCGAACATGCCATGTCCAGCCACATCAGCCTGACCCACTACCTGGTCGACCAACAACGCAACGACAACCGCATTTCCGGCGAACTGCGCCTGCTGCTGGAGGTGGTGGCGCGCGCCTGCAAGCGCATCAGCCACTCCGTCAACAAGGGCGCGCTGGGCGAAGTACTGGGCAGTGCAGAGACCGAAAACGTGCAGGGCGAAGTCCAGAAAAAACTCGACATCATCGCCAACGAAGTACTGATCGAAGCCAACGAATGGGGCGGCCACCTGGCAGCCATGGCCAGCGAGGAAATGGACGAAATCTACCCGGTGCCCAACCGCTACCCGCAGGGCGAACACCTGCTGATGTTCGATCCGCTGGACGGCTCCAGCAACATCGACGTCAACGTCAGCATCGGCACCATTTTCAGCGTGTTCCGCAAGCCCGAGGGCAATGCCCACGTCTGCGAAAAAGACTTCCTGCAGCAAGGCTGCAGGCAGGTCGCTGCCGGCTACTGCGTCTATGGTCCGCAAACCACGCTGGTGCTCACCGTGGGAGATGGCGTGGCCATGTTCACGCTGGACCGTGAAATGGGCAGCTTCGTGCTTACCGAAGAAAACGTGACCATCCCCGAGGACACCCAGGAGTTCTCGATCAACATGAGCAACATGCGCCACTGGGCACCACCGGTGCGCCGCTACATCGACGAATGCCTGCAGGGCGAAGAAGGCCCGCGCGGCAAGAACTTCAACATGCGCTGGATCGCCAGCATGGTGGCCGACGTGCACCGTATCCTGACGCGCGGCGGCATCTTCATGTACCCCTGGGACAAGCGCGAGCCCAACAAGCCCGGCAAGCTGCGCCTGCTGTACGAAGCCAACCCCATGAGCTGGCTGATCGAGCAGGCCGGTGGCGCCGCCACCACCGGCACGCAGCGCATCCTGGAAGTGCAGCCCACCCAGCTGCACCAGCGCGTCAGCGTGATCCTGGGCAGCAAGAACGAAGTGGAACGCGTGGCACGCTACCACGCCGAAGCCGCGGCAGAAGCCGCCGCAGCACAACCGGCCTGACCCCGGAACGCACCCGCATGCACAAGGCTCCTGCGGGAGCCTTGTGCTGTCTACCCTCAGTTCATGCGGTGGCGGAACAGCCAGCCGGCCACCGGCAGCGTCAGCGCCGTGGTCAGCAGCAGCGGCCAGATGTCGGGCCACAGCATGGCCAGGCTGGCGCCTTCCAGATACACACGCTGCACCAGCGTGATGGCATAGCGCACCGGGTTGATCGCGGTCAGCCACTGCATGGCCGGCGGCATGTTGCTGATGGGAGTAGACAAGCCGGACAACATGATCATCGGCATGATCAGCATGAAGGTGTACATCATGCCCTGCTGCATGTTGGCCGCATAGGCCGAAAGCGCCATGCCCACCCCCACGCTGGCCAGCGTAAACAACAAAATCGACACCAGCAGCGCCACCAGGCTGCCTGCCATCGGAATGCGGAACCACAGCAGCGCGATCAGCAGCACCAGCATGGCCTGCACCGAGCCCACCGTGATGGACGGCACGGTCTTGCCAATCATGATCTGCACCGGCGACAACGGCGTCACCAGCAACTGGTCAAACGTGCCCTGCTCGCGCTCCCTGGCCACCGACAGGGCGGTCAGCAGCAAGGTCTGCAGAATGCTAAGCGTGGCGATCAGGCTGGGCACGAACTGCCAGCGCGTCTCCAGCTGCGGGTTGTACCAGGCGCGGGTTTCCACACGCAAGGGTTCGGCCACCAGTCCGTGCCTGCTGCGCCAGTCGGCATTGAAGGCACGCACCACCGTCTGCACATAGCCGCTGGCAATGGCCGCCGTATTGCTGTTGCGCCCATCCAGAATTACCTGCACCGGCGCTGCTTGCCCGGCCTGCAGCTGGGCATCAAAGCGCGGACCGATATGCACCACCAGCATGGCCCGCTGCCGCAGAATGGCCCGGTCGATGTCGGCGGCATTGTCGAGCGTGACCATGCGCACAAAGGTGCCACCGCCCTCCAGCCGCGCCACCAGTGCCGCCGATTCCGCGCCGCGACTCTGGTCCAGCAGGGCATAATTCACCCGCGTCAGATCGAAGGAGGCGGCATACCCGAACAGCATGGACTGCATGATGACCGGCACCAGCAGCACCAGCCGGCTTTTCGGGTCTTTCAGAATGGCCAGCAGCTCCTTGCGGCACAGCGCCAGTACCACACGCAACCAGTTCATCATCCGCCTCCCAGGCGCTTGCGCGTGTTGCGCAGCGCCAGCCACAGCAGCACCATGGCATACACCGCCAGCACCAACGTATTTCTGAACAGCAAGGGCCAGTCATTGCCGGCCAGGAACAGGCTTTTGAGCAGCTCGATGTAATACGTGGCCGGCAACAGGCTGCCCACCAGGCGCACGACCGTGGGCACGCTGCGCAGATCGAACAGGAAGCCTGACAGCATCAGCGCCGGCAGAAAGCTCAGCAACAGCGCCAGCTGGCTTGCCAGAAACTGGCTTTTGGTTACCGCAGAAATCACCAGCCCCATGCCCAGCGCCACCAGTAAATACAGCATGGAGACCAGCAGCAACAGCAGTGGTGATCCATGCAGCGGCACGCCAAACAGGAAGCGCGCCGCCAGCATGCACAGCAGCAGGCCCAGCAGGCCCACGCCAAAATACGGCACGATCTTGCCAATCAGGATCTCCACCGGCCGTGCCGGCGTCACGAACAGCGACTCCATGGTGCCGCGCTCCCACTCCCGTGCCATCACCAGCGCCGTCAAAAAAGCCCCCACCAGCGTCATGATCAGCACCACCAGCCCAGGCACCAGGTACCAGGTACTGCTGTTGGCGGCATTGAACCACACGCGCTGGGCCAGCACCACCTCACCAGCCTGCGCCGCCAGGGCGCTACCGGCACGGTCCACCGCCTTGATGCCGGCCTGCTGCAGCACCGCCTGCAAATACGCCGTCAGCAAGCGGCTTCGGTTGCTTTCCACGCCATTGACCACCACCAGCACGCTGGCATGGCCCTCGGCCATGCGCGCGGCAAAATCCGGAGGCAGTTGCACAATGGCATCCACCTGTTGTGCCTTCAGCAGCTGCTCGGCCTGCGCCATGCTGCGCACCAGCACCGGCCGGAGGGTCGGACTGCCCTGCATGCCCTCAAGCACCTCCCGGCTGGAAGACGACGCATCCTGCAGCACCAGCGCCACCGGGGCATTGCGGATGTCCAGTGACAGGCCGTACCCAAACAGCAGAATCAGCACAATCGGCAGCACGATGCCGATCGCCAGGCTGCCGGTATCGCGGCGCAGCTGCTGCATTTCCTTGCGGATCAGCGCCAGCACGCGCCGCCAGAATCCATATGGCAGTGTCATGTCGGCACCTGCTGCCTTTCGTGCTCGACAATCGCGATAAAGGCGGCATCCATGTCGTCCACGGCATGGCCCGCCGCGCGTGCCGCCTGCTCACGCACCTCGCGTGGCGTGCCCAGGGCCAGCATGCGGCCGGCATCCTGGATCAGGATTCGGTCGCAGTATTCGGCCTCTTCCATGAAGTGGGTGGTCACCACAATGGTGGTGCCCGCCGCTGCCAGCAAACTGATGCGGCGCCAGAAATCGCGCCGCGCCAGTGGATCGGCACCGCTGGTGGCCTCGTCCAGAAACAGAATCTCTGGCTGGTGCAACAGGGCCGCCGCCATCGCCAGGCGCTGCCTGTAGCCACCTGGCAGCGCCTCGGCCGCGTGGCTGGCCTGTTCGCCCAGACCGAACTCGTCCAGTAGCACCTGAATGCGCTGCGCCAGGGCCTTGCCATGCAGGCCATAGGCGCTGCCAAAGAACTGCAGGTTCTCCAGCACGCTCAGATTGCCGTACAAGGAAAATTTCTGCGCCACATAACCGATGCGACTGCGTGCCTGCCCCGAGGCATGGCGCACATCCACCCCGGCCACGCGCAAGCTGCCGCTGGTGGCAGGCAACAGGCCACACAGCATGCGAAAGGTGGTGGTCTTGCCCGCGCCGTTGGGCCCCAGCAAACCGAAAATTTCGCCGCGCTGCACGCTGAAGGTGGTGTGATCCACCGCGACAAAATCGCCGAATTTGCGCACCAGCTCCTTTACCTCAATCATGGGGGCGTCATCGGGTCGGGTTGGCAAGGCGGCTGCGGCCCCAGCCATGGGAGCCGCTCCTTGCTTCCGCGACGGACTATCTGTACTCCTCAACGCCCCTGCCGGTGATTCTGCCGGTGCCGTTGCGTTGCCTGCACTTGCCGATACCGCCGACTCCAGCATCGCAGCACCGTCACCCTGCAGCTTGTCCCGCAACAGCATCATGAACGCGTCCTCCAGCCGCTCGCGGATGGGCTTGCCCGCAACGGGTGCGCCGGCCACGTCACGCCGCACCCAGCGCACCTCGCCTCCTTGCGGCACCGCATCCACCGTGGCCGGGTCTGCCATCAGGCTCACCTGCAGCATCCGCGCCGGCTGGCCCGGCTCGGGTGGCAGCAAAAACACATGCCCCTGCGCCTGCGCCCGCAGTTGCTGCGGATCGCCCTGCGCCAGCACCTGGCCTTGGTGCAGCACCACCACATGCTGGCATTGCTCTGCCTCGTCCAGGTAGGAGGTGCTGACCAGCACGGTCAGTCCGTCCTCGTGCACCAGTTGCTGCACGATCTCCCACAGCTCGCGCCGCGACAGCGGGTCCACGCCCACGGTAGGCTCGTCCAGCAGCAGCAATTCCGGCGAGCGCACCAGCGTGCAAGCCAGGCCCAGCTTCTGCTTCATGCCGCCGGACAATTTGCCGGCCAGCCGGCTGGTAAAACCGCCCAGATCGGTCATGTGCAGCAAACGCCTGAAGCGCTCGCCCCGCTCTCTGGCAGGTACGCCGTGCAAATCGGCATACAGGTTCAGGTTTTCCTGCACCGTCAGGTCTTCGTACAGGCCAAAGCGCTGCGGCATGTAGCCGATGCGATCCTGAATCTGCTGTGCCTGCGTGGCAGGGTCCAGTCCCAGCACGCGCAAGCTGCCGCCATCGGCATGCATCAGCGCAGTGGCCAGGCGCAGCAAGGTAGTCTTGCCGGCACCATCCGGCCCCACCAGCGCCGTCAGGCTGCCATGCGGCACGCGCAAGTCCACTTCTTTCAGCGCATGCACCAGCGGCTGCCCCTTGGCGCCACCAAAGCGCTTGTGCAGCGCGTGCGCTTCCAGCGCCAGCGGTGCCACAGTCTTTTCCATGTTCACCGGGCCGATGCCGGCGCGGCAGCCTCTGCCGCCGCAACAGCAGCCGAGGCAGTTGCCAGGGCGGCAGGCGCCCTTCCTCCCGTCGCCGGCTGTGGTGGGCTGCGCAACCCAATGGTCACGGTCGCCGGCATGCCCAGCCGCAGGCGGTCGCCCGGATCCTGGGCCTGCACCCGCACCTCGTACACCAGCGAGGTGCGCAGCTCCTCCGTCTGCACCGTCTTGGGGGTAAATTCGGCCACCGAGGCAATGTAGCCCACCTGTCCCTGCAAGGGCTGATCCGGCGCGCTATCGATGCGGATGCTGGCCGGCATCCCTTCACGCACCTTGCCCAGCGCCGGCTCGGGCACGTACACACGCACCCACTTGCTGTCGAGCAGCGCCAGCGCATACACCGGCTTGAGTGGCGTGGTCAGGTCACCCACCTCCTGCAGCCGGCTGCGGATCACGCCGCCGGAGGGCGCTATCAGGCGGGTATCGGCCAGATTGCGCTGCAGCAGTTGCAGTTGCGCCTGCAGTGCATCCCGCTGCGCCACCGCTACGGCAATGTCTTCCCGGCGGGTACCGGCCTGGAGCAGGGCATAGGCCTGCTGCGCCTGCTCCAGGCGGGCTTGTGCCACCCGCTGCTGGCCGCGTGCATTGTCCAGCTCCAGCTTGCTGACGGCCTCGTAGGCACCCTGCAGCCGCTGCAGCTGCTGGCGGTTCAGCTCCAGCTGCGCCTGCGCCGCACGCGCATTGGCGCTGGCCTGTGCCAGCTCCTGCGGGCGCGCGCCAACCTGCAGGCGGCGCAGGGTTTGCTCGGCCGCCGCCAGCTGTGCCTCGGCCTGCCTGACCTGCAGCTGCAATGTGGCGGCATCCAGCGTACCCAGCTCCTGCCCAGGTGTCACGTGCTCGCCTTCGCGCACGGCCAGGGTCTCGATGCGGCCGCTGCCATTGAACGCCAGCGACACCTGGCGCATGTCCACATTGCCGTGCAGCACCAGCTCGTTGGGCTCAACCTGCTGACCATACCGCAAGCCATACCACGCTGCAACCGCTGCCGCCGCCAACAGCACCAAGCCGGCTACTATCGCTTTTTTGTTCATGCACGCCACTCCGCGCTGGATTCATCCAATGCTTGGAAGTCTAGCGCAGATCAATACTTTCGCTTGCATCAAGCCAGCACAAAAAACGGCCACCTTGCGGTGGCCGTCGCACTTGCGCTGTCAGCGCCCGGACAAAGGATCAGTAGGCATCGCCCAGCTGTCCCAGAATGGCCGGGTTCTCCAGCGTGGAAGTGTCCTGCGTCACCTCTTCGCCCTTGGCCAGACTGCGCAGCAGGCGGCGCATGATCTTGCCGGAGCGGGTCTTGGGCAGATTGTCGCCAAAGCGGATGTCCTTGGGCTTGGCAATGGGCCCGATCTCGTGGGCCACCCAGTCGCGCAGTTCCTTGGCAAGGCGAGGCGCGTCTTCAGGGGAAGGACGGCCTTGCTTGAGCACTACGAAGGCGCAGATGGCTTCGCCGGTAAGATCATCAGGACGGCCCACCACGGCAGCCTCGGCCACCAGATCGGTCTTGGCCACCAGGCAGGATTCGATTTCCATCGTGCCCATGCGGTGGCCGGACACGTTCAGCACGTCGTCGATGCGGCCGGTGATGCGGAAATAGCCGCGGTCTTCGCTGCGCACGGCGCCGTCGCCGGCCAGATAGGCGCCCTTCAGCTCTTCGGGGAAGTAGCTCTTCTTGAAACGCTCGGGGTCGCCCCAGATGGTGCGGATCATGCTGGGCCACGGACGCTTGACCACCAGGATGCCACCCGCGCCATTGGGCAGCTCGTTGCCAGTTTCATCGACGATGGCAGACATGATGCCCGGCAGCGCCAGCGTGCAGGAGCCCGGCACCAGCGGCGTGGCGCCCGGCAGCGGGGTCATCATGTGGCCACCGGTTTCGGTTTGCCAGAAGGTATCCACGATCGGGCAGCGTTCGCCGCCGATGTTTTTGTAGTACCACATCCAGGCTTCGGGGTTGATCGGCTCGCCCACGCTGCCCAGGATGCGCAGGGAAGACAGGTCGAAGTTCTTCGGATGCACGGCCTCGTTGCTGTCGGCGGCCTTGATTAGCGAGCGGATGGCGGTAGGCGCCGTGTAGAAAATGGTGACCTTGTGGTCCTGGATCATCTTCCAGAAGCGGGAAGCATCCGGATAGGTGGGCACACCCTCGAACACCACCTGGGTGGCGCCCGCAGCCAGCGGGCCGTAGGTGATGTAGGTGTGGCCGGTGATCCAGCCGATGTCGGCGGTGCACCAGAACACGTCGTCGTCACGCAGGTCGAAGGTCCACTGCATGGTGATGTTGGCCCACAGCAGGTAGCCGCCGGTGCTGTGCTGCACGCCCTTGGGCTTGCCGGTGGAACCGGACGTGTACAGCACGAACAGCGGGTGCTCGGCGCCCACGGGCACCGGCGCGCACTCGGTGCTTTGTCCTGCCAGCGCCTGGGAGAAGGTCTTGTCGCGGCCTTCGACCATGTTGCACTTGGTGGCGGTGCGCTCGTACACCAGCACGCTCTTGACACATTCGGTGCCGCCGTCGGCCAGGGCTTCGTCAACGATGGCCTTGAGCGGCAGCTCCTTGCCGCCGCGCATCTGGTAGTTGGCGGTGATCACGCACACGGCGCCAGCATCCACAATGCGCTCGTTCACGGCCTTGGCTGAGAAACCGCCAAACACCACGCTATGGGTGGCGCCGATGCGCGCGCAGGCCTGCATGGCCACCACGCCTTCGATCGTCATCGGCATGTAGATGACCACACGGTCGCCCTTTTGCACGCCTTCGGCCTTGAGCACATTGGCAAACTGGCTGACACGTGCCAGCAGTTCCTTGTAGGTGACCTTGGTGACCTTGCCGTCGTCTGCCTCGAAGATGATGGCGGTCTTGTTCTCGACCGGGGTGCCCATGTGCTTGTCGAGGCAGTTGGCAGAGGCGTTCAGTTCGCCGTCCTCGAACCACTTGTAGAAGGGCGCGTTGGATTCGTCGAGCACCTTGGTGAAAGGCTTGGTCCAGACCACGTTTTCGCGAGCCAGGCGGGCCCAGAAGCCTTCGAAGTCGTTGTTGGCTTCATCGCACAGGGCCTGGTAGGCGTCCATGCCCTTGATGCGCGCGCCGGCCATGCTGGCCTCGGAAGGCGGGAATACGCGGTTTTCTACCAATACGGACTCGATCGCACCGGACTGAGTGGTCATGTTTGTCTCCTCGCTTGAAATGACGATGGCTGTACAAGGCACCTGCTCCCTGTATCTGCGCCCACTTTGCATAGTGGCACTTACAGCGCACTTACTGACGGCCACTGCTCCCGCAATTTACAGGAAAACCCTTGCCATATGCACCGTCAAACATCCCGCCCCCGCCAGATCTGGCCTGGACTGCGGGAACTTGATAAAAATCAAGGCAACAGCACACGCCGACAGCGCATTGCGTGGCGAACACGGATGGCACGATGTCCCTGTTGCGCAAGGGACAACAGGCATGCATACAATGCTGGATCGTCGGCCAGACAGGCCGTTCCCATTTGGATTCAGGATACTCACACATGACTCGCATGGTTCACTGCATCAAACTTGGCAAGGAAGCCGAAGGACTGGATCGCGCGCCCTATCCCGGTGCGCTCGGTCAGCGCATTTTTGAAAGCGTCAGCAAGGAAGCCTGGGCCGACTGGCTGCGCCATCAGACCATGCTGGTCAACGAAAACCGCCTGAACCTGGCCGACGCCCGCGCCCGCCAGTACTTGGCGCGCCAGATGGAAAACCATTTCTTTGGCACGGGTGCCGAACAGGCCGCCGGCTACGTCCCGCCCGAAGCAAAATCCTGATCAACCTCCGTCCGGACGCCAGGCGCCCGGCATGACATTTCCTGTATGGGCCACACTCTCAGCTTGGGCTGCCCCGACGCGGGCGATTTTCTCTCCTGGTGGCACGAGCAGCCCAGCGCTGATAACGCGCCCGTACACTTTATCTGGCAATGCACCCAAGCGCCAGCCTGGGACACGCTGGAAGCGGCCATCCGGCGGCAACTGCCCCCCGCGCAGGCCGATTCACTGTGTTTCCAATTGCGCCCGCAATGGTGGGGACTGATCCCGGGCTGGCACTGGCTGCCCCTGCACCAGGAACATAAAGTGCTGCACCTGGCCATCGGTTCGGTGCAGGACGTGGCGCAAGGCTGCACTGGCGTATTGCAGCAAGTGCTGTTGCACCCCGGCGATTGGCAAACCGACCCCGAGCGCCTGGTGGCCGTCATCAGCACGCTTGTGCGGCACGATGCACAGCTGCATCTGTCCCCCGATACTGACGGCGACGTGCTGCAGCACGCCTTGCAAACCAAGGGATGGCAACGCCGCAGCCCCACGAACTACGTTTACAATCCGCATTGGATCTCCAAAAATTCCCGGTCAGGATTTTCCAATGAAGACATAGGCCATGCCATTATCATTGGTGCCGGCCTGAGTGGCGCCGCCAGCGCCTGGAGCCTGGCCCGGCGCGGCTGGCAGGTCACCGTACTGGATCGCGGCGAGACACCTGCCGCTGGCGCCTCTGGTTTGCCGGCAGGACTGGTCGTGCCGCACACCTCGGTGGATGACACGCGTCTTTCCCAAATCACCCGCGCCGGCATCCGCTGCACACTGGACCGTGCCGCCCTGCTGCTGACGCACGAACAGGACTGGGCACAGCGCGGCGTGCTGGAACACTGCGTGGATGGCAAATCCACACTGGCGCAGCACTGGGGTGACAGCGGCTTTGAACAAGCCACAGACTGGACGCAGCCGGCCAGCGCGCAGCAACTGCAGGCTGGCCTGCTGCCAGACGATGCCATGGCGCTGTGGCACCCACATGCCGCGTGGGTCAAGCCGCCCCGGCTGGTAGAGCAGCTGCTGGCGCACCCCAACATCCGCTTTCAGGGCAATGCCTCTGTCCATGCCCTGGTGGTCACACCCGCAGGCGGCTGGCAGGCACAAGATGCAGACGGCAAGGTTTTGGCGCAAGCGAATGTGGCGGTGCTGGCCGGCGGTTTCGGCTCCGCCGCCCTGCTCCAGTCCGTGGCGCAAGATATTGGCAAGCTGAAAATGAATGCCCTGCGCGGCCAGGCGGCCTGGGGTTGGCAGGACAGCACCATGCAGCTACCACCGATGCCAGTCAATGGGCACGGCAACATGGCCACGGGCATCCCGGAAGATTCCGGCACTTTCTGGCTGGTCGGCTCCACCTTCAACCGGGGCGACCAGGGCACCGATGTGCGCGATGGCGACATGGCGGAAATCTTCGACAAGCTGCAGGTGCTGCATCCGGCCGCCGCGCAAGTGCTGGCGCCGCAATTTGCCAGCCACCAGGCACAGGGCTGGGCCGGAGTGCGTGCCACGCTGCCCGACCGCTTGCCCGCGGTGGGCGCCTGGCCATTGCCGGAAGGCAGCCCGCCGCTGCTGCTGTGCTGCGGCATGGGTGCACGCGGCCTGAGTCTGGCCATGCTGGCCGGCGAACTGCTGGCCACCCAGCTGCACGATGAACCCTGGCCTACCGAGCGCAAGCTGGGCCAGATGCTGCTGGCCAGCCGCTGGCGGGCCTGATATCAGGCGCGACCGGTAGAGCCGTAGCCCGCCTCACCACGCTCGCTGGCAATCTCGAAATCCTCCACCACGCGGAACTGCGGCTGCACCACGGGAACAATCACCATTTGTGCGATGCGCTCCATCGGTTCGATCACAAAAGGCAGCGTGCTGCGATTCCAGGCGCTGACCATGAGTTGCCCCTGGTAGTCGCTGTCGATCAGTCCCACCAGGTTGCCCAGCACGATGCCATGCTTGTGCCCCAAGCCCGAGCGCGGCAGGATCATGGCGGCGTACCCGGGATCTGCCAGATGGATGGCCATGCCGGTGGGAATCAGGTGCCAGGCATTGGGTGCCAGTTCCAGCGGCTGCTCCAGACAGGCGCGCAGGTCCAGGCCGGCGCTGCCGGCGGTGGCATAGGCCGGCATCTGGGCGTGCAGGCGCGGATCGATGATTTTGAGGTCAACTTGCAGGGTCATGGTGGCTGTCGGCTGTTTACAGACAAAGTGTTTATTGTCACCGCACCGGCGGCCCCTTGCAGCCAGGCCCCGGAAGAATCAGCACCGTCATTATTCGTTACTACAAGACTTGATCAAGGGCAAACGCAGCCCTTCCCCTCTCAGGGCGTTTGACGCTAAAATAACCGGTCCGCAGCTTTTGCCTGCGCCATGTGCCGTCTGCGCGCCTTCTGCGCCGCACGGACCCAACCTGCTATCTCATTATGAAAATCGCACAAGAAATCCGTGCCGGCAACGTCATCATGCACGGCAAAGACCCGATGGTCGTCCTGAAAACCGAATATGCCCGTGGCGGCCGTGGCTCCTCTACCGTGCGCATGAAGCTGAAAAGCCTGCTGAGCAACTTCGGCACCGAAGTCGTGTTCAAGGCCGACGACAAGATCGACAACATCGTGCTGGACAAGAAGGATTGCACCTACTCCTACTTCGCCGACCCGATGTACGTCTGGATGGATACCGACTACAACCAGTACGAAGTCGAAGCCGAAAACATGGGCGACGCCCTGAACTACCTGGAAGAAGGCATGGAAGCCGAGGTGGTGTTCTATGACGGCAAGGCCATTTCCGTGGAACTGCCCACCAGCGTCGAGCGCGAAATCACCTGGACCGAACCTGCTGTCAAGGGCGATACCTCCGGCAAGGTGCTGAAGCCCGCCAAGATTGCCACCGGCTTTGAAATCGGCGTGCCGATTTTCGTGGCCCAGGGTGACCGCGTCGAAATCGACACCCGTACCGCTGAATACCGCAAACGCGTGTAAACCGCGGGCAGGTTGTGGCCTGCTCCAGGCACGAGAGGCTTCCTGGCGGAAGCCTTTCTTTTTTTCCGATACACTGAATTCCATTGCATCCGTTACGTCAGGCAAGGATTTACGACAGCATGAAGAACAAGGGCACCCTGGACGAAGAGCGACTTGCCTATGCGTGGGAAGAACTGCAGGAACTGGCTGATCAAGGCATTGCGCTGCCTCCCGATTCCTACCGCTTGGCGTTTGCCGACCCCGAATTCCTGTTGCGACGCGAAACACGCAGCATTCGCCTGCAGATCGAAATGCTCAAGCCCGAGCTCGAACTGCAGCGCCGCCAGATCGACCACACCATCGTGGTGTATGGCAGTGCCCGCGTGCCGTCCCCCGAAATGGCGGTACAGACGCTGGCCGAGCATCGCATCAAGACCAACGGCCACGCCGACCCGCATGACAAGGTCATGCAGCGCCTGGAAAAACGCGTCGAGCAGTACGAAGCCGCCCGCCAATTTGGCCGCATCGTGGCCGAATTCAGCAAGGGCAAGCCGCGCTCCAGCCATCTGTATATCTGTACCGGCGGCGGCCCCGGCATCATGGAAGCGGCCAACCGTGGCGCCAGCGAAGCCGGCGAGCCCACCCTTGGCCTCAACATCACGCTGCCACACGAGCAGGTATCCAACCCGTACGTTACGCCCTCGCTCAGCTTCAAGTTCCACTACTTTGCGCTGCGCAAGATGCACTTCATGGTCCGCGCCTCTGCCCTGGTGGTGTTTCCAGGCGGCTTTGGCACCCTGGACGAGCTGTTCGAAGTGATCACGCTGGTGCAGACCAAAAAATCGGCGCAGGTGCCCATCATTCTGTTCGGCACCGATTACTGGAAACGCCTGTTCAATCTGGATCTGCTCGTCGAGGAAGGCATGATCGCCCCGCAAGACGTGGAATTGCTCACTTATGTGGATACGCCTACCGCCGCCTGGGAAGCCATTCGCAACTTTTATGTGACCAAGTGTGGCAGCGCGGACACTGCGGCCACCCACAATGACCCTTGTCTGGTGTTTTCCACTACATAAAAGGCCCACGGTGCGGCACAATCTCCTTTTTTACGTTTTGTTGAAAAGGTTAACGATTGAATTCCGCATCGTACTTCATTCAAAAAACCTCACTGGTGACCCAGATCATCATTGGTCTGCTGGTGGGCATTGCGCTGGCCCTGCTATGGCCGGCTGGCGCACAGGCCAGCATCTTGCTGGGTACGCTGTTCGTGGGCGCGCTCAAGGCGGTAGCTCCCATCCTGGTGTTCGTGTTGGTGATGTCCTCCATCGCCAACCACCAGAAAGGCGTGCAAACCAATATGCGCACCGTGCTGATGCTGTACCTGGTCGGCACCTTTGCTGCCGCGCTGGTGGCGGTGATTGCCAGCCAGGTGTGGCCAATGACACTGCAACTGCGTGCGATCACCGAAACATTGAGCCCGCCCGGCAACGTGGCGCAGGTGCTGAAAAACCTGGTCATGAGCATGGTGGACAATCCGGTCAACGCGCTGACCAAGGCCAACTACATTGGTGTCCTGACCTGGGCGATCGTGCTGGGTCTGGGCCTGCGCCACGCCAATCCGGCCACGCACAAGGTTGTGGGCGACCTGGCCGATGCCGTCTCCTGGGCGGTGCGCCTGGTGATCCGCTTTGCCCCGCTGGGCGTCATGGGCCTGGTCGCCGATGCCGTACGCACGGCCGGTATCGATGCGCTGCTGCAGTACGTCCAGCTGCTGGCGCTGCTGGTCGGCTGCATGCTGTTCGTTGCACTGGTAGTCAACCCGCTGATCGTGTGGTGGCAGACTCGCCACAACCCCTATCCACTGGTCTTTACCTGCCTGCGTGAGAGCGGCATTACCGCATTTTTCACGCGCAGCTCGGCCGCCAATATTCCGGTGAACATGGCGCTGGCAGAACGCCTGGGCCTACACCGCGATACCTACAGCATCTCGATTCCGCTGGGCGCCACCATCAACATGGCCGGCGCCGCCGTGACCATCACGGTGCTGACGCTGGCAGCCGTGCATACGCTGGGCATTTCGGTGGATTTTGGCAGTTCGCTGCTGCTGAGCGTGATTGCCAGCATTGCCGCTTGTGGCGCTTCCGGCGTGGCCGGTGGTTCGCTGCTGCTGATCCCGATGGCCTGCAGCCTGTTCGGCATCCCCAACGATGTGGCAGTACAGGTAGTGGGTGTAGGCTTCATCATCGGTGTGCTACAGGATGCGGTCGAAACCGCACTCAATTCTTCCACCGATGTGCTGTTTACCGCAGCTGCTGATCCAGTGATGCGCGCACGCAGCTGATACATTTAGTTACTTACATGGCTGCCAATTGCGACATAGTGAACAGGTCAAGATTGCGTGGAGAAAACAAATGAAACTGCTCATGCTGGCTGGTTCCCTGCTGCTGACTGCTGGCCTGGGTGGCTGCGTGGTGGCGCCGGGTTACGATGGCTACGGGTATGACGGTGGCTACGGTCCCGTCGGTGGTGGTGGTGGTGGCGGCAACAACGGTTGCCCACCGGGCCAGGCCAAGAAGGGCAATTGCTACCCCGGTGGCGGCTTCTGCCCGCCAGGCCTCAAGAAACAGGGGCGCTGCAACGGCTACGGCGATGGCCGTGGCGATGGCGCCGTGGTCGTAGACCCTGGTGTGCGCGTCCGGGTGCCGCAAGTCCGCGTAGACCCGGGTGGCATCGAGGTACGCTGAATTGTCCAGCACTCCTGGCCTGCTGTGTGCAGGCTTTTTTATGCGCCGCCCCTCACAAGGCCTGCACACGCATCAGGCATGCGTTCAGCCGGACAGATACATTCCGTCACCTGCAGCGGATCTTTCTGATTCATAGTCGATCTGCTTTTTGTGCGAAGGAGAACACATCATGAAACTACTGACGCTGACAGCTTCCGTGCTGCTGACTGCCGGCCTGAGTGGCTGCGTGGTGGCGCCTGGCTATGACCCCGGTTATGGTTATGGACCGAGTGACGTGGGGTATGGGCCGTATGGAGGATACGGGCCCTATGGCGGGTATGACGGCGGCAGATACCGCAACGACCATCACGACGATGATGATGACGAGGACGAAGACCACGGCAAATACCGTTACGGCGGCTTCTGCCGGTCTGGCGACTGGAAAAAGGGTCGCTGCGGCAATGGCGGCGCCGTAGTGATCGATCCAGGGGTGCGCGTCAGGGTGCCGCAAATCCGTGTCGACCCGGGTAGTATCGAAGTACGCTAAATCCTCCGGACCGCCTCAGGAGCCTGCTGCATGCAGGCTTTTTTCATTCTTCCACCGCGCTTGCGGCAGCGTCGTCGCTCAGGCCGAGCAGCTCCTGGGCGGCATCGCCCGGCAAGGCCTCTGCGCCACGCAAGGCCCGATGCATGGCCCGATTGCGCACTTCAGCCTGGTCCAGTGAATTGAGTACGGTCTGGGTCTGCTTCTTGACCTTGGCCAGCACATCGCCAAACTTGCCAAACTCGGTCTTGACCGCACCCAGCACCTGCCAGACTTCGCTGCTGCGCTTTTCCAGCGCCAATGTGCGGAAGCCCATCTGCAATGAATTGAGCATGGCCAGCAAGGTGGTCGGGCCAGCCAGCGTGACACGGTGGTCGCGCTGCAGGCTTTCCATCAGGCCGGGCCGACGCAGCACTTCGGCATACAGGCCTTCGGTAGGCAGGAACAGGATGGCGAAATCGGTGGTGTGCGGCGGTGCCACATAGCGCTCCTGGATGTTGCGCGCCTCGAGCCGGATGCGCGACTCCAGCTGACGCGCTGCCAATTCTGCGCCTTCGGCATCGGCGCGTTGCTGCGCAGCCAGCAGACGCTCATAGTCTTCGTTGGGAAACTTGGCATCGATCGGCAGCCACAAGGGCTGGCCATCATCGCCCTTGCCCGGCAGGCGAATGGCAAAGTCCACTGCATGGCGGCTGCCCGGGTGCACCTGCACCTGCGCGGCGTACTGCTCGGGGGAAAACACCTGCTCCAGCAAGGCCTCCAGCTGCGCCTCGCCAAACATGCCGCGCGTCTTGACGTTGCTGAGCAGGTGCTTGAGATCGCCCACGCCCTGCGCCAGCGTCTGCATCTCGCCCAGGCCCTTGTGCACCATTTCCAGCCGCTCGGCCACATGGCGGAAACTTTCACCCAGGCGCTGTTCCAAGGTGGTTTGCAGCTTTTCGTCCACCGTCTGCCGCATTTCCTCGAGCTTGACAGCATTGCTTTGCTGGAGCTGCGCCATTTGCGTCTCTAGCGTGGCCCGCACTTCCTGCAGACGCCGTGCATTGGACTCGCTCAGGGCTTCCAGGCGCTGTGCCAAGGTATCGGACAGCTGCTGCTGCATGCCGTTGAGGCTGCCCTGCACACCTTGTAGCTGCTGCTGCAGCAACTGGGCGTTTTCGCCCAGGCGGGCCTGCAGCGTCTCGCCCACCAGCGTGCGCACCTGCTCCAGCTGGCGCGTATTGCCTTCGGACAGCTGACCGATCTGCTGATCCAGCGTGCCACGCACCTCCAGCAGGCGCTGCTGGTTGCTCTCTGACATCTGGCCCAGCTGCTGGTGGAGCGTGTCGTGCACGGTGCGTTGTGTCTGCGCCAGTTGCTGTGCAAAGCTGTCAAGCTGCTGCAACTGGCTGCGCGTGGATTCGGACACTTGCTGCAGCAGCGCCGACTGCATATGCCCCAGCGTCTGCGACACTTCCTGGCGATTGCTGCGGGCGCTTTCAGCCAGCTCCTGGCGCAATTCACGCTCCAGGCGCTCGTTGCCCTGCTCCATGTCCTTTTCCAGCTCACGCCGCAAATCCTGCAAGGCGTCCAGCTGCAAGCGCGCATCGGGCTTGCGCCACAGCAGCATCAGCAACAACAACAGATTCAGCAGCAGCAAGACGCCAGCCGCCCACAGCAATACAGTAAGACCGGACATGAATACCTGGTTCAGTGCGCAAGCACTTCGGGATTGAGCGGCGTAATGGCTTCGCCGCGGGTAAAAAAGGCCACCAGATTATCGGCCGCCAACTGCGCCATGGCACGGCGCGTGGCGGCACTGGCACTGGCGATATGCGGCGTGAGCACCACATTGCGCAATGCCAGCAAGTCGGGGTGAACGGCAGGCTCGCCCTCGAACACATCCAGCCCGGCGCCTGCAATCACGCCCTCGCGCAAGGCCTGCGCCAGCGCCGCATCATCGACAATGCCGCCGCGCGCAATATTGATCAGGGTGGCATCACGCCGCATCATGCATAGCTCGGCCGCCCCGATGGCATGGTGGTTCTCTGGCGTATACGGCAGCACCAGCACGAGGTGTGCCGACTCACGCAAGAGCGTGTCGCGGTCCACATAGCTGGCGCCGCAAGCATGCTCCACGGCGGCATCGAGCTGGCTGCGGTTGTGGTAGATGACACGCATGCCAAAGCCATGCGCAGCGCGGCGCGCAATGGCCTGACCGATACGGCCCATCCCCAGGATGCCCAGTGTGCTGCCGTGCACGTCCTGTCCCAGCAATGTGTCATAGCGCCACTTCTTCCATTGGCCACTACGCAGATAGTGCTCGGCCTCGGTCAGGCGGCGCGCCGTGGCCAGCAACAGGGCAAAACCGAAGTCGGCCGTGGTTTCGGTCAGCACGTCGGGGGTATTGGTGGCCAGCACGCCACGTGCGGTCATGGCAGCCAGATCGAGGTTGTTGAAGCCGACAGCCATGTTGGCGCATATACGCAGCCTGGGGCAGGCTGCCAGCAGCGCAGCATCGATGGCTTCGGACGGCGTGGCCAGCACGGCATCACAATCCTGCAGCCGCTGCTGCATCTCGGCGGGTGACCAGAGCGCGTCGTCCTGGTTGTGCTGCACCTCGAAATGCTGGCGCAGATACTGGATCACTTCTGGAAAGATCGAGCGCGTGACCAGCAGCCGTGGGCGGTGGGTTGCAGGAACAGTCATGGGGTAGGACAATGGCCGGATGGAATGAGGGCAATCATAGCAGTGCCCTGTTTATGCCTGCCGGATGCGGGTATGCACAATGTGTTGCAAATAAACGCCGGATTTTATGTTGCATTGCACAAAAAACCCTTGCCAACCGATTTGCTGCCCGTATACTAGAGGCCATGTTGCAGTGCAACATAAAAGTGCCGGCGCAGACTGTGGCCAGCACTGGGGATCACTCCCTGCAAGATCGTAGTTTGAAACCACCTATCGCTTCTGGAGGAAACACCATGCTGACCGCTGAACAAATCGCTGCTGCTCACAAAGCCAACCTGGAAACCCTGTTTGGTCTGACCAACAAAGCCGTCGAAAGCGTCGAAAAGCTGATCGACCTGAACGTGAGCGTTGCCAAGGCCGCCCTGAGCGATGCCGCCCAAACCGCCCAGGCTGCCATGAACGTGAAAGACGCCCAAGAGCTGCTGGCTCTGCAGGCTTCCCTGTTCCAGCCCCTGGCCGAAAAAGCTGCTGCCTACAACCACAGCCTGTACGACATCACCTCCGGCACCGCCAGCGAAATCGGCAAAGTGTTCGAAGCCCAGGCTGCTGACGCTCAGCAAAAAGTGAACGCTGTGGTCGAGAACCTGAGCAAGAACGCTCCTGCCGGTTCCGAAGCTGGCGTTGCCATGATGAAGAACGCCGTTTCCGCTGCCAGCTCTGCTTTCGAATCCGTGCAGAAGGCCGTGAAACAAGCTTCCGACGTTGCTGAAGCCAACTTCAACGCAATGACCAACACCGCTATCAACGCTTCCAAGTCTGCTGCAGCTGCTGCCAAGAAGACGACGACGAATACCCCCCGCGCTTAATGGCAAGATAGCGAACAAGGCGCAGCCAGCCCACAAGACGGGTTGCGCCACATAAGTTGTCTCCTTGTGTCTCGCTGCCGGTGCAATGCCGGTACAGATGCAATTCACCCCACCTTGGTGGGGTTTTTTTTGTACCGCGCATGGCGGTTGCCGTCAGCGCGGCTGCAACAGGGCCCGAATGCGTGGCAATGCCTGCCGCATGGCCGCCTGCCCGGCTGCAATCACGCGCTCACGGTTGCCGAAGTCGGCACTCGATACACCAGCCAGGGCGGGACGCAGCACCACATCCGCGCCCTTGAGCTCATACTGGCTGATGGAGCGCCCCATGATGGTGAAGGTCTTGAGCAGGATCTGCAGCTGGCCGCCCTGGCCTTCCGAAAGGGGCTCGCTGCTAATGTCAATCGCCACCACCACATCGGCGCCCATCTGGCGTGCATACTGCACCGGCACTGGTGCGACCAGGCCCCCATCCACATATTCCCGGCTACCGATGCGGACCGGCTCGAACACTCCGGGCACGGCGCTCGAAGCCCGCACCGCCTGTCCAGTATTGCCGCTGCGAAACAGGATGCCCTGCCCCGAAGCCAGATCGGTCGCCACGATGCCCAGGGGAATGGGCATGGCCTGAATGGGACGATTGCCCACCTGCTGGTTGATGAAGCGCTCCAGGGCTGCACCGCGCAGCAAGCCGCGATTGAAAAATGGTATCTGCCAATCAGAAATGGCGTTCTGGTCGAGCGCCTGGGCGGCATTGCGCAAGGCCTTGCCGCGCACGCCACTGGCGTAAATGGCACCAACGACGCTACCAGCCGACGTGCCGATGACCATATCCGGACGAATTCCAGCCGCCTCCAGCACCTCGAGAGCGCCCACATGGGCAAAACCACGCGCTGCCCCACCTCCCAGTGCCAGCGCCAGCTTCGGCTTGTGTCCGGAAGTAGTGGCGCGCGCATGCGTTTCGCTGCTTGCTGGCGGCGCCATGGAACCGCAGGCCGTCAAGGCCAACGCCCCCGCCGCCAGCAAGCCCACTCCCAGGGCACGCGCTGCTGCACGACGGGACATGACGGATGCGGATTCGGAACCGCGCGGCAAGAAAGAAGGCATGATGTGAAAAAACGACCTGACAAAATCCGAAATCATACGCCGCACGGCAGCAACTTCATTGATAATCACGACGTTAACGTAAACGTCAATGTAAGTGCACGTTCTTTTTCTTCATGGAGACAGACAATGGAAATTTCCGGCAAGGTATTTATCGTGACTGGCGGCGCTTCCGGCCTGGGTGAAGGCACAGCCCGCATGCTGGCAGCACAGGACGGCAAGGTGGTCATTGCCGACATGAATGAAGAACGCGGCGCTGCGGTGGCTGCCTATATCGGTGGCGTATTCGTCAAGGCCAATGTGGCCGATGAAGACGATGGCCGCAAGGTGGTGGGCACCGCCACCGGCCTGGGCAAATTGGTGGGACTGGTCAACTGCGCGGGCATTGCCCCGGCCGAAAAAATCGTCGGCAAAAAGGGCGCCCACAGCCTGGAACTGTTCCAGAAAGTCATCAGCGTGAACCTGATCGGCTCCTTCAACATGATGCGTCTGGCTGCAGAAGCAATGTGCGCCAACGAACCCGAAGCCACCGGTGAACGCGGCGTGATGATTTCCACCGCTTCGGTAGCCGCCTACGAAGGCCAGATTGGCCAGGTGGCCTACAGTGCTTCCAAGGGGGGCATTGTGGGCATGACGTTGCCGATTGCCCGTGATCTGGCTAAAAACGGCATCCGCAACATGACGATTGCTCCCGGCATCATGGGCACGCCCATGCTGTTCGGCATGCCGCAGGAGGTGCAGGATTCGCTGGCGGCCAGCGTGCCATTCCCCAGCCGTCTGGGCCGACCGGAAGATTTTGCCGCGCTGGTGCGCCATATTCTGGAAAACGACCTGCTCAACGGTGAGGTCATCCGCCTGGACGGGGCCATCCGTATGGGCATGCGCTGAGACAAAACGCCACAACGCTGCATGCGGCTTGCAACTACTCATGCAATTGGTTACTTGCTGCAGCGTCTGCTTGCCATACAGTGGGAACCCGAGAGTGTTGGAGCAATCCAACTCGTGACCGTGGCGCATGGGCGTGGCGGTTTACTGCAAGGAGTTAACCCATGTCGTTTTTCAAGAGCATCATTGCATCCGGTCTGCTGGGGGCGGCGGCCCTGTTGGGCGCTGGCGCTGCACAGGCCCAAGTCAGCATCGGAGCCCCCATCGCACCGGGCATTTATGGACGCGTGGATATTGGCAATGGCTACTATCCGCAGCTGTATGCCGATACCCCGTTCATCGTGAACGATTACTATCGCAACCGGGCTCCCGTCTACATGTATGTGCCCGACAACCACCGCCGCGCATGGCGCAACTATTGCGACCGCTATGACGCCTGCGATCGCCCGGTCTACTTCGTACGAGAAGGGCGTCGCCATTACAAGTACGAAGACAGGGATGAGCGCCAGTGGCGCCACCGCGGCTACTACCGCAATGGCAACTATTACTACTGGGACGGTCGCAACTGGGGCGAACGGCGCCGCAAGGACAATGGACGCCACCTCGGCTGGGAACGTGGGCGCGGCAATCCGCACCGCGGCGACAACAACGATTGATCCATGCCGTGCGATGCCCCGCCCTCGGCGCGGGGCATCGCACGGTCAGATTTACAGGCCCGGCAATTTGTAGTCACCCAGCAGCTGGCGCACCTTGGTCTTGAGCATCTTGCCGGTGGCGCCCAGCGGAATGGCGTCGACAAACACAACATCGTCGGGAACTTGCCACTTGGCCAGCTTGCCTTCATAGAAAGCCAGCAGCTGTTCGCGGCTGAGTTCGGCACCCGGCTTGAGTGCCACCACCACAATGGGGCGCTCATCCCATTTAGGGTGCGGCATGCCGATGCAAGCGGCCATGGCCACGGCCGGATGGCCCATGGCCACATTTTCCACATCGATCGAGCTGATCCACTCCCCACCGGACTTGATCACGTCCTTGCTGCGGTCGGTGATCTGCATGTAGCCATCGGCATCGATGGTGGCCACGTCGCCGGTGTGGAACCAGTGGGCATTGTCCACGGCGGACTGGTCGAAGCGGAAATAGCGCTCGATGACCCAGTTGCCACGTGCCATCAGGTTGCCGAAGGTGGTGCCGTCGTGCGGCAGATCTTCGCCGGCATCGTTGAGGATCTTGAGCTCGATGCCGAACATCGGGCGGCCCTGCTTGGCCAGCAGGCGTTTGCGCTCTGCTTCGGGCAGCTGCTCATGCTTTAGCTTGAGCGTGCCCAGCGCCCCCAACGGTGACAGCTCGGTCATACCCCAGGCATGAATCACCTTGACGCCCAGCTCTTCAAACGCGGTAATCATGGCTGGCGGGCAGGCCGAGCCGCCAATTACCGTGCGCTCGAAAGTACTGAACTTGAGCTGGTTGCCCTGCACGTGCATCAACAGCATTTGCCAGATGGTAGGTACGCCGGCGCTGAATGTCACCTGCTCTGCCTCAATCAGCTCGTACAGCGACTTGCCATCCAGGTTGGGGCCGGGGAACACCACCTTGCAGCCAGTCATGGCCATGCTGAATGGCATGCCCCAGGCATTCACGTGAAACATGGGCACCACCGGCATGGCTGCATCATGTGCGCTCAGGCACATGGCATCGGGCATGACGGCGCCATAGGCATGCAGGATGTTGGAGCGATGGGTGTACAGCGCACCCTTGGGGTTGCCAGTGGTGCCACTGGTATAGCACAGACCGCAGGCCGTGTTTTCGTCCAGCTCGGGCCAGTCATAGGTGGTGTTCTGGTTGGCGATCAGCGCCTCGTAGCTGATCAGGTTGGGAATGCCGGTGTCCGCCGGCAACTTGTCTGCATCGCACAGCGCGATCCAGTGCCTGACCGTCGGGCATTTGTCATGGATTTGCTGCACCTGCGGCAGGAACGAAGTTTCGAAGCACAGTGCCTCGTCCCCGCCATGGTTGACGATCCAGGCCATCTGGTCCACGTGCAGGCGCGGATTGATGGTGTGGATCACGCGGCCGTTGCCGCCCACACCGTAGTACAGCTCGAGGTGACGGTACCCGTTCCAGGCCAGGGTACCAACGCGGGCATCCACCGATAACTGGAGGCCGTCCATCGCATTGGCAACCTGGCGCACGCGACGTGCACAATCAGCCCAGGTGTAGCGGTGGATATCGCCCTCTACGCGACGCGAAACGATTTCCGTATCGGCGTGGTTGGCCGCGGCAAATTCGATCAGCGAGGACAGCAGCATCGGCTGTTTCTGCATCAAACCCAGCATGAGGTCTCCTTGTGTTCTCTGTGATGTTGGATCATGCCATTTTGCCCCCAAAAACAGAGACATAGCCCCGCTTGTGCTGCGGGCATGCATACTGCCTCACAATGGCCCGCATATGGCAGAACATTCCTTTAGCACCCCCCCGTGGCAGCCCGGCTTTGCCAGGTTGGGCGGGCAATTTGTCACGCATTTGCCGCCGCAACCTCTGAGCACGCCTTACTGGATCGCCCATAGCGGTGCCGCAGCCCGCGACCTGGGTCTGGATACGGCCTGGCTGCGGAGCAATGACGCGCTGCTGCTGTTCAGCGGCAATGCCCTGCCCGAAGGCGCCCGCCCCTGGTCCAGCGTGTACAGCGGCCACCAGTTTGGCGTCTGGGCCGGACAGCTGGGCGATGGCCGCGCCCTCACCCTGGGCGCACTCCCGGATAGAGACGGCGTGCCGCAGGAGATCCAGCTCAAGGGCAGCGGCCTGACACCCTATTCGCGCATGGGCGATGGCCGCGCCGTACTGCGTTCGTCGCTGCGCGAATTCGTGGCGTCGGAGGCCATGCATGCGCTGGGCGTACCCACCACGCGCGCCTTGTGCCTGGCCGGTTCACCCGACCCGGTATACCGCGAAACCGTGGAAACGGCCGCCGTGGTCACACGCTTTGCCCCCAGCTTTGTGCGCTTTGGCCACTTTGAGCACTTTGCCGCGCGCCGCCAGTTGGACGCGTTGCGGGCGCTGACAGACTATGAGCTGGCACAGTTTTATCCGCGCTGCCAGGAAGCCGCCAACCCCTACGCCGCCATGCTGCAGGAAATAGCCGAGCGCACTGCCGATTTGCTGGCGCATTGGCAGACGCTGGGCTTTTGCCACGGCGTGATGAACACCGACAACATGAGCGTCCTGGGCCTGACCATCGATTACGGCCCCTACCAGTTCCTGGATGCCTACGACCCTGGCCACATCTGCAATCACAGCGACCAGCAGGGCCGCTACGCCTACGACCGCCAGCCCGATATCGCGTTGTGGAACCTGTATGCGCTGGGCCAGGCCATGTTGCCGCTGATCGACGACACCCACCTGGCCAAGGCGGCCGTGGACAGTTTCGCACCCCGTTTTCATGCGGCGCTGGCCAGCCGGTGGGCGGCCAAGCTGGGGCTGAACGATACGGCAGCCGCCAGTGCGCTGGCCGGCCGTGCATTGGATCTACTGGAGCGCCACCAGATCGATTTCACGGCCTTCTGGCGCCGGCTGTCGCTGAGCGTACCTGGCAACTACGCGCTGGTGCGCGCACTGTTGCCCCAGCCGGATGCGCTCGATGCCTGGCTGACGGATTATGACCAGGCGCGCCGGCAGCATGCGCTGCCCGATGCAGGTGCCGCCATGCTCGCCACCAACCCGGCCGTGGTGCCGCGCAACCACCTGTGCCAGACGGCCATTGCCGCGGCCGAAGGCGGCAACTTCGAACCATTGCACCAGCTGTTTGCCGCCTGCACCACGCCGTTCTCGCGCGAATGGGATGAGCACCCCTATGCGGGACTGCCCCCTGCCTGGGCCGTTGATATTGCCATCAGCTGCTCATCCTGAAGATGCTATCCCCTACACTGTCATCATCACCGCTGCAGGAGACAAGCCATGGAATTTCCCGTGCAAAAACCCCTCATCGAGTGGGAAGCGATTCTCGCCGCCAAGGATGCCGAGCCTGTTGCCTTGAATGTGACACGCCATGCGGCCACCGAGCGGCCTTTTACCGGCCTGTATGCCGACCACTCTGCGCCGGGCGTGTACCGTTGCATCTGCTGTGACCAGCCACTGTTTGCCAGTGATACCAAGTTCGATGCCGGTTGCGGCTGGCCCAGTTATTACCAGCCGATTGCGCCGGATGCGGTCACCACGCACGAGGACTTCAGCCACGGCATGCACCGCATCGAAGTGCTGTGCAGCAACTGCGGCGCACACCTGGGGCACGTGTTTCCCGACGGGCCTGCCCCAACCGGCGACCGTTATTGCATCAATTCCGCCTCGCTCGAATTCGTGCCCAAGGCCGACGACGACAGCCAGGATGACAGCGCCCAGTACCCCTGAGATGCCGCCGCCAATACCCACGAATCTGTACGCCAACGTCGCAGATCGGTCACAATACGGCCCCATACTGGCAGACTCCCTTGCTGCTCGCCTTGCCCTGACACCATGAAGCAACTGCTTGATCTCGTTCCCATCATCCTGTTTGTCATCACATTCAAGTTTGCCGGCATCTACGCGGCAACCGTGGTGTTGATGGTGGCCACCGTCATCCAGACCGGTGCCATCTACCTGATGGACAAGAAATTGTCGCTGCTGCACAAGGTCACGCTGGCGCTGGTACTGATCTTCGGCGGCCTGACCCTGGCACTGCATGACGAGCGCTTCATCAAGTGGAAGCCGACCTTCATGTACTTCCTGATGGCCGGCGTGCTGGGCGGTGCCCTGTGGGCCATGAAGAAAAACCTGCTTGCCATCATTCTGGGCAGCCAGCTCACCCTGCCGGAGAAGGTGTGGCACCGCCTGTGCGTCGCCTGGGTCTGGTACTGCGTGTTCATGGCCGTCAGCAACGGCTATGTGGCCCAGTACTACACCACCGAACAGTGGGTCAATTTCAAGCTCTGGGGCTATATCTTCCCGGTCATCTTCTTCGTCGGGCAGGGCTTCTACATTGCGAAGCACTGGCAACAAGCGCCAGAAGCCGATACCCTGTCCCGCTGATCTTTTTGCATTTTTGCCATGACTACCACCAATATTCCCACCGCCGATCTGCTGCGCCAGCGTCTGGAGCAGGCGCTGCAACCCACACAGCTGGAAGTGATCGACGAAAGCTACAAGCACGAAGGACACGCAGGCGCCAATGGCCTGGGCTATGGTACGCACTTCCGTGTGCGCATTGCTGCCCCGGCCTTCGCGGGCCAGAACCGCGTGGCCTGCCACCGTCTGGTGTATGGCGCCCTGGGCAACGAAATCCAGGGTGGCCTGCATGCGCTGGCCATCGAAGTGTTGCCTGCGTAATACCCTGCCGTTTTCCTTTTTCGGGCGAACCGCTACCATGGGCGGCTCGCCCTTTTGATATTTGTCCATGCTTGCGCACCAGCTCGAACTGCTCAGCCCAGCCCGCGATGCCGATATCGGCATCGAAGCCATCCGCCACGGCGCCGATGCCATCTACCTTGGTGGTCCTGCCTTTGGCGCGCGCGCCAATGCCGCCAACAGCATCCAGGACATTGCGCGGCTGGTGCAGCACGCGCACCGCTACCATGCGCGCGTGTTCGTCACGCAAAACACCATCCTGCGCGACGACGAACTGGAGCCGGTGCGCCAGCAGATCTGGCAGCTGTACGATGCCGGCGTGGATGCCATCATCATCCAGGACATGGGTCTGCTGCAGATCGACCTGCCGCCAATCCAGCTGCACGCGAGCACGCAAACCGATATCCGCACCCCCGAAAAAGCCCGCTTCCTGCAAGATGCCGGCCTGAGCCAGCTGGTACTGGCGCGCGAGCTGGACCTGGAGCAGATCGCCGCCATCCGTGCTGCCACGCGTCCTGAAACCACACTCGAATACTTCATCCACGGCGCGCTGTGCGTGGCCTACAGCGGCCAGTGCTACATCAGCCATGCCAGCACCGGCCGCAGCGCCAACCGTGGCGATTGCAGCCAGGCCTGCCGCCTGCCCTGGCAGGTGACCGACAGCCAGAACCGCATCGTGGCACACGACAAGCATGTGCTCTCGATGAAGGACAACGACCAGAGCGCCAACCTGGAAGAGCTGGTGGATGCGGGCATCCGCAGCTTCAAGATCGAAGGCCGCTACAAGGATGTGGGCTATGTGAAGAACATCACCGCCCACTACCGCAAGCTGCTGGACGAACTGCTGGAGCGTCGCACCGATCTGGCGCCGGGCAGCAGCGGCCAGGCAACGTTCAGCTTTGCGCCCGATCCGCGCCAGAACTTCAACCGCGGCAGCACCGACTATTTCACGCATGGCCGCCAGCAAACCATTGGCGCCTTTGACAGCCCCAAAAACCCAGGTCAGCCGATCGGCTACGTAACCAAGGTGCAAGCCAACTGCGTGGATCTGGCCATGGACGACGCCGCCACCGCCCTGCACAACGGCGACGGCCTGTGCTACTTTGACCTGCACAACAACCTGGTCGGCATGCAGATCAACCGTGCCGAGAAACTGCCAGGCAAGACCCACTGGCGCATCTATCCCAAGGACCCCATCAGCGGATTCAAGGACTTGCGCGCCAATACCGTGATCAATCGCAACCGCGACATGGACTGGGTGCGTGCACTGGAGCGCCCCAGCGCCGAACGCCGTATCGGCGTGTGGCTGCGGCTGGAAGACACGGCCGACGGCGTGGCGCTTACCCTGACCGACGCTGAAGGCTTTATCGGCAGTGCCAGCATTGCCTGCGAGCACGTTCCCGCCAACGATGCCGCCCGTGCCGAACAAAGCCTGCTCGACAACCTGGGCAAACTGGGCACCACCTGCTACCGCGCCGAACACATCGACGTGGCTTGCGCACAGCCCTGGTTTTTGCCTGCCTCGCAGGTCAATGCCTTGCGCCGCAGTGCCGTGGAAGCGCTGGATGCGGCACGCCTGGCCGGCTGGCAGCGCCCGGCCCGTGCCGTACCGGTAGAGCCCCCTGCACCCTACCCTGAGGACACGCTCACCTACCTCGCCAACGTGTTCAACCACAAGGCGCGCGACTTTTACGCCAGGCATGGCGTGAAGGTGATTGCCTCGGCCTACGAAGCCCACGAGGAAGAAGGCGAAGTTCCGCTGATGATCACCCGGCACTGCGTGCGCTTCAGCCTGAGCATGTGCCCCAAGCAGGCCAAGGGCGTGAAAGGAGTTCAGGGCCAGGTGCGCGCCGAACCGCTCACCATCACCCACGAAGACCAGACCTATACCTTGAAATTCGACTGCAAGCCCTGCGAAATGCACGTGATGGGCAAGCTGGAGCCGCACATCAGGCGCCGTGGCGTGGTGCCGGCGGCGGAGAAAGCGCTGATGGAGGTGCCGGTGCAGTTTTACCGGACAGGGGCTAGCCGGTAAACACGCTGCAGGACGGCAACTCCTGCTACGATGCTTGCAGGTCCAACAGCCTCCAGAGTGATTCTGTCTCTGGAGAGAGGGCCACCTGGTCTTTTCCCCCCGGCCCCCCGACAGGAGCGCACCGGACATGCAACACCCTCGCCTGCTGCAAGTTTTCCAAGCCGACCACGACAGCATCCGTACCGAGCTGCTTGCCGGTCTGGCTGCGCCACAGGCTCGAATTTCCCCGAAGTTTCTGTACGACGCGCTCGGTTCACGCCTGTTTGCAGCCATCACCGAGCTGCCCGAGTATTACCCCACACGCACCGAGGCGGCCATCTTCAGGGTAAACATCGATGCCATGGCACGCGCGCTCGGGCCCGTTACTACCCTGGTCGATCTGGGCGCCGGCAACTGCGAAAAAGCCGCCCGGCTTTTTGACGCCTTTGGCGTGCAACGCTATATAGCGGTCGACATCTCGGTGGATTTTTTGCGTGCATCGCTGCAGCAGCTGCACATCGTGCACCCGGCCGTGGACATGCTGGGCGTGGGCCTTGATTTTTCAAGTTCATTGCAGTTGCCTGATGAGTTGGGCAGCGGGCCACGCCTGCTCTTCTACCCCGGATCCAGCATCGGCAACTTTGACCCGGACGCTGCACTGGCCTTTTTGCACCGCGTGCGCCAGGCCTGCCAGGGCGGTGCCCTGCTGATTGGCGTGGATCTGGTCAAGCCGGTCGACATTCTGGAACTGGCCTACGACGATCCCTTGCAGGTGACGGCCGCTTTCAACCGCAACATGCTGCGGCATGTGAATGGGCTGACCGGCACCGATTTTGACGTATGCGACTGGCGCCATGTGGCCCGGTTCAACCAGCAAGCCTCGCGCATTGAAATGCATCTGGAAGCCATGCGCAACGTGACCGTGTCATGGCATGGAGGCCAGCGTCTCTTTGCCGCCGGTGAACGCATCCATACCGAAAATTCGTATAAATGGCGCTGCGACGACTTTGCCGCCTTGCTGCAGCAGGCTGGTTTCAGCCGACTGCAGCACTGGACCGATGCGCGTGACTGGTTTGCCGTGTTTGCAGCCCATGCCTGAGCGCCTTCGCTCACGCTGCGCAGGTGCGAAAGCCAGCGTGAATATCGCTGCGTTCCGGCGGAAAGAAATTGCGGTAGCGCGGGTGCGCCATACGCGGATCGGTGGCGCGGCTGGCGCCCTTGAGCACATAACGCTGTTCCTCAAACCCGAAGCGGGAATAATCCCGATAGGGATGTGGCACGAAACCGGCAAACGGCACGAATCGGCTCGTGGTCCATTCCCATACGTCTCCCCACTGGAAACCGTCCATGCTCAGCGCCGCGCATTCCCATTCTGCCTCGGTGGGCAAACGCCGGCCCGCCCACTGGCACCATGCCTGTGCCTGGTGCCACGATACATGCACCGCCGCATGGTCCAGATCCAGCGGCCGCCAGCCTCCGGATTGCCGTACCAGCCACTGGCCATCCTGCCGCTGCAGGTAGCGCGGCAGGGACACAGCGCCCGCTTCAACGGCAGGCAGGAAACGCCGCCAACTGACTGGCACGCTGTCAATCACAAATGCAGCAAGATCGACGTCGTGCGCCGGCAGCTCGTTATCGAAGGCGAAGCCCGGTGTGTCCTGGCTCCAGCCGAGACACCATCGGGTGGCAGGAAGGTGCATGGCATGGACATCGGGCAACGCACGCTCGTCCGGCATCAATCCTGCCGGCAGGGGAATATCCAGTGTCTGCGCCATGTAAATACCCGCCTCGGCGTGCATGTCCTCATGAAACAGGGCAAGATGATAAAAGTAAAGATTGCTGCCCCGTGCGCCGTCTTGCTCCAGCAATGCGAGGGTTTCATCGAGGCTGGTCTGCATGTAGGCACGGGTGGCCGCCAGACCGGGCAAAGGCAGATTCCAGCGGGTGCTGTGCGGTACGTGGCTGGAATCGTACAGAGCGTCCGCTCCTTGCAATCGTCCTGGCGGGCGCGCATGCTGCGGGTCACAGGCAAGGCCCAGGTGCCGCTGCCGGTTGCGTGCGATCCAGATATCCTGAAACCAGGCGATATGGCCGGCCTCCCAGCGAGGCGGGTTCAATTCGCTGCTATAAGGCACGAGCACATCCGGCCCAAGCGCGTCCACATAGGCATCCAGCAAGGCCAGAATCCTTGTGCGGCTGGCCTGCAGGGCAAGGGCCAGTTCTTGTGCACTTCCGCAGCGGGCTTGCTGCGCAGCCGAAAAATCAGTCATCATGGCACCCCAGAGCAAACAGAAAATGCAGATTGTCATTGTTACACCGGCCCTGGCCGATGCCAACAACGGCAACTGGCAGACCGCCAGGCGTTGGGCCCGGTTCCTGTCCCCGATTGCTACGGTACGCATGCTAAAGCAATGGCCCGGCGATGCCCAGTCAGCACGGCACGATGATGTCATGCTGGCGCTGCATGCCCGCCGCTCGGCAACATCGATTGCCAACTGGCATGCCGAACGCGGTAACCAGGGCCTGGGGGTGGTCCTGACGGGTACGGATCTGTACCGGGACATTCTGGACGACACTTCGGCGCAGCGCTCGCTGGAACAGGCGCAGGCGCTGGTGGTGCTGCAGGAGCTTGGTTCCAAGGCATTGCCCGCCCATGTACAGCCCAAGGCACGCGTGATTTTTCAGTCCACCACGGCGCGCCAGCCTCTGCCCAAGTCCGCCCAGCGCCTGCGGGTGGTCATGGTTGGCCACCTGCGCGAAGAAAAGTCTCCGCACACATTGTTCGCCGCCGCGCGCCTGCTCAAGGGACATCCGGATATCCATATCGACCACATCGGCGTTGCGCTGGATCCTGCCCTGGGCGACGCCGCCACACACACCATGCGAGAGGTGGCCAATTACCGCTGGCTTGGCGGACTCGGCCACGAAGCGGTACGCCGACGCATCCAGCGCGCCCATGTGCTGGTGCATGCCAGCCGAATGGAAGGTGGCGCGCATGTGATCATGGAAGCGGTGCTCAGCGGCACGCCGGTGCTGGCATCGCAGATCGACGGCAATATCGGCATGCTCGGCGCCGATTACAGCGGTTATTTTCCTTGGGATGATGCCCCTGCCCTGGCTGCCCTGATCCGGGCCTGCCGCAGCTCGCAGCAAGAACCGGATGGTGGCCTGCTGGACCGTCTTGCCCGCGAATGCCGGGTACGGGCTCACTTGTTTCTGCCGGCTGCCGAGCGCATGGCCGTGCAGGCACTGGCCAGGGACTTGAGCGGGGAAACTGCCATCATGCCCTACCCCGCGGCAACCGCCACACCACCCGGGACACCGGGTTGAACTCCTGAGTCACAATCTTGTGCACCACCATGCCACCAGAGTGCATGGCGCCGGTTGGCAATCACGGCATGGCCCGTTTTTGTGATACTGGCGCAAAGTCGAAGGTTTGGCTGAATCTGTCCCATTGCAGCGGACGAAGGCAACTCTGGAACTGTGCCCGGGATGTCTTGCTGGTCACGCGCTGCCCGCACAGCTCGCCACCCACGCCCAAATACAGCCGAGGCGGGACGGCCTTGCGCTCGAGCAAGATATCATCGGCCCCGTGTTCAAACACGACGCGCGCATTGCCAGCCGGGGTACCGGCAAACACCGTGATGATGCGGCCGCCCGATCCGGAAAACAACGATGCTGCGCCATCGCAATACAGCCCATCAGGATCCAGCACGTAATCCCCAATGCCATCGCCATTGAGATCGGCCCGCAGCAACATGGACTTTTGTGCATGGGGCTTGCCGCCTGCTTCGCGGCACATCTGGAACAGTTCGGCTAGCTCTTCCTGTACAGCCGGGGGCAATTTGCCCGATGATTGTGCCTGTGCAGTGTGCAGCATGCCCAACAACAAGACGGCCATGGCCAATGCTTTTGACGTACGATTCATGTGTTCTCCAACTACTTTTTCAACGAGATGCTTTTCAGAAATACGATTAATTAGATTTAAATAATTATTTAATTGTAGTACACATTTATCATTAAAATGCATCTCCCTTGGCTTGAACCTCAAGACCCGTTCCCCCCCGCCGCGCAGGCGCTGGGTGAGGATTCGCCATGGCCGGGCCTGCTGGCGGCGGGCGGAGTATTAGATGCAGACACCCTGCGCCAGGCCTATTCCGGCGGCATTTTTCCCTGGTACAGCGACGACCAGCCCATCCTGTGGTGGAGCACCGATCCGCGCATGGTGTTGCGCCCAGAGCAATTCCGGCTGCACAAGTCACTGCGCAAAACCCTCACCGCATTCATCGGCAATCCGCACTGCGAGATCCGTATCGATACCGCCTTTACCCAGGTGCTGCAAGGCTGTGCCGCTCCCCGTGCCGGGCAACGTGGCACCTGGATCACCGACGACATCATGCGGGCCTATACCGCCATGCATCGGCTGGGGCTGGCGCATAGTGTGGAAACCTGGATCGACGGGCGACTGGTTGGCGGGCTATATTGCGTGGCGCTGGGGCGTGCGGTGTTTGGCGAAAGCATGTTCACCCATCGGCCCGATGCGAGCAAGATTGCCCTCGCGGCGCTGGTTGCACTGTGCCGTGCGCACGATGTGGAGATGATTGACTGCCAGCAGGAAACCGCCCACCTGGCCAGCCTGGGCGCAGCCCCTATCCCGCGCAGTCAATTCCTGCAATCCATTGCCCGCACGCAGCAGTTGCCGGCCATGCAGTGGCACTTTGACCCGGCCTGGTGGCAGCTGGTTCTGCCACCGCCTCGGTCATGAAGCGATAAATGCCAGTGCTACCAGCCTGTGCTCAGGCTGGTTGAGGGCGCGACAGCACGCCCTCGACGGTGTCTGTATTCTGTGCATTGATGCTCAACCATGTCCCCGAAGCGGCAGCGGATGCAATACCACGGCGGACGCATCGAATCGGTTCGGTGTGACACATCGCTGTGCAGCGGCCCACGCGCCGGTTCGCTACACTGCCCATTAAAACATGCCCAGCGCATTGGCCATGTGCTCCGGCTGTGCCTGGCCCACGTCCCAGAGCTCGGCAATCTTGCCGTGTTCGAAGCGCAAAATGTGCGCCACTGCAATGATGGGCGCCCCGGGTTGCATTTGAATGCGCGAATGCACCACCACCAGGGGAGCTTCGGCAATGGCTCTTTGCACTTCAAAGCGCTTGTCTGGATTCTTGTCAAAGCTATCCAGCATGCCCGCCTTGAGGGACGCTGCATCGCTGGCAAAGTAGGGATTATGGTGTCGGAAATCCGGCGCTATCAACCCGAATGCCTCATCGACCTTGCCAGCAACAGCGAGTTGCAGAAACCGGATGGCCGATGCCTTCAAACTGGATGAAGTATCCATGACGACTCCTCTGAGTTCAGGGCGCTGTTGCGCCTTGCGCCGGTCAATTCAGCGCATTCAGGGAAACACACTACACCTGCCAATCAATCGGCGCCAGCCCCTGTTGCTGCAAATAGGCGTTGGCTTTCGAAAAATGCCTGCAGCCAAAGAAGCCGCGATACGCCGATAGCGGAGAAGGATGCGGCGCGCGCAGCACCAGATGGCGCTGCCGATCGATCATCGCGCCCTTCTTCTGTGCATGACTGCCCCACAGCATGAAGACGAGGCCGTTGCGGTGCGCGTTCAGTTCCTCCACGACACGATCGGTAAAGGTTTCCCAGCCCCAATTGGCGTGGGAATGGGCCTGCCCGGCCTGCACCGTCAGCACCGCGTTGAGCAGCAGCACCCCTTGCTCGGCCCAGTGCTGCAAATACCCGTGCGTCGGTATGACGAAACCGGGAATGTCATCGGCCAGTTCACGGTAGATGTTTTGCAGCGACGGCGGAATGGCCACATCCGGACGGACCGAAAATGCCAGCCCATGCGCCTGGCCGGCATTGTGATAAGGGTCCTGCCCCAGGATCACCACCTTCACGGCATCGAACTCGGTACTGGTAAAAGCGCTGAACACTTCCGCAGCCGGCGGATAGATAGTCTGCCCATCCTGCCGCGCCAACCGGATGCGCTCGCGCAATTGCTGAAAATACGCCTGCTGCTTTTCTGCGCCAATGGCGTCCCGCCAGCTGTGCAGCGCCTTGTCCATGGTGTTTGTCCTCAAATAGAAACCTGTTGAGATGATACGTCTGCATGCAGTGCGCCAAGCTGCAGTACCATGAACAAATGTCCGAGACGCTCCGCCAAGCTTCTGTCGAAAACCACCTGGCGCTGTATGCCACGGTGCCCTATACCTGCAACTATCTGCCGGATCGCCAGGCGCGCTCGCAAATCGTGATTCCGGCCAACATGGTCAATGGCAGCAATTATGGCGCGCTCATGGCACAGGGCTTTCGCCGCAGCGGCGGCAACACCTACCGCCCTTGGTGCGACCATTGCCAGGCCTGCCAATCGCTGCGTATCCCGGTAGAGCGCTTTGCGCCCAATCGCAGCCAGCGCCGCGTGGCGCACCAGCACCAGGATCTGCGCGTGGAACTGCGCGATCTCGAATTCATTCCCGAACACTACCGTCTGTATCAGGAATACCAGCATACCCGCCATGCGGGCGGCGGCATGGACAATGACAATGAGGATGAGTACTGCAACTTTATCCTCAACTCCACCGTTCCTGCCGTGCTGGTCGAGTTTTACCAGGGGGATGCGCTCAAGATGGTGTCGCTGGTGGATGTGGTGCCCGACGCGCTGTCTGCGGTGTATACCTTTTATGCCAACGATGCCGGCGCCAGCTATGGCACCTATTCCATCCTGTGGCAAATCCAGCAGGCACGCCGCATAGGCCGCCCCTATCTGTATCTGGGCTACTGGATAGAAGAGTGTCAGAAAATGCGTTACAAGACGCACTTTCGCCCCTACCAGATCCTGCGCAATGGCCAATGGATTGATGGCGGGATCTGATGCTCCCGTGTTGCGGCGCATCATTTCACATAATAGAATAACCGCCGTGTCCTGACAGGGCTGTACATGGTGCGGCCCATATTGCTGTTTTCATGAACCTGTCCGATTCCTCCTCCCCCTATAGCCACGTCAGCATTCAGGTGCTGCAACGCATGTTCGTGCTGCTGGACGTTCTGGCAGCACGCGACGAGCCGTTCAGCCTGAAAGAGATCAGCGAAAAGGCCGGATTGCACCTGAGCACCACGCACCGCATCCTGAATGACCTGGTCGCTGGCGGATTCGTGGATCGCCCGGACACCGGCACCTACCGGCTGGGCATGCGCTTTTTGCAACTGGGCAACCTGGTCAAGACCCGCTTGAGCGTGCGGGACGCAGCAGTCAGCGTCATGCGTGACTTGCTGCGCCAGATTCAGCAGCCAATCAATCTGAGCGTGCGCCAGGGCGACGAAATCGTGTATATCGAGCGTGCCTTCAACAGCGAGCGCTCGGGCATGCAGGTGGTCCGCGCCATTGGCGGCCACGCCCCGCTGCATTTGACGTCCACCGGCAAGCTGTTTCTGTCCCTGGATGACCCTTCCAAAGTGCGCGCCTACGCCACACGCACCGGCTTGCGAGGCAATACCCGCAACAGCATCACCCAGCTGCCTGTATTGGAGCAGGAGTTGACGCGCGCACGCCAGACCGGAGTCGCGCGCGACGATGAAGAACTGGAACTGGGCGTACGCTGCATGGCCGCGGGCATCTACAACGACCAGGGCATGCTGGTAGCCGGCCTGTCGATATCGGCGCCAGCCAGCCAGATCGATGACAAGTGGCTGGACAAGCTGAAAGCGGCCGCCAACCAGATCTCCACATCGCTGGGCTACCAGGGTACGACGCCGCACTGGCGCTGAGTACACTGCCCTGCGGCAGAAGAGAAGCATGAAAAAAGCGGGCTTGAATGCCCGCTTTTGCTGTTGGCGACTGCCTGCCGTCAGTAAGCCTGTGCCACCACGCCCAGGCCGGTACGCCCTGGCTGGCCACGACCACCCTGGTTGTTTTGCACCCAGGTGCGGATGGCCTCTGCATCCTGCACGCGCAGATTGGAGTTGTTCGAATCCAGCAGCACGATGATCACGTTGCGGCCATCAATGTTGCTTTGCATCACCACGCAGCGTCCAGCCTCGGAAATGTAGCCGGTCTTTTGCAGGCCGATGTTCCAGTTGTTGCTGTGCACCAGACGGTTGGTGTTGTTGAACTGGCGAATCTGCCCTGCCACCTCGAACTGTGCGCCCGGATAGGTGGTGTAGGTACGGATCAGCGGATAGTTGTAGGCGGCCTTGGTCAACAAGGCCAGGTCACGCGCACTGGAACGATTGGCACTGTTGAGGCCGGTGGGCTCGACATAGTGGCTGTCGCGCATGCCTAGCAGCGTGGCGCGCATGTTCATGGCCTGCACAAACGCCGGCATGCCGCCGCCGGGATAGGTACGGCCCAATGCATGGGCAGCACGGTTCTCGCTGGACATCAGTGCCAGATGCAGCAACTCCTGGCGGCTGAAGGTGGAGCCCACCGCAAGACGCGAGCTGCTGCCCTTGAGACGGTCCACATCGTCGTAGGTGATGGTGATGCGCTCATCCATCGGCAGGTTGGCGTCCATGGTGACCAATGCCGTCATCAGCTTGGTGATGGAGGCGATGGGCGTGGTCATGCTGCCGTTCTTGTTGAGCAGCACTTCGCCGGTGTTCTGGTCCATCACAAACGCCACGGCAGAATTGAGGACCGGTGCGACGCCAAGATGCATGCCACGGATTTCGCCCAGGCGGTTGGTGGCGGGAACGGACACCCGAACGATTTCTGGCTTGTTGGCAACCGTTGCCGGTGCCAGGCGTGTCACAGCAGGAGCTGCAGCCACGCGCACCGGAGCGGGTTCGTTCATGGGCGCGATGAGCGCATTGGCCACGGGGGAGGATTTGCTGGGAACGTATCCCTGCGGCTGCTTGTAATCCTGGGGCGTGCTTGCAATCAGTGCATTGGCAACCGGGGAACCGGCATGCACGACCGGCGCTGCATCGCGCGCTGGCGCGGCCTGAACCGATGCCACCGGAGTTTGCAGCGTAGGCGCGGTCACGGCTGCGGCGGCCACGACCGCCGGTACCGCAGCAGCTGCCAGCATGGCAGCCGGTTTCATCTCGCGCACGCCCGAATCGCGCTCTGCCAGCGAGGTGGCAATGCGGTCTTCCTGCAGTGCGCGTTCACGGGCAGCAGCCTCTGCCATGCGCTTCTGGCGCGCCTGTTCCTGCTGGCGTTCCAGGCGGGCAATTTCCTGCTGGCGTTTTTCACGGGCAATCTGCTGCCGATGTTCTTCCTCACGGGCCTTGCGGCTGGTTTCCAGGCGTTGCTGGCGTGCTTCCTCCGCAGCTGCGGCCTTGGCCAGATGCTCCGCCTTGGCACGCTCGGCCCTGGTCAGCTTGCGGCCCTTGGGCGATGCGTCGTCGCGTGCTGCAGCGGCCGCCTGCTTACGTGCGCCCTTGTGCAGCGGGACTGCCTTGTCTTCGTCGTCAGCGCGCCGCGCCGCCTGCTCACCCTTGCCCGCTTTGCCGGCTACGCCCTGACGCACCTTGGCGCCACGCACCGGGGTATCGTCTTCGGCATCCCGGGCGGCGCCGGCACGGTTCAGGTTCTTGGTGTAGCGGACGTTGCGCACCGGCTTGGCGGCAGGTTCGTCATCATCCTTGCTGGCAGCTGCACGCGCCTTGCCCTTGGCGGCCACGCGCTTGGTGGCCACTGTGTCGTCATCCTTGCCGGCCCGTGCCTTGGTCTTGGTGGCCACGGACTTGACCGCTGCCTTGCCTGCCGACTGGTGCTCCGTCCTGGCCTGTGCGGGTAACGCGACAGCCACACACGCGGCGCCCAGAATGATGCTGTGTGACAGGTATTTCAAAATGCCTTTTGTTACAAAATGATGGGTTGTATCCATGATGTACTTCCCGCGGGAAAAGATACTGCAATGCCGTTAGTTTACACCCATCTAAAATACGCGCAATATCAACGACTTGGAAAACAAACTTCATTCATGGGAATTTTTGTAATAAAACGCATGCAAGTACTTGCAGCAGGCTGACAAATTGATTTCCCCCTCCCCTCAAAGTGACAGAATCCCTCCAAATAAAATAGGATTCTTTCACATAATTGACTCCAGCTGCCCCAGGGTGACAGCCGGCGTGCTGGCAATGCTCAGCGGCCCAGCTCCTTGGCAGAAACGCCGGCAATGCCCCAGTTCTCCTTGGGCACGTCATGGATCCAGACGCGCACGTTCTGTTGCGGTGCGCCGATGGCCTCGACCAAGGCTTGCGTGACCTTTTCGATCACGGCTTTCTTCTGTTCTTCGGTGCGGCCTTCGATCATGTAAATCTGTGCGAACGGCATGGTAGCTCCTTGAAAAATGGATATGGTTCAGTGAGGCGGCCTACAGGCAAGCTCGCAATGATGCCAGCTGGCAGGCGCCACGCAAACACCCGGCCTCCGCACCTACAGGGCGGAAGCCGGGTTGCTGGTGGTGCGAAACTCAGACGAAGCGCAGGCTGCAGCTGCCCATGCCTTGCACGCGCAACGTCACGTTGTCACCCGCTTTCACGCTGACGGCTTCGGTGATGCCGCCGGACAGGATCAGGGTGCCTGCGGGAATCTCCTCGCCGCGCGAGCCCAGGTGGTTGGCCAGCATGGCGATGGCTGCCGCCGGATGACCCAGCACCGCGGCGCCAGCCCCGAAAGCCATGGGCATCCCATTGACCTCCAGCACCACACCGGTGGTACGCAGGTCGAGCCCTTCCACGCCAACCGGTTGGCCGCCGACCACGAAGCGCGATGCCGACGTGTTGTCTGCGATCACGCTTTTCAGGTCGAACTTGAAATCGCGGTAACGGCTGTCGATCACCTCGATGCCGGGCATGACGAAATCCGTGGCGGCCAGCACAGCGCCAATATGGCAGCCCGGACCTTTCAGCGGCGCCTTGGTGACGAAGGCGATTTCAGGCTCAACTTTGGGGTGGATCAGCTCGGCGACCTTCACCTCGCCACCATCCTGCACCGTGTAGTCGTCGGTCATGAAACCGAACACCGGCACCTCCACGCCCATTTGCTTCATCTTGGCAAAGCTGGTCAGGCCCGCCTTCAGGCCGACCACCTTGAGGCCACGCTGCAGCTTGCGCGCACGGATGCCGTCCTGGATGGCATAGGCGTCATCCCAGTCCATGTCCGGATGCGCTTCGGTGATCTTGAGCGTGTCCTGGGCATTGCGCTGGCAGTTGTCCAGATGCTCGGCCAGTTGTTCAATGGTTGCCTTGTCGAGTTTCATGCCTGAACCTCCTGGCGCTGGCGTGCCATGGTCATGGCGGTATCTTCGATCATGTCTTCCTGGCCGCCGACCATGCCCCTGCGGCCCAGTTCCACCAGGATCTCGCGTGCCGGAATGCCATACTTGGCGCCCGCGCGCTTGGCAAACAGCAGGAAGGAGCCGTACACACCGGCATAGCCCAGCGTGAGTGCATCACGGTCGATACGGATCGGGAAGTCCATGATCGGCACCACGCGGTCTTCGGCCACGTCCTGGATCTTGAACACGTCCACACCGGTGTCGATGCCCATGCGGTCGCACACCGCCACCAGCACTTCCAGCGGGGTATTGCCGGCGCCAGCCCCCAGGCCGGCCGCAGCCGCATCAATGCGGTTGGCACCGGCCTCGATGGCGGCGATGGAGTTGGCCACGCCCATGGCCAGGTTGTGGTGGCCGTGGAAGCCCAGCTCGGTCTCGGGCTTCAGGGCCGCACGCACGGCGGCGATGCGTTCCTTGACCTGTTCGGGCAGCAGGTAGCCGGCCGAGTCGGTCACGTAGATGCAGTTGGCGCCGTAGCCTTCCATGAGCCGGGCCTGCTTGACGAGGCCCTCGGCGCTGTTCATGTGCGCCATCATCAAAAAGCCCACGGTGTCCATGTCGAGCTTGCGCGCCATGGTGATGTGCTGCTCGCTCACGTCGGCCTCGGTGCAGTGCGTGGCCACGCGGATGGTGTGCACGCCCAGGCCGTGCGCCATCTTCAGGTGGTCCACGGTGCCGATACCCGGCAGCAGCAGCGCCGAGACCTTGGCCTGCTTCATGAGGGGGATCACGGTGCCCAGGTATTCCTCGTCGCTGTGCGCCGGGAAGCCGTAGTTGACCGAGGCGCCGCCCAGGCCGTCGCCGTGGGTCACTTCGATCAGCGGCACGCCGGCCGCGTCCAGGCCCTGGGCCACGCTCTTCATCTGCTCCAGCGTCATCAGGTGGCGCTTGGGGTGCATGCCGTCGCGCAGCGTCATGTCGTGCAGGGTGATGTGCTTGTTTGTCATGGTGGGTTCTCCTTCAGGCGGCCTGCAGGGTGAGACGGCCGGCGAGCATTTCCTCGGCGAACATCTCGGCGGTGCGCGCGGCGGCGGCGGTCATGATGTCGAGGTTGCCGGCGTACTTGGGCAGGTAGTCGCCCAGGCCTTCCACCTCCAGGAAGACCGAGACGCGGTTGCCGTCGAACACCGGGCCGTTGACCAGCTTGTAGCCCGGCACGTACTTCTGCACTTCCTTGATCATGGCGTGGATCGATGCCGTGATTTTTTCCTGATCGGGTTCATCTTCAGTCAGACAGTGCACGGTATCGCGCATGATCAGCGGCGGCTCGGCCGGATTGATGATGATGATGGCCTTGCCCTTCTTGGCGCCGCCCACCTTCTCGATGGCGCCGGAAGTGGTGCGGGTGAACTCGTCGATGTTTTTGCGGGTGCCCGGACCGGCCGACTTGCTCGACACGGTGGCCACGATCTCGCCGTAGGCCACCGGCTGCACGCGGCTGATGGCCGCCACCATCGGGATGGTGGCCTGGCCGCCGCAGGTGACCATGTTCACGTTCATCTCGCGCTTGCCGACGTGCTCGACCAGGTTGACCGGCGGCACGCAGTACGGGCCGATGGCTGCCGGCGTCAGATCGATCATCAGCGCGCCTTCGGCATTGACCTTGCGGCTGTTCTCGGCATGCACATAGGCGCTGGTGGCATCGAACACGATCTGCACGCCATCGGCCTTCATGTGCGGGATCAGGCCGTCCACCCCTTCAGCGGTGGTCTTGATGCCCAGGTCACGGGCGCGCTTGAGGCCATCCGAATTGGGGTCGATCCCCACCATCCACACCGGTTCCAGCACCGGGCTGCGCTGCAGCTTGGCCAGCAGATCGGTGCCGATGTTGCCGGGACCGATCAGGGCGCATTTGATTTTTGCCATTTGATTTTCCTTGGTTGCAGTTTGTTGAATCAGCTGAAGCGCACCGAACAGGAGCCGATGCCGCCAATGCTGACACGGAAGTTGTCACCGGCGGCGCACGGGAACATGGCTCCCATGGCGCCGGACAGCACCACTTCGCCCGCCTTTACCGGTACGCCCAGGCTGCCCAGCATGTTGACCAGCCAGGTCACGGCATTCACCGGAGATCCCATGGCAGCGGCGCCAGCGCCCGTCGTCACGATCTCGCCATTCTTTTCCATCACCATGCCACAGGTGCCCAGATCCACCTTGCGCGGATTGACCGCGTTGTCGCCCAGCACAAACAGGCCGCAGGAGGCGTTGTCGGAAACGGTGTCCTGGATCTTGATCTTCCAGTCACGGATGCGCGAATCCACGATTTCAAAGCATGGCATCACACATTCGGTGGCAGCCAGGATGTCGGCGCCGGTCAGGCCCGGTCCCAGCAGGTCTTTCTTGAACAAAAAGGCAATTTCGCCTTCTGCCTTGGGCTGGATCAGGCGGCTCATGGCAACGGATTCGCCCTCGTTGACCAGCATCTGGTCGGTCATGTAGCCAAAATCGGGTTGGTATACACCCAGCATGTTCATCACGGCGCGCGAAGTCAGGCCGATCTTCTTGCCGATGATGGTTTCGCCGTCTGCCACGCGACGCTCGGTCATGCGCTTTTGCACCTGGTAGGCGTGCTCGATCGTCATATCCGGATATCTATCCGAAATCGGATCAATCACCTGGTTGCTGCGCAGGGCGTCATACAGGCTGTCGCCCAGTTGCTCAATCAGCTTGGTATCCATGTTTCTCCTCTTTTTTGTCAATGTGATGATGCGGCGTCTGCCTCGGCCAAAAAATCCGCCACCAGCCGATTGAAGCGCGCATTGTGTTCTATTTGCGTCCAATGGCCGCAATGGCCGAAAACATGCAGCTGGCTGTCGGGGATCCACTGTGCCAACGTGAGCGAATTGGACAGCGGAATCACCTGGTCCTCGCGGCCATGGACAATCAATGTGGCATGCGGCAACGCGCGGATGTCTGCTTCCTGACTAGCCATCGCCTCCACCCAGCGCTGGCGCGGCGCAGGAAACATGGCCGCAAACGATTCCTGAAATCCTGGACGGATACTCGCTTCGTAGCGCAGCCGGGCCAGTTCGTCATTGACCAGGCCGCGGTCGTAGGCAAATACATCCAGCAGATGGCGCATGTTCTGCAGTGATGGGGTATAGCCCCAGACAGCATCCAGCCCTGACGTGATCGCAAATGGAACCCCAACGCTGCCCATCAGCACTAAACGCCGCACCCGCTGCGGGGCACGGATGGCCAGTGCCAGAGCCAGCGCTCCGCCAAAAGAATTGCCAACCAGATCGATCTGCTCAACGTGCAGCGCATCCATCAGATCCAGCACCTGCTGCACCCAGACATCCATGTTGTACTGCTGATCGGCGGGGCGATCGGTGTAGCCGAACCCAACCAGATCCGGCGCCAGCACATGGCGCTGCTGCGCCAGCGCTGGCAGAACCAGCCGCCAGTTGGCCCAGGCACTCACACCCGGACCGGAACCATGCAGCAGCACCAGCGGAACTCCGCCAGCCTGCCCTGCTTCGAGCAGGTTGGTGTGGAATGCACCGGTCAGGACGCGCCGGCCCAGTTCGGGATTGGTTGTTTCTGCATGCATGACGGCAACCATTGACAAACCTCAGAACTTCACCATGACATTGCGCAACTCGGTGTAGAACTCGAACGAGTGCACACCCCCTTCGCGGCCAATGCCGGATTGCTTGGAACCGCCAAACGGCGTGCGCAGATCACGCAGGAACCAGGCATTGATCCAGCACAGGCCCACTTCAATGTTCTGTGCCATGCGGTTGGCGCGGCTGATATCCTGCGTGAACACTGCAGTAGCCAGGCCATAGCGGTTGGCGTTGACCTTGCCCAGCACTTCCTCTTCGGTATCGAAGGGGCTGATATGGCAGCACGGACCGAAAATTTCTTCCGTCACCACCGAGGCAGTTTCGGGCAGGCCGGTCCATATGGTGGGCTGCACCCAGTTGCCGTCCTTCAGGGCTTCGGGCATGTCGGGAACGCCGCCGCCGGTGACGATGGTGGCGCCTTCGTCCTTGGCCTTCTTGTAGTACGACAGCACCTTGTCCTGGTGCTCCTTGCTGATGACCGGACCGATCCGGGTGTCCTTGTCAAACGGCAGGCCGGGCTTCATGGCTTCGGCCTTGTCCTTGAGGGCGGTTACCAGCTTCTCGAAAATCGGGCGCTCGACATACACGCGCTCGGTACCCAGGCACACCTGGCCGGCGTTTTCGAAGCAGGAACGCGTCAGCGTATCGACCGCCACCTGGAAGTCGGCGTCGGCAAACACCACAGCCGCATTCTTGCCGCCCAGTTCCAGCGAAACCGGGCGAATGCCGACGGCAGCTGCCTGCATGATGGCGGTGCCGGTACGGGTTTCACCGGTAAAGGTGATGCCGTTTACCTCCGGATGGCTGGTCAGGAAGGCGCCTGCAGAGTCCGGGCCGAAGCCGTGAACCACGTTGTACACCCCCTTGGGCATGCCGACGCTGTTCATCACCTCGCCCAGCAGCGTGGCCGTGGCCGGGGTTTCCTCAGAAGGCTTCACCACCACGGTATTGCCGCAGGCCAGCGCCGGGCCGACCTTCCAGGTCATCAGCAACAGCGGCAGGTTCCAGGGGCAGACCACGGCGATCACACCGCGCGGTACGCGTACACCGTAGCTCAACGCAGTCTTGCCATCCGGAGTGCGCATGTTGAACGACTCAGTCGACATACTCTTGATGGTGTCGGCAAAGATCTGGAAGTTGGCGGCGCCACGCGGGATATCGATGTGTGACGCCAGCGAGTGCGGCTTGCCGGTGTCGGCAATTTCGGCCTGCAGGAAATCGTCGAAGCGGCGGTTGATCTCGTTGGCCACCGCGTCCAGCAGCTTGACGCGCTCCACCACCGAGATGCGGCCCCAGTCGCCCTTGAGGGCGGCCTTGGCGGCCGCGACAGCGGCATCCACTTCGGGCCTGCCCGCCTCGTACACGTGGCCGATCACCTGGTTGTTGACCGGATTGCGGTCCTCAAAGGTCTTGCCGCTGGCATTCTTGATGAACTCGCCGTTGATGAAGTTCAGGAACTCTTTCATACACCCTCTTGCATACACAGAAAATACCACCCACCCGCTGTCGAATGGACCCGAATCGTCGAAGCAAGACTCCTGCGACAAGAATCTTGCTTCGACAGGCTCTGCCATGGCAAAGCCCATCGAAGCGGCCTGGCGGCCTCAGCCCTCCAGTCCCAAGGCGCGCAGACCAGCGCGGGCACAGGCTTCGTCTTCTTCGGCCGAGCCGCCCGACACCCCAATGCCGCCGATCAGCACACCGTCCTTGCGGATCGGCAGCCCGCCGCCGAAGGCGGTCAGCCGTGGCCGGTGCGCCATGGTGCACAGTGCCTCTTCCTGCTGAAAGATCTTCGGCCAGTCCCTGGTGGGAAAGCCGAAACTGGCCGCCGTATAAGCCTTGTCGATGGCAATCTCGACCGAATGCAGAAAGGCACCTGGCATACGCAGGAAGCCGGCCTGCACGCCACCGCTGTCGGCCAATGCCACGTTGACGCGAATGCCCAGTTGTTCGGCGCGGGCCACGGCAGCCTGCAGGGCCGCTGCCGTGGCTTGTGCCGTCAGCACCTGCTGTTCGACGGCCACTTGCATCAGGTCACCACGCTCAGGAAGGCGTCATTGAGCTTGCGATCGTGGTAGAAAATGCCACGGCCCACTTCTTCCCACGACCAGGTAACGGGTTGCATGTCGGGGTACCACTGGTAGCCGCCACAGTAGGTTTCCAGGCGGTTGCCGCTCGGGTCAAAGAAGTAGATGGTCAGGCCCTGGGTGACGCCATGGCGGGTCGGGCCAATGTCAATCGAAATGCGGTTGCGTGCCATGATGTCGGCAGCACGCAGCACCTGTTCCCAGCTGTCCATCAGGAACGACACGTGGTGCATCTTGTTGTCTTCCGGATGGCGCACCATGGCGATGTCGTGCGCCTTGGTCGAGCAGGTCAGCCAGATGCCCAGGTCGGTCTTGCCGTCTTCCAGCTTGACCGCCTCTACCAGATCGAAACCCAGCACCTCCTTGAACAGCTTGTGGTTGCCATCGAGATCGCTGCCATAGATCAGGCAGTGGTCCATGCGCACCGGACGGATGCCCGGCCCATCGATGATGTCCACCTCAGGATCGTGGTAGCCCATGATATTGCCCACATCCGCCTTTTCTGCATACAGCTCGATGGTGTGACCGGTGGGAATCGTGAAGCGCACACGCTCGCCGGTTTCCAGCATTTCGCCCGCCGGGATGCGCTCGGTTTGCACACCGTACGCATTGAGCTTTTGCTCCAGTTCGTCCAGTGCCGCCTTGCCCAGCACCTTGAAGCCGAAGAAGTCCATGCCGGCACGATCGGCCTGGCGCAGGACGATGCTGTTATGGTCGCGCTCCTGGCGCGTCTTGAAATAGACGCGACCAGTGGCATCGCGCCCTGTTTCCACGAGGCCCATGACCTCGGTATAGAACTTGACGGATTCCTCCATGTCGAGCACGCGGATCTGGGCATGGCCCGGACGCAGTACACCTGTCATTGCCATAGTTTGTCTCCTGTTGGCGGTTGTATTAAAGGGTTTGCAATCAGGCGCTGCCTTGGTGGCAGCACACGTTTTTTTTCATCTTGCCAATTACCGACAAAGTGAGGTCGCTGGTAGGCCGGACCCTGCAGGACAGCAGGCACCCCTGCTGCTCTTCCGATTCACTGACGTATTCGCGACTCATCACGCGTTTGGTGTAGCTGCCATCGGTGATGTGCACCTTGCACACCCCGCAGCCCCCGTTGCGGCAGCCGACGGGAATACCCCTCCTGCCCAGCGCCTCCATGCCTTCCAGCACAGTGCGACTATCCAGACAGGAATAGGTCTCGCTCGTTTCTGCAATCGTTACCCGGTAGTACGTGGCCATGTCTCTCTGCTCCCGGGCCGGATATCTCCGGCCTCTCCTTTTTGGTGGTCACCCGATCCGGAATGTCTGCATTTCCTGAATCGGTACTTGCATTCTAAGAATCCATTCAGAGATTTTTGCGAAAATCTCGATATTTCAGGGAAAGCACCTAGCTGCGCGATTTTTTTGTGATGCCAAAAGAAAGAAAAAATGGACATGAAGTCATGAAAAGAATGATCAACACACTGGAAATTGATGATTTGATAAATTTACAGAGCTTTTCAGCCTCTTCACTCTGCATCTCCTGGCGTGTATCAGATACCTTTCACCGGTAGCTTCCGCTTATTTCTCGAGATTTCACAGCTTGCGGAACAACGGGCTGCGCACCTGCTGCGCATCCGCGGCCGAGATGAATTTCTCGGTGTAAATGTCGCGCTCGAACAGTCGCCCCTGCATCAGGGTGGCGATGCAGGCCTCGATCATCATCGGCGGGCCGCACAGATAGGCCTTGCAGCCGCGGAAGTCATTGCTGAAATGCGCCTTGGCCGCCTCATGGACGAAGCCGCGCGCGCCCTGCCAGTCGCTGCTTTCTGGCTCATTGCTCAGCACCGGGATATAGGTGAAGTGCGGAAACTCAGCGGCCAGTGCACGGAACTCCTGGTCGTGGTACAGCTCGGACTGGTCGCGTGCGCCATTGAGCAGCACGATGGGCTGCGCACTGTTTTCGGCCAGCAGGTCCAGAATCATGGAACGCGGGCTGGACAGACCGGAGCCCCCGGCCAGAAACAGGCTGGGCCGGTTTTCGCTCTTGCGCACGAAGAAACGACCATAGGGACCGGAAAACGTGACAGTATCCCCTTGCTTGAGCTGCTCGTGCACCCAGGCCGTGCCCTTGCCACCTGCCACCTGGCGGATATTGAGCTCGATCTCGCCACTGTCCTGCGGCGCGCTCGCTATGGAAAACGCGCGCGACGCAGTTTCGCCGGGAATGTTCAAATTGATGTACTGGCCTGCCTGGAACGTAACCTCCTGGCAGTCCGCCAGCTTCAGCCAGACTCCCTTGATGGTGGGCGTCAGGCTCTCGATGCGCGATACTGTGGCGGTGTAATCGTGTACCGGCAGGTTGAGGGCATCCGGTTCCTCTTCGATTTCTGCCTCGATGGTGATATCGGATTGCAGGGTGGCGCAACAGGCCAGGCACTTGCCTTCATCGCGCTCATAGTCCATCAACGCAAAATTGCTGGCTTCGCCGTGCTCGATCTCGCCGTCCGTGACCTGGATCTTGCAGGTGGCGCACAGTCCGTGGCAGCAGGCATGGGGAATATACAGGCCCGCGCGCAGCGCGGCATCCAGGATGGTCTGGCCCTCTTCCACTTCAAGGGTCTGGCCAATGGGTTCAATGGTGAGTTGGTAGCTCATGGTGCATGACTGGCAAACGACGGCCGCAATACGACCGTGCAAACAAAACAGGCAGGATGGCACGCGCTGGCAGCCCTGCCCGACCGTATCCTGACAAAGGGCAAAATCAAAAGCAGGTACCGGACAGACCGGTCAGTCCCGGCGTGCGGAAGCGGATCACGTCCTTGTGGCCCAAGCCGTTTTCGGCAATGGTCTTGTCGTTTTCAGGCTGCCACGGCTCGCCCGATTTGAACCACTTGGTCGTGGCCCAGTCGATGCGGGCGAAGTCTGGGTGCGCGCCAAACATGCCCGGCAGCATGTGCTGCACCATGTCGCCAAATCGGGTGCCGGGCGGCATAGGCACACAGAATGGAGCGCAAAACATCTTGTGATCTTCCCAGCCGATGTACAACAGCGGCGCGGGGAACTTGTCCGCCGTATCCTTGGCGGGAAATGCATAGGGTTTGATGGCAGCTACAGCCATGTCGTTCTCCAGAAATCGTTGACTTGCAATACAGGGGGTGGAGCGCTGCCCGCCAGCTGGCGAACAGCCGGAAACATCAGTTCCTGGTGGCCATGTCACGCCATTGGCTGAAGTTCTTCTGGTCCTCAGAGCCGACAAAATCCATGTTGTCGCGACCCTGCTCAATGCGGTACCAGCGCAGCACTTCCGCAAGCGCATTAAAGTGCGGCTTGCTGGGATCGGTATCGGGCTCGAAGCAGTTGCCCTGATAGATCTGGTGCACCGGCAGCCAGGCCTGCGCGTACTTCTCGGGCTCGTCGTCGAAGATATCCTTGCAACCGTCCGAGCAGGTGTGGTACTTCATGCCGTGGTAGGTGCTCTCGCGGTAGGCCACCTTGGTCGGATCGTCTTTTTCGGTGAAGAACATCGGGATCTGGCACACCTGGCACAGCATCGGCAGCGTGGTGTTGTAGAAGCGTCGCCCTTCGCCCTGCTCCTTGGCGTAGTGCTCCCACAGCGGACGGTAATACTTGTCGAAAGTGTCCGGGTACTTGGCGGACAGCCAGTCCATGTCTTCCTTGCTGGGCGCCCAGGTGTGAAAGGGAGCGGCAGCGCCGTAGTTGTAGAACACGTTCCAGGCCTGGTGGCTCAGGTGGTCCTTGTCCTTGCAGGCCTGCTCCCAGCCCTTGGGCACCTTGATGCCATAGCGCGCCAGGTCATTGAACAGCGCCCCGCCGTTCTGCTCGGCATACACTTCCCAGGCCTCCTTCCAGCTCATCACGCGCTTGGGCAGCATGTAGTCCATCATCA
>CAYPRU010000012.1:0-73287 GCA_964413485.1 uncultured Allobrachymonas sp. | reverse complement strand
CCACTTCGCAGATGGCCACGGCTACCGCGTCGTCGGTGCCAATGCCCGCGCCGCGCTTGATGCATTCCTGGATTTCGTTGGTGTCGTGCGGGATGACCTGCACGGTCTTGCCCAGGTAGTCGCCACGGCGCTCTTTTTCGAGCACGCTCTGGTAGATGCGGCCGGTGGTGAAGTTGTTGCTCTGCTTCATGCGCGTTTCGATGAAACGCTCATAGTGGCCCAGGTCCAGGTCGGTTTCAGCGCCGTCGTCGGTGACGAAGACTTCGCCGTGCTGGAACGGCGACATGGTGCCGGGATCAACGTTGATGTAGGGGTCGAGCTTGATGAGGGTGACTTTGAGGCCGCGCGATTCAAGAATGGCGGCCAGAGATGCCGCGGCGATGCCTTTGCCAAGCGAAGACACGACACCGCCGGTGACGAAGACGAATTTGGTGCTCATGGCCAGATGCGGGTATCCCCGCGTGGTGTGAAATTTCAATTATACGTATTGCTGCGCAAAGCACGAAAAAGCCGGCAGAGTGCCGGCTTTTTGCGCCACGGGGGCACGTGGTTACCACCAGATCAGCAGGGCGATCACGGCGGCGATCAGGCCGATGCGGGTCAGCTTGTAGACCGTGGGGTTCCAGGCCTTGAAGCGGCGGCGCCACTTGCCCATGTGGAACGACACCAGGAACAGCCGGCTGACCAGGCCCTTGGGATCGCCCTCGCTGTTGGGCGAACTGGCGGCGGCAACAAAGGTGCCGGCAAACCAGCGGTTGAAGGCTTGCGCCATGCGGTTGGTCATGGGGCGCTCGACGTCGCAGAACAGCACGATGCGCGTCTTGCCGCTGGTGTTTTCGGCATAGTGCAGATAGGTTTCGTCGAACATCACGCCTTCGCCTTCCTGCCAGCTGTATTTCTGGCCGTCCACGTCGATGTAGCACTGCTCGGTGCCGGGAGTGATCAGACCCAGGTGGTAGCGCAGCGAACCGGCGTAGGGGTCGCGGTGGATGCCCAGGCGCGCGCCATGGGGCAGCTCGGCAAACATGGCCGCCTTGATGCTGGGAATGCCGGCAACCAGCGCGCTGGTCTTGGGGCACAGGCGCATGGCGGAGGGGTGGGCGTCGCCATACCACTTGAGGTAAAAACGCTTCCAGCCGGTCTTGAAGAAGGAGTTGAAGCCGGCATCGTCATTGTTGGCAGACGCCTTGATTTCCAGCGCGCGCGACAGCGCTTCGGCCTCGTCGCGGATGTCCTTCCAGTGCGCTTCCAGCACGGCCAGTTCGGGAAAGGTCTGCACCGGCAGATAGGGCGTGCGCGGCACTTTCGAGAAGCCCAGCATGAATACATTGACCGGCGCCATGAAGGTGGAATGGTCGAACATTTGCCGCCCCACGCGCAGCCGCACCTTGCCCCTGCGGTGCATGTAGGTGGCGCTGGCGGCGAACAGCAGGATCAGGGTGAGCAGGAAAATCTTCATCGGCAATCAATCCGGGGCTGGTAATGCAGGCGGTGTGGCTGGGTCCGCAACAACGGGGTATCCGGGCGCATGCAGCCAAACGGCGATCATATGGCAGTTAGCTGCAAGGCGTAGTTTCTCACTACATTACTCAAGTTTCGTGACGGGTTTCGGCAGGGGAACGCGTTCTTTGCACAGTACCCGGATGTAGCACTTGGCAGGGAGCGCCCGATGTGGCCGAGTGGCACCGATCCTGCGGCTGGATCAAAAAAAGCCCCCAGTCCGTTGCCGAAGCTGGGGGGGGTGTGCGTCACAGGTTGCTGACACACCGCCGCTGTTCAACCGCAGCGGTTGCAGACGCTGCAAGGCACAAACTGCTTACATGCTGCCGTAGTTGGGTCCGCCACCGCCTTCTGGCGTGACCCAGACGATGTTCTGCGTCGGGTCCTTGATGTCGCAGGTCTTGCAGTGCACGCAGTTGGCGGCATTGATCTGCAGGCGCTGGCCGCCGCCTTCGGCCTCGACGAATTCGTACACGCCGGCCGGGCAGTAGCGCGCCTCGGGGCCGGCGTACTTGGCCAGGTTGATGTTGACCGGCACGCTGGCGTCCTTCAGCGTCAGGTGGGCCGGCTGGTTTTCCTCATGGTGCACGTTGGCGATGAACACGCTGCTGAGGCGGTCGAAGGTGAGCTTGCCATCGGGCTTGGGATACTCGATCTTCTGGCACTCAGCCGCCGGCTTGAGCTTGGTGTAATCGGCATGCTTGCGGTGCATGGTCCAGGGCATGTTGCCACCCAGCAGCTTCTGCTCGATGCCGGTCATGACGGTGGCCACGTCGCGGCCCTTGTGGAACCAGTACTTGAAGTTGCGCGACTTGTTGAGCTCGTCGTACAGCCAGCTGTTTTCGAAGGCCGCCGGGTAGGCAGACAGTTCGTCGTGCTGTCGGCCGGCCACGATGGCGGCGTAGGCGGCTTCGGCGGCCAGCATGCCGGTCTTGATGGCGGCATGGCTGCCCTTGATGCGGCTGGCGTTGAGGAAGCCGGCGTCGTCACCCACCAGCGCACCGCCCGGGAACACGGTCTTGGGCAGGGCCAGCAGGCCGCCGGCCGTGAGGGCGCGTGCGCCATAGCCGATGCGCTTGGCATTGACGTTGCCGTCCTTGTCGGTGAAGTACCACTTCAGGTTGGGGTGGGTCTTGAAGCGCTGGAATTCCTCGAACGGGCTCAGCCAGGGGTTCTGGTAGTCCAGGCCCACCACGAAACCGACGATGACCTTGTTGTCGGCCATGTGGTACATGAAGGAGCCGCCATAGGTGTCGCTTTCCAGCGGCCAGCCGGCGGTGTGCAGCACCAGGCCCGGTTCGTGCTTGGACGGATCGATTTCCCACAGTTCCTTGATGCCGATGCCGTAGGCCTGCGGGTCCTTGCCGGCGTCCAGCTGGTAATGCGCGATGAGCTGCTTGCCCAGGTGGCCGCGGCAGCCTTCGGCAAAGATGGTGTATTTGGCGTGCAGCTCCATGCCGAGCTGGAAGTTGTCGGTGGGCTCGCCGTCCTTGCCGATGCCCATGTTGCCGGTGGCCACGCCCTTGACCGAGCCGTCCTCGTTGTACAGCACCTCGGCGGCGGCAAAGCCGGGGAAGATTTCCACTTCGAGCGCTTCGGCCTGCTGTGCCAGCCAGCGCGTCAGGTCGGCCAGGCTGATGATGTAGTTGCCTTCGTTGTGGAAGCACTTGGGCAGCAGGAAGTTGGGCATGCGGCTGGCACCGGTTTCGGTCAGCGTCAGGAAGGAGTCCTGCTTGACTGGCTGGTTCAGCGGGGCGCCTTTTTCTTTCCAGTCGGGAATCAGTTCGGTGAGGGCGCGCGGGTCGAACGTGGCGCCGGACAGGATGTGCGCGCCCGGTTCGGAGCCTTTTTCCAGCACCACGACCGAGACGTCGTGGCCTTTTTCTGCGGCCAGCTGCTTGAGGCGGATGGCGGTGGACAGGCCGGCTGGGCCGCCGCCCACGATCACCACGTCGTATTCCATGGATTCACGCGGGCCGAATTGTTCGAGAATTTGTGCTGGGGTCATGGTGTCTCCGTCATGACAGATAAGGTGCCGGGAGGGGCGTTATAAAAAAATGATCGTGCGAAGGTGCGGACATTATCTATTTCTGATCCGATTGTAGGGAAAAAACGTGCAGGATCGAAAGTCTGTTGGCTAATATGGCAATATGTTGTCATAAATTTCGCGCAATGCATAGACTTGGGCGCCCGGCCCCGGCAAATAGCAGTAAGGAGCAGGTATGAAAGCAGTATTCCTGAACGGCCATGGCGGCAATGAAGTGGTGCAGGTCGGTGAGCGCCCGAAACCCGAACGCAAGCCTGGCGAAGTGCTGGTGCGCATGCGCGCCGCCACCCTCAATCGCGTGGATCTGTACATGCGCGACAGCGGGGCTGGCATCCGGCACGCATTGCCGCTGATCATGGGCGTGGATGGTGCCGGTGTGGTCGAGGAAGTGGATGCCGGCGACAAGCTGCTGCAGCCGGGGCAGCGCGTGGTGCTGTATTCGGGCGTGACTTGCGGCCGTTGCGAGTTCTGTCAGCACGGAGAGCCGGTGCTGTGCGCCTCCATGCGCACCCTGGGCGAGCACCGCGATGGCACCTTGGCCGAGTACATCACGGTGCCTGCCGGCAATGTGCTGCCGATTCCCGACGGCTTCGGTTTCGAGGAGGCAGCAGCGTTGGGCGTGAACTACCTGACTGCCTGGCGCATGCTGTTTACCAAGGCGCAGCTCAAGCCCTGGGAAACGGTGCTGGTGTTCGGCATTGGCGGCGGTGTGTCCCTGGCCGGCATGCAGCTGGCCAAGGCGGCGGGGGCATGCGTGATCGTCACTTCGCGTGAGCAGGACAAGCTCGATCGGGCCCTGCAATTGGGCGCCGATGCCGGCATCTGCAGCACGACCGAGGATGTGCAAAAACGCGTGATGGAGCTCACGCAGGGGCGCGGCGTGGACGTGGTGTTCGAGAACGTTGGCGAGGCAGTGTGGGATGTGGCGCTCAGGTCGCTGGTGCGCGGCGGCCGTATCGTTACTTGTGGCGCCACCACCGGGGACCAGCCGGGCGCCGATCTGCGCCGCCTGTTCATCCGCCAATTGCAGGTGCTGGGGTCCACGCTGGGCAATCCGGGAGAGCTGCAGGATTTGCTGGCATGGTGCGCACAAGGCAAGGTGCGGCCGGTGATCGACCGCGTGTATTCCATGGATGACATCCATGCGGCACTCGATGTGCTCGAGTCCAACCAGCAATTCGGCAAGCTGGCGATTACCATTGGCGCCTGAAAAAACAACCAGGACCACTGCATGGCACGCCTTCAATTCCCGCCGCTGGAACGCTACCCGTTCCGTACCGAGCTGCAGATTTACACCAGCCACATCAACCATGGCAACCATCTCGACAACGCCCAGCTGTTGACGCTGGTGTCGGAAGCGCGACTGCGCTTCTGGCGCTGGCTGGGCTATGACGAATCCGATGTGCTGGGGCTGGGCACTGTGGTGGGAGACCAGGGCGTGCAGTACCTGTCCGAAAGCTTTCACGGCGAAGTGCTGGTGATCGAGATGGCGCCCGCCGACCAGAATCGCTATGGCTTTGATGTGTGCTTCCGCGTGCGCGAGAAGTCGGGCGGCCGCGACGTGGCGCGCGGCAAGATCGGCGTGGTGCTGTTCGACAAGCAGGCGCGCAAGGCCGCGTCCATGCCGGACGCGCTGCGCGAAAAATTGCTGTCGGTCTGAGGCTGCCCCAGCCCGTTGCGCCTGCCTTGGCGTGCAAACGTGCTGCTGCGGGCCGCCTTTGACCCTGTCAGCATTACACCCGTTCGATTACCACGGCAATGCCCTGGCCCATGCCGATGCACAGGCTGACGACGGCGTAGCGGCCATTGCGGCGCTGCAGTTCGCGTGCGGCGGACAGTGCGATGCGCGCGCCCGAGGCGCCCAGCGGGTGGCCCACGGCAATGGCGCCGCCATTGGGGTTGACGCGCGGATCGTCAAAGGCAATGTCCAGCATCTTCAGGCAGCCCAGCACCTGCGACGCAAAGGCCTCGTTGATTTCGATCACGTCCATGTCGGCCAGCGTCAGGCCGGCGCGCTCCAACGCCTTGGGAATGGCGTAGGCCGGGCCAAGGCCCATCACGCGCGGCGCCACGCCGCTGACAGCCCCCGCCAGAATGCGCGCCATCGGCTGCACACCGGCCTGCGCGCCCACGGCGCGGCTGCCGACGAACAGGGCCGCCGCACCGTCGTTGATGCCGGATGCGTTGCCGGCAGTGACCACGCCGCCTTCCTGCAGCGACTTGAGTTTTTGCAGGGCCTCGAAATCGCTGCTGGGGCGTGGGTGCTCGTCGGCGCTGACAATGCGCGGCGGCGTCTTGCGGCCGGTGGACACTTCCACCGGAATGATTTCGCCCTCGAAAAAGCCGCTGGCCAGGGCGGCCGCATAGCGCGCCTGGGAGGCAGCCGCATAACGGTCGCTTTCTGCGCGCGTCAGGCCGAATTGCTCGGCCACGTTGTCGGCTGTTTCGGGCATGGTGTCGTTGCCGAAGTCCTTGATGATGCGCGGGTTGGGAAAGCGTGCGCCAATGGAGCTGTCGAACACCTTGAACTCGCGGCCGTAGGCAGACTCGCTCTTGGCCACGACAAAGGGCGCGCGGCTCATGCTTTCGACGCCGCCGGCGATGTACAGATCGCCTTCACCGGCGGTAATGGCGCGGGCCGTGTCCAGCACGGCAGCCAGTCCGCTGCCGCACAGCCGGTTGACTGACTGGCCTGGCGTGGTGTGCGGCAGGCCGGACAACAGTACGGCATGGCGGGCGATGTTGCGGCTGTCCTCACCGGCCTGGCAGGCGCAGCCCAGTACCACGTCTTCGATCTGCTCCGGCTGAAACGGGCTATCGGCCATCAATTTGCGGATGACACCGGTGATCAGGTCGTCGGGGCGCACGGGGGCCAGGGCGCCGCCCTGGCGGCCAAACGGGGTGCGCAGGCCGGAGTAAATATAAGCATCAAGCACGGGAAGTCTCCTTTTTGGTTGGGTTTAGTTTTCGGGGGTGAGCAGTGACAGGCCCAGCTGCGCGCGGCGACGCAGCCACGGGCTGGGGCGGTAACGCGGGTCTTCGGTGAGGGCAAATAGCCGGTGCAGGATGCGCAGCACGGTGGCGGCACCCAGGGCATTGCCCCAGGCCAGCGGGCCTTTGGGGTAGCCCAGGCCCAGCGTGACGGCCTGGTCGATATCGGTGGGGGTGGCGATGCCTTGCTGCGCCATGTCGCAGCCGATGTTGACGATGCAGGCCAGCACGCGTTGCACCACGCAGCCGGTGCTGTCGCGCACCACGGAAACGGGCGTGCCGTCCGCGCTCAGCAGTGCGTGGGCGGCATCGCGCATGGCAGGAGTGGTGACCGGTGTGGTCATCAAGGTGCGGCGACCGCTCAGGAACAGTGGGTCCAGCGCCACGGTGCGCGTGGGGTCCAGCTGCGCTTCGGCACACAGCGTGCTGGCGTCCTGACCCAGCGGCAGCACGATGCACAGGGCCGCTGCCGAGGGGCGTTCACCCGCTTCCAGCGCGGCGCCCAGCTTGCGCAGCAGGGCAGCCACTTCGGGAAAGGTATTCAGTTCCTGCGCGCTGACCCATACCGGGGGCAGGGACGGCACGGACGGTACGGCAGGATCCACCGTCTCGATTTTTTGGCCATTTTCGTAGCGGTAAAAACCGTGTTGCGTCTTGCGGCCCAGCAGGCCGGCCTGCTGGCGCTGGCGGCCGATGACGGACGGGCGATAGCGCGGCTCCTGGTAGTACTGGGTGTAGATGGAGTCCATTACCGGCTGTGACACGTCCAGGCCAGTCAGGTCCAGCAGTTCGAACGGGCCCATGCGAAAACCGGCGGCGTCGCGCAGAATGCGGTCGATCACCTGCGTTTCGGCCACGCTCTCGCCCAGCAGGCGCAGGCCTTCGGTCAGGTAGCCGCGTCCGGCATGGTTGACGATGAAGCCGGGGGTATCGCTGGCACGCACCGTGGTGTGGCCCATCTGCCGGCCGACGGCGACCAGGGTGTCGGCCACTACCGGGTGGGTGAGGGGGCCTGCAATCACTTCTACCACCTTCATCAGTGGCACCGGGCTGAAGAAATGGAATCCGGCTACGCGGCCGGAGTGCTGCAAACCTGCAGCAATGGCCGTGATGGACAGCGAGGACGTGTTGCTGGCCAGGATGCAGTCCGGCGAGACGATGCCTTCCAGCTCGGCAAACAGCTGGCGCTTGACCTCCAGGTTTTCCACGATGGCTTCGACCACCACGGTGCAGCTGGCCAGATCCTGCAGACTGCCGGCGACCTGCAGGCGGGCTACGGCGGCATCATGGGCTTCCTGTGTCAGCTTGCCCTTGGCGGCGAGCTTGCCCAGCATCGCCGCCACGGCGCTGCGTGCCTCTTCGGCACCGCCCGGGCGGGCATCGTGCAGGATCACGGGGATGCCGCCCTGTGCGGCAATCTGGGCAATGCCCCGGCCCATCAGGCCGGCGCCAACGATACCCAGCAGATGTGGGCGGGGGGGCGTGGTGTTCATGGTGTCTCCTTTTTTTGTGGCGTCGGCAACGTAAAAGAGGCCGATTCGCTGTTATTGATGCGAGGGGTTATTGCCCGGTGTATTGCGGGGCGCGCTTTTCGAGGAAGGCGCGGGCGCCTTCCTTCTGGTCCTGGCTGGCAAACAGCAGGTTGAAGGCCTTGCGCTCGAGCAGCAGGGCAGCATCGAGCGAAGCATCCTGGCCGGCCAGTACCACTTCCTTGATTTGTGCGGCAGCCAGCGGCGGCATGGTGGCGATGGTCTGCGCCAGTTCCAGCGCGCGCGCCTGCACTTGCTCGTCATCGACCACTTCGCTGGCCAGGCCCATGACAAAGGCCTCCTCGCCTTTGAAGGGCAGGCCGGTGAGCAGGTATTTCATGGCCTGGAACTTGCCGATGGCACGCGTGAGGCGCTGGGTGCCGCCGGCACCCGGCATGATGCCGACGCGGATTTCGGGCTGGCCAAAAGTGGCAGTGCGGCCGGCCACGATGATGTCCGCATGCATGGCCAGCTCGCAGCCGCCGCCCAGCGCATAGCCATTGACGGCGGCGATCACCGGCTTGGGACATTCGGCAATGGCCTGCCACAGCAGATGCACCGTGCGCTGCTGCATCTGGACCGCGTTCTTGTCGGCCAATTCGGTCAGGTCCGCGCCAGCGGCGAAGACCTTGTCACCGCCGGTAATGATGATGGCGCGTACGTCCGGGTTCTGGCCCAGGGCGCGGAAATGTGCGGCCAGTTGTTCGCGTACGGCCTGGTTGAGGGCATTGCGTACTTCGGGGCGATGGAGTGTGAGACGGGCCACGCCGGGGGCGGGGTGGTCGAGTTGCAGAAAGCTCATGGTGTTGTATCTGAAGGAGTTTGGGAATCGGGTGTGGGGAGGAATTCGTCGAGGTCGGCGGGGGCATTGCTGCCTAGCTGCTGTGCATCCAGCCTGCCCATGCTTTCCAGCATGCGCAGCAGGTAGTGCAAGGTGTGGGTCATGTCGGTCACGGAGAAGTCGCCCAGCACGTCCTCGTAGTAGGCGCGGATCTTGGGCACCGCTTCCTCCTGCCAAATCTGGCGTCCCTGTTCCGTCATGGTGACCAGGCGGGAGCGGCGGTCACGGTTGTCGGGAATGACCGTCACCAGCTGGTCCCGCTCCATGCGGCCGATCAGTCCGGACAGGTTCTGCCGGCTCACCATCAGGTAGCGCGCCAGATCGCCCAGGCCCATGCCCCCTTGCGCACTGCTGCGCGAAAGCGCACCCAGCACTGCCCACTGCTGCGTGGTCAGTCCTTCCTGTTCTACCGCACGGGTTCCTGTTTTGTGCAACATGTTTGCGCATTGGTATAGGCGAAAGAATATTCTATTGGCGAGATCAAGGCGGGTTTCTTTGACATTCATAGGGTAAACCACTAATGTGCGTTTTATTGTGCTGAGGTGTTATGCGGTGTAGTATGACAACATGTTTGCATAAATGCAATGAAGAATCTTCGCAACAACCCAGTATGAACCATCAGGAGACCAGCATGCAACGTTATGAAAACCAGACAGCAATCGTGACCGGTGGCGGTGGCGGTATCGGCGGTGCCACCTGCCGGCGTCTGGCCGCAGAAGGCGCCAAGGTGGCCGTGTTTGACATGAACCTGGAAGCCGCCGAGAAAGTGGCACAGGACATTCGCGCTGCCGGCGGCCAGGCGCAGGCCTTCCGCTGCGACATCACCGACCGCGCCAGCGTGGATGCGGCGGTGGCGGCCACAGTGGAGCAGCTCGGCCCGATCGACACACTGGTCAATAACGCCGGCTGGGACGTGTTCAAGCCTTTCCTGAAGACGGTGCCGCAAGAGTGGGACAAGCTGATTGCGATCAACCTGGTGGGCGCCCTGAACATGCACCACGCGGTGCTGCCGGGCATGGTCGAGCGCAAGCGTGGCCACATCGTCAACGTGGCCTCCGATGCGGCACGTGTCGGCTCTTCCGGCGAAGCCGTGTATGCCGCCTGCAAGGGCGGCCTGGTGTCCTTTACCAAGACGCTGGCACGCGAGCATGCCCGTCAAAGCATCAACCTGAACGTGGTGTGCCCGGGCCCGACCGACACTGCGCTGCTGGCTGGCGTGGCAGAGGGCGCGCCCAACCCCGAGAAGCTGATCGAGGCCTTCACCAAGGCGATTCCGCTGGGCCGGCTGGGCCAGGGCGACGATCTGGCTGCTGCCATTGCCTTCTTTGGCAGCGATGACGCCGGCTTTGTCACTGGCCAGGTGCTGTCCGTGTCCGGCGGCCTGACCATGAACGGCTAACGCTGCATTCCCTGATTCACATACCTCCACTGACCCAACCGAGACCAACATGAGCAAAGACATCAAGTTCGAAGACATCCTGTACGAAGTGCGCAATGGCGTGGCATGGATCACCATCAACCGCGCCGACAAAATGAACGCCTTCCGCGGCACCACCTGCGACGAGATCATCAAGGCGCTGAACAAGGCCGGCTATGACAAGTCGGTTGGCTGCATCGTGCTGGCTGGTGCTGGCGAGAAAGCCTTCTGCACCGGTGGTGACCAGGGCGCGCACGATGGCAACTATGACGGCCGCGGCACGATTGGCCTGCCGATGGAAGAGTTGCACACCGCCATCCGTGATGTGCCCAAGCCGGTGATTGCCCGTGTGCAGGGCTATGCGATTGGCGGCGGCAACGTGCTGTGCACCATCTGCGACCTGACCATCTGCTCGGAGAAGGCCATCTTCGGCCAGGTTGGTCCCAAGATGGGCTCGGTTGATCCGGGCTATGGCACGGCTTTCCTGGCACGTGTGGTGGGCGAGAAGAAAGCGCGCGAGATCTGGTATCTGAACAAGCGTTACTCCGGCCAGGAGGCCGTGGCCATTGGGTTGGCCAACATCTGTGTGGCGCCCGAGAAGCTGGACGAAACCGTGCAGGAGTGGGCCGAGACGATTTGCGAGCGCAGCCCGACAGCGATTGCGATTGCCAAGCGCAGCTTCAACATGGACACGGCGCACCAGTCCGGTATTGCCGGCATGGGCATGTATGCGCTCAAGCTGTTCTATGACACCGAAGAGTCGCGTGAAGGCGTGAACGCGCTCAAGGATAAGCGCAAGCCCGAGTTCCGCAAGTACGCCAAGTAAGCCCTCTGTGCCCCGTTGACGGGGCAACTTTCCGGTCTGGCATGGGCGGTGTGCCCATGCGGGCCGGCTGCACCCCGACATCGCAAAAATACAGGAGACAAGGTCATGAACCCCTATATCGACGAAGACTTGATGGCGCTGGCTGAACATGCACGCCGCTATGCCACCGAGCGCGTGGCGCCAGGTTTTCTGGAGCGTGATGACACGCGCGTGCTGGACCGCACCCTGATGCGTGAAATGGGCGAGATGGGGTTTATTGCACCTGAGCTGCCGGAAGAGTACGGCGGCCAGGGCATGGGCTGCCTCGCCGCCGGTGTGATCCATGAAGAGATTGCCCGTGCCGACCTGAGCATCAGCTACATCAACCTGCTGGCCTCGCTGAACGGCCAGATCCTGTCCCACCATGGCCAGCCCGAAGTGGTCAAGCCCTGGCTGGAGAAGCTGACCCAGGGCCAGGCGCTGTTTGCCATTGCCCTGACCGAGCCGCGCGGTGGCTCCGATGCTGCCAACCTGCGCCTGAAGGTCGAGCGCGTGGGCGATGAATATGTGCTCAATGGCGAGAAAACCTCGATTTCTGCCGCCGACCAGGCCGATGCCGCCGTGGTGTTCGGCCGCACCGGCAGCGTGGAATCTGCCGCCCACGGCGTGACTGCGTTGCTGGTGCCGATGGATCTGCCCGGTGTCACGCGCAACCGCTTCGACTGCCATGGCCAGCGCGCCATCGGGCGCGGCTCCATTTTCTTTGAAAACGTGCGCGTGCCGGTGGACCACCGCCTGGGCGACGAGAACAAGGGCTTTGTGCAGGTGATGCAGGGCTTTGACTTTTCGCGTGCGCTGATCGGCCTGCAGGTGCTGGCCGTGGCCAAGGTGGCCCTGGAAGAAACCTGGGAGTATGTGGCCCAGCGCGAAGCCTTCGGCAAGCCGCTGGCGGCCTTCCAGGGTGTGTCGCATCCGCTGGCCGATTACGAAACCCAGGTGGCGGCCGCACGTCTGCTGTGCCTGCAGACGCTGTGGTCCAAGGACCGCGGCCTGCCGCACACCGCCGAAGCGGCCATGTGCAAGTGGTGGGGCCCCAAGCTGTCCTACGATGTGATCCACCAGTGCCTGCTGATGTTCGGTCACGGCGGCTATGACCGCGGCGTGATGGAACAGCGCCTGCGCGATGTGCTGGGTTTCCAGATCGGTGATGGCACTGCACAGATCATGAAGACCATCATCGCCCGCACCCGGGCGGGCCGCAAGGCAGTGCCGAACTGATTGACAAGCATAACGATTCAAGGAGGAGACACCCATGGAATTTGATGCTGTACTGATTCCGCCGCGCCGTGCCGAAAGCATTGCCAAGGGCTATTGGAAGGACCGCACCATCAATGACTATCTGCAGGACTGCGTGCAGAGCCATCCTGACAAGGTGGCGCTGACTGCCATCAGTCTGGATGGCAGCGGCACCAATGGCACGCGCCGTTTCACCTACCGTGAAATGGCGCAGATGGCCGACCGCATCGCCGTGGGCCTGACGCGCCTGGGCGTTGGCAAGAACGACGTGGTCGCCATGCAACTGCCCAACTGGTGGCAGTTCAGTTTGCTGTATCTGGCCTGTTCGCGCATCGGGGCGGTGCTCAATCCGCTGATGCACATCTTCCGCGAGCGTGAGCTCAAGTTCATGGTCAACCACGCGCAAGCCAAGGTGCTGGTCGTGCCCAAGACCTTCCGTGGCTTCGACTACGAAGGCATGGCGATGACGCTCAAGCCCGAACTGCCCACGCTGCAGCATGTGGTGGTGGTCGGCTCCAAGGCACGCCACGGCTTTGACGCGCTGCTGTCCGGTCCCGAATGGGAGAAGGAACCCGATGCCGCGGCCATCCTGTCGCAGCATCGCCCCGGTCCGGATGATGTGACCCAACTGCTGTACACCTCCGGCACCACCGGCGAGCCCAAGGGTGTGCAGCACAGTGCCAATACGCTGGTGTCCAACGTCGTGGCCTATGCGCAGCGCCTGCACCTGGGCATGGATGACGTGGTGCTGATGGCTTCGCCGATGGCGCATCAGACCGGCTTCCTGTATGGCCTGGTGATGCCGATCGTGCTGCAGGCGCAGGTAGTGTTGCAGGACATCTGGGAGCCGAAGCGCGCCATCGAGATCATCAACCAGGAGCACGTGTCCTACACGATGGCGTCCACGCCTTTCCTGACGGATCTGACCCGTACCGTGACCGAATCCGGCCAGGCCGTGCCCACGCTCAAGACTTTCGTCTGTGCCGGCGCCCCGATTCCCGGCCCGCTGGTGGAGCAGGCGCGCAATGGACTGGGTGCCAAGATCATCTCGGCCTGGGGCATGACGGAAAACGGCGCCGTGACCACGACCCGTCCGGAAGACGACGATGCCCTGTCGGTCAACACCGATGGCTGTGCGCTGCCCGGCGTGGCGGTCAAGGTGGTGGACTTTGATGGCACGGAAATGCCCGTGGGTGAAAGCGGCAGTCTATTGGTGCGGGCCTGCTCCAACTTTGGCGGGTATCTTGGGCGGCCGCATCTCAACGCTACGGATGCCGACGGCTGGTTCGATACCGGTGACCTGGCCAGGGTGGACGAGAACGGCTATATCCGTATCAGCGGCCGCAGCAAGGACGTGATCATCCGGGGCGGCGAGAATATCCCGGTGTTCGAGATCGAGTCCATGCTGTACAAGCACCCTGCCGTGGCGCAGGTGGCCATCGTCTCGTATGCCGACGAGCGCATGGGTGAGCGCGCCTGCGCGGTCGTGGTGCCCAAGGAGGGAGCGCACTTCGACATGGAGGCCATGGGACAGTTCCTGAAGGAGCAGCGCGTGGCCATGCAGTACATTCCGGAGCGCCTGGTGCTCGTGAATGAAATGCCCGCCACACCGTCCGGCAAGGTGCAGAAATTCCGTCTGCGCGACATGCTGCGCGACGGCCTCATCTGAATACCGCAACCCATCGAAAACACAAGGAAACCGACATGGCAATTGATAACGAATCCTTTGAACTACTGCTGGCCACGGTGCAGCGCTTCGTGCGCGAACGCCTGATCCCGGCAGAAAATGCGGTCGAAGAGCAGGATGAAGTGACAGCCGATATCGTGCAGGACATGAAGGACATGGGCCTGTTCGGTCTGTCCATTCCCGAGCAATATGGCGGCATCGGCCTGTCGATGAGCCAGGAATGCCGCGTGGCCTACGAAATCGGCCACACCTCGCTGGCCTTCCGCTCGGTGTTTGGCACCAATGTGGGCATTGGTTCGCAGGGCATCCTGATGGATGGCACCGAAGAGCAGAAGCAGACGATTCTGCCCAAGGTGGCCACCGGCGAGCTGATCATGTCGTTCGCGCTGACCGAGCCCGACGCCGGCTCCGACTCCGCTGCGCTCAAGACGCGCGCCGACAAGGATGGCGAGTTCTATGTGCTCAACGGCACCAAGCGCTTCATCACCAACGCCCCGCGTGCCGGCGCCTTTACGCTGATGGCGCGCACCGATGGCCCCGGTGCCGGCGGCATCAGCTCCTTCATCGTGCCGGCCGACCTGCCGGGCCTGACACTGGGCAAGCCGGACAAGAAGATGGGCCAGCGCGGTACCAAGACCTGTGATGTGAACATGGACAATGTGCGCGTACCGGCTGCCAACATCATCGGTGGCGTGCCCGGCCAGGGCTTCAAGACGGCCATGAAGGTGCTGGACCGTGGCCGCCTGCACATTTCGGCCGTGGCCTGCGGCATGGCGCAGCGTATCCTGGACGAGGCCGTGGCCTATGCCCAGCAGCGCAAGCAGTTTGGCAAACGCATCGGCGACTTCCAGCTGGTGCAGGCCATGCTGGCCGACAGCCAGGCCGAGCTGTATGCCGGCTGGAGCATGGTGCAGGATTGCGCCCAGCGCTACGACGCCAAGCCCTCGCCGTCCGTGAGCGATCCGGACGTGAGCATGCGCGCCTCCTGCTGCAAGCTGTTCTGCACCGAGATGGTGGGCCGCGTGGCCGACCGTGGCGTGCAGGTGCATGGCGGCTCGGGCTACATCAACGAGTTCCCGGTGGAGCGTTTTTACCGGGATGTGCGTCTGCTGCGCCTGTATGAGGGCACCACGCAGATCCAGCAGATCATCATCGGCCGCGACCTGATGGACCGCGACTGAAACAGCCTGCGGTGCCAGCATAAGGCACCGTGAACACCCAACAGCCTGCCGGCGCATGTACCGGCAGCACACATAGATTCAGAGAGGATAACCGCCATGGCTTCCAGCAAAATTGCTTTCCAGTGGGATGACCCGCTGCTGCTCGACCAGCAACTCACCGACGACGAGCGCATGGTGCGCGACGCCGCCCGCGCCTACTGCCAGGACAAGCTGGCCCCGCGCGTGCTCGAGGCCTTCCGCAACGAACAGACCGACGTGGCCGTGTTCCGCGAAATGGGCGAGCTCGGCCTGTTGGGCCCCACCATTCCCGAGCAATACGGCGGCCCCGGCCTGAACTATGTGTGCTACGGCCTGACCGCCCGCGAGATCGAGCGCGTCGACTCCGGCTACCGCTCCATGGCCAGCGTGCAGTCTTCGCTGGTGATGGTGCCGATCCACGAGTTCGGCAACGAGGCCACCAAGCAGAAATACCTGCCCAGGCTGGCCAGCGGCGAATGGATTGGCTGCTTCGGCCTGACCGAGCCCAACCACGGCTCCGACCCCGGCAGCATGATCACGCGCGCACGCAAGGTGGACGGCGGCTACAGTCTGTCCGGCAGCAAGATGTGGATCACCAACAGCCCGATCGCCGATGTGTTCGTGGTCTGGGCCAAGGACGACGAGGGCGCGATCCGCGGCTTTGTGCTGGAAAAGGGCTGGCAGGGCCTGAGCGCCCCGGCCATCCACGGCAAGGTGGGGCTGCGTGCCAGCATCACCGGCGAGATCGTGATGGACGAGGTGTTCTGCCCCGAAGAAAACGCCTTCCCCGAGGTACGTGGTCTGAAGGGCCCGTTCACCTGCCTGAACAGCGCCCGCTACGGCATCGCTTGGGGTGCGCTGGGTGCCGCCGAGGCCTGCTGGCACACCGCGCGCCAGTACACCATGGACCGCAAACAGTTCGGCAAGCCGCTGGCCGCCAACCAGCTGATCCAGAAGAAGCTGGCCGATATGCAAACCGAGATCACGCTGGGTCTGCAGGGCGTGCTGCGTCTGGGCCGCATGAAGGACGAAGGTACGGCAGCGGTCGAGATCACCAGCATCTTCAAGCGCAACAACTGCGGCAAGGCCCTGGACATTGCGCGTACCGCACGCGACATGCTGGGCGGCAACGGCATCAGCGATGAATTTGGCGTGGCGCGCCACCTGGTCAACCTGGAAGTGGTCAACACCTACGAGGGCACACACGACATCCACGCGCTGATCCTGGGCCGTGCCCAGACCGGCATTGCTGCGTTCTGAACTGCGCCCGCCTGCAAAGCGAATTGCAGCAGGGAATCTGCTCGCCTTGCAGGCTACAGCGTATGCCAACCGGCGTGCGGCGCGGGTACACTGTGCAGCACGCTTGTTTCATTTATCCGCCGTAGTGAGTCACGCATGAAAATCCCCGTTCCCGAGCAGAAAATCGAGGTGTATGCCACCGTGATCCCCATGCGTTGGGGAGACATGGATGCCTACGGGCACATGAACAATACCTCCTACCTGCGTTTTTTCGAGGAAGCGCGTGTGCAGTGGCTCGCAGTAACCGGGCGCGAACTGGTGGAGAATGGCCAGGGCCCGGTGGTGGCCAACATCTTCTGCAATTACTACCGTGAGCTGAACTACCCGTGTGACGTCTTGATCAAGATGTACGTGAGCGAACCCGGACGCAGCTCGATCGACACCTGGATGACGATGGAGCGAACCGACCAGCCCGATGTGGTCTACGCCGACGGCGGAGCCACCATGGTGTGGGTGGATTTCAACGCCAAGAAGGCGGTGGCGCTGCCGCCTTGGCTGAAGGAACTGATCGCCGAGGCGGCCGCTGCCTGATTTTTACTTGTGGACTCAGGCCTTGGGTGCCCGCGGCACCCGGCCCAGCAGGTAAAACTCCGGGTTGGGCAGCATGCCGGTAAAGCTGGCAAAACGGTTGCTCAGACCGAAGAAGGCGGTGATGCCGGCCACGTCCCAGATGTCCTCGTCGTCCAAACCCTGCGCATGCAGCACAGCAAAATCGTCATCACACACGGTGTGTGAGTCCTGGCAGACCTTCATCGCAAAGTCCAGAATGGCGCGCTGGCGTGGCGTAATGTCGGCCACCTGGTAGTTCACCGCCACCTGGTCGGCCACCAGCGGCTTTTTCTCGAAAATGCGCAGCAGCGCCCCGTGCGCCACCACGCAGTACAGGCAATGGTTGGCCGCGCTGGTGGCGGTCACGATCATTTCCCGCTCGCCTTTGGTCAGGCTGCTTTCGGCACGTTCCATCAGCGCGTCGTGGTAGGCGAAGAAGGCGCGGAATTCCTTCGGGCGGCGTGCCAGCATCAGAAACACATTGGGCACGAAACCGGATTTTTCCTGCACTTGCAGAATCATGCTGCGGATGTCTTCGGGCACGGCATCCAGCGACGCATAGGAATAGCGGGGTTCGGACATGAGAGCTCCTGCGGTGGTGACGCCCCATGCTAGTGCAGGTTGACGTTTACGTCACTCAGGGCATACCCGCCAGCAGTTTCTGCACCAGCGCTGCCGTGGTGGCGGTCTGGTACTTGCGCATCAGGCTGGCGCGGTGTACCTCTACCGTGCGGTGGCTCAGGCCCAGCGCGCGCGCAATCTCCTTGGACGTGAGGCCGTTGAGCAACTGGCTGGCCACCTCGCGCTCGCGCGGCGTCAGGCTGGCGGTGTCGGAGGTGGGCGGTGGGCGCTTGTCGATGTCTTCAAAGCTCCAGATGCCGGCCGCGTGCGGATGCTGGCGGTCGAGGGCGCGGCCGGAGACGCGGCACCAGAACATCTGTCCGGCAAAGCGCCCGCCCACGCGGCGCATGATGCGTTCGTCGCGGTAATTACCGTGGTGCATCAGCGGCTGCGTGATGCGCTCGCCAGTGCGCTGGTACTCGTCCAGGCTGGGATACAGGATGGCAAAGCTCTGGCCGATCAGCACCTCGGGGCTGGTATCGAACAGGCGGCAGACCTGCTCGTTGCAGTCGACGATGGTGCGTTCGCGTGACAGAATCAATCCGATGGGAGCCAGTTCAAAGGCCCAGCGGTAATCGGCGCTGGCGGGCAGCGCGGGCGCGGAAGAGGGCTGCTGGATTTCCATTACGCAATACTACGTAGAAGAATACGTAGTATCGTACAACTATTCCAACCCCATCAGGAGACAAGCGTGAACAAGATTTATCCGAGCGCGGCCGAAGCGCTCCAGGGCGTGGTCCAGGACGGCCAGCTGATTGCCGTGGGCGGCTTCGGCCTGTGCGGCATCCCCGAGGCGCTGATCGAGGCCCTGCGCGACAGTGGCGTGCAGAACCTGACGGTGGCTTCCAACAACGCCGGCGTGGACGGCTTTGGCCTGGGCAAGCTGCTGGAAACGCGCCAGATCAAGAAGATGATCTCTTCCTACGTGGGCGAGAACAAGGAATTCGAACGCCAGTACCTGGCCGGCGAACTGGAGCTGGAATTCACGCCGCAGGGCACGCTGGCTGAAAAACTGCGCGCTGGTGGCGCCGGCATTCCGGCCTTCTTCACCAAGACCGGTGTCGGCACGCTGGTGGCTGAAGGCAAGGAAACGCGCGAGTTCAACGGCGAAACCTATGTCATGGAGCAGAGCCTGTTCCCGGACGTGGCGCTGATCAAGGCCGATGTGGCCGACCGCAGCGGCAACCTGCGCTTCAACCTGACGGCGCGCAACTTCAACCCGGCCGCAGCCACCGCCGGCAAGATCTGCATCGTGGAAGTGGAGCGCATCGTGGCCAATGGCGAAATCGCCCCCGATGACGTGCACCTGCCCGGCATTTACGTGCACCGCATCGTGCACAACCCCACGCCCGAGAAGCGCATCGAAAAGCGCACCATCCGCGAGCACAAGTAAACCATTCAGGAGATATCACCATGGCATGGACCCAAGACCAGATGGCTGCGCGCGCAGCCCAGGAGCTGCAGGACGGCTTCTACGTCAACCTCGGCATCGGCATTCCCACGCTGGTGGCCAACCACGTGCCGGCCAACAAGGAAGTCTGGCTGCAAAGCGAAAACGGCATGCTGGGCATCGGCCCCTTTCCGACCGACGACGAAGTGGACGCCGACCTGATCAATGCCGGCAAGCAGACCGTCACCACCATCAAGGGCTCGTCCATTTTTGGCAGTGACCAGAGCTTCGCCATGATCCGCGGCGGCAAGATCAACCTGTCCATCCTGGGCGCCATGCAGGTCACCCACAAGGGCGATCTGGCCAACTGGATGATTCCCGGCAAGATGATCAAGGGCATGGGCGGCGCCATGGATCTGGTGGCCGGTGTGAAGCGCGTGATCGTGCTGATGGAGCATGTGGCGCGCAAGAAGGACGGCACCACCGACCTGAAGATCCTGCCCGAGTGCACGCTGCCGCTGACCGGCGTGGGCGTGGTCGACCGCATCATCACCGACCTGGGCGTGTTTGACATCGCACCCGAAGGCCTGAAAGTGGTGGAGCTGGCGCCGGATGTCAGCTTCGAGGAAGTGCAATCCAAGACCGGTGTGCCGCTGGTCCAGTAAGTGATCAGGTTCCGGCTGCGGTTCCGATGCAGGCCCGTCGTTCGCAGGAATGGCGGGCTTTCTTTTTGGCGCCGGCACGGTCGTACCGAGTCATTCGGCAGGCTTCAGGGCTTCGGCTTGTGCCAGTGCGTCCACGCCATGGCGCCGTAGCGCCAGGCCAGGTGCCAGCCGCTGAATCCGGCCGCCAGCAAGGCGTTGGCCAGCCCGAGGTTGGACACATGGGTGCCAAACGGCGTGGCGTCGCCGGGGCGCGCGCTCCAGCGCTGCGGCCACTCGGCCAGAAACTGCGTCAGGCCACGCTGGATCAGCGCAGTGTCGGGGGCAGCGCTGCCATCCAGCTCCGCCAGTACTCCTGCCAGCGACAACCAGGTTTTGCGGAAGGCGGACAGCGTCGGATCCGCGTGCAGCAGCCCCTGCAGCGCCAGCCGGTCGATGACTCCCAGCAACCAGTCGAAGCCGGCCAGATGCAGGCCGCCACGTCGCAGCAGTGCATCCAGCGCCTGTTCCACCTGCCCGTGCAGGGCCGGGTCGGCGGCGCCGGTGTAGTTGAGCCGGGCCAGGGACTGGTGGAGCTGCCCGGCATCCCAGGTCAGCGCACCGATCACCGCATGGACCAGGGCTTCGCGCGTGGCCTTGTCGATGGGCGTGACCAGCGCCCAGTCGAGTACGGCGAGACGGCCGTCGTCGGTGCACATCAGATTGCCGCCATGCAGGTCGCCATGGAAGATCGCGGGGTCGCGTGCGCACCAAAAGGGCTGCGCCAGCAGGGCGTCGATGGCTATGTGCGCCAGGCGCCGGCGCTCGTGTGGCGCCAGGGTGATATCGGTCAGGAAGGTGCCATGCACACGCTCCATGGCCGTGGCCCAGGGGGCGCACCAGGGCAGCAGGCGGGGGATCAGCACTTCGGGCGTGCCAGCGTAAAACGCCCGGGCAGCGCGCAGGTGTGCTTGCTCGCGCTCGAGCTGGATTTCCTGTCGCAGCAGGGTGGCCACGCCGTCCAGCGTGCCCCGGTAATCCAGCGCCGGCAATCCGAGTGCGGCGCCACGCCGGGTGAGAAAGTCGGCCACGGCGGGCAGCAGGTCCAGCTCCTGGTGCAGCCGCTCACTGACGCCAGGGCGCAACACTTTGAATACCCCTTGCTGCTCGAGGCCGGCCTCTTGCCAGCTGAACGGCAGGATCAGGGCCACGCTGCCTTCGGCGAGCGGAGTATCGGCAATCTGCAGGGCGGGTGCCGGTGTTGCGCTGCCCGCTACATGGGCCTGCAACCGGGCCACCAGTTGCGCCACCAGGGCGGAATCGGTGTGCGCCGGCATCGATTCGAGCTGCCGCAACTGCGCGCGCAATTCTGCGGGCAGATGGGGCTGGCGTGCCAGCACCTGGCCCAGCTTGTGCAGGGTGGGCGACTGCAGCAGCAGCGTGGTCAGGCGCTGAGGCAGGCTGGCCTCCAGGCCCAGGTCAAGCTGCGCCTGTGTCAGCGCTTCGATGCGGCTGGCGGGGAGCAGATTGAGAAAGTGCGCCAGCCCTTCCAGCACCAGTGGCTCCCACGCCGCCAGCGAACGCGGTACCAAGCTGCCCGCGCCCAGCGCCTGCAGCCAGGCCGGATCGATGGCGGGGTTGGTAACGGAAGCAGGGGGGAGGTAGGTGGTCATGGCATAGGACTAGGGGGTGGGCATGCATGTCACAGTGTAGGCATGTGCCGTGTCCCCGGCGTGACCCGATGTATCAACCAGCACACGGGAACGGTGTCTTGCATGGCTCTTGCAAGCCAGGTATTTGGAGAAAGCGCGTGTTGCAGTAAAATGGAAAGTTTCGTACCCACACTAACCAGGACAGGAAAACACCATGGGCAACAAGATCGTTACCGAAGCAGACCGCAAAGCAACCCCTCAGCTGCCGGGCGCACCCCGCATCAAGATTGGCAACGGCCAGCGCAACAGCCTGGAGCGCGGCTCCCACACCCGCAGCAAGAAAAACGCTGGCAAGCGTCCGCACCAGGGTTGATGGCGTGGCTGCCCCCGGCAGCATACCCACATGCAACAAGGGCCTTCTTCGTGAAGGCCCTTGGCGTTTTACAGGTTGATTTCGAGGTTGTCGATCAATCTGGCCTTGCCCAGCGACGAAGCCGCCAGGACCACCAGGGCGCGTTCATCCGTCTGCGGGGTTTGCAGGGTGCGCTGGTCCAGGATGCGGATGTAGTCGGTGCGCCAGCCTTGTGCGTCCAGTGCGGCGGCGGCCTGCTGCTCCAGCTGCGCATAATTACGCTCGCCCGCCAGCACGGCCGCCTTGATCTCCTGCAGCGTGCGCTGCAGGCGTGGCGCTTCGGCCAGTTCCGCCTCGGTCAGGTAGCCGTTGCGCGAAGACAGGGCCAGGCCGCTGCCGGCGCGCTGGGTATCCAGTCCCACCACACGCACCGGCATGTTCAGGTCCTGCACCATGCCCTCGATGACCTTGAGCTGCTGGTAGTCCTTCTTGCCAAACACGGCCACGTCAGGCTGCACCAGGTTGAACAGCTTGCACACCACGGTGGCCACGCCGCGGAAATGGCCGGGGCGGAAAGCGCCGCAGTACTGGTTTTGCAGTGCGGGCGGCTCCACTAGATATTGCTGCGGTCCGTGCGGGTAGAGCGTTTCGACCGAGGGGTGGAATACCGCATCCACGCCGGCGGCCTGCAGTTTGTCGCAATCGGTGGCAAAGGTGCGCGGGTACTTGTCCAGGTCTTCGCCCGGGCCGAATTGCAGCGGATTGACGAAGATGGACACGATCACGCGGCCGTCCGGGCCGACCTGGCGGCGCGCCTCGTGGCACAGCGCAATGTGACCAGAGTGCAGATTGCCCATGGTGGGCACGAAGGCGACCGGGCTGCCGGCTTGGCGCCAGGCGCGCAGCGCAGCGATGTCAGTGATGATGTGCATGGCTCGATTCAGTAACAGTGTTCAGGGGCCGGGAAGCTGCCATCCTTGACTTGCCGTACATAGGCCTGCACCGCCTGCTGGATGCTGCCGTTGCCGGCCAGGAAGTTCTTGACGAAACGGGCCTTCTTGCCCGGGTAGACGTCCAGCATGTCGTGCAGCACCAGCACCTGGCCGTCGGTGTGCGGGCCGGCACCGATGCCAATGGTGGGAATCGGTACGCTGCGTGTGACTTCGCCGGCCAGCTCTGCCGGCACCATTTCCATCAGCAGCATCTGCGCACCCGCATCGGCCACGGCACGGGCGTCCTGCAGCAGCAGTGCGGCCTGCAGATCGGTCTTGCCCTGCACCTTGTACCCGCCCAGGGTGTGTACCGATTGCGGTGTCAGGCCCAGGTGGGCGCAGACCGGGATGCCACGCGCCACCAGAAAGGCAATGGTGTCGGCCATCACGGTGCCGCCTTCCACCTTGACCATTTCCGCACCGGCCTGCATCAGCGTGGCGGCAGCGGCAAAGGCCTGTTCACGGCTCTGCTGGTAGCTGCCGAAAGACAGGTCGGTCAGCACCATGGCATCGCCGCAACAGCGTGCCACGCAGCGCGTGTGGTAGGCCATTTCTTCCAGCGTGACCGGCAGGGTGGAGCCGTGCCCCTGCACCACCATGCCCAGCGAATCGCCCACCAGCAGGATGTCCACGCCGGATTCGGCCATCAGGCTGGCAAAACTGGCGTCGTAACAGGTCAGCATGGCAATGCGCTGCTGGTCGCGTTTCATGGCCTGCAGGCCGGTAACGGTGATTTTCATGGGGAACCTCGGTATCCGGATGGCTGTGCCGCGCCCCGGCATGACTCTGGGGCGGGGCCACAGAGCCGGATTGTAGGCCGAGAATGCCATGGAACCGTCAGACCGCGTCAGAGGGAAGGTTGCAACGCAGCGTGGGACTGTGCGCCAGCATGTGAGCGCAAGCCTGCAGCATGGGGGTGGCCTGTTGGTACAGGTCGAACTTGTGGGGCCCCATCAGCCACAGGCTGGTGATGCCGAGCAGGCAGGACTGCAGCAAATGGGTTGCCATGCCGATATCCAGGTTAGCCGGGAGTTCGCCCTTTTCGCGCGAGCGCTCGATGGCGGTGCGCACGCGTGCCGTCATCAGGTCGCGGTAGCGTTGCAGCAGGTCGGTGATGCCCCGGTTGTCCTCGGTTTCTTCGCACTTGAGGTGCAGGATGGCAAAAAACTTGCGCTCCTGTTCATCGGCGGCAATGCGCTGCATGAAGCCGGTGAAGGTTTGCAGCAGGGCCGGCAGGTCATAGTTCGGATCGTCGGCACAGCTGGGGCCGTCGAGTTGCTGTTCCATTTCGGTAAAACGCTTCTGGCACAGCGCATCGAACAGGTCTTCCTTGTCGCGGAAATGCCAGTACAAGGCACCCCGCGTGACGCCGGCTGCGCGCGCAATCTGGTCCAGTGTGGCGCGCGCAACACCACTGTGAAAAAAAATCTCCACAGCAGCGGCAAGCAGATCCTGCCGGGTTTTCCGGGCGTCTTCGCGGGTTCTTTTCATGCGTCTCGGGGGTTTCTAAAAATTCCGGAACGCTGATACCCTTTCAATCGCATAGGGTTTTTTGCAGCGCGTCCATACACGAGTGTATGTATAATTTTTCCATGTGGCAAGTGTGCCCATGGTGCGCAAGCGGTTGATGCGGGGGAAATTTTCATACACCCTGCCTACAATCGCTTGCGCACTTGTCGTGACAAGTGCAATGCGTCGTCGAACCCGCCCGGCGGGAGTTCCGGTGCGACTTGGCAGGCTGCGGCCTGTCGACCTTGTCTTGTCATGGACGAACTTTGTGGGGGGGCGCACAGGCCCCCGTTCACACCAGACCAATCGCCATACCGCTTAGGGAGATTCAGCATGGCAGCAAAGGAATTCAAAGTGCGCAACGCCCGTATCTGGGCGCTTGCGACAGTGACAGCGGCCGCCTTGGCGCTGGGCGCTTGCGGCAAGAAGGAGCAGGCGGGAGCGCCCGGGGCGGGCCAGCCGCCCACGGTGGGCGTCGTCACGGCGCAGCCTGGCGTGGTCATGCTGGGCACCGAACTGCCGGGCCGTCTCGAAGCCAACCGCATCGCCCAGGTGCGCGCACGGACCAACGGCGTGGTGCAGCGTGTGTACTTCGCCGAGGGCAGCTATGTAAAGGCCGGCGACGTGCTGTTCAAGCTTGAGGATTCCAGCTATGTGGCGACGGTGCAAAGCGCCAAGGCCAGCCTGGCACGTGCCGAATCCAGCCTGGCGCAGGCCAGCAGCGTGGTGCGCCGCTACCGTCCGCTGGTCGATGCCAACGCAGTCAGCAAGCTCGAGTTTGACAATGCCGTCAACTCCGAGCGCGCCGCCAGGGCCGAAGTGCAGGCGGCCCGTGCTGCCCTGCGCAATGCCGAAATCACGCTGGGCTACACCCGCGTCACAGCCCCCATCAGCGGCCGCACCAGCCGTGCCAACGTCACCGAAGGTGCGCTGGTCAATCAGGCGGAAGCCACTTTGCTGACCACGATCCAGCAAACCAGTCCGATGAAGGTCAACTTCACACAGTCCGTGGCCGACATGATGAAGTTGCGCCAGTCGTTCATGAGCGGCAAGGCGGGCGGCGTGACCAACCCCGAGGTCAATGTGGTGCTGGAGGACGGCAGCGTGTACCAGCACCGCGCCCGCCTGATGTTCACCGATGTGACGGTGGACCCCAGCACCGGCCAGGTTACCCTGCGTGCCGAGGTACCCAACGAGGAAGGCCTGCTGCTGCCCGGCATGTATGTGCGCGTGCAGCTGGAGCAGGCGCGCGTGGACAATGGCATCCTGCTGCCGCAGCAGGCCGTGACACGCACCCAGCAGGGCGATACCGTGCTGGTGGTGAACCCTGATGGCACCTTTGCGCCACGCAAAGTGCAAGTTGGCCAGGCGCAGGGTACCAACTGGGTGATTCTGGGCGGTCTGAAGGCCGGTGATAAGGTGATTGTGGATGGCGTGATGGGCCTGCGCAATGCCAAGACCGTGAAGACCGTGGCGTGGACACCCAAGACCCCGGGCGCACCTGCCCCGGCAGGCGCTGCGGCTCCTGCCGCATCGGCAGCAGCATCAGCAGCATCAGCAGCGGCTCCTGCGCCAGCCTCGGTGGCGGCGCCTGCGTCCGCTGCGGCCAGCCGTCCGGCCTCTGCCGCATCGGCAGCGTAAGGAGCATGACCCATGCCAAAGTTCTTTATTGAAAGACCGATTTTTGCCTGGGTGATTGCGATATTCGTGATCATCGCGGGCCTGATCTCGATTCCGCAGCTGCCGATATCGCAGTATCCGTCGGTGGCGCCGCCCACCATCCGTGTGATAGTGACCTACCCGGGCGCCACGGCCCAGACGCTGGACGAAACCGTACTCGCGCTGATCGAGCGCGAGATGAACGGCGCCACCGGCCTGATGTACATGGAGGCCACCTCGCAGGCCAACGGCAACGGCCAGCTGCAAGTGACATTTGCACCGGGCACCAACCCCGAGCTGGCGCAGGTGGACGTGCAGAACCGTCTGTCGCGGGTCACGCCCAAGCTGCCTGCCGTGGTGCGGCAGATCGGCGTACGCGTGGACAAGGCCTCGTCCAGCTTCCTGATGGTGGTGGCGATGAACTCCACCAACCCCGCCGTGGGCCGTGACGACGTGGCCGACTACGCCAACCGCTACGTGATCAATGAGATCAAGCGGATCCATGGCGTGGGCGATGTGCAGCTGTTTGCATCCGGCCGTGCCATGCGGGTCTGGGTTGATCCGGCCAAGCTCGAAAGCTACAAGCTGTCAATGGCCAGCGTCAACGACGCCATCGCAGCACAGAACATGCAGATTGCCGGCGGCAACCTGGGCGACCTGCCGGCCGTACAGGGCCAGGGTTTCTCTGCCACCATCGTGGTGCCGGGCCAGGTCACCAAGGTGGACCAGGTCGAAAACATCGTGCTGCGCGCCAACACCGATGGTTCCAGCGTGCGCATCAAGGATGTGGCCCGCGTGGAACTGGGGGTGGAAACCTACAACTTCAATTCGCGCATGAGTGGCAAGCCCGCTGTGGCCTTTGCCGTGCAGCTCACCTCTACCGGCAACGCGCTGGCGGTGTCCAATGAGGTCAAGGCCAAGATGGCGGAGCTCAAGGCCTTCTTCCCGGAAGGCGTGAACTGGAGCATTCCCTACGATTCGTCCGATTTCGTCAAGATCTCCATCGAAAAAGTGATACACACGCTGCTGGAAGCCATTGCGCTGGTGTTCATCGTGATGTTCATCTTCCTGCAGAACTTCCGCTACACACTGATCCCGACCATCGTGGTGCCGATTGCCTTGCTGGGCACGTTTGCCGTGATGCTGGCCACCGGGTTCTCGATCAACATCCTGTCCATGTTTGCCATGGTGCTGGTGATCGGTATCGTGGTGGACGACGCCATCGTGGTGGTGGAAAACGTCGAGCGCATCATGGCCGAGGAGGGCCTGGCGCCGGTGCCGGCCACGATCAAGGCCATGCGCCAGATCAGTGGCGCGGTGGTAGGTATCACCGTGATTCTGGTGTCGGTGTTCATCCCGCTGGCGTTCTTCAGCGGTGCCACCGGCAACATCTATCGCCAGTTCTCCATCGTGATGGCGGTGTCGATCGCATTTTCCGGCTTCTTTGCGCTGACGCTGACGCCGGCCCTGTGCGGCACGCTGCTCAAGCCGATTCCCAAGGGACACAATAAAGAGAAGAAAACCGGCCTGTTCGGCCCTTTCTTCAACTGGTTCAACGACCGGTTTGCGCGCACCAAGCGCTCCTATGAAGGTGCAATGGTGGGCGTGGTGCGCCGCACCGGCCGCACCGTGGGCGTGTACCTGGCCGTGGTGGCCTGCGTGGCCTTCCTGTTCATGCGCCTGCCCACCGCCTTTCTGCCGGTGGAAGACCAGGGCACCATCATCGTGAACACGGTGCTGCCGTCGGGCGCCACGCAAGAGCGCACCAGCGACACCATGCGCCAGGTGGAAGACTACTTCAGCAAGCTGCCGGAAACGCGTGACATGGTCACGGTGCTGGGTTTCAGCTTTGTGGGCCAGGGGCAGAACTCGGCCCTGGCGTTCGTGACGCTCAAGGACTGGAAAGAGCGCACCGCGCCCGGTTCCGACGCCACCACGCTGGCCAACAAGGCGAATGGCTTCTTCGCCCAGAACGTGCGGGATGGCTTCATCTTTGCACTGACGCCGCCTGCCATTCCCGAACTGGGCTCCAGCAACGGCTTCGTGTTCCGCCTGCAGGACCGCGGCAACAAGGGCTATGAAGCCCTGGTGGCGGCGCGCAACCAGCTGCTGGGCATGGCCGCACAAAGCAAGGTGCTGGCCGGCGTGCGCCCGGACAGCCTGGAAGACGCCCCGCAATGGCAGATCGACCTCGACCGCGACGCGGCCTATGCCCAGGGCGTGAGCCAGGCGGCGATCAACACCACGCTGTCGACGGCGCTGGGCTCCAACTACGTGAACGACTTCCCCAACCAGGGCTACATGCAGCGCATCACGGTGCAGGCCGATGCGCCTCGCCGCATGACTCCGGAAGACGTGATGAAGCTGACCGTACCCAATGCCTCGGGCGGTCTGGTGCCGCTGTCCTCCATAGCCAAGGCCCACTGGATCACCGGCCCGACACAGAAGGTGCGTTACAACGGCTATCCGGCCATGAAGATCGCCGGCATGGCGGCGCCGGGCCACAGCTCGGGCGAGGCCATGGCCGAGATGGAAAAACTGGCAGCCCAGCTGCCGGATGGCTTCGGCTTCGAGTGGACCGGCCAGTCGCTGGACGAGAAGAAGGCGGGCTCGTCTTCTACCATCCTGTATGCGTTCTCGATCCTGGCGGTGTTCCTGTGTCTGGCAGCGCTGTATGAGAGCTGGTCGATCCCGCTGGCGGTGATGCTGGTGGTGCCGCTGGGCGTGTTTGGCGCGCTGGCGGGGGTCTGGCTGCGCGGCATGCCCAACGATGTCTACCTGCAGGTGGCCCTGATCACGGTGATCGGCCTGTCGGCGAAGAACGCCATCCTGATCGTGGAATTTGCCAAGGACGTGCAGGCATCCGGACGCAGTGTGCTGCAGGCCGCCCTGACGGCCGCCCACCTGCGCTTGCGCCCGATCCTGATGACCTCGCTGGCCTTCATTCTGGGGGTGGTGCCGCTGTTCATCGCCACCGGCGCCAGCTCGGCCAGCCAGCGCGAAATCGGTACCGGCGTGTTGTCGGGCATGCTGATCGGCACCCTGTTGTCGATCTTCCTGGTGCCGGTGTTCTTCATCCTCGTGCGCACCTTCTTCAAGAGCGGCCAGCGTGAACAGGAGCGTTATGCGGCCCATGCCCAGGAAATCGGACTGGTGGACATGGAACTGGTGGACGAAGCGGGCCATGTCCAGACCGATGCCGAAAAGCGCCAGATTCCTGGAAGCCCTGCGGCCGACCAAGCCAACAAGTCCAAGGACAGCAAGCATGACTAAGCGAACCTCCATTTTCCGCTGGCGCCATGGCAGCGCAGCCCTGGCAGCGGCCCTGCTGGCCTCCGGCTGCACCCTGATGCCCGCTTACGAGCAACCGGCCAGCCCGGTGCCTGCCCACTGGGCGGCTGCCGCCACACAGGCCGGCGCCCAGCCGGCGGCTGCCGACATGGGCTGGCAGCAGTACTTTGACGATCCGCGCCTGCGCGCGCTGATCGGCCTGGCGCTGGAACACAACCGCGATCTGCGCGTGGCAGCCCTCAATATCGAGGCGGCCCGCGCGCAATATGGCATTCAGCGTGCGGACCAGCTGCCCACCGTGGCTGCCGGCGCCAACATGCAACGCGGCCGCTCGCCAAGTACGTCGAACGACCAGCCGCGCACCACGACCTCGTACACGGCCAACCTGGGCGTCACTGCGTTCGAGCTGGATTTCTTTGGCCGGGTGCGCTCGCTGACCGCTTCCGCGCTGAACAATTATCTGGCCACGCGTGAAGCGCGCGACGCGGCGCAGATTGCGCTGATTGCCGAGGTGGCCAAGGCCTATGTGGCCGAGCGCACTGCCAGCGAAGCCATGTCGATTTCGGGCAAGGCCCTGGCATCGCGCGAGAAAACCTACAAGCTGACCAAGCTGCGCTTTGACTCGGGCGTGATTTCGGCGATCGATCTGCGCCAGAATGAAATCCTGATCGAGGGCGCCCGCGCCGATTACGCGGCGCAAATGCGCCAGCGCGACCAGGCCGGCAATGCGCTGGCCCTGCTGATCGGCCAGCAGTTGCCGGCCGACTTGCCGCAGGGGCTGCCGCTGGGCCAGCAGGTCGCGGCCAAGGCGCTGCCGGTGGGGCTGAGCTCGGAGGTGCTGCTGCGCCGCCCGGACATTCGCCAGGCCGAGTACCAGCTCAAGGCGTCCAATGCCAACATCGGCGCGGCGCGTGCAGCCTTCTTCCCGCGCATCACGTTGACCGGTGCCTTTGGCAGCAGCAGCCAAGAACTGGACGGTCTGTTCAGCGGTGGCAGCCGCAGCTGGAGCTTCATGCCGCAGATCAGCCTGCCGATCTTTGACTTTGGCCGCAATAGCGCCAACCTGGATCTGGCGGAAGCGCGCAAGAACATTTCCGTGGCGCAGTATGAAAAGTCGGTGCAGAGTGCGTTCCGCGAAGTGGCCGACCAGCTGGTGGCTCGCACCACGCTGGCCGATCAGCTCACCGCGCAAGAGCGCAGCTACAAGGCCGATGCGGATCGCCTGCGGCTGGTGCAGATGCGTTACAACAACGGCATTGCCAGCTCGCTGGACCTGCTGGACGCCGAGCGCTCCAGCTATGCGGCAGAACTGGCGCTGGCGCAAACACGCCAGCTGATGCTGAACAACCGCATCGACCTGTACAAGGTACTGGGCGGTGGTCTGGTGGCAAGCACCGGGCAGCCGGTGGCAGTAGTGCCTGCCGGTTCCGCTTCGACCGCCTCGGCAGTACAGTAAAAAGCGTGGGTCGCCTTGGCGGGCGGCCATGTCGGAATATAGAACGGATGCCCGTGAATTGCACCCCAAAAGTTGGACGCCAACTTTGGGGTGTTTTCCATTGCATGGGGCAAGCCCCACCGGGTTGGCTGTTTTCCCAGCCAACCTCCGACCATCACTGCCAGCCGAAACGGCGCGTGTAATACGACTTCATGGCCTGGGTCAGCAGCATGTAGCCAGCCAGGATCAGCACCAGGATGCCGAAATAGCCCAGTGGCAGCGCCTGCAGCTTGAAGTAGTGTGCCCAGGGACCCATCGGAATGAAGATGCCCAGGGCCATGATGCTTCCCGTCATCAGCAGCAGCGGCAGGCCGGGCCGGCTTTGCAGGAAGGGAATCCGGCGGGTGCGGATCATGTGCACCACCAGCGTCTGCGTCATCAGGCTCTCGATGAACCAGCCCGACTGGAACAGGGCCTGCGTGTCGAGCGTATTGGCGGCAAACACGAACCACATCACGAAATAGGTGGCGATGTCGAACACCGAACTCACCGGGCCAAAGAACAGCATGAAGCGTCCGATGTCTGCCGGGTTCCAGCGCTGCGGCGCCTGCACCAGTTCGGCGTCCACGTTGTCGAACGGAATGGCCGCCTGCGAGATGTCGTACATCAGGTTCAGCACCAGCAAATGCATGGGCAGCATCGGCAGGAACGGCAGGAAGGCGCTGGCCACCAGCACGGAAAACACGTTGCCGAAGTTGGAGCTGGCCGTCATTTTGATGTATTTGAGCATGTTGGCAAAGGTCTTGCGGCCTTCCACCACGCCTTCTTCCAGCACCATCAGGCTTTTTTCCAGCAGGATGATGTCGGCGGCTTCCTTGGCGATGTCCACGGCGGAATCTACCGAAATGCCGATGTCGGCGGCACGCAGGGCAGGGGCATCGTTGATGCCGTCGCCCATGAAGCCGACCACGTGGCCGTTGCGCTTGAGGGCGCGCACCACGCGCTCCTTGTGGGCCGGCGTGAGTTTGGCAAAAATGGCATGCGCCTCCACGGCCTGGGCCAGTTCGGCATCGTCCATGGCTTCCACCTGGGCGCCGAGCAGGGCGGATTCGTCCGACAAGCCGACCTCGCGGCAGATCTTGGCGGTGACCAGTTCGTTGTCGCCGGTCAGTACCTTGACCCGGATGCCGTGCTCCTTGAGTGCCTGCAGGGCGGGTGCAGTGCTTTCCTTCGGCGGATCCAGGAAGGCCACATATCCGGTCAGCGTCAGCCCGGATTCGTCGGCCACGCTGTAAACATCCTGGGTCGGCGGCATTTCCTTGGAGGCTACCGCCACCACGCGCAGGCCGTCGGCATTGAGGCCGGCCGTGACGTCGCGGATGCGTGCCAGCAGTTCCGGCGTGAGAGGCTCGTCGGCTTCTCCGTGGTGCACGCGGGTGCACACGGACAGGATTTCCTCGACGGCACCCTTGCAGATCAGTTCGTGGTGGTCTTCGCGCTCGGATACCACCACCGACATGCGACGGCGCTGAAAATCGAACGGGATTTCGTCAACCTTGCGGTAGTTGACGGCCGGATTCAGTTCCTTGTGCACGCCGACATGCTCCAGCACCGCCACGTCCAGCAGGTTTTTGAGGCCGGTCTGGTAGTAGCTGTTCAGGTAGGCCATCTCCAGCACGTCGTCGGATTCTTCGCCCCATACGTCCAGGTGGTGGGCCAGGAAAATCTTGTCCTGGGTCAGGGTGCCGGTCTTGTCGGTGCAGAGTACGTCCATGGCGCCAAAGTTCTGGATCGCATCCAGGCGCTTGACGATGACTTGTTGCCGCGACAGCTTGACCGCCCCCTTTGCCAAGGTCGAAGTCACGATCATGGGCAGCATTTCCGGAGTGAGGCCGACCGCGATCGACATGGCAAACAGGAAGGCTTCGGTCCAGTCGCCCTTGGTTACGCCATTGATCAGCAGCACCAGCGGCGCCATCACGAACATGAAGCGGATCAGCAGCCAGGCCACCTTGTTGACGCCGGCCTGGAACTGCGTGGGAGCCCGGTCGGTGCTGGTGACGCGTTGCGCCAGGGCGCCGAAGTAGGTCTGGCTGCCGGTGTGCACCACCACGGCGCAGGCAGAACCCGACACGATGTTGGTGCCCATGAAAACCAGGTTGTCCAGTTCCAGCGCAGACGCCGTGCCGTTTCCCTTGTGCGTGGCAAATTTTTCCACCGGCAGGGATTCTCCCGTCATGGCGGCCTGGCTCACGAACAGATCCTTGGCAGACAGCAGGCGGCAGTCTGCCGGCACCATGTCGCCGGCGGCCAGCAGGATGATATCGCCCGGCACCAGGAGCTGGATCGGCGTCTGTACCTTTCTGGGCTCGGAGACGTGCAGCCGCACCTCGAAGAAACGGGCGGCTTCCTGCGCCATTTCTTCCGTCACGGCCGGCCGCATCACGGTGGCGGTGTTGCTGACCAGCGCCTTCAGGGCGTTGGCGGCGTTGTTGGACTTGCGTTCCTGGGTGAAGCGGATGGCCACGGACAGCAGCACCATGGAGCCGATCACGATGGTGGCCTTGATGTCTTCGGTCAGATAGGAAACGGCGGCCAGCAGCGTCAACAGCAGGTCGAACGGTGTCCGGTAGCAGTGCCACAGGTGCAGCCACCAGGGCAGTGGCTTCTCCTGCATGACCTCGTTGCGGCCGATGCGGTCGGCCATGTCCTCGGCTTGGGCCAGCGTCAGGCCGTTCGGGCTGCTGCCGAGTTCGTGCAGTAGCGTGGCGGGCACTGCCGAGGACGCCTCGAACAGCGCCGTGTTGACCGAGGTGGGCAGCTCCCTGCTGACCGCACCGGCGGTGTCGAAAAAGGTGAAACGCTGGAAATGGTGGCTCCAGCCGCGCGAGCGCACGAAGCGCACAAAGTGCTCTTTCAGAAAAGCGAAGTTCATGATGATGCTTTCATGGTTCCGCCTTTCCGAACGCCTGGCTCAGAGTGGCGGCACCGGTATGTCAGTGCTCATGGATATAACAGGTTTCAATGACCTGCTGATGAAATCAGAAGATGGAGGAATGAATTGACAAAATGTGACCGTTCCACAGCGCAACCTCGGCAGGAAACCGATGCACAAAGCGCTTGCGTAGCAAAAAATGGGGGAAGGTCAGGCGCCAGCCAATCTGGCGCAAAGACGCGACCGCCCGCCTATCTGGCAGGGCGGCGGCAAGTCAGGAGACTGCGGTCACCCTGCGTGTTCTTGGCCGATGCACGATCGACAACTGGAACTGTCCACAGGATTTACTCCGAAGTTGAGAATGCGCGAATTCTAGTCCTGTTTGACTCGCATGGCATGGATTGGCAAAAATGATACAAAAATGCGCGGGGTTCAGCGCATGCGCGCCAGATGCCTGGGCGTAACCACCGACACCGGCACCCGGCATGCACCTGTATTCCTGAACTGGAGGGTCACGGCAAAGCTGTCGCCTTCCTGGAACGGCTTTTTCAGGCCAATCAGCATCAGGTGGTAGGCAGCGGCCTGGTTGTGCTTGAAGGACACTTCCTGCCCCGCGGGCAGGGGCACCGCCGGGAGGGGCCGCAACTGCATGGTGCTGTTGTTCGGCTGTGTGGCATGGATTTCCACGCGGGAGGCCAGCTCAGAGCTTGCGCCAAGCAGCAGCTCCGGGCGCTGGCCCTTGTTCTTGATACTGACAAAGTACACTACTCCGCTGGCTTGCGTGCCTGGGCTGGGCGTCGCGTAGGGGTGGGTGATGGCGATGTCGCCACATTGGACGCCATGGGCCAGGGCTGCCAGCGGCGCGACTGCCATGACCATGAGTGCAGTCACTTGGCGGAATTTCATGCTGTTTCCTTGTGCGGCCTTGCCTGCTATCCGGTGCGTGCAAAGCATATGGGCATGAAATGATACACACTCTCATTCACGACGTCTTGTAGTGCGCCATGAAATGGGGTTGGCCGTGTGGATTTCCCGGCAGCGAAATGGGCCGGATAACGCTTCAGGCAGTGGGCAGGCGTTCAAACGTGGTGAAGTGGCCGTGGTGCGGCTCCATGTGCACGGCAGTGACCACTGCGTTTTCGGGCCCTTGGTGGGACCAGGACACGATGGCTTGCACGGCCTCGGACTGGCCAGCGACCACGGCCTCTACCGAACCGTCCAGGCGGTTGCGTACCCAGCCTGTCACGCCCAGACGCGCCGCTTCTTCAGCTATGGATTGACGGTAGTAGACGCCCTGAACGCGGCCTTGAATGGAGAGTCGAAAAACAACATCGGACATGCGCGTAGTATGCGCCATGCCGGCTGCGTTCAGCAGGTTCTCAGTGCAGCAACTGACGCAGTGCCGCCAGTTCCTTGCTGGTATCTTTCCACATGGACTGGACCTGCTCGGCAGCCTGGCGAGCCTGCTCCAGGTCGGTGTTCAAGGTCTTGTCCGTCTCCTGCAGCTGCTCCTTGAACTGCGGGTCATTGTCCAGCAGGGCTTTGACGGGCTTCGATTTGGCTGCGCTGGTCATGGCGGCACGGTCGGCGGTCAGGACGTCCGCGGCCCTGGCAATGCGTGTGGACATGAGCTTGAAACCTTCTTCCAGGTGCCGGCCCAGATCCTCGAAGGCATCTTCTCCGACGGTGTGGACGTCCTTGTCGTCGAGCTGGAAACCTGGCGTGTCGGGCACCAGCAATACGGTGCCCGCTGCGAGCTGGTTGAAATCCACGTGCGGATTGAGGGCTTTCAGCTGTTCGATGGTGATGGCGCTGCCCGGCTGATTGCCGATGAGTCGCTGGGTGAGCGCCTGCAGGTCGGAGGCTTGCTGGAGGACGATGATACGCATGGTGATGGTTCCGAGTTAGGCGATGAGGTTGAGGGGCTGCATCTCGGCTTTGAGCTGTGCATCAATGGGGCCTGTTGTGATGTTGCCGATGGCCGCGACTGCTGCCTTCTGGTTGGGCACCTGGATCGACAGTTCGGCACTGCGCACACGGTTGGCATTGATGAGCGCCACAGAAACGTCCAGCAGCACTGCGGGCGACTTGCCCCCGGCGCGCAGTTCGCAGCGGTTGTCATTGAACAGCACCTCGTCCGCAGTAATGGCCACTGCCGGCGCACGACCCCGTGCGATGAGCACATTGCCCAGCACCGATGCGTTGACCACCGTCTGATCCACGGCCATGCCGATGTTCATGAATGCATGCGTATCCAGCATCATCAGCATACGCTGCTCTTGCACCTGCATCGTCGCGTAGCGGGATCGCCGTGACAGCATGCCTGTGCTGGATGCCGGCGCGTCGATGAGGAGGGCGTACCAGTCCGTGTCGCTGGGTGTGGTGATGAACTGTGCATCGCGCTCCACGTGATTGTGGTTGACCTCCGCCAGTGCATAGGGCGGGAGGATGCCGATGCCGGCGACCGTGCCGCCAAACTCATCCAGTGGCCCGATTTCGTGGATTTCGTTGTGGCTCACGCGTGCCTGCCGTACTCCATACAGCACGATACCGGCGATCAATTTCTGGTTCTCGATGGCCTGCCGACCCACCTGGCGCAGTGTATTGCCGGCCACTGTGGCTGCCTCGGCGCGCTGGATGGCAATGCCGAAGGTTTCGCTGGACAGATTGGCGGCATTGGCCTTGGCAGACAGGCCAATGTCGCGCAGGTGGTTGTTTTCTATCGAAATGGCGCCCGCGCGGGAGGCGCCACGCACCACGATGCCGTTGCTGCAGCGGCTGATGATGTTGAGCTTGACCAGCAGATCCTGGACCCGTGTATTGACGGCGATGCCGGCATCGGCAAAGCCTTCGACCTGGTTGGCCAGCACCTGGGCCTGGTCGATGCCGGTGGCGTCCAGTCCCTTCACCAGGGCGATGCCAGCGCCCTTGAGCAAGCGGTCGCCATCGCGCGTGGCCAGCAGCTTGTTGTCGCTGATCCAGGTACCGTCCACTGCACAACGGATGCCGGGGCCGTGCACCTGCAGGGTGTTATCGCTGATGCGCATACTGGCGCCAGGCAAGGTCAGGCCTGTCGCGGACAGGCCGACGTCGTGCGTGGCCAGCACCTGGTTGCCTGTCATGCGCGTGTCCAGCGCGTGGCCCACCAGGCCGTCCAGCTGGATGGCGCTGTCGAGGCACCAGAAGATATTGTGGTCGATGTGCATGGCGGCCGTGACCAGACCGCGTGCCTCCTTGTCGTTCCCGGTGGCCGGTGCACGTATGCCATCGGGCGCAAGCAGCAGGTTGTCGGTGATGCTGGTACCGATCAGCAGGCCGCCGAGTGCGATAGCCGCTCCCTGCGCCTTGGCATCGCCGAACACGGCGATGACCAGCTGGCGCAGGGTCAGGCCGAAAGCGGTGCGCACGCTGATGGCCGAAGCCTGGCCGAGCGAGACGATTGACAGGCTGTCGATGCCGATGGCCGCGCTGCGCTCGATGGCAAATGCCGTGCCGGGACTGACGATGACGGTGGCCGGCCCCTGGCCGGTGATGCGCAACGACTTGGCTGCGGCGATATGCACCGGTGTGTCCAGCACATACCGGCCGGTGTGAAGGCACACGGTGCCGCCGGTGTCATGCACCCTGTCCACTGCATCCTGGATGGTGAGCTGGCCGCTGGCATGGGATTCGGGCGTGACGCATTCGGTGCAGCTGCAATCGCCGCCATCACCCTTGGGTGGCCAGGGGTTGCGGCAGTCGCTCACGGTGCCGGCGGCCACGTCCCAGATGCCCAGACGCGCGTAGTGGTGGTGAATGCCGCGCGGCGGCGCACGGTCCAGCTTTTCGACCGAGGCATCCGCCGTGCGTGCGGCGAACACCCACCAGTCGCCGGCCTTGAAGCCCTTGGTGCCGGTGGAAGCGAAACTCACTGTAACGCCGTTTTCGAGCAGCAGGGTGGTGCCGGCAGCGGGGACCTTGATCACGCCGGTGGAGCTGGCAGCGTCCAGATCCTGCACCTGCGCCGGGGTGCCACTCGAGTCGGTGCGGAAGACCTTGCCTTTCTGGTCCCAGCGGCGCACGCGCAGGTTGTGCCTGGCGGGGAAAGTGTTGTCTGGGTAGCTGGCAGGCAGCATGGTGGCGGGCAGCTTGGGAGAGAAGCTGATGCGCCGGGTGGCATCGTTGACCGTGACCTTGCGTATTTCGCCGCAGGTGTGTGCGAATTCGCAGGTGTCATCGATGATTTCCACCCAGTCGCCGGTGTTGATACGCAGCACGTCGTCGCGTCCCAGCGTTTCCAGCTCCAGCTCGGAGTCCGACACCATGCTCGATACCCGGCTGCCCACGCTGGCGTTTTCGCGCGACCACTTGAAGGTGGCGGTGCCGCCGGGCTGACCCGAGTCCTGAATTTCCACGCGGTAGAGCTGGTTTTCCAGGCCGCGGTAGCCGCCGCTGGGGGGCAGTTCGCAGGGATCAACGGTCGGTGCGACATCGAAGGTGCCGGTGGTTAGCACGCCGGTGGAGGCGGCGATGACATCGGACCAGCCAGGCATCTGATCATCAGATGTGCCGTGGCAGGTGGCGCTGCCGGCATCAGCGGCCAGCACGCGCACTTGCCACACGGTTTGCTGGCGCGAGCTGGTTTCCACGGCCACGGCGCTTTCTACCAGGGCGGGCTGCTCCAGGTGCGTGAGTTCGCGGTTCCAGACATCCAGGTAGACCAGGTGCCGGCCGCTGGTGGGCAGCGCGGGCGGGCTGGCCAGATAGGGTTGGTGCGTGTAGGAGATCTTGTTGACGAAGGTGGGCTCGGCCAGTAGCGGGTCAAATTCTGGCTCGGCCTTCAGCGGATCGGAGGTGTCCCGGGCCAGGTCGGCCGGGGTGGCGCCGTGGTTTTCCGCCAGCAGGCCGTCCACGTACAGGCGACCCTTGCCGATTTGAAGCACGTTGCCCACTGCAGTGATCTTAAAGGCTTCCGGTGTGGTGGAGGAAACGGTGGCGCGGCCCAGCGTGTCGCTGGCCAGCGCGCGCAGCCGGCGGTCGAGGATGGCGACCAGCTCGTTGGCGTCGGCATCGAGCAGCACGCCCCCTTGCTTGAGCTCCACGCCGGCATAGTCGAGCAGTTGGTTGAGGCGGATGCGTGAAAAATCAGCGGCCATGGTGTTCCTCCGGGTGATGCGGTGTCAGGTGGCGTAGAAGATGCCGGCGTGCAAGCCGAAGCGCAGATATTCGTCCATGCGAATGCGCAGGTTGGTTTCGCGCTGCGGCTGGTACAGGGCGTGCAGCACACCCATTTCGCTGCCGTCGCTGGCGCCCTCGCGCACAGCCTTGTTGGTCGTATGCCGCAACTGCCCGTAGGCAGGGTCGCCGTAGCGCAGCGAGGTGAAATGCGGCAGCACGTCGGGGTGCTTGTCGTCAGGCAGACAACGAAAGCGCCGTGGCGTGATGGAACCGGCGGGCACGAAGCTGAAACGCATGCAGCCTTCCTGGCGGCGCTCTGCAATAACCGGGGCAGCCCAGGTTTCCCCGGGCGCCGGCCCGAGCCGCGCGAAGAAAATGCTGTTCGATGCCAGCCGCATCAGGCTGGTGTGCACCTTGCCGACGACCGTGCATTCGCTGATGGATAGTTCTGCGCCGGGGCCGCCGGCGCTGTTGGCGGCGAAGGCCACGTCCTCGGGGGCACCGGCATCGACGATGCAGTCTTTCAGTGTCAGTTCGGCACCAGCCACGGCCTGGAGGGGACCGGTGATGCAGCGTTCCAGCGTGACCTTGGAGAATGGGTGCTCAACGGACAGGCTCACCGCACCGGGCGAAGCTGCGTCGCCATTGGGCTGCAGGGTGCGGCCCGGCACCAGGGTGCAATCGCGCAGCACCAGCTCGCGCGGTTCGTCGTCGGCTGCGGCGGGCAGGTGCAGCATGCCGCCGCTGAACACCAGACCGTCGAGCACCAGCCGGCCGCGCGCGCCGATGGCGAGCGTTACCGTGCCGCTGGCTGCCACCAGCGGGCGTGCCGGATTGGCTGCGGCCACCACCACGCCGAGCCCCGGGGTGCCGGGCGCGACCACTGCGTTGACCTTGAACACCGGCGTTTGCGCGTAGGTGCGGCTGTCCTGGATCAGCAGGCGTCCGCCGCCGGCGATGGCATCCAGTTGTGGCTGCAGCGTATTGCCGTCGCCCACGGTGCGCTGCGTGGCCAGTGCCCCGCCTTCGAGCGCGCGTTCGTACTCTCCGCCGCCGATGGTGCGTGCCTGGCCGTAGTGAAACGTGGCGAGCAATGGTCCGTCGGCGGCTGCCCCCAGCAGCACACGCCCGCGTTCGGGGTCGATGCCGATGGCGCCGGCGGGCACGGCGTTTTCGTGGTTCCAGCCGATCACGTTGCCACCGGCGTCGAGGATGTCGCGCAGGTCGCACACGCGCACCTTGCTGACCGGCACTGGCGTGGGTGTGGCTCCGGGGCGGAACAGCGCGATGCTCTCACCCGGGCCGTAGTCATCGTCCAGTATCGCATCGGGAGCGGGCATCACGCTTTTCTGGGTGATGCGCACGGCCAGGGCCATGAGGCGCACACTCAGCTGCTCGGGCACATTGACGGGCTCAGCCAGATGGCTGATGTCGTCTTCAGTCTGTGCACGGCGGAATAGCGGCAGGTCTGCGCCGAGCGGATTCACGCGGAATTTGCGCCCCGAGGTGTCGCCGGCGTCCGGCGTGAGCGGCAGCATGCTCAGGCGCAACGCCAGCAGGCGCCACAGGAAGATGCCGATGTTGGGAATGTTGTACTTGCCCGAGCCGGCCTCGGGCCGGCGCATTTCCGCCGTGTGCGCCAGCTGGTTGAAAGCGCCATCGCGCTGGAGCATGGCGCGCAGGTTGCGCGTGTTGGCGGTGGCCGGCGCGTGCAGCCGCACGTGCTTCATGTACTGCGTGGTGGCGAGCTGTTCGAAGAACTCCACGGCGCGCGAGGGCCAGTCGGTCACGTCGTGGGCCAGCTCCTCGAGCATCAGGGCCGTGCCCTTGCGGCGGCGGAAGGCAATGGTGTGCGCGACCTCGGCGCGTGGCGAGGAGATGCGCGGTGACACGCCATGCAGCGGCCGGTAGCCGAGGAGGTCACCGATATAGGGCACCACCCAGTCGGCACAGGTCTCGATGAACTGGTCGTCGTAGAGTTGCTCGATGTTCTCTTCCAGCGCGGCAAATTCCTGTGCGAAAGCCGCGAGCAGTGCGCGCAGCGGCTCGCCCTGTTCGGCATCGCGCATGCGATAGATCGCGGGCAGCAGTGCGTAAAGCCGTTCGGCCGTGAGACTGCTCATGGCATTTCCTCCAGCAGGTCAAAAGGCCCGGGGTCGAGCGTCAACAGTTCTGCCGCCAGCGCCGTGCCATCGTGCACACGCATGCGCGCAGCAAGCAGGCGTATCTGCGTGGATACCGCCGTCTGCGCCAGCGGCTGCGTGCCGCCATAGAGCCGGGTCAGCTCTACCGCCAGCACACCGGGTACGGCTTGCGCGATGGCGATCACTTCTGACTGCTGCACTGGTTGGGCCAGCGCACGCGCGTCGAACGAAAAGCCTGCACGCAGGGCGGCCTCCACATGGGTGAGCACGGAGCCGATGTCGTAGTCCGGATCGCGCTTCACCTTGAGGCCGAGCTTGAAGGTGCTGGCCTCATGCGCAAGCAGTTGCACCGCCACGAACGGATCGCCATTGTTCTTTAGCGCTTCCAGCAGGCGCTGCCATACCGGACTGGCCGGCGTCAGTGCCTGCCCTTGCGGCCCCGCAATGGTGATGGCGACGGTTTTGCCCGTGTTCAGGTTCAGCACCTGCGCCTGGGCCTTGGCCACGCCGCTGAAGGCGCGCGCGAAGTCTTCGTAATCCAGCAGCGAGACGGCCCGGCCCAGCGTGCGCGTGAACAGCGGCATCGAGCGCCGCGCGTCGGTGGGCGCTTCGGGGTCGGTGCCGCCTTCGGCGGCCTGCAGGTTGCTGACGCTCTTGAGACCCAGCGGCCGGCTCATCAGCTGTGTCAGCTTGTCCGCGCCAACATTGCCAGCGCTGCCGATGCCCTTGCGGTAGGCCGCGCGCACGTTGTTGGAGCCGCTGGACAGGCGCGCGCCGCGCAGGCCGTCGCCGAACACCACGAACTGCCGGCCTTGTTCGTCAGTATCCAGCGTGTAGCTGCGGTCCGTAGGCGCACTGCCGTAGAGGGTGGGCTGCTCGTGCCAGGCGATGTCGCCAACGCGCACCGTCAGGTCCGCAGCAGCACCGAGCGCATTGTCGGCGGCACGCCAGGTCAGCGGCAGCTGCCTGAGTTCGAAACGCTGGAAGGCCTGGCTGGCATTGCCGCTGCCCAGCACTTGCGCCACCGACTCGCCGTGCGAAGCCAGTACAACATTGGCATGGACGATCACGGACTCGCGTTGCAGGGCCTGGGGCAGCGGCGGCGTGATTTTCAGTGTGCAGCGGTTGGTGCCGGTGGCCGCCTGGGCTTTCAACAGTGTAGCCTGCAGCACCACTGTCTTGCCGTCTGCATCCTGCGTGCCGCGCACCAGCAGGCGCCGGCCAGGCAGCAGGCCGTCGGCTGCCACACTGGCATCGATGAGGTTGTCCTGGATTTTGTCAGTGACCGGGTAATCCGCAAAGGCCAGCGGCTCGGACTGTACGAATACGGCTGTTTCACGTACCTGGTTCTGAAACTGTGCAGTGAAATTGTCACCCTGCAATTTCAGCCGCGTGACTTTGCCGGACAGCGCAAACTCGGCCCGCGACACTTCGGCAACATTGGTCACCGCATAGAGTTCGACATAGGTGCCGGCGGGGGCAGGCTCGCTTGGGTAGTTGAAGCCCCCCTTGGCCAGCACCACGTAGCCGCCGTTGTGCACTTCAGGATATACCGCGTCAAGATCGATGTGGTTGCCATCGCCGGTGGAGTTGGCCGGTGACAGCACGAAGTTTGGCCACTCGCTGGCGCTAGCGCCTCCCGGGTAGTTGGTGCGGAAATCCGTACTCATGCTGCCCCACATTGGCGCATTGTGGCCAAATACCGCCGCCCGCTTGCGCAGCACGTGCACCTGCGGATTTTGTGTGGCGGGATCGACAAAGGGTTTGATCGAGCCCAGTCCGCGCTTCCAGCGCACCAGCGTGCGGTCGGCATCGCTGTCGGTCTCGACGCTGTCGATAATGCGGAAATCCCAATTGTTGTTGTTCTTGTTCTTGTCCCTCAGGAACTCATCGCCCAGGAACAGCAGCGCATCGCCTGGCCGCAGATTGTTGCGTACGCCCTTCAGGTAGGTAAAGGTGTCGTCTTTTTCTGGCTTCTTGCTCTCTGCCATCCAGGGCCGGATGCCATTCCAGGCGGGCCGGGCCTCAGCAAGTGCCTCGATGGTTTCGAACGTCTGCGGCAGCTCGCCTGGGCCGGGCACGCTTTGCACTTTCAAGCCGGCATCCAGACGGATGCTGGCAGGCACGCCAGTGACAAAGTTGCCCGGTTCCGCTGGCAGCTGGGGCGGCGGCGCTGGCGGAGTCTCCAGCGCGAAGGCCAGCCAGGCCTCTGCCGCCACGCCCGGACGCAGGCGGTAGCCGATCAGCTTGCCCAGTTCCTGCAGGGAAATGCGCTCGACTGCGGTGCGCAGGTAAGATTCGTTGGCAAGGCGTTCCTGGTAGAAGGTGAGCAAATCGGCCGAGCAGGCGAAGGCATCGATCAGCCCCAGGGTGAAGTCGTCCTGGTCGCGGGTGCGTAGCCCGGCCAGCCCGGCAAATTGCGAGGACGACAGCCGCGCATGCAGGCTGTCGTGGAACTGCGCGTAAGCGCCTATGCGGTAGGCGATGGCCGACAGCCCCTCGCGGTTGGCAATGCCTTGCGGCGTTTGCATGGTGATGCCTTCGCAGCAGCCACAGTCTTCGCTGCCGGGCGGCAACTGGGCCACGCGTGGATTCAGATCTGGAACAGGGTTGCTCATTTTCCACCTCCAGCGTGCAGGATGATGCGGCCGCGTTCGCGGAAGTTCGGGTTGTTGGCCAGCTGTGCAATTTCCAGCCCGCCGATGGCGATCACGCCCTCCTCGAGCGAGGTGGGGCTGGGGTTGGCCATGCGCTGGAAGCGCTGGGGCCGCACTGCCTCCACGCCTTCCACGGCCTGCGCGACGGCCACAATGCGGCTGAGATACACCGCCTGGCCAAAGCTGAAGTTGTCGGGGTGGAACACGCCCAGCGTGCCATCGGCCAGCACGTCGGCCGACAACATGTGCTGCACGGCCTGCAACACCTGCGTGCGGAAATAGTCGGGTTTCACGCAAATGTGCAGTTCGACCTCGAGAGGCACGTAACGCGGCCCATTGACCTCGAGGTCATAACCCGCCATGCGGAAACGCTCCAGATGCCGCCGCAGCCTGGCCGAGAAATGCGCATCGACCTCGGCGCCTCCAAAGCGGTCGGTCGTGACGAATACGGTGTGCCAGCTGCCGGTCCAGCGGAAACTGGCCGCCGCGCGCTGTACGTCGGGGCGGCGTTCGGCTGCGGCAGCGTAGTCGGCCGGCGTTACGGCGCGCTCCTGCGTGCGAAATGCCTGCGGTGCGTCGCGGCGCACGGCCTCGATGTTTTCAGGGTCGACGCCGCCTGCTGCAGGCATGGGATTGCGCACGGTGTTGAACGCACCGACCACGGGTGTCACGATGTGGTGGATGGCCTCGGCGCCGACGTTGCCCACTGCGCCGTTGCCGGTGCGGTAGCTTGCGACGAAGTGGGTGCCAGAATCAGGCCGCTTGCCATTGGCATCATCGCCAAAGCGCAGGCGTGCGGTGCCATCGTCTTCGACTTCCACTACAAAGTCGGTGGCATCGCCGGCACTCTCCAGCAAGTCGCGCCGTGGGGTCCAGTTTTCGGTGACGGCGCCAAGCGTGCCGGTGAGGGCGGTGATGCACGGCGTGGCCTCGCGCGCGGCGATGCCAGGCAGTGAACTGGCTGGCCACCAGGCTTCGTCGTCGGCGATGGGTACAGCCAGCAAATCTTCCAGAGCAAACCCATGTGTGAGCGGTGCCTGCGCCAGCACAGGGCGAAAACGCGCCGGCACCATGCCGGGGTCGGGCTTGTGGCAGGCACCACCAGAAGCGGCAACTGCCCATTGCAGCGTGGCTGGCGGCACGGTGCCAAGCGGTTCGCCCGACACGCTCTGGCCATGGTCCACCAATACGATGTTGCCCCGTGCAACGCTGATCGTCTTGCCGGGGCGTTCGGTCACGGACAGGCACAAGGGAAAAGGCAGTGCGTCGGCAGCATCCCAGGCGATCTCGGTCACGTCGCGCGCGGCGTTGACGGGGAGCTTTTCGAACAGGCCGCCCGCTGGATCGCTGGAGAAGCGCACTGCCGTCAGTCGCACCGCCCAGCGGTGCGTGCGGTCGGCGTCCTCATCGACGAAGGTGGTGGGGCTGCATACTTCCTCGAACAGCAGAATGTCGCCCGCTTGCAGGCCGGCCACGTGTGTGCGCAGCGTGGCTTGTGTGGTGCCGCGCGGCAGGCAGCAGCCCTGGTCGCCCCAGGTGTAGAACAGCAGTTCATTGCGGTCTTGATCGAGCACGGCCTGGTGGGCGGTTTCAAATACCAGCGCACCGCTGTGCAGAGCCGTGCGCAGCGCAGTGCTGTCAGGTGGGATGACCGTATCCAGCCCGGGTGTCTGCGTCAGCAGCTGTGCCCCCTTGTCGAGCACCACATTGTGGCCAGAAACATTGAAGTATATGTAGGCACGTGCGTTGCAGCCCTCGTGCATCAGATAGTCCACCAGCCGCGCATGGCGGCGCACCGAAACACGCTGGCGCGCGGTGGCAAGGTAGGCCTCGTTGGCGATGGCGTCCTGCCGGTACGAGAGGTTGTCGGCGGCATAGGCCAGCAGCTCGACCAGCATCACGCCCAGGTCGCCGGCGGAGCGTTCCTGCCAGCCCGGCACAAGCAGGCTCATGCGGTCGAGCATCAGGCGGCGCAAGCCCTGGTAGTCCTTGGCCAGGTAGTCGATGTCGGGGCTGACGCCCGCGGCGGGTGGACAGGCGGGGGCCTGTGCGCAGTCGAAGTCCGACGGGCATTCCACCTTGAACGAGAAATCGATGCTGGCAAGCCGGGGGTCGAAGCCGGCGGGCGGCTGGGTGCTGCCGGAATCGGCCACGATCGACAGCCTGTAGGTGGAGTGGTCACCGCTGCTGGTGGTGCGAATCACCAGCGTGTGTGCCAGATCGTCCACCGTGCCCACCAGACCGGGCTCTGCCTGCGCTGGCAGGGCATTGGCCGGCGCGCACCAGTCGATGCCTACTGTGCGGATGCGCTCGCCGCCCTCGATTTTCAGGTTGCTGGAGGTGAGGGTGAAGCCGGCGCGCAGCAGCCGCACGAACAGGGTTTGCTGCCGGGGAACACCAGTTGGCGCCGCCTTGTCCAGCACCTCGATGAATGCGATGCCGTTGTCGGTACCCTTGAGCCGGATGACCTCCAGGCGGCGCAGGTCGCAGCAATGAAAGCGGGGGCTCATGTGCTGCTCCCCGGCGCCGTAAAGCTGGCGCTGTGGGTGCTGCGGTCCAGCAGCACGGCGTAGCGCACGCTCACGCGCAGCGCGCCCTCGTCATTGCGCACGTCCACGGCCTGTACGGCAATGAGGTGGCCGAGGTGTTGTTGCAGCGCGCCTTGCACCAGCATCTGCGTGGTGGCGGCCAGGGCCGTGCTGTTGGGTTCGAAGACCAGCGCCAGCAGGCCGCTGCCGAAGTCGGGGCGCATCACGCGTTCACCCGGTGAGGTGAACAGCACCTGCTCGATCAGGTCGCGGATGTGGTCGTCGCGGCCCGTCACGGCCGTGCGGCCGCGCCCGTCGAAGCGGTAGGGAAAGTCGAGGAACTCCGTGGCCATGTCGGTTCCTTTGCTTCAGGTGGCGAGCACGCGCATCTGCGCCACAACGGGCAGCATCGGCGTACCGGTGGGGATGCAGGTCGATGAGCCGGCCATGGTGGCCAGTGGCGCGCCGCCGGCCAGTACGCGCACAGCACCGGTGATCCACTGGCCAGTCACGCAGGGCGGAACGGTCGTGCCGGTGAGTGCGCAGCCGACCACGGTGTAGGGGCTGGTGAGCGTTACGGCCGGCTGCCCCGACAGCAGCACACGTGGAAAGGGCGCAATGGGCGTGGCCTGGCCGGCGTGCGTGCACAGCACGGTGGCGCCAAGGTGGAGGATGGGGGTGGGCATGGCATCGTCTCCTAGACCACGGTCAGTGCGCCGAGGTTGACGTCCACCGTGGGGCCGGTCATGGTGATGACGGCGCCCTTGCCGTTGGAAAGGGTGATACCCACGTCGCTGACCGAGATCATGGCGCCGGTGGTGGTCTGGATCAGGATGCCGCCGGTGGGCCCCGGCACGTCGCTGATGACGATGCCGTTTTTTAGCGGGGTTTGCAGCGTGATGCCCGGTACGCCCGGCGGTACGGCGTGCGCCAGCACCGGTACTTCGGCCGCGCTGCCCCAGTAGCCCCCGACCCAGATCGGATAGTCCGGATCGCCGCGTTCGAACTCCACCCACACGCCCGAGCCGATGATGGGGACGGTGAACACGCCATTATTGATGCCCGCCAGCGGCACGCAGGGCATGGCCCAGGTGCCGGGTACGAAGCCGGCCACATCGGGCACCATCACTTGAATGCGGCCAATCTGCAGCGGGTCAATGTTGTTGGCGACCGTGCCTCTGTACTTGCCGTAAAGGGGAGTGCTCATACCGGTACCGATGGAAGGGTGGAAATCAGGCCATTGCGTGCCAGCGAAAAGCTCTGCTTGTACGAGCCACGTTCAATTTCGTGCGTCACGCGCTTCACGTAAAACAGTCCGTCAAACGGCAGCCCCGCGCCGCGCACGCCGACCAGCTGGCGCGACTTGAGCAGCCGGCCGTACTTGGCCACATCCAGCGAGCCCTGGCCAAACACCGCATCGCTGTGCTGGCTGGCATAGGCCAGGCCCTGCATCAAGGCTTGCGGTGCGGAGAGGTGTGCCGTGTTGCTGAGTTTTTCGATCTTCGGCGGCAGTGGTGGCACCAGACCCAGGGGCGGGTTCAGCGGTGTGATGTCGGGAATGGGGATGGGGATGGGCGCCTTGCTCACGCTTTCCTGGAAGAAGACGATCGGCATCGTCTTGGCTTCCTTGTCGAAGGTGAAGGACAGGTGTTCCACATTGCTCAGCGCATCCATGTTCATCGTGAGCGCAGGCTGCGGTGCGCCCACACGGATTTCCGGGCCCCAGTACGCCTTGGACGTGCCGGGAGTCGGGCCAGGCTCCAGGTAAAACACGTAGCCGGCCTCGCCGGCCAGACGTTTCACGTACGCATAGTCGCTGCCGCGCTGCTGCGGGATTTGCTGCATGGGCAGCGGCGGAATGTCGAGGATGCTGGGGATCACCATCGGGATCACGCCCAGTGCCGCGTACTTGGCCAGGCACAGCAGCACACGTGCTGAAGGCGGCATGGCCGGATAGGGAATGCCCGGCAGCTCGATAATGTCCATCAATGCCGACATGTCCTTGCCTCGGACCACCAGTCGCGCCACGCCTCCCTGGCCGGGCTGTGTTTCCACATGGGTCGTCACGCCATCGATGATCGATTCGGCATGGCCGTTGAGCGTGACCACCAGCACCACGCGCATCAGCGGCACCGCGCCACCGCCAGCCACCAGGAATAGCGTGCGCAACGGCGAACGCGCGGGCAGTTCGAAGGTCAGTTCGAAGCCGCTTTGGGTGTCGCCCGAGCCGCTTTCCACCTTGGCGGACACGAGCGATTCCACCACCTCGCGCGGGGCTGCAACGGGCACCGGTCCGAGATGGAGGGAGAGCTGGACGCCGCCTTGGATGAGGGACATGGTGTGGGCAATCGCTGGTGGTTTCAGAACCCGGGCGGGAGGGGAAAGGTGATGCGCCGGCCCAGTTCGTCGGTGAGTTCGAACGGGTCCGTCACCGCGTTGGCGTCGGCCAGTCGCCAGTACAGCTCGGGGTCGCCCAGCGCCTGCGTGGCTAGCAGCTCGGGCCGTTCGCCACTGGTGACGATGTGCTCGGCCGCGATGGCAATGTCACGCCGCTGCGGGATGAAGCGCCGCAGCACATAGGCCACACCCGGGGCGTCGGGGCCACGCACGTGCCGGCCCAGTGGCACGCTGTGGTAGCGGCTGTTTGGCCCGAACGGGTTGGACGGGATGGCGCCGGCTTCGATCAGCAATTGCACGGGATCGGTGGTCATGGTGCAGCGTCCTTTATGGCAGGTTGTTGAGGCCCAGCGAGGTGAGCGTCGCCCCGCTGGCCTGGCTGGCCAGCGCCTCGCGCGTACGCAGGTGGCTGATGAACAGGGTGCCGCCCTTGTGGCGGAAGCCCAGGTCGTCGGTGCTCATTACACGCAGGCCCAGGGACACCCGTGCGCGCAGCGGGTTGAGTGCAGGGTCAAAGGCTTCTTCGGTGATGGAGAAGTCGGTCACGCGTACCGGCGCCACCTGGCTCCTGCCCCACACGAACAGCACCAGTGGCGCCTCGGGCGGCAGGATCTCCAGCGTGCCGCTTTCGCTTTGTGCGGCGAGATTCAGCAATTCTTCCACGCTGGGGTTGACCAGCGCTTCCAACAGCGCCAGCTGCGGCGCGATGCCGTGGGCCACGACGTTGGCATGGTTGCCGGGAAACTCGAGCTGATCGGTGGCATCGATCTCGGCGTCGAGCTTGATGGTCTCGATCGCCGGGCCCTTCAGCCGGAAGGGCTGCGCGCGTTCGCCGCCGCCATCGCCGCCCACGCCCTGCACCTGGTAGCTGCGCGACAGCCTCTCGGGGTTGTACTGCAGCGCGATGGTGCGCTGCACCGGGCCGCCGCCGGGGGCAAGCACGACGAGGCCGCCTTTGAGGAGTTTTGGGGAAGAACCGAGGCTCATGCTTGCCTCCCTGTGCCGACGTGCACGCTGACGGGCGGGCTTTCGACCACGCCCTTGAAGCAGGACTCGCCGTAGGCGTTGTGGTACTGGAGGGAAAGTTCGTACTGCCCTGGCGCCATGGCGCCACGGATCCAGGGTGCGAGATCCAGCGACACATCCAGACTTGCGCCCTCGGCCAGCGTTTGGCTGTGCAGACTGCCCTCCAGTGGATCCAGTTTGCCCATGCCGGCCACGTCGACTGCGCCGCCTGTGGCAGCCACCAGCATCGCCGTAAAGAACACCGGCAGCGGCTCGAAGAGCATCAGCAGCTGCAACGGTGCCGTGGAGGTGTTGGTAAAGCGGGCCACGACAACGAAGTGCCGTGACGGATCCGTCACGGGTGGCACGTGCAGCGTGAGGTGCAGGGGGAATGTGGGGTTCATGGTTCAGGGGGCGTAAGCGGTATAGGGCTGGTAGCAGGGTGGCTCTGTCCCCGCGGTGGCCGTAACTCCACCCGGCACTGTCCAGCCATTGCCCGCAGCCAGTGCCTGCACGTTGGTGATCGAGGTGTTCAGGACGGCCTGGCCCGCCGCGTAAGGCCGGCTGCTGGCGTTGTCGGCCAGCGTGAACCAGTAGGCGCGGGCGGCAGCCTTGAACGAAGTGATCTTGGCGTCGGCCGCAGGGGTCATCGCCGTCACGGCTGCGGCGGCATTGGCGTGGCTTGCAAGTGGGGCGGTGAGGGCGCAGATGGCCGGGCCGGCGAGAGCCCAATAGTGCTCGGCCGAACACTTCCATTCGCGGTAGTGATGTTCTTCATGCGTCCTGGAGGCGCCTTCCGTGTGCCACGAACCACGGCTGCCGCGGGCATAGTAGCCTTTCATTACTGTGACGGCATCCTGTGCCTCAGCCTCTGTCGTCGGGGCCGAAGTGCCCGGGTCGCGCGAGCCGCCCTTGTGGACTGTAATGTCTACGCCACCGGTGATGGAACTAACGCCCATGCGCCAGACACTTGCTGTCGCGTCTTGCGTGGCGCTGTAGGCCGGGGTAAAGGCACGTTCGACGGTGGTGGATGCGCCGTTGGCATTGTCTGCAGCGTAGCCTGCGGCCGACCAGGTGATGTTGGGAACGGCTGGCGCCGGCGCGGCGGCGGGCCCAGCAGGAGCCGGCGCAGCGGCGGGCGGTGCGGCTGGAGCGGGGGCTGCCGCCGGGCCGGGGGCTGGTGCCGGTGCCGGTGCCGTTTCGGCAACGCCTCGCTGGTCGTCGTCATCCGCAAAGGCGGCCTCGGGTTTGGTGTAGCGCGATACGGGCACCGCGCCAAACTCGGCCGCGCCCAGGGGGCTGTGCCGTTCGGTCTTGTCGCAGTGCGGGCATGCCGGGCCTGGGCCCGATTTTCCGCCTTGCGGTGCAGCCTTGCGGGCTGCGTCGTTGCTGTTCTCGCGGACGCCTGACAGGCTGCGCTGGTTCATGATGTGTACCTCCGTGGCACCGGGGCTGCCCCACTTGGAAGGGTGGCCTGTGTGGCCGCATGCACGGCCTGGCCGATGTGCAGGCTGCAGTGGCGAGACAAGGCGTCGGGGCTGGCCTGCATGGCGTCTGCCGTTGTATTGGCGTTGCCGGTATCGGCCAAGGCCCGGGCAATCGCCTTTTGCACTGCAGCACGCAAGGTCTGCGGGTTGGGCGCTGCCTGGCCGTGCACCACCACCCGGCCGATGTGGATGTGGATTTCTGCCGGCTTGGTCGTGCTTGCGGTCATGGTGAAACCTCCCGCATCAGGCCTGCACCAGGCCGGTCGTTTTTTGCGTATTCGAGGCGCGCGCCTTCGGCCAGCGCCGAGGTGTCGATGCCGGTGCCGCGCGCAGCCGCCACGAAGGCCGCATGCAAGGCCACGTTGCGGATGGCACCGCCCGAGAGCGGCAAGCGGGCGAGCTGCTCGAGGTCTAGCCCTTCGACCGGGGCCTCTGCCGGAAATGCCTTGCGCCACAGTGCGCGGCGCGCAGACAGGTCAGGAAATGGAAAGTTCACCACGAAGCGGATGCGCCGCAGGAAAGCGCGGTCCAGCGCGCTCTTCTGGTTGGTGGTAAGTACGGCCAGGCCGCGATAGGCTTCGATGCGCTGCAGCAGGTAGGCCACCTCGATGTTGGCATAGCGGTCGTGGCTGTCCTTCACGTCGCTGCGCTTGCCAAACAGGGCGTCGGCCTCGTCGAACAGCAGCACGGCCCCGCTGTCCTCTGCTGCATCGAACAGTTGCTTGAGATTCTTCTCGGTCTCGCCAATGTATTTGCTCACGACGGTGGCCAGGTCGATGCGGTACAGGTCGAGCCCCGCCTCATTGGCCACGGCTTCGGCAGCCAGCGTTTTGCCAGTGCCGCTTTCGCCCGCAAACAGGGCACACAGGCCCTGGCCGCGTGCTGTCATGCCACCCATGCCCCAACGCTCGTACACCGTGTGGCGGTGGCGCAAGTGCTCGGCAATGTCCTGCAGCATGCGCAGTTGGCCCTGCGGCAGCACCAGATCATCGAAACGGACGCGCGACTCGATGCGCTGCGCCAGTGCCTCCAGTCCGCCCCGCGTGGCATGGCGGCACTCCTGCCAAACGCGCTGGGCCAGCTGCGCGGGTGCCTGTTCGGCCGGGAGGGCGGGGTGGGCCGGCAGTGCCTCTTCCAGTACACGCTGCAGGGCCTGCTCGGAAAGCCGGAACTGCTGCAGCGCCGGCTGCATTGCTTCGATGCAGAGGTCGATCTGTGCGGCGTCAGGCAAGCCCGGCAGGAGCTGCCTGAGCCTGGTGCGCAGGTCTGGCCCCTCCAGCTCGGGCACGGTAATGCGCTGGATGTGCCGGGCCGAAAGCCACGCCAGCTGGCCGGGGTCCGGCGCACCCAGCATCAACACCGGGCTGAGCAGGTGCGACACCAGCGTGACAGCCGCCTGCCCGCTGCCGCTGGAAGCGGCCTCGCACGTCGGCAGCGCCACGACCGGAATGCTGCCCGTGAATACGGCTTCGCGGTCAATGAACCGCGCTGTGTCGGCCAAGGCGCGGGCGTCCTGGGGAAGGTCCCGGGCATGCAGCCACAAGCCCGGCATGCCGATGGCGTCCAGGCCCTGCAACGCAGCGCCGCGCAGCGTGTCGGAATGGCCACGGTCCTGTGCGAGCAGCACCAGTGGCAGCCGTGCATCGCGGCTTGTCAGTCCTTGCGCGATGCGCCCGGCAAGGGGCGATATCTTCTGCGCCGGCTTGCACGGCTCCAGCCGCGCCAACCCGAACAGCCGTTCGTCGGCGGCCGGCGTGCCAGTCAGGTAGTGCAGCACGCGTTCATCCATGCGCAGTGGCTGTTGTGCTGGCGCATGCTGGCCTTCCAGCTCCACCAGATGCCAGCGGCGCAGCGGTGCTTGTGGCGACAGTGCATCCCAGTGCGGCTGTGCCAGTACGCGCACGGCCAGCGCGAAGCTGGGCTGTGCCAGCCCCTCGCGCTCCGCCAGCACCGCCTGGGCCTGCGCGACAGTACGGCGCAGCGCACTGTCCAGCTCCACCCCCGCCGTGAGCAGCAGTATTTCGCGTTCGAAAGCAGACAGCCCGAAGAGATGGGCGCAGTGGTCGAGGGCCGGCACAAAGTCGGCATCGACAGCTGCGTGCTCTTCACAAGCCTGGGCCACTGGCGCAGTGGGTGCCACCGCGTCGGCCGGTTGGCTGGCGGCGATGGCTGCTGTGATGCGCAGGCGTAGCGCAGCCTGCGCGCGAACCATCCAGCGCTGGTTCTCGGCGAGCCAGTCCCGCGTAGGGGGGGTGTCAGGGGTGGCCTGGCGTGCTGCGTTCATGGCCGCCTCCGGCATGACAGGGGCTGTTTGCTCATGCCGGCACCGTCACTTTCTGCGTCACGTCAAACACCGGCGCCGGCCCGCTGCGGTCGAGCAGCACGCTGTCGGTGCCGTCCACGCGCAGGCGTAGCCAATGCGGGCCGGCCGAGACGCTGTTGGGAAACTCGAAAATCAGTGGATCGGCTGCCGTGGCACGGGGCTGGGCCACGGCTTCCAGCCCGTCGAGCATGAGCGTTGCGCGCTGCTGCGGCCGCACTTGCGGCCGTGCGCGCAGGGTCACCCGCACGCGGGGCGGAACGCCACTGCGGCTGATGTTGATGGCCGGCAATCCCAGCGGCACATCGGCCGTGATCACGGGGGCTGGTGCCAGCACCAACGGCACCGCATTGGTGTCGCGCGCTTCGGTTTCCCCGGCCGGCGTGAAGCGCACACTCAGCGACCACTGCCCGGCGATCAGCGCGATCTGGGCTGCCGCGTCGTTGGGCAGCGTAAAGCTGAACTGCGTACCCGTGGCATCAGGTGTGGCAGGGATGATCTCGACCGGGGTGGCGGCCAGCCGGTGCGTGAGCCGGACCCGGTGGCCGCTGCCCATGAGGCGCACCCCCTTGACCGTGACAACCTCGCCCAGTCGCGCGCCGCTTTGATTGAGTTGCGGCTCCGCTTCAAACAGCGTGGGCAGCGGCGGCAGCATGTCCGCGTTGACGACCACCCCGCGATCGCGGTGCGTGACCGGGTCGACTGCTCCACGCGACAGTACCGGCAGCGGCGTCACGCCCGGCTTGCGGCCCTCGATCAGCACCACCGATACCATATAGGCCGCCGAGGGCCGGTAGTGCGTCTGGATGGCCGCCCACAGCTTGGACATTTCGTCGGTGCCCATCATGGCCGGGGTGATCTTGAGCAGCTCGACCTGATCCGCCAGGTCACTGGCTGATAGCGCCTGGAATGCCGGCGGCAACATGCTCACGTCCAGCGGACTCGGATTGAGCGCCCGGCGTACGGCAGCGCGGTCCAGCACGGGGCGTTCGTGCAGCAGGTGCATGGCATAGCCCAGCAGGATCTCCGCCTGAAAATCCGCCCGTGCATAGGCAGTAATCACATAGTGCAAATCCAGCGCCAGTGGTGCATTGCCGAGCCGTTCGCCCGAGCTGCTGCTGCGCGCGGGCAGGCCCGTGTTGCGCCAGCCGCTGTTGGGCGTGACTTGGTGCAGGAAGATATTGAGCCGCGGCGGGTCGTCGACACTGTTGAGGTCGATGGTGTCGGGCGCCACCGCACTCACGTTCACGGTGGTGCCGATGGCCGCACCGGCTTCGATGAGGCCGTTGTCCAGCAGGTTGCGCAGCACCGCGCTGACGGCGCCGATGGCCAGTGGCGAACTCATGGCGTACCTCCGTTGCGCAGCTTTCCACGCTGGCGCAGGTATTCGTCGAGTGGCAAGGTGGAAGCGGCATGGTGTGCGGGGCTGGCGTGTGGCACTGCAGCGACCGGCGAGGGCAGGCGCACGTCGATGCGGTCGATGGTGACATGTACCACGGACGGGGTGTTAGTGGTGGCCGGCAGCGTGCGCTGTGCGACCGTGGCGGTCCGTAAGGGCGCATGCGCTGCGGGGGCGGGGCCGCTGTGCTCGGCAAGGAGCGGCGTGGCGCTGGCCGGCGCTGCCGGGCTGCTGCCCAAGGGGAGCTGCGTCGCTGCCGTCAGCACCTCTGCACGGCTTGGCAGGCCGGAGATGGCTGGTGCCCAAGCGGCCTGATCGCTGCGCAGCGGGTCCTCTGCGTGCGGCAGGGGGGCGGCCGGAAAGGGGCGCGGTGGCGAGCCAGTTTCGCGTGGGGCAAAGGAGGGCGGGGTGGCCTGGTGTGCCGGAGAAAACAACGGTGCTGCGGCGGGCGCAGTGCGCGCTGGCGCATCAGCATCCATCTGCTGCGGTGCAGGGTTCAGTGCAGGGTGCGGGGCATATGCGGCAGGCCACGCGGCGGCCGTCTCGGCCGTCTGCTCCAGCAGGGGCTCTGCTGTGCCTGCGGGGGCAAACCGCGCCGGCAGCGCCGCACGCACGCCGGTTACGGCTGCATGCACCGAAGGGGCCAGCCGGGCCAGGAAGGACATGGAGGAGGCAGTTACCCGGGCCATCATGCAGCTCCCACCAGTTGCAGGTAGGCGGCGCGGCGCAGGGGGCTGAGCGCCAGCACCTCTGTTTCGCTCCAGCCATAGGCGCGCGCCAGCGCATCCACCTCCAGCAACAGACGTTCGGCCCGCGCTTGCAGTTCGCTCCACAGCACACCACCCACATCCATGGGCGCCAGCCACGATTGGGCACAGTGCGGGCAGCTCAGGTCAAAGCGCACACTGGCGCCGGGTTCCAGCTCTTCCATGCGCTGCGACAGGGCTGCTGCTACCGGGGCGGGCAACTCCTGCGGTGCACACGGCACGCCCTTGCCCTGTTCACATCGCGTCACGCAGCGTTGCAGCAGCGCCTGCACAAAGCCATCGTCGTCCGTGGCCAGGCTGGCGGCCGCGCGCAGGTCTGCTGCGGTGGGCAGGCGGAACTCGATGTGCCAGCCCTGCGCCTCCAGCCGCTGGGGCTGCCCTGCGTCATCGGCGGGCAGCAGCGTGCGGGCGAGCGCATCGCAATCGATGGCAAACTCCGACACCTCACTGCAATGCGGGCAATGGCAGCGCAGCAGTTGCCTCTGCCCGAACAGCTGCGAGCGCAAGCCCAGCAAGGCCGCATGGCGCGCGCCCAGCGAGGCGGGCGGCGACTCCAGCATGGCGCCCAGCAGAGCTTCGTCGCGCTCCAGGGGCGCCGCCTGTGCAGCGCGCTCCCACAGCGCAAGCAAGTCTGCAGTGGCGGGGGCGGCAGCGGCGCGCATGGTTCAGTCCCTGGCGGTGCGATCAGGCCGGCTCGGTAAAGCTTGGCTCCGAGGGTTCGGCCACACCATAGTCGCGCTCCCAGCCTTCGTTTTCCAGCTTGATGTGCTGGATGGCAATGGCGTTGGCGTTGGCATCCAGATCGGGGAGGGCCTGGTATTCCGACACCCAGCAGCGGAAGATCTTGTAGGACAGCACCAGTTGCCCGGCCTCGTTGTAGACCTCCAGAATCAGGTCCTTGCGGAAATCCTTCAGTGAGGTTTCGGCGCCCAGGCCGGAGCCGAAGTTCCACACCTTGTTGGCCCACTTCTCGAACTCGGTGTCGTGCGTGATACCGCGCTCCAGCGTGATGGCATCGTACTTGGTGCGTCCCGGTGATTTGCGCGCCGAGGACGGATCGCCGCCTTCGCGGTGCTCCACCACCTCGGTGCTGCGCTTGAGTGCCGAGACCTTGCTGATGCCGGCGACAAACCGGCCGTCCCACTTGACCCGGAACTTGAAATTCTTGTAGGGGTCGAAGCGCTGCGGGTTGACGGAAAACTGGGCCATGAAGTTTCTCCTCGGTCAGGAACCAATCAGGCAAATGGTGTGGCGTACTGGCTGGCCACGGGCTCAGGTGGGAATGTCGCCAGCGATTTGCTGCAGCTTGATCACCACGAACTCGGCCGGCTTGAGCGGCGCAAAGCCGACGAAGATGTTGACGATGCCCAGGTTGATGTCGTTCTGCGTGGTGGTTTCCCGGTCGCACTTGACAAAGTACGCCTCGCGCGGCGAACGGCCCTGGAACGCGCCCTGGCGGAACAGGCCCTGCATGAAGGCGCCGATGTTCAGCCGGATCTGCGCCCACAGCGGCTCGTCGTTGGGTTCGAACACCACCCACTGCGTGCCCCGGTACAGGCTTTCTTCCAGGAACAGCGCCAGACGGCGCACCGGCAGGTACTTGTACTCGTCGGCCTGGGCATCAGCCCCCTTGAGCGTGCGCGCGCCCCAGGCTACCCGGCCATAGGCCGGAAAGCTGCGCAAGGCGTTTACGCCCTTGGGGTTGATTTGTCCGTTCTCTGCATCATTGATGGGCAGCGCCAAGTCGAGTACGCCATTGAGCGTGGCATCGGTGCCGGCAGGCGCCTTCCACACGCCGCGCGTGGCATCGGTGCGCGCATACACGCCGGCCAGTGTGCCCGACGGCGCCATTGCGCGCGGGCGCAATTCATCCAGCGGGTCGGCCAGTTTCACGGCAGGGAAGTACACCGCCGCGTTGCGCGATTGCGTGACGCCGTTGGCCCAGGTGGCGATGTTGGCCAGAGTCTTGCCCGTCGGCGCATCCACAATGTAGAAGGCGCGGCGCTTTTCGCACAAGGCCGCCGCGGCGGGAATGACGGCAGCGGCCTGCGCGTCCGTCATGTCGAAGGTTTCGGGAATGCACAGGATGTTGAACAGGTCCGTGTCCAGCAGCGCGTACATGCCGGTCTTGCTGTTCTCGCTGCCTGCAAGGTCGTTGGCGCTGCCGCGCGATCCGTCAACGCCCTTGGTGGGCGGCGCCACCTCGGTCACATTGGCTGGGCGGTGTTGGACATTGCCGGTGAATTCGCGGCCGCCGTTGGCCAGGCCCAGCTGGATGCTGCCCGACAGCCCGCCAAACGCACCGCCGGCGATCACCACGCTCGACGCTTCTCCATTTACCAGCGAACTGAGTTTAAGGAAGCCGTTGCCTGCGCCGCCGTCCGCTCCCGAATCGGAAGCCTGCAGCACCGCATTCAGGCCGGCCGTGCTGATGGCCGTGTTGATGGCAGTGACCAGATTCGCCATGGTGCCGGGGGCAGGGCCGGCCAGCGTCAGCCGGAACGGCGTGGTGCCGTTGGCCACCCCGGCAATTACCAGATCCGTGGCCGTGAGCGGAAAACTCACCACCTTGCTCACCGCAAAGCCAGGCTGGTTGAAGGTGAGCCCGCCCTTGCGCTTGGCGGTGATGAGCGAAGACGCGTTGTTCACCACCGATTCGACGTATTGCGGGGAGGCGGCATTCATGCTCAGGTTGCGGTGCGTCTCCACCGGCACGAGCGTTGCGCCGTCGGCCTGCAATTGCAGGACCACCAGGTTGAACTCGGCATCGGGGTTGCGGGCGCCAGCGCGGTCTACCGTGATGCGCAGGGTGTTGCCCCAGGCTCCCGGGCTGGCTGCGGCAAGATCCAGCACCGCCGCAGGCGCGCTGCTCTGCAGTGTCCAGGCGGCCGAGGCAAAGCCCGTGGCCACGCGCACGATGATGGCTTGGGTGCCGCCGTTGGCAAAGAACTGCCGCACCGCATACGAGACGGGGCTTTCACGGTCCAGCCCGCCGTAGGCGCGCTCGAAATCGCCGAAACTCGTGATGGGCACGGCCTTGTCCGGCACGCCCTTGCGCGTATAGCCCACGAACGCAGCCACCGACGTGGCCACGCCGGTGATGGTTCGCACGCCGCTGGGTACCTCTTCTACATACACTCCGGGATACGTCAAAGCCACAGGCATGGTCCGCTCCTTGCTGCGCGTGAGGCGCACATCTGGTGACAATCAGCTTGCCACTCCTCACTGCATTGACCTGCCATCCTGGGGTCTGGAGCGACGCTGCCTGGCCAGCTTAGGCTTCCATATCTGCCCATACAAGCCAGAAAAGCCTGCACAAGGGAAAGTCCCATACACGAAAATCAGGACACCGCGCGGCCTTCAAATGTGATATATGTCACGTTTTTTCGAAGGTGGCTTGGCAAAATAGCGCTAGTCCCGTCGCAAGCAGGGCTGACATCTGATTCTGCTCTCGGCGCTTGGCACCGTGGCATGGTTGTCAGCTGTTGCAAACGCTTTTACCGAAGGGGTCATGGCACGTCGTGCTTGATGACCCGGATCTCGATGCCCAATGCCTGCCCCAGGTCGGCCGGTTGCACCAGCAGATCGGCCAGGGTGTGGCGTGACAGCTCACGATAAAAAGCCACCTGCGCGGCTTGGAGCACATTGCTGAGCCGGCAGCATGCGGCGATCCGGCACTGCGAATGCTGCGCATCGAAGCACTCGGCCAGAACGTTATCCGCCTCGGCGGCACGTACCAGCGTTCCAAGATTGATCTGTTGCGGGTTGTTTGCAAGCCGGATTCCACCTCCCTTGCCACGTACCGTCTCGAGGTAGCCCTGCTGCCCAAGGAAAAACACCACCTTGGTCAGATGGCTGGCGGAAATGCCGTACGCCTGGGCGATCTCGCTGATCGTCACCAGGCGCTCGCTGGCAAGGCCGCTGTACATCATGACCCGCAGGCAGTAATCGGTGAAAACAGTCAGGCGCATGGCTGGGCCGCAGGGTGGAGGTGATGGATAGGGGCAGGGTTCTTGCTGGATCTTACTACGTACGCCAGGTGGCCCCGGATGAACCGGCGCCCGACCCCGGGACAGGGATTCCGCACGGGGTTTCGGTGCACATTCGGGCTTGATCCGACTCAAGCAAATTCTTGCCGAAGAATAACATTCTTTGAAAATGAATGTTCGAAGTATAAGATTCATTTATCACGAATCTTTAACGTTGACAGGACTTACAGGAGCTACCGTCCATGACATTCACCGTCAAGAACAACATCCGCTGGGTTGGCAAACAAGACTGGGAGCTGCGTGAATTCCACGGCAGCGAGTACAGCACGCACCGGGGTTCCAGCTACAACAGCTATCTGATCCAGGAAGAGAAGATCGCCCTGATCGACACCGTCTGGGGGCCTTATGCCGAAGAATTTGTCACCAATCTGGCCAAGGAGGTTGACCTGGGCGCCATCGACTACATCATCGCCAACCACGGCGAGAGCGACCACAGTGGCGCCTTGCCGGCGCTGATGGCACGTATCCCGGGCACGCCGATCTACTGCACCGCCAATGGCGCCAAATCGCTGCGCGGCCACTACCACCAGGACTGGAATTTCCAGATCGTCAAGACCGGCGACAGCCTCGACCTGGGCAACGGCAAGCAGCTGGTGTTTGTCGAGATGCCGATGCTGCACTGGCCGGACAGCATGGCCACCTACCTGACCGGCGACGCCGTGCTGTTCAGCAACGATGCCTTTGGCCAGCATTATGCCAGCGCCCAGATGTTCAACGACCTGTGTGATCCGGTCGAACTGCAGGAAGAGTGCATCAAGTATTACGCCAACATCCTGACCCCGTTCAGCCCGCTGGTGACCCAGAAAATCCACGAAGTGCTGGCGCTGAACCTGCCGATCGACATGATCGCCACCGCCCACGGCATCATCTGGCGCGACAAGCCGACCCAGATTGTCGAGCAGTACCTGAAATGGGCCGACAACTACCAGGAAAACCAGATCACCCTGGTCTATGACACCATGTGGAACGGCACCCGCATGATGGCCGAGGCGATTTCCCAGGGCATCCGCAAGGCCGACCCGAATGTGGTGATCAAGCTGTTCAACCTGTCCAACACCGACAAGAACGATGTGCTGACCCATGTGTTCAAGTCCAAGGCGATCCTGGTTGGCAGCCCCACCGTCAACAACGTGATGCTGCCGCATGTGGCCGCCCTGCTCGAGGAAATGACCGGCTTGCGCTTCAAGAACAAGGCGGCGGCGGCCTTTGGTACCCATGGCTGGAACGGCGGCGCGGTGGAACGCATTGCCAAACGCCTGGACGATGCCGGTTTCCGCGTGCTCAACCAGGGCATTGCCGCCGAATGGCGCCCGAACGACGACGCCATTGCCGAGGGGGTGCGTTTTGGCGAGGCCCTCGTTGAGCAACTGGGCAGCAACGGGCCGGGCACGGTGGCAGCCACGGCCGCATCCGGCTGCGGCGACAAGATGCGCTGCAAGACCTGCTCCTGGATTTACGACCCGCAACAGGGAGAAGCCGCCCAAGGCGTGGCTGCCGGCACCGCATGGCAGGATGTTCCCGAGACCTTCCTCTGCCCGACGTGCTTCATGGGCAAAAACGACTTTGTTCCCGCGTAAGCGGCCGCTTTTGGAAAAATGCGATGAAAAAACCTCTTGTCATCATCGGCAGCGGCCATGCCGGCTACACGCTGGCCCGGGCCTTCCGCCAACACGACACCAGCACGCCGGTCGTCCTCCTCACCGAGGATGGCGGCGAGCACTACCCCAAGCCGCAGCTCAGCCACGGCTTTGGCCATCAGGCCAGTGCCGCGCAACTGGTGCAGAACAGCGCCACCGGCATGGCCGCCGAACTGAAAATCATGGTCAGGCCGCAGACCCGGGTCAGCGCGATCGACTTTGCCAGCCAAACCGTCACGGCCGGGGCGGCACGCATTCCGTACAGCGATCTGGTGCTGGCGGTGGGCGCCGAGCCCTTCATCCCGCCGGTGGGCGGCGATGCGGCACAGGACATCCTGACCCTGAACAACCTGGAGCAGTACCGGCGTTACTTCGACCGGCTCAACCAGAGCCAGCATGTGCTGGTCATCGGTGGCGGCCTGATCGGCACGGAAATCGCCCACGACATTGCCCGGCACAAGCAGGTCACGCTGGTGGACATCGGCAGCCGCCTGCTCGAGCGGCTGGTGCCCGAGGTGGTCAGCCAGCAGCTGCACCGCGCGATGGGGCCGGTCTCGCTGCGCTTTGGCACCGGGGTGGCACGGATCGACCGGGCCGGGCCGGGCTACCGCGTTACGCTGAACGATGGTGATACCCTGATGGTGGACGCCGTCGTCTGTGCAGCGGGTCTGAAGCCACGGCTGGAGCTGGCGGCCGGGCTGGAGACGCGGCGCGGCATTCTCGTCGATGCCTATCTGCGCAGCTCGCAAGCGCACGTCCATGCACTGGGCGACTGCGCCGAAATCGAAGGGCAGATCCTGCCTTTTCTGCAGCCCATTACCTTGTCTGCCAACGCCCTGGCCAGCACGCTGGCCGGCATACCCACGCCGGTGCGCTTCGGGCCGCTGCCGGTGGCGGTGAAAACGCCACGCTATCCGATCCAGCTGGCCGGCATTACGCAAGGGCACGACCTCGACTGGCAGCTGAATGAAGGGGAGGACGGGCTCACCGCCCTGGCCCATCGCGACAGCCAGCTGGTAGGGTATGTCACCACCGGCAGCCGTAACGGCTTTGCGCTGCTGCCGCAACTGGTGCGGGCGGTTGTTGCCTGATACCTGTCGGGGCAGGCCCGGAGCGAGGTGCGCGGCATCTGTCAAGGTGTGGGCTGACGCCGTGCTGTTACTTTGCGCAAGGCTTGGCGGGTGCCTGTGGCTATATCGTTTTGGTGGAAAACCGCCGTTTTTATAGCAAAATGGTGGTTTCTATATCGAAATAAATGCCATGGAAGACACCTTGTTCGGCTTTCAGCGCTTGACGCAGTGGCACGGTATCCGGCTGGTACAAGCGCTCTTTACGCATAGCTGTGTGGGAGCGGTGCGTCAGCGCGAAGTGACGCAGCAAGGGGAGCGGCTCAGCTGGCCGCCGCAGTACCAGCCAGCCGACACGTTTCGTGGCCACTTTGAATTCGGGTTGAAGTATGAGCGGTTCAACTTCGAATTTTTTTCCCGGCTGTTTTCATGCATTGATGCCGAAGAGGTCGCCGCTTGGGTCAGGGAGGAACCCACAGGCCGCTATGCACGGCGCACCGCGTTTTTGTACGAATGGTTCACGGGCCGGACTCTACCCGTGCCCGACACTGCGCCCAATGTAGCGTATGTGGATGCATTGGATGCCCGCCAATACCTGGTGGCCGGACAGCCCGAGCGGGTGCGGCGTTGGCGCATCAACAACAATCTGCCCGGTTGCCCGGAATTTTGTCCCCTGGTGTACCTGGGTCCGGCGCAAGAGCGTGACTGGCTGTTTGATGTGACCGCCGGGGTGCAGGCGCTGGACAACGCGTACGGTCCCGAACTGCTGCTCCGCAGTGCAGCCTGGTTGACGCTCAAGGAATCGCGCGCCAGCTTCGCCATTGAGCACGAAGCCGACAAGGCTGACCGGGTGCAGCGGTTTGCCGCTGCCATTGGCGAATACAGTGGCCGCATCGATGACCCCATGGCCCCCGCCAGTTTGCTGACGCTGCAGAAGGCCGTGCTGGGCGAAAGGGCCTTGCGGCTGGGCATTCGCCAATCGCCTGTGTTTGTGGGGCAAAACAGCTTTCGGGCACAGGTGGTGCATTACATCGCGCCTGATGCGGCCATGGTGGGCGGCATGCTGGATGCCTTGCGGCAGTACGAGCTGCGCACCCGTGGCGCGAATCCTGTGGTCAGGGCGGCAGCGGTGTCGTTTGCCTTTGTGTACCTGCACCCGCTGGCCGATGGCAATGGGCGCGTGCACCGGTTTTTCATCAACCACCTGCTAGCGGCGGACAAGGCGGTGCCTGCCAACCTGATTGTGCCGGTGTCGGCCACCATCGCGGGGAGCGCGAAGGGCCGTGCCGGCTATGACGAGGTGCTGGAATTGGTGTCCAGGCCGTTCATGCGGCGGTATGCGAATGCGTACCGCTTTGGCCAGCGCAGGACTTGCCCCGATGGGGTGCTGACCGATTTCGAGTTCCTGCAAACGGAAGATGCCGGACATGCCTGGCGCTATCTGGATCTGACCGGGCATGTGCGCTACCTCAGTGCGGTGTTGCGCCAGACGGTGGAACACGAAATGGCAGAGGAAGCGCAGTTGCTGCGCCAATACGATCAGGCCCTGGCTGCCTTGAAGGCACTGGTCGAAATGCCGGATGCCGATGCGGACCGCATCATCCGCTCGCTGAAACAGGAAAACTGGACCGTAAGCAACAAGCTGCGCAAGGAGCTGCCGCAGATCTTCCGGGAAGATGGCCCATTTTTCGACCTGCACCAGCGCATCATCGGGGCGGTGCGGGCTGCGTTCGAGGCGGAGGGCTAGGGAAGGGCTGCACGGCACCCGCTGCGACGTGGGTTGATGGATGCGATTTCAGATGGCGGCGATTCTGTGCTCGCGAGGTCCATTTCCAGGCCGATTTCATCCCGGTTTCGCGGCCCTTTGGCGGCTTGCAGACGCACTCATCCCCGCACCACCCGCATCAACTTGAGCCTTCTTGAGCCATTGAAGCTGCGTTACTGCCGTGCAGCCTATCTTGGGTGCAATGGATTGTGCTGCCGCCCACAACGATGCGTATTCAGCCCGATGCTCTTGAATCATGCGTACCGCACGTTCTCGAACTTCAGGGGAAAACCGGTTGGCATTCTTGTTCATGGTTCCATTCTCTCGGACCAGGACACTTCCTCAAATCCCGCGGCGGTTCAATAGCCTGCTATCGGACATAGGCCGGACACCTGTCCGATTTGCGAGCATGGAGAGTGCATTGGTGCGGTGCAATAAATTTCTCCGTTTTCCACGGTTTTCGTGGGGTCCTCGCTCGGGGTGGCTTCATGTTGCGATGCACAAATTCTGCGTTGGCATAGTTGTTGCGTGATAAGGGTGGAGTGCAAGTTGTTGCTCGCGGCAGTGGTCTGCGGGACAACTGAACTCCCAACCATACCTATCACGAAATGGAGACACAAATGGGCAATTTGAACGTGACTGCCATGCTGGCGTCAGCCGCAGAAGGCAGACATCAGAAGCGCACGCTGAAGCAAGTGTTCGAAGAGCGGGACACTCTCCTGGAACGGACCGGGCATTACTACGGCATCGAGCACTTGTCGCTGCGTGATGCCGATCCCATGAAGTTCGAACGTTTCTATTCCCGCCTGCACACCTGCGTGCTGGCGGCGCGCGAAGTGGCGCGCTACGTCGCGGCGAGCCCGGGCGGCCGCGAAATGGGTGAGTCGCTGTGGGCACTGGCGACGCCGGAAGGCGATTCGCTGGCGCTGTCGCTCGGCTTCTTCTCGCATACCGCCGCCTTTCCGGTGGCCGTGCGCTACATGGCCGACAAAGCCTATGATTCCAATCCTGGCATCAATGACGGAGACGTTTTCGAAACCGATGACGGTCTGACGGCGGGTGCTCCTCACCCGGGCGACACATATACCTATGTCCCGGTCGTCATCGATGGTGAGATTGTCGCGTGGACGATCGGCCTGAACCACATCATGGAAGCGGGGGCCCCCCAAGCCGGAAGCTGGCCCGCTTTCGCCGTCGACACTTTCATGGACGGTTTCGTCTTCCCGCCGATGAAGGTGGGCGAGAATCTGAAACAGGCGACCTGGTGGGACGAACTCTGGAATCGCCGCACGCGCTCGGGAAGTATGAACATCCTTGATGCCAAGATGCGTCTCGCGGGCTGCGCGATGATCCACAAGGGCATTCACGAAATCATCACCGAGTTCGGCCTGGACTATTACAAGCGGGCGACTCGCGAAGTCATCGAGGAAAGCCGCCGCATGGTGATGGACAACATCCATGCGCTGATGATTCCCGGGACCTATACTGGCGCCGCCTTCCGGGTTGCGAAGTACAAGGGACTGCAGACCGTCTGGCCGCAAGCTGACAGGGACCACCTGATTCACATCCGGCAAAGCATTGAGATCGATGCCAAAGGGCGCATCGTCGCCGATCTCGAGGGCAGCTCACGCTGGGGCTATCACGCATTCAACGGCTATCCCGGCGGCGCGGACTGCGGGCTCTACCTGGGGATGATCAACAGCTTCTCCCACAACACCAAGGTGACTGCGGCGATCAACATGGCCGTGAAGAGCCATTACCCGAAGGGCTGCATCTACAACCCGGATAACGACTACGCCAGCTACGCCAACATGTGGGCGCAGGGCATCGCGATGAACAGCATCAGCTTCAACTCGATCAACCGGGCGATGTTCTCGCGCGGGTACATGGAGGAAGCGTTTGCCACCGACGGTTGCTGGGACGGCGTGCAGGGCGGTGGCGAGCTGGCCGACGGTACTCCCTACGGTTTCACCAACTTCGAAAACGTGGGCGGTGTTGCACAAGGGGCCTTCTCCTACCGCGACGGTCAGCCGGTCACCTGGGCCGGATGGACCCAACTCTGCAATCTGGGCAATGCCGAAGAGTTCGAGTACCTGATTCCGGCGACTTTCTATCTGGGCCGCAAGACGCAGTCGGGATATTGCGGTCATGGAAAATTCCGCGGCGGCTTGGGCCAGACCTCGGTGCATTGGGTGGTCAAACCTGGCAAGCGGCTCAGCATGAGCCGGGGCGGCGCTGCCACTTCAATGACCACCTTCACCGCAACCGGCATGAGTGGAGGTTACCCCGCACCGGGTGCGTTCCACATTTCCGCGCGCGGCACGGACATGGAACAAGTGGTCGCCGAAGGGCGTCCGACGCCGCGCGATGCGCTCGAGCTGATCCAGTACGCCGAAGACGGACGTCTCAAGGTCGATAACCTGCAGGTCTGGAAGTACGACCCGCCGGATATCGAGATGAAGGACAACGACATCTGGGGCTCGGCGAATGGCGGAGCAGGCGGGTGGGGTGACCCGCTGGAGCGCCAACCGGAAGCCGTGATCGAGGATCTGAATCTCGGCATGGTGGAGGCGAATTTTGCACAGGGGCTTTATGGCGTGGCAGCGCAGCAGGCCGCGGACGGAAGCTGGTCGCTCGATGCGAAGGCGACGGAAGAACGCCGTGCCGCAATCCGTGACGAGCGCAAGCGCACGGCACAAACCGGCAAGGAATGGTGGCTGGCCGAGCGCAAGAAAGTCCTTGACCGCGCCTTCATCGAGCCGGTTGCCGATATGTACCGCGGCTCCATGAGTTTCGCCAAATTCGACCGTGAATACCGCGGTTTCTGGCATCTCCCGGCTGATTTTCAATTCTGATTCGAATGGAGTAGAGACATGTCAACTGTAGACAAGGACCTGATTCGCCAATTGGTCGATGGCGTTATTAGCAAGGAGAACGCCCGCCGCCTGCTGACCATGGAGCGCAAGGACCACGATCGCTTCTGGAACTACCTTGAGGTACTGCAGGAGCGGGTGAAGTGGGACGACCGCATTCTGTTGCCTCTCAACGACCACCTGCACATTGTGCACAAGGCAGACGGCGGTCGCGTCGTCAAATGCGAGTGCGGGCATGAGTTTGGCGACTACCGCGCGAACTGGAAGCTCGAAGCGCTGATTCATACGCGTAGGACGCACGAACAGTTCAAGGAAGTGTATTCGCCGGAACCTGCCTGCCCGGAACCCGAGTGGCAGGAAATTCGCGAGTTTTACTGCCCGCATTGCGCAGCGCAGCTCGCCGTGGAAGTGGTGCCACCGGGTTATCCGCTGGTGGTCGAGATGCTGCCCGATCTCGATCGTTTCTATCGCGACTTCCTGGGGCGCGCCCTGGGCGACGAGTCCCCCGACTGGTACGAAGATCGCACCGCAGCTGCCGTTGCGAAATGGGCCTGATATCCAAAGCGAATCACGAGGAGATGAAAAATGACAACTATTGAAACAAGCAGGGACAAGACCCTGCGCAAGGAATACATCCTGGCACTGGATGCTGGCGGCACGATGACCGATACCATCCTGGTCAAGGGGGACGGTAGTTTTATTATCGGCAAGTCCCTGACCAACCGGGAAGACGAGGCGTCGAGCTATCTCGAGTCGGTCGACGACGCGGCCCAGCAGCTGGGCACCACCTCGAAGGCGGTGCATGCCGATTGCGCGGTATCCATCTATGCCGGCACCGGCATGCTCAACACCATCCTCACCGGCACCGGCCGCAAGGTCGGCTTGCTGGTCACCCGCGGCTTCGAGCACATCTCGGTGATCGAAGGCGGTCTCACCTATCTGGGCCAGACCCAGGGCGAGATCCTGCACCAGCAGCTGCATGACCATACCCGTCCGCTGGTCGATCCGCGCGACGTGCTGGGGATCGGCGAACGCGTCTGCGGCGGCAGCTACTTTTCCGGCTCCCACCTGCCGCCGGGCGAGGTGCTGATTCCGCTGAACGAAGCGGATGTCCGCAAGGCCACCACGACGCTGCTTGAACGCGGCGTGGAAGTGATCGGCATCCTGTTCATCAACTCCTTCATCTCGCCTCAGCACGAGCACCGTGCCAAGGCCGTGGCGGAGGAAGTGGTGCGCGCGGCCGGGCGCAAGGTGCCGGTGGTGTGCTCTGCCGACGTGGCGCCGGTGTCGAAGGAGAACAATCGGCTGAAGAGTCTGCTGTTCCAGTGCTTTGCCGCCGAGCTGGCGCGGGATGCGCTGCTGGACGTCGAGAACGCGGCCAAATCGGAAGGCTACGACGGACGCTTGCTCACCCTGCTGTCCTACGGCGGGGCGGTGAACGTGGAGTATCCACGGCTGTACGAAACCATGGTGTCCGGACCCGTGGGAGGGCTCATGGGGGCGCAGATTGTGGCCCGCAAGCTGGGCCTCTCCAATGTGATCACGGCCGACATGGGCGGCACGAGCTTCGACGTCGGTCTCTTGGTCGGCGGCCGCCTCGGCCTCAACAAGGACGCCGACTTCGCCGGTCACCGTCTCGCGCTGCCGATGGTGGCGCTGGACTCGGGGGGGGCGGGCGCGGGCTCTGCCGTGCGGGTGGACGAGTACAAACGTCTGCATGTCGGTCCCGAGAGCGCCGGCTCCAAGGTGGGCATCTGCTACAAGTATGACAAGCTCACGGTGACCGATGTGAACGTCGCGCTCGGCTACGTCGACCCCAACTACTTCCTCGGCGGCAAGATCACACTGGATCGCGAACGGGCGCTCGCGGCTCTGGAGGAGACCATCGCCCGCCCGCTGGGCCTCGACGTCTACGAAGCGGGTCGCGGCATCCTTCAAGTCGTCAACACGCAGATGCGCGACCTGGCATCTGCAATGCTGACCTCAAAGGGCTACGATCCCCGCGAATTCACCATGCTGTGCTACGGTGGCGCCGGCCCGGTGCATATGTATGGCTACTCCGATGGCATCGATCTGGCCGACGTGATCACGCTGCCGTGGGCGGCGGGCTTCTCGGCCTTTGGCGCGGCCTGCGCTGAGTACATGCACCGCTATCACCGCGGCTTCGTCGAGTTGGTTCCCAATGCGATGGGGGCCGATGCCAAACGGGCATTTGCGCTGCGTCTTGACCAACAGTTCCGGGAACTCGAGGCGGATGCGCGGGAAGAGCTCCGTCACGAGGGCGTCGATGCGAAGCATCTCACCTTCCGTTACGGCATCTATGCCCGTTACATCGGACAGCTCGAGAGCTTCGATACACCGATCGAGTTCGGGCACCTGTCCACGCCGGAGGACATGGATCGTGTGATCGCAGCCTTCGAGGATATGTACACGAAGGTCTACCCCGAAGGGGCGCGTTTTCCGCAAACAGGCTACTCCATCACCGAGGTGTACCTGCAGGCAGTGGCCCCGAAGCCGCAGCCGGAAATGGCGGAGCATGAGCTGGCCTCCTCCAAACCCAGCGATTCGGCCTACGTCGAAAGCCGCAAGGTTTATCACGACGGCAAGTGGACCGATTTTTCCGTATGGCAAATGGGAGAGCTCAGGGCGGGCAACGTGGTTCCCGGGCCCGCAATCATTCGCGACCCGATGACTACCGTGGTGGTACCTCCGGGCAAGCAGGTCGAACTCGACAAGTTCATGGTCCTGCACTACCGCTGAAGTGACAGGCGCGGCCGGGGTCTCGGCCGCGCCCGTGAGACCAACCTGGCGCGCTTCATGGCACAGCTGGGGATTTCACGGGCCGATACCGACGGCTATGCGGAACTGCTGCAGCGCGCTGATGCGGAGCCCGAGACATGAGTGGAAGTCAAGACGGCCTCGAGACTGCGCTTCCCGTAAAATTGCCAAATCTCAATATGAGAGGAGCAAATCCGATGTCGAACGAGTTCATGGGAAAAGTCGCTATTGTGTCGGGAGGGGGGTCTGGAATCGGTGCCGAAACGGCTAAACTGCTTGCTGCCGGGGGAGCAGCCGTAGTTCTGTCCGATATCGATCTGACGGCTGCGGAGAGGGTTGCAACGGAGATCCTGGACGCAGGGGGCAAGGCGGCGGCATTTAAAGCGGATGTGGCAAAGCCTGAGGATGCTGAAGCTACAGTCGAATTCGCCAAAGAGACATATGGCGGCCTGCATCTGGCATTCAATAATGCTGGTATCGTAGGTCCGGAAAAACATGTCGGCGAACTCACGCCTGAAGGTTGGCAGAGCGTTATCAACGTCAATTTAAATGGCGTGTTCTATGCGATGCGTTGCCAGATCCCGGCGATTCTGGCGTCGGGCGGAGGCGCAATTGTGAACACTTCTTCGATTGCCGGTTTTATCGGGATCGCCAACCTGAGCGCCTATTGTGCCTCCAAGCACGGCGTTGCTGGCCTCACCAAATCAGCTTCGATCGAATATGGCAAGCAAGGTATCCGCATCAACTCGATACACCCGGGTTATGTCCTGACCCCGCTCATCGCTCAGTGGACAGACACCGAACTGAAGAGCGCACTGGAAGGGATGCATCCAATCGGTCGACTGGGTGAACCCAGGGAGATCGCCGAAGTTGCTTGCTTCCTGCTTTCGGACAAGGCTTCGTTCATGAGCGGGTCTCAAGTCGTTGTTGATGGGGGATTCCTTAGCGTATAAAAGCGAAAAATCGGGGACGTACCTGGACGTTCCCGATTGACGCCGCCTGATTGCCCAGCCGACCTGGGCTGGGCAACGTGCGATGCATCGCCGCGCGGTTGGGCGGTTGAGTTTCAGCGCCACACCTTTCGTTCCGCTTTACTGCCGCGAGCGGGATCTCCGCTCAAGGGGATGTGTCCTTGCCGTACTCCTCGGCCACAAAGGCCCCGCGGTGAATACCGTAGACGCGCATCTTCTCGTACAGCGTGCTGCGGGCGATTTCCAGCGCCGCGGCTGCCTGACGCAGGTTGCCGCCATGCTCCTCGATCGTCGCGATGATGGCTTCACGCTCTCGCGCGCGCAAGCTCGTTAGCAGCGGCCTGGGCGCTTCGCTGTTCGTTGACTGCTGCAACTCTGGCGGCAGGTCCGGCATATCGAGCAGCGGTCCTTCGCTCAGCTGATACATGTTGTCCAGGGCGTTCTTTAGCTGGCGGATATTGCCAGGCCAAGGATGGCGCATCAGGACCTGGCAGAGTTCTGCACTGATCTGCTTGCGCGGGCCTCCCGAGCGCTGTGCAAGCGCATCCATGAAATGTTCCAGGAGCAGCGGAATGTCGCACTGCCGTGCCCGCAGCGGTGGCAGGCTGAGGGACGCCACTGCAAGGCGATAGTAAAGGTCTTCGCGGAATCTGCCGCTCGCCACCACCGCGCGAAGATCCCGGTTCGTGGCCGAAATGATGCGAACGGAAACCTTGCGGGTGCGGCTTTCGCCGATCCGTGTGACGATGCCGTCCTGCAGTACTCGCAACAAATGGGGCTGAATATCAAGTGGTAGTTCGCCGATCTCGTCGAGGAACAGCGTGCCGCCGTCGGCTTCCTCGAACTTTCCGCGTCGTCCGCCTTTGATCGCGCCGGTAAACGCGCCGTCTGCATAGCCGAAGAGCTCGCTGGCGACCAGGTCCCGTGCAAACGCACCGCAATTCACTGCGACGAATGGCCCAGTCTTGACAGGGGAGGATTCATGGATAGCTTTGGCAAACTCTTCCTTGCCCACGCCGGTTTCTCCGAGCAGGAGTATGGGAAGGCTTCCGGCCGCAAGACGCCGCGCGCGATCAACAGCCGCGCTGATGGCTTCACTCATGCCGACAATATTTTCGAAGCCGGTACTGGGCCGGGAAGCTGGAGTCGCGCGGTCCGCCCGCGGAGTGCGCATGGTCTGGAGCGGGATCACCACGAGTGTGCCGAAGTTCTTCCCATCGATTTTTACCGGCTGCACCCAGTCGGGCTGCACCCAGGACGGCATGGCCGCGATACTGCGGCCGCTCCCTCGCCGGACTCCGGGCAGGGGGCGTCCCGTCGCGACGAGTGGGGTAACCCCCATCCGGCCGAGCATTTCCGAGGCGTTCTTGTTGACGCTGATGACGCGGCCCTTGCGGTCGAGCACAATGAAACCGTCACTTTGCCAAGCAGACGTTTCGGAGCTGCACCACTCCAGAAGGCGGATGTGATCCCGAGCTTCCTGGCCCTTCAGGATGGCTTCAATCTGGGAGGCAATAGAAATGGCAAGCGCAAGACTGTGCGCATTGAACGTGTCGGGATCGCCGGAAATGTCGATGGCGCCCAGTATGTCCGCGCCTTGCGCATCCCGTATCAATGCCGCCGAGCAGGTCCAGGCTTTCACGCCCTGACAATAATGCTCCAGCGCATGCACTTGCACCGGACTTCCGGCCGCGATGGCAGTGCCGATCGCATTGGTGCCGGTGAGGTGCTCCTCCCAATGGCCCCCGGGCGCGATATGCAGCTCGGCACCCGACTCCATTGTGACGGGGTCGCCATAGGCATTCAGAATGATGCCTTGGGGATTGGCGACAACAAGCACACTGCGCGATTGGTTGAGTACCCCTCCCAGCGTGGCGACGACGTCCTGCGTCACTTCCAGCAGTTCACGGTGTTCTTCCTGCAGAAAGAACAGATCGTCACCCGCAACGGCCACGGGGGCTTCGGCGACGGTATAGGGAACATGGCCTTTTCGGCAGCGCTCCCAAGACGAGCGAATCACGTCTCTTACCTGATGGCGGTCGCAGTTCCCCTTGACCATGAAGCTTTCCCATGCCGACGTTACGCTATGGGAAAAATCGGATGAAAAGGCCTCAGTTCCCAAAACATCCAGTCGCATGTCGTGTCTCCTACTGTGTCAGCTTGGCGATTGGCTTTTCAACCCCAAGCGTGCGCTCTGCGGCGCTTCCACATGGCTTTGCCATTCGAACTTCTACATCCTAACAGGCCCTCCTGGATTGGGAGTTGGCGTTAACCCGGTTTCATTGATTCATAATGTTTCATTTTTATGAACAAATGACACCAAAAGAACGCTGTCGTATTCGGCGGAATTCCGGCAGCAGGTGGTCGAGCCCGCTCAAGCTGGCTGCTTGCCTGCAGCGCTCTCGCGTGAGCTCGGCGTCACTGCGCGATTCATCATCAACTGGTTGCGTCAGGTTCAGATGGAGCGAGCCTCCTGGCAAAGGCTACGGCCCGGTGAAATAGCGCAGACTAACTCCAGCTTTTCTCCAGCGCCAACTTGACTGCCGCATCGGCTTGGCCGGGTGGCTTCGCCCGGGAAAACATCATTGTGATGAGGGCGTGTCCTGAATTTTGTGTAAACGGGGCGGACATCAAATATCGGAGATGCGA
>CAYPRU010000011.1:0-92141 GCA_964413485.1 uncultured Allobrachymonas sp. | reverse complement strand
CCACTACATGCAAAAGGAAATCTTCGAGCAGCCGCGCGCCCTGGGCGACACGCTGGAAGGGGTGGAAAAAATCGTGCCCGAGCTGTTTGGCAAGGATGCTGAGAGCGTGTTCCAGCAGATCGAGCGCGTGCTGATCCTGGCCTGCGGCACCAGCTACTACAGCGGCTGCACCGCCAAATACTGGCTGGAAGCCATTGCCGGCGTGCCCTGCGATGTGGAAATTGCCAGCGAATACCGCTACCGCACCAGCGTGCCCAACCCCAAAACGCTGGTGGTAACCATCAGCCAGAGCGGCGAAACCGCCGACACGCTGGCTGCACTGCGCCACGCGCAATCGCTGGGCATGATGCAGACCCTGACCATCTGCAACGTGGCCACCAGCGCCATGGTGCGCGAATGCAAGCTGCACTACATCACCCGCGCCGGCGTGGAAATCGGCGTGGCCTCGACCAAGGCCTTTACCACCCAGCTGGCCGGCCTGTTCCTGCTGACGCAGGTGATCGGCATGGTCAAGGGCACCATCCCGGCCACCTCGCAGGCCGGCTACCTGCAGCGCATGCGCCATCTGCCGCTGGCGATCCAGGCCGTGCTGGCGCTGGAGCCGCAAGTGATCCAGTGGTCGGAAGCCTTTGCCAAGAAAGAAAACGCGCTGTTCCTGGGCCGTGGCATGCACTACCCGATTGCCCTGGAAGGCGCGCTCAAGCTCAAGGAAATCAGCTACATCCACGCCGAAGCCTATCCGGCCGGCGAACTCAAGCACGGCCCGCTGGCGCTGGTCACCGAAGCCATGCCGGTGGTGGTGGTGGCCCCCAACGACGAGCTGATCGACAAGCTCAAGAGCAACATGCAGGAAGTGCGCGCGCGCGGCGGCGTGCTGTACGTGCTGGCCGACGCCGACAGCAACATCCAGAGCGAAGACGGCATCCACGTGATCCGCATGCCCGAACACTACGGCAGCCTCAGCCCGATCCTGCACGTGGTGCCGCTGCAGCTGCTGGCCTACCACACCGCCTGCGCCAAGGGCACGGATGTGGACAAGCCGAGGAATCTGGCGAAGAGTGTGACGGTGGAGTGATGGGGCCACTTTCTGTCCGACGGGAAGTGGCCCGATATGTCGCGAAATCGGAAATTTGGCGACAGGTGCAGCCGATGTGTCGTCGGCGACGACATGACATGGTAACGTGTCGATAAATCTCAATAATTGCGACATGACATTCCTGCGTGTCGCCATGAGAAGCATGACATACGCCTCGATATGAGTGACATACCCGCTTTGCAGCGGGGATTCCTGTCACTAAAAAGCCGCCCGCTGTGCACCGTCACCGCCGTGGAAATTTGCTGCACCCTCAAAGGTGCAGACATGGACATCCGACGCACACCCGGCACTCAGCTGGCCAATAACCGCACTGGTGAGGTGATCTACACCCCGCCGGAGGGCGAAGCTCACCTGAGAGACATGTTGGCCAACTGGGAGCGCTTTCTGCACAACCAGATCGAGCTGGACCCCTTGATCCGCATGACCGTGGGCCACTATGGAAGGCACGCTCTTCGGCACGGAACAGTCATTGAGACACTATTCGCCCGAACTTGCTGATAGAGGCCAACAGGACCGCATAATAAATGCTTCAAAAGAATTCAAGAATTTCGCTTGTCGCTGTCGTGGGGGTGGCGACTAGGGAGAAACAATAAGCGGGACTTGCATGTCGAACCAGTTTTTCGAGAAGCCGATTCTCAACTCGCCCTATGAGTACCCTGGCCGTCATTGGGAACTCGACGGCACCGGTCAACCGACCCAGCAGATCGTCGAAACTCGCCGTCGCGCCGAGTTCATCACCCCGATCCCAAAGGCCAAGAAGCAAAAGGGCACGGCCAAGCAAGATGCCCTGTTGTTCGAGGACGATCTGTCCACCCAGAAGCAGGCCTACGACCACACTGCCGTTATCAACTCGGTGCGGAAAGAAGTGGACAAGTGGCGTGCGCTCAAGAACCCAGCCGACTGGCGGGTCACGCCCGAGACTTCGCGCCTGCTGCAACACTGGCGGCACCATCCGTTCAGCAGCATCCGCCCGTTCTTCTGCCAAATAGAGGCAGCCGAGACGGTGATCTGGTTGACCGAGGTGGCGCCGCAGATGGGCAAGCTTGGGCAGACCTTTTTGGATCACCTTGCCAATGCAAACAACGACGCCAATCCAGAGTTGATGCGGTTGGCCCTGAAGCTGGCGACCGGCGCGGGCAAGACTACGGTGATGGCGATGATCATCGCCTGGCAGACAGTCAATGCGGTGCGCCGTCCTGGCAGCAAGAAGTTCACGCGTGGATTCCTGGTCGTTGCGCCGGGCCTGACCATCAAGGATCGCCTGCGGGTTCTGCAGCCCAACGACCCCGAGAGCTATTACGCCAGCCGCGAGCTGGTGCCCAGCGACATGTTGGACGATCTGAACCGGGCCAAGATCGTCATCACCAACTACCACGCCTTCAAACTCCGTGAGCGCATCGAGCTGTCGAAAGGCGGGCGCCTTCTGCTGCAAGGCCGTGGCGGCGATGCACTGAACACCCTCGAAACCGAAGGTCAGATGCTCCAGCGCGTCATGCCTGACCTTATGGGCATGACCACTGTGCTGGTCATCAACGATGAGGCCCATCACTGCTATCGCGAGAAGCCAGACGCCGAAATCGAGGCCTTGAAGGGTGACGAGAAGAAAGAGGCCGACGAGAACAACGAAGCCGCCCGCATGTGGATCACTGGCTTGGAGGCCGTCAACCGCAAACTTGGCGTCGCCAAGGTGGTTGACCTGTCGGCCACCCCCTTCTTCCTTGCGGGTTCAGGCTACATCGAGGGCACGTTGTTCCCTTGGACGATGAGCGACTTTTCGCTGATGGATGCCATCGAATGCGGCATCGTCAAGCTGCCCCGCGTGCCCGTGGCAGACAATATTCCCGGCGGCGAGATGCCGAAATTCCGCAACCTGTGGGAGCACATCCGCACCCGCATGCCAAAGAAGGGGCGGGGCGCAGCGAAGTCACTTGACCCCTTGAGCCTGCCAGTTGAGCTGCAAACGGCGCTAGAAGCCCTGTACGGTCATTACAAGAAGACCTTCGACCTCTGGCAAGCCGCTGGCATCAAGGTGCCACCTTGCTTCATCGTGGTGTGCAACAACACGTCCACGTCCAAGCTGGTCTATGACTTCATCTCCGGCTTCAACCGTGAGAATGAGGATGGCAGTTCCACACCAGTGCCTGGGCGGCTTGAACTGTTCCGCAATACTGACGAGTACGGCAACCCCTTCGGCCGTCCCCGCACACTGCTGATTGACAGCGAGCAACTGGAGTCCGGCGATGCGCTGGACGACAGCTTCCGTGCCGCAGCAGGCCCAGAGATCGAACAGTTCAAGCAAGAAGTCTTCGAGCGTGGCGGTACCTTGGCCGATGAGCTTCGCTCGGGCAAGGACTTTGACGACGCGCGATTGCTCCGCGAGGTGATGAACACCGTGGGTAAGGCTGGTCGCTTGGGCGATTCGATCCGCTGCGTAGTCTCGGTCTCCATGCTCACTGAGGGCTGGGACGCCAATACCGTCACCCACGTGCTTGGCGTTCGTGCCTTTGGAACCCAACTCCTTTGTGAGCAGGTGATTGGCCGTGCGTTGCGCCGCCAGTCCTATGACCTGAACGAGGAAGGCCTTTTTAACGTCGAATACGCCGACGTGTTGGGTATCCCGTTTGACTTCACCGCCAAGCCGGTGATCTCCAAACCCCAGCCACCGCGTGAGACCGTGCAGGTGCGTGCACAGCAAGACCGCGCCGCATTGGAGATTCAGTTTCCTCGCGTGCAGGGCTACCGTGTGGAGTTGCCCGATGAGCGATTGACGGCGGAGTTCACCCCCGATTCCGTGCTGGTGCTTACGCCTGACTTGGTGGGCCCCTCTATCACGCAGAACGCCGGCATCATCGGCGAGACCGTTGACCTCAGCTTGGATCACTTGGCTGACATGCGGCACTCCACCCTAGTGATGCACCTCACCAAGCGCCTGCTGATCAATCATTGGCGCGATCCTGGCGACGAACCCAAGTTGCACTTGTTCGGCCAGCTCAAGCGCATCACCAAGGAGTGGCTGGACACCTGTCTTGATTGCAAGGGCGACACCTACCCAGCGCAGCTGATGTACCAGGAATTGGCCGACGAGGCCTGCAATCGCATCACAGCCGCCATCACCAAAGCGGAGCAAGGCAACAAGCGGCCCATCAAGGCGGTGCTGGACCCGTACAACGCCACCGGCACTACCCGCTTCGTCAACTTCAACACTTCGAAGACCGAACGCTGGGAAACCAATGGCCCGCCACCCAAGTGCCATGTGAATTGGGTGATTCTTGACAGCGATTGGGAGGCTGAGTTCTGCCGCGTGGCCGAACGCCACCCGCGCGTGGTGGCCTATGTCAAGAACCACAACCTGGGTCTTGAAGTTCCGTACCGCTACGGCTCCGAAACGCGCAAATACCGACCCGACTTTATCGTTCGGATCGACGACGGCCATGGCCCTGAAGACCTCTTGAACCTCGTCGTTGAGATCAAGGGCTATCGGGGCGAAGACGCCAAAGACAAGAAGCTGACCATGGACACCTACTGGGTGCCCGGCGTCAACAACCTGGGGGCCTACGGCCGCTGGGCCTTTGTCGAGTTCGTCGATGTGTACCAAATGCAGCATGACTTCGCCAAGAAGGTCGAAGCCGAATTCAACAAAATGATCGACGCCGTTGCCCCGGCCACCGAATCAGTACCCGAGGGCGCACTCTGATATGGCTACCAAGAAGAACACCCCGTTGAGTGTTGAAACGCTCAAGCACGAAGACGCCACCCGCAAGAATATCCCCACGGCCGAATACCAGTCGGTCATGAAGAAGGAGCAGCAAAGTCCGGTGCGCGTTGCGTATCCGCGTGAACGAGAAGGGCGCAATCGTGATCTTGACCCGCAACTGGTTTGGCGTGGCAAGGACGAGCAGGATTGGTCAGACCTTGTTGTGCACGCGCCGCCTCTGTACATCCAGGAGAAGGTGCACCCCAAGGTCTTGATTGACGACCTCAAGCGGCAGACTGAACGTGCACAAGACACTGACGCGCCGCAGTTTGACATGTTTGCCGATTTCAACGGCCTGCCCAACGAAGACGCCAAGACCGAGTTTTACGCCCATGACGCACATTGGGCTAACCGCATGATTCTGGGCGACAGTTTGGCTGTCATGGCTTCTTTGGCCGAGCGCGAAGGGCTGCGCGCTAAGGTGCAATGCATCTACTTTGACCCGCCCTACGGCATCAAATTCAACAGTAACTTCCAGTGGAGTACGACAAATCGCGATGTGAAGGATGGAAACTCCCAACACATCACACGCGAGCCCGAGCAGGTAAAAGCATTTCGCGATACGTGGCGTGACGGTATTCATTCGTATCTCACTTACCTGCGCGACCGTCTTACTGTGGCCAGAGATTTACTAACCGAGTCTGGCTCGATCTTTGTGCAGATTGGTGAGGAGAACGTTCACCGAGTTCGAGCCATCATGGACGAGATCTTTGGCGATTCGAATTTTGTCAGTCAAATCAACTTTAAGACTACTGGCGGCGCGGGATCGCCAACAGGAGGCACGGAGACACTGGCGTCTGTCAATAACTTCATTCTTTGGTTTGCAAAGGACGCCGTTCGCGTGAAATATCGCCAACCCTATCGGCCAAAGAGTGAGCTATCTGGTGGCGCGGCTGCTTACAGCAAGCTCGATTTTTTTGACCTACAAGATCGTCGTAACGCAACCGATTCGGAAAAGTTGAACGTTCCCAAAGGGGCCCGCCTATTTGGTCTCGACAACTTGACGAGCCAAAGTTCGGGCGGGCCGCAGTTCTTCGATGTTGAATTTGAAGGGCGGAAAATACCCGTTGGGAAGAGCGGCTGGAAGACAACCGCGATAGGGATGGCTCGTTTGAGGTGCGCAAAACGCCTTGCCTTGGCTGGGCAAACTCTTCGCTACGTTCGATATCTTGAAGATTTCCCTGTCTATCCCTTTAACAACTCTTGGGATGACACCGTCACTGCCGGCTTTGCTGCGGATAAGCTTTACGTCGTTCAAACCAATCCGAAGGTAATTGAACGCTGCGTACTAATGGCCACTGACCCTGGCGATTTAATACTTGACCCTACTTGCGGTTCCGGCACAACCGCATATGTCGGAGAGCAATGGGGAAGACGCTGGATAACTATAGATACGTCTCGGGTGGCATTGGCGCTTGCCCGTGCCCGCATTATGGGCGCTCGCTATCCTTATTATTTGCTGGCAGACAGTCGAGATGGGCAGATCAAAGAGGCTGAGGTCTCGCGTACAGCACCGTCGAACGCAAGCACACGAGGCAACGTGCGCCAAGGATTCGTATATGAAAGAGTGCCGCACATAACGCTGAAGTCCATCGCCAATAATGCGGAGATTGATGTTATCAATGCGCAGTTTCAGGCGCTGCTAGAACCTTTGCGCGAGCAACTAAACAAGGCGCTGAACAAAACTTGGGCGGAATGGGAAATCCAGAGAGAAGCAGATAGCAAGTGGCCAGAAGCGGCGCGGAAGGTTCACGCGGAATGGTGGAAGCAGCGCATCGCCCGTCAGCAAGAAATCGACGCCTCCATTGCCGCCAAGGCTGAATTCGAGTTTCTCTACGACAAGCCCTACGAGGACAAGAAGAAGGTCCGCGTTGCAGGTCCATTCACGGTGGAAAGCCTGTCGCCGCACCGGGTGCTGGGCGTCGACGAGAACGACGAGTTGATCGACCCCAACGACCCGAAGGTCGCTGAGCAGCAGGCGGAGTACAACGCGGCGCGCAGCTTCGTTCAGATCATCCTTGAGAACCTCAAGACCGCTGGTGTGCAGCAGGCCCACAAGGAAGACAAGATCATCTTCACGTCGCTGGTGCCATGGCCTGGCGATCTGGTTTGCGGGGAAGGTCTGTATGAAGACAGCACAGGCGAGAAGCGTGCTGCCATCTTCATCGGCCCAGAGTTCGGCACGGTATCTCGCCCTGACTTGGTTTCTGCCGCGCGCGAGGCAGGCGACGCGGGCTTCGACGTATTGATCGCCTGTGCCTTTAACTACGACGCCCATTCGTCCGAATTCGAGAAGCTGGGCCGCATCCCGGTGCTGAAGGCACGGATGAACGCTGACCTGCACATGGCCGAAGACCTCAAGAACACAGGCAAGGGCAACCTGTTCGTGATCTTCGGTGAACCCGATATTGACATCCTCGATGCCGCCGAGGGCCAGGTTTGCGTCAAAGTCAACGGCGTGGACGTGTTCCATCCGAACACCGGCGAGGTGCGCAGCGATGGTGCCGACGGCATTGCCTGCTGGTTTATTGACACCGACTACAACGAAGAAAGCTTCTTCGTCCGCCATGCCTACTTCCTGGGTGCCAACGACCCCTATAAGGCGCTCAAGACCACACTGAAGGCCGAGATCAATGAAGAAGCCTGGGCGACCTTGAACAGCGACACGTCGCGCCCATTCGACAAGCCGAAGTCCGGCCGCATCGCGGTCAAGGTGATCAATCACCTGGGTGATGAAGTGATGAAGGTCTTCAAGGTGGCATCGGAATGAAGCTAGTCAAACTAAAAATTGAGAGCTTCAAGAAGGTAGTTGCGGCCGAACTCGATGTTGCCGATGTCAACATCTTGGTTGGTGCGAACGGGTGCGGTAAATCGTCAATCATTCAAGCTGTTCACTTGGCATGCTGCGTCATGCGACAGGCGGACCGCGTGGATTTGTCGCGGACGTCAACCGTAGGCATTGATGAACTTGACTACCTTCCGACTGACGACTACAAGACACTGGGACATGGCGCGCATTGGGGAAACAAGGAGGGCACCCCTGCGTCACAGGTTTCACTGTTCTTCGAAAAGCCTGACGGAACTCTTGTTGATGCTCAGTGCACGATGCGTTCGGCACGCAATGCGGGAATTTCAATTACAGGTTCGGTTTCGACAGATCTCAGCGCTTTGTTGCGAACCAAGAAAAAGTTCTTTTCCGCATACATTCCGGGCATCTCTGGTGTGCCAAATAAGGAGGAGCGCAAGTCGCGTAAGGTTGTCCTGAAGGCGTGTTCTTTTGGTGACTCAAACGTTATCATGAGAAACGCACTTCTTCTTCTGAAGGAGAGCGACGCAGGAAACATTGCCCTAATTGAGACTTGGATCGGTAAGATCATTGGGCCTATCGAAATCAATGTTGCCCACAACAACGACAACGACCTCTACATCACGTGCGAAGTCACGATTGATGGGACGACGCGCCCCTTGGAGCTTGCTGGAACGGGCTATTTACAGCTGATCCAGATTTTCTGCTATGTGCTGTTGTTCTCGCCTGGAGTTTTGCTCATCGACGAGCCTGACATCCACCTGCACCCGCATGTTCAAGAGAGACTCGTGGGCGTTCTTGCCAAGGTGGCTAACGAGCGTGGTACGCGCATAGTGCTAACGACGCACTCCCCGTTTATCGTTAGAGGAGCCCCGGCCGGCACGAACGTTTGTTGGCTGACTGGTGGTGGCATTGAATCCAACAACAGGCAACTCGTTGAGGTGGCGCTTGGCTGGGGTGCTTTCGGCAAGAAGCTGATTCTTGTCTCTGAAGATGCAAACACCTCATTGCTCCGAAAGCTTGTAAGCCAGTGGCCAGAACTTGACAGGGCTGTAGCCTTCTACCCCGGCACCGGCTACAAAGCGATTCCATCCCCACAGCAAGCCAAGGAACTGGCCGACACATTGGGCGGAAAGTTCAAGATTTTGATTCACCGGGATCGGGACTCTTTGACTGATGCTGAGGCGCAGGTGCTGATCGACCAGTACGAGGTAAATCGGGTCAGCCTCTGGTTTCCGGCTGAATCAGACGTGGAGGCCTACTTCTGTACCGGTAGCACCCTCCAAACGATCGCTGCGTGCACGGAAGCGGAAGCTGCTGCGTATGTCGATGCGGTCCTGGCGCAGCATGTGGTGCCTATCGGCGATCAGTTCGCAAAACAGCGTGCAGCTCACAACGACGAACTGCACAAAGCTGGGGGCAGCCCGGCGAATGCTGATGTATGGGCGATGTTTCAGGGGCGGCCCCTGAAGGGCGCAAAGGGCAAGTTCATGTTCAAGCAGTTGAAGAACAAGATACCTGGTGGAGTCTTTTCTGAAGACAAGGTGTTGGCATCGAATCTGGACGGGCAGAGTGCGCCAGACTTGAAGTTGAAGCTGCAGCAATTGCTAGCGTGAAGCCCCTAGACATAATGCCCCGGCCGGCATCGATCTGGTTGCCGACGGATGAAGAACAATGCTGAAAGCACACCTGTAACATGATTGAATTTCGGATCTCGGATTCATTTACTGCAAGTCTTGCCAGGCTCACAGGCGACGAGCAGAAAGCGGTGAAAACCACTGCATTTGACTTGCAGATGAACCCAGCTCATCCGAGCATGAGCATGCACAAGGTCGAGCAGTCGAAGGACAAGGACTTCTGGTCTGTCAGGGTCAGTAGTGACATCCGGCTGATCGTGCACAGGACCGCTACCAGCTTCCTGCTTTGCTATGTCGATCATCATGACAAGGCCTACAAGTGGGCTGAGCGTAGGAAGCTGGAAGTTCACCCCACGACAGGGGCTGCTCAGTGGGTCGAAATTCGAGAACGCTATGAAGAAATCGTAGCTCCTACTGGCGAAGTGGGAGCGGCGCCTGATGGTGGTGAATCGAAGGCATCAAAGGCTCTTGGCTCACCAAAGGCATTGTTGTTCGACGGGCGCTCTGATGAAGAACTGTTGAGCTATGGCGTTCCTCCGGAATGGCTGGGTGACGTTCGCAAAGTAGATGAAGACAGCCTGTTGGTGCTGGCCGACCACCTTCCCGCTGAGGCTGCCGAGGCCTTGCTGGAGTTGGCAACAGGTGGAGCACCGAAGCCAGTTACAGCGATCCAACCGGGTGCCGATCCATTCAGCCACCCGGATGCACAACGCCGATTCCGGGTGATGAAGGATGTTGAAGAGTTGGAGCGTGCGCTCGACTTTCCGTGGGAGAAGTGGACCGTCTTTCTGCACCCAGCACAGCGGCAATGGGTAGAGCGCGAATACACCGGACCGGCCAGAATCTCCGGCTCGGCCGGTACGGGCAAGACAATCGTGGCATTGCATCGTGCGGTTTACTTGGCCCGCCAGAACCCAGACAGCCGGGTACTGTTGGCAACGTTTTCCGAGACCTTGGCCAGTGCTTTGGCCACCAAACTGCAAAACCTGATCAGCAATCAACCGAGGCTGGCCGAGAGGCTTGAGGTTCAGTCCATGTCGGCCATTGGCGCTCGCTTGTATGCGGCGCATTGGGGTAAGCCGAAACTTGCGTCCCATGCTCAGATTGTTCGGATGTTGCTTGACGCAGCACTGGTCGATCCGACTTTGAAGTTCGGCCAAAGGTTCCTGCTTGGTGAGTGGAATGATCTTGTTGATGCTTGGCAGTTGAAGACCTGGGCGGCCTACAGGGATGTGAAACGACTGGGGCGCAAGACCCGGCTTTCGGAGTCCCAGCGTGTCGCCCTCTGGGCTGTTTTCGAGCGAACGCAAGAAGCGTTGAAGCAGGCTGGACTGATCACCCATGCGGAGATGTTCAGTCGCCTGGCAGAGAAAGCTGCGACGTTGCCGCACCAACCCTTTGACTTTGTGGTGGTCGATGAAGCGCAGGACGTGAGTATTGCGCAGCTCAAGTTTCTGGCAGCTGCAAGCACAAGCAAAGGAAAAGTCCGACCGAACAGCTTGTTCTTTGCTGGTGACCTGGGGCAGCGAATCTTCCAGCAGCCATTTTCGTGGAAGTCGCTGGGAGTCGATATCCGGGGGCGGTCACGCACGCTGCACATCAACTACCGAACTTCGCATCAAATCCGAGCCCAAGCTGATCAATTGTTAGGGCCTGATGTTTCAGACGTGGACGGTAACACCGAAGACCGTCGCGGCACGGTCTCGGTCTTCAACGGGCCAGCTCCCGACATTCGTTCATTCAAGTCCGACGTGGCGGAGTGCAAGGCGGTTACTGCATGGCTTATTGAGCGGGCGAAGGAGGGACTGGCTCCACACGAGTTGGGCATCTTCGTTCGCTCAGAGGCTCAAATACCACGAGCGGTAACCGCTGTCACAGCTGCTGGCATTCCATTCAGCGTGCTGGACGAGCAAGTGGAGACAACCAATGGGCAAGTCAGTGTCTGCACCATGCACCTGGCAAAGGGGTTGGAGTTTCGTGCTGTGGTCGTGATGGCCTGCGACGACGAGGTGATCCCATTGCAGGAACGCGTCGAAGCTGTTTCTGACGAATCGGACATTGAAGAGGTCTATAACACCGAGCGCAATCTACTTTACGTGGCATGCACACGGGCTAGGGATCGCCTCCTGGTGACGAGCGCCAAGCCTGCGTCAGAGTTTCTGGAAGATCTTCGAGGATAAGAAACGCGGCCTCTCGGGCCGCGTTTCATTTGAGTTACTCAAAGGTGTTATTCCATCGAGTTTTATACGGCAAGACCCGCTTAAGGGCAACGACGGCGTTCCACCGCTCAGCAGCATGAGGCTGCGTAACAGCTCCTCGCAGCCTTGATACATCGGGTCAACAACTCCTTCCAAGTGCGTAGCCTGCTGTGCTCTTGCTTGAGCTGTGTATGCCCTTATTGTGTGCCAGCAGCGTAAGCGCACGGTAAACCCATATTGACCGCCGAGAGCATTCATGGTTTTACTCAAATGGCAGCGGTGGGTTGCCAGCGATTCGGCAGCAGCTCCTCAATCCAGCCGGCCTTGTGTGTAGGCAACCGGGTCAGCAGATCCCTGAGGTAGGCGTAGGGGTCGTGCCCGTTCATGCGAGCGGACTGGATCAGGCTTCTGGGCACCCTCGTGCGCGAGGGGTTGCTGCTTGCCAATGGCACCGGGCGTGGCATGGTTTACTGCCTGCCATGGCAGCGACAGGCTGCGACTTCGCCCTTTGGGATGGCTGACATCGGAGGTCCGGCGGAGACAGGGGAAACACCGGAGCTCGATGCCAAACCACCGGAGCTCGACTCCAAACCACCGGAGCTCGGCGTTCCCCACCAGAAGCCGGCCACCTACTACGACTGGAACGCTATTCCGCCCGACCTGCAGGCACAATTGCAAGCTCTGGCCGCACCGGTCGCGCAGCGCCGCAAGGCGAGTGCGGAGATCCTGCGGGAAACCGTCCGGACACTTTGCCAGGAAAGATTACTGGGGCTGCGCGTGCTGGCCCATCTGCTGAAACGCAACAGCGATGACCTGCGCAAACGCACGCTGCCCCCCCATGGTTGAGCAGCCCACCCTTGATATTTGCTAAGAAACCCGGCATTGACCAGAACGGTTGCGCAGCTGGCCTGCCAAACTTCTGATGGAGATGGATAACTCTTGAAGGAGAAGGTCATGCAACTCAGCACATTCCTGCGCACTCTCGTTGGCTCGCTCACCAGCCTGGTGATTCGCCCGGCTTCGGCCCATTGCGATACGGCAGATGGCCCGGCAGTGGCCGATGGGCGCCGGGCGCTGGATGCGGGCAATGTCAATATCGCCCTGAAATGGGTGCGTCCCGAGGACGAAACCGAGGTACGTACCGCCTTTGAGCGCACGCGCCGGGTGCGTACGGCCGGCGGTGAAGCCGCAGCGCTGGCGGACCAGTGGTTCCTGGAAAACCTGGTGCGCATCCACCGCGCTGGCGAAGGCGCAAGTTACGATGGCATCAAGCCCTCCGGCACCGTGATTCCTGCGCAGGTGCGCGCGGCAGACCAGGCGCTGGAGCTGGGCACGATCGAGCCCTTGCGCGGCCTGATTGATGCAGAGCGCTGGGCCGAACTGGAAAAACGCTTCAACCACGCGCTGGCACTGAAGCACTTTGACGACAACGATCTGGTGGCGGCGCGCACCTACATGGAAGCCTACGTCGCGTTCTTCAAATACGCCGAAGGCCACGATCACGATCACCACCACGCCCACGCAGGCCATGCGCATGGGCATGCTGCGGGCGGCTGCGGATGTTCTGGCTGACCCGGGTTCGCTCGCGCTCGATGGCGCCCACGCTGCCCGATGGCAGTCTGGCGTTGACGCGCGGCCTGCGGCCCGGCACCCCGGTGCGCCGGGGGGATCTGGTGGTTCTGCAGTCGCATGAGTTGGGCGAGCGCATGGTCAAGCGTATCATTGGCCTGCCCGGAGAAACGGTGGCGATCACGGCAGGCCAGGTCAGCATTGACGGGCGCGCCCTGGCAGAGCCCTATGCCAGCCGGTCGGTGTTTACCGACACCTACCAGGTGCCGCCCGGCCATTATTTTCTGCTGGGGGACAACCGCGATGCCTCCAGCGACAGCCGCAGCTGGCGCAACCCCTATATTGCGCGCCAGGACCTGCTTGGCCGGATTCTGGCATGGCCCTGGGCGCGGCACACACAAGGAGTCACACCATCATGGCAACCATGAAAACCCCTGCTTTTTACGATACGGTACCCACCATCACGATGGTGGACCCACTGGCCAAGACACTCGGCGCTGCCGAAGACGGCCTGATCGAATACCACTATGTCGATGCCGTCAAACTGACCGGGCACTCCTGCCCTACTGTGGCAGGCAGCTGGCTGCTGGTACGGGCGGCCTTGGCACGGCTGTACCCAAGCGGCACGCCGCACCGTGGCAACATCCGGGTGGAGCTGCGCCAGCCGATTGATGAAGGTGTGGCCGGCGTGGTGGCCAGTGTCATAGGGTTGGTCACCGGCGCTGCCAATGCGGGCGGCTTCAAGGGCCTGGCTGGTCAATTTGGCCGTAAGGATCTGCTGCACTTTGGTGTGCCCATGGATGGCGATATCCGGTTCACACGCGTGGATTCCGGCCAATCGGTGGAGTTTGTGCGCCGCGGGCACAACGTGCCGCGCCCGGACGCCGTGGGCCAATTGCTGCGCCCGGCACTGGAGCCGCAAGCGACGGAAGCGGCGCAGCATGCTTTTGCAACAGCCTGGAGCGGCTGGGTCGAGCAGATCATGCAGCATGCCGACGAGGCGGAGTGGGTCGAGCTGACAGCCTGACGGTTTGACGGCCCATGACGCGACAGAAAAATCCCAGTGCAGTGCTGCTGGCGCACCTGCCTCTGTTCCGTGGGCTGGACGCCGCGACGCTTGAGCGCCTGGCCAGCGTCACCACACGGCACACGTTCCGCCGTGGCGAGCAGGTGTTTCACCGCGGCGACCCGGTGCAGGGCATGTATGTCGTGGTGTACGGAAAAATCGAACTGTGGGGCAGCACACCCAAGGGCGAACGGCGCTTGACCGGGATCGTCGGCCCCAGGCAATGCTTTGGCGAAACGGTCATGTTTCTGGACCGGGCGGCGGTGGTGACCGCCGAGGTGGCCAGCGACGCGCTGCTGCTGCAAATTTCCAGGGCTGCGGTACTGGAGGAGCTGGACAACACCCCCCGCTTCGCGCACGCGATGATCATCAGCCTAGCCCAGCGCGTGGACAACCTGGTGCACGAACTGGAACGGCAGGCCCTGAGCAATGGCACCGAGCGCTTCATTGCCTATTTGCTGCGACACTGCAAGGACACCGGCGCGCCGTTTGAAACCACGCTGCCGGCCGCCAAGCATGCCATCGCTTCGCAGTTGAACCTGACCCCGGAACACTTTTCGCGCATTCTGCAAGAGCTGCAGCAGGCGGAACTGCTGCAGGTCAGCGGCAGAACGCTGCTGGTGCCCAGGCCGGATCGGCTGCTGGGCGCCTTGTCGCGGCTGTAGTCGCACGGGCACTGCCGCCGGCGCGCTGCCTGGCTCCCTTAGCTGGCAGCTGTGTCCATGTCGTCCTGCCGCAGCAGGATGCTTGCCGTCATCATATCCGGATCGTCCTTGGAAGGCGCGAGCGTATACCCCAGCGAGCGGACCAGGCCAAGCATGGGCTTGTTGTCGGCCAGGATCTCCCCTACGAAACGCCGGATGCCCCGCTCGCGGCCATAGCGCATCAGTTTGTCCATCAGGATGCCGCCCAGCCGCTGCCGCTTGAGGTCGGAACGCACCACGATGGCGAATTCTGCGGTGTCGTTGTCGGGATCGGCAATGGCGCGCGCCACGCCTAGCGTCTCGGAATCGCCGTGCGCATTGGGGGCACAGGCGATGAAGGCCATTTCCCGGTCGTAATCCACCTGTGTCAGGCGCGCCATTTGCCGGCGCGACAGCTCCGGCACGTAATGGAAAAAGCGGAAGGTAAGGTCCTCCCGCGTGAGGCGGGACATGAATTGGATATGGGCCGTTTCGTCCTCGGGCCGGATCGGCCGCAGCACGACTTCCCTGCCGTCGCGCAGCGCTGCCCGTTCCTCCAGGCCGGTGGGATAGGGATGGATGGCCAGCCGCGAGGTTTGCGGCGCCGGGGCCAGGCGAAAGTGGGCATCGGCCGCCTGCACGCCGTTCTCATCGGCAAATAGGGGGTTGATGGCCAGTTCCACCACTTCTGGCAAATCGACCAGCAACTGGGACACCTTGGTGAGCGTGAGGGCGATGGCCTGGCGGTCTGCCGCCGGCAAAAACGGCCGTTCTTCCAGCAAGGGTGCCACCTTGGAGCGGTCGATCAGGTCTTGCGCCAGCGGAATGTTGAGCGGTGGCAGGCCGACGCTGAGCCCCCGGAAAATTTCGAGCGCCCGGCCGCCTTCGCCGAAGGCGATCAGCGGCCCCAGCAGGCGATCGGTCATCACGCCGATCATCAGCTGGCGGGCATGGCCGCGCAGCACCATGCGCTGCACGGTGAAGCCGCTGACCGTGGCTTGCGGATACATGCTGGCCACGCGCTGAATCATGCCTGTCGCGGCCGCCTCGACCGCTTCGGCGCTTTCCAGGTTGAGGGCGACCCCGCCGACATCCCACTTGCGCGGGATATCGCGCGACATGACGGTGAGCGCAACCGGCAGCCCGATCTCGGCGGCGATCTGGCCGGCCTCCTCGGGGGTGCTGGCCAGATGGGTCTGCACCACCGGAATGCCGTAGGCGGCCAGAATGGCCTTGGATTGCGTCTCTGGCAAGGCGGTCATGCCCTCCTCCAGGGCCGTCCGGATGATCTCCCTGGCAGTTGACACATCCGGGCGGAAGCTGCTCGGTTCGGAAGGCGGCACCTCGGTGAGCACCTCGGACACATTGCGGTGGTTGAGCATGTGCATGAAGGCGCTGGCGGCGCTTACCGGCGTGTCAAAGGTGGCAATGCCGGCCTCGGCGAATAGCTTGCGCTCCTGCACCACGCTTTCCTCGCCGATCCAGCAGGTCATGATGTTGCCGCCAGTTGCCCGTACCGACTTGATGACGGTATGGGCAATGTCGGTGCTGCTGGCCAGGGCGTTGGGCGTGTGCATGACCAGCAGAGCATCGCCTTCCCGTTCCTCGGCGAGGATGCGCAAGACTTCGTCATAGCGCGCCGCATTCGAATCAATGCGCATTTCGAGGGGATTGCGTCCGTCCCAGCTAGCCGGCATGAGCCGGCGCAGGCGGCTGATGGTGCGCTCCTGCAAGGCCGGCATGGTGTAGCCGTTGAGGTACAGGCTGTCTTCCATCATGACGCTGGCGCCGCCTCCGTTGCTGATCGCGACCAGCCGCTTGCCGCTGAGCGGACGGGCGCGCAACACTGTTTCCACCGCGCCGAACATTTCATCGAGGTGCTGCACACGCAGGATACCGGCGCGGCGCAGCGCGGCATCGTGCACATCGTCGCAATTGATCAGGTTGGGCACATTCAGGAATAACGGGTCCGAGATACCCATGAAACGGTTGGCCGTGGTGCGCCCCGCCTTGATGGCGATGACCGGCTTGTTGCGCGCGGCGGCACGGGCGGCCGACATGAAGCTGCGCCGGTCGCGGATGGACTCGATGTAGAGCAGGATGGCGCTGGTGTCCGAATCGCTGGCCAGGTAGTCCAGCACATGCCCGAAGCCGACGTCCAGGCCGTCGCCGATGGAGATGAAATGGGAAAAGCCGACGTTCTTGCCCAGGGCCCAGTCGAGCACCATGGTGCCGACCGCATCGCTTTGCGAGACAAAGCCGAGCTTGCCCGGTTTCACGTCGATCTGTGAAAAGGTGGCATTGAGTCCGATGCCGGGAATGGCCACGCCCAGCGTGCCACCGCCGAGCAGACGAATGCCATGGCGGCGTGCGGCTTCGAGGATGGCCACATCGAGCGTGCGGCCGTCGCCGCCCACTGTGGCGGCCAGCTGATTCGCCATGATCACCGCCACGTGGGTGCCGCGCTGGCCGAGCTGTTCGAGCAGCCCCGGAATCGCTGGCGCTGGCGTGCAGATGAGGGCGACATCCGGCGTGTGCGGCAGCGAAGCGACGTCGGGATAGGTCAGCACGCCCGCTACCGACTGGTACTTCGGGTTCACCGGCATGATCGGTCCGGAGAAATGGCCTGCCAGCAGATTGCGCATGAGCACATTGCCCATGCGATGCTCCCGCACGCTGGCGCCGATCACGGCGATGGAGCGTGGGTTGAACAAGGTCTTCAGACGCCTGAAACTCATTTCCTGATCTCGCATCTCATCCACGCTGTGTTGGTAGCAAGATGCTTAGCATAGCGCACGCACCCGCTTGCCTACCCAACGCGCTCGATTGCCAGGGCGATGCCCTGCCCCACCCCGGCGCACACCATGTAGAGAAAAAAAGGAAGGGGGGCCGAGAAACTTAGCCCGCCCTTCCCAAAGAGAAGGCCGTATTGCGCCTCTCCACGATGAAACTTGCCAGGGAACCTTTCCTGCCTAGCGCAGCTTGTAGCGCTGGATCTTGCCGGTGGCGGTTTTGGGCAGTTCGTCCACGAAACGGATCCAGCGTGGGTACTTGTAGGGAGCCAGATGCGCCTTGACGAACAGCTTCAACTCGTCGGACAAGGGATCGGAGGGATAGTGGCCCGGCTTGAGGACGATGAAGGCGGCGGGCTTGGTCAGCCCTCCGTCGTCCTCGCGGCCGACCACTGCCACTTCCAGCACCGCCTCATGGCAGACCAGCGCGGATTCCACCTCGGTGGGCGAGACATAAATGCCGCTCACCTTGAGCATGTCATCGCTGCGCCCCGCATACACGAAGTAACCGTCTTCGGTCTGCGAGTATTTGTCGCCGCTGTGGGTCCACTCCCCGCGAAAGGTTCCGCGGCTCTTGGCGGTGTTGTTCCAGTAGCAGAATGCCGAGGACGGGCCGCTGACCTGCAACTCGCCGATTTCGCCACGGGGCACCGGCGTGCCATCGGGATCGACCAGGTGTACCCGGTAGCCATCACAGGGTTTGCCAGTGGTGCCGTAGCGCACGTCGCCAGCACGGTTGGTCAGGAACACATGCAGCATCTCGGTGGAGCCGATGCCATCCAGAATGTCCACACCGAAACGGTAGGACCACTGGCGGCCCACTTCAGCCGGCAAGGCTTCACCCGCTGAGGTGCAGCAGCGTATGTTCAGCTCACCTGCATGTGGGCAGTCGGGATGCGCCAGCATCGAGGCATAAAGCGTCGGCACGCCATAGAAGATGGTGGGCTGGTGCTGGCGCAAGCGCTTGAACACAGCTTCTGGCGTTGGCCGCTCTGCCATCAGCACCGCCGTTGCGCCGACGGCAAGCGGAAAAGTCAGCCCGTTGCCGAGACCATAGGCAAAGAACAGCTTGGCGGCAGAGAAGACAACGTCATTCTCGTTGATGTTCAGCGTCGGAATCGCAAACAGCTCCGCCGTCTGGATCAGGCTGGAATGAAGGTGCACCGTGCCCTTGGGCCGCCCCGTGGAGCCGGACGAATAGAGCCAGAAGCAGGGCTCGTCGCAACAGGTATCCACCACCGTGAAGTTGCTGCTGGCATCGCGCATCAACGTGGCCAGGCTATGGCGCCCTGGTTCCTCGCCATCGGAGATGACCACGTGGCGCAGTGTGGGAATGGCGTCAACAATCTCCGCAAAGTGCGGCCAGATCTGGTGCGACACGACCAGTACCGTGGCCCGGCTGTCACGCAGCATGTAGTCGTAGTCGGAGGTGGTCAACAGTGTATTGATGGCAATCGGCACCACACCGGCCAATACAGCGCCCAGAAAGCAGGTCGGAAAATCCACCGTGTCGAGCAGGCACAGCAGAATGCGTTCTTCCCTGCGCACGTCCAGGCCGCCCAGCACATTGGCAAAGCGGTTCGCCCGGTGTGCAAATTCCTGATAGGTGTACTCACCCTGGTCATCAATGTAGGCAACCTTGTCGCCACGGCCTGCACGCAGATTGCGCTCGATCAGATCGTAGGCTGCGTTGTAGTCGCGCGGAATGGTGACCTCCGAAGGGCTGACCCTCCGGTCTACTTGGCTGAACTGGACCATATCTCCTCCTATTTATGCTTATTTATGCTTATTTATGCCACCACCTTGGCCCGCCGCTTCTCTTCAGAAAGTGGAACCACATCCGGTTCGCTACAGCGGCGGCGATCGGGCTCGACCGCAGTCAAGGGAACGCAAGGAACCAGAGAGCTGTGGGAAAGCCGGCGCAGATGCTGATACGCCGCCGTGGCCCGGGGTTTCCAGGCCAGCTCCTGCTCATTCAGCGGGCGGATGACCTTGGCCGGCACGCCGGCCACCAGGCTTTGCGCAGGAATCCGGGCGTTGGCCGGGACAAAGGCGGACCCCGCCACGAGCGAGGATTCGCCGATGACTGCCTTGTCCATCACCACGGCATTCATGCCGACCAGGACATTGCGCTCCAGGGTGCAAGCATGAATGATGGCGCCGTGGCCGATGTGCCCATCCTCCCCGATCGTGGTGTCGGTGCCCGGGAACCCATGGACCACCACCGAATCCTGGATGTTGCTGCCGGCGCCCACGATGATTCTGCCGAGATCGCCGCGCAGCACCGCGAGCGGGGCCACGTAAACGTTCGGACCGATAATGACGTCGCCGATGACCACCGCGCTGGGGTGGACAAAAGCGCTGGGGTCAATGACAGGTACCACACCATCGAACGAATAGATCTCGGCCATGATTTTCTCCTAATAAATCGTCATGCCACCATCGGCTGCCAGCACTTGCCCGGTGACATATGCCGAAGCATCCGAGGCAAAGAACACGAAAACCGGGGTGATTTCATCGGGCTCGGCCCACCGCCCCAGCGGAATGCGCTCCAGGTATTTGTCCTTGAAGCGGTCGTCGGTGCGAATGGTCTCGGTCATCGGCGTCGCGGCTCCGGGTGCAATGGCATTGGCCGTGATGTTGTAACGCGCCAATTCCTTCGCCGTGCTCTTGGTCATGCCAAGAATGCCGGCCTTGGCGGCGCTGTAATTGATCTGCCCGATGGTGCCCAGCACACCTGCCGTCGAGGTGATGTAGATGATGCGCCCATAGCGCTGTTCGATCATCCGGTTCACCACCGCCTGCAGGCAGTTGTAGCTGCCGGTCAGATGCACCGCCAGGACCTGGTCCCATTGTTCAGGACTCATCTTGTTGAGCATCGCCGGCCGGGTAATGCCGGCGTTGTTCACCAGGATGTCGATCCGCCCCCAGAGCTGGGTCACCTGCTGCGCCATCGCCGCCACCTGGCTGCGATCGGAAACATCACAGCCGATGCCGACCGCCTGGCCGCCACTGGCGTTGATTTCCGCGGCGAGCTGTTGTGCGGCCTGGGCGTTATAGTCCACGATGGCGACCTTGGCCCCCTCGCGGACATACGCCCTGGCCACGGCGGCACCGATCCCCTGACCGGCGCCCGTGACAATTGCTATGCGCTTGTCGAGTTGCATGGCAGTCAGGCCTTGGGCTTGGCCAACACCTGCTCGGCAAACTGGTCGTTGAACACCGCGCCTTCGGCCACCAGCTGGCGGTACTTGATGAAGTCGATGACATCCTTGCCTGTGGCCTTCTTGGCGTCGAAGGCATTGAAGCCGAGCCAGGCTTCGTGGTTCATGTTGGCAGCCAGCCAGTGGCGGTTGGCCAGCTTGAACTGGTCCCAGAAGAACTTCTTCTTGCCGCGGATGCCGTCGATCGACTTGATCAGGCAATGCGGGAAGAGGTTGGTGAACTTCCAGACCAGTTCATTGACGGCGGCATCCAGTTTGGCGAAGTCCGTGGTGCACTGGCTCAGCAATTCCTTGGCCGCCTTGACCTGGTCAGCGGCCACCGACTCGCCATACACCAGTTCGCCATCGTCGACATAGGCATCGGTGCGGACCAGCGGGTTGCGCACCCAGTTGCCATCCTTTTTCAGCACGGGGACCACCTTGGTGACCAGGTTTTTCGCCTTCATCTTGTAGGCGCTCCAGGTTTCGCAGGAGACGCAGTTGTACATCGCATCCTCCATGTTCAGCATCCACGGCAGGAAGTCGGTCGAGCCGCCATCGGGTGCGCTGCCATGCTTGGGACCGGCCTGGCCGAAGATGGCCATGTCGGAGGTCACCGTGAGGTCGGTGGCCATGCCGATTTCCTGTCCGCCGGCCACACGCATGCCGTTTACGCGGCAGATCGTGGGTTTCTTGCAGTTGAGGATGCCGTCCACCATGGCGTTGAAGAGATCCATGTACTCGCCGTACTCATTGGGACGCTTGGAGTAGTACGCAGAATACTCAGCCGTATTTCCCCCGGTGCAGAAGGCCTTGTCGCCGACACCGGTAAACACCACGGCCACCACGCTGCGGTCACTGGAAGCGCGCTGGAAGCCGGCGATTACACCCTTGACCATTTCCGTGGTGTAGGAGTTGTATTGGGATGGATTATTGAGAATGATCCAGGCGGAGAAAAGTCCGTCGACTGTGTTGCCCTGCGGGTCCGCCACCGGCCGTTTTTCGTAGATGACCGAGGGGGCCTCCGTGCCGAAATGCTCCTCGCCCTGCAGGGCATGGTCCTTGAGTTCGTTGTCGCGACGCAGCCATTCGAGTGCCATGATGATTGTCTCCTCTATCAGTTGAAATCCGGCGTCAGAATGACGCGCCGTTTGAGTTTGCCGTGGTGTGCCTCGTCGAAAACCTGCTCGATCTGGCTCATTGGGCGTGTTTCCACGAAAGGTCCGAGCTGGATGCGCCCGTCAAGGCACATCTCCAGCACAGGTGGATACTTATCGGGCGTACAGCCCCAGGTGCCGATGATTTCCGCATCGAACGCCATCAACTTGGAAAGCATGTAGGTGGTCTCGCCCGTGCCGTAGCCGACGATGACCAGCTTGCCCACGAAAGACAGCAGGGAAAGCGCCGTCTCCTGGCCCGGCTTGGTGCCGGTGCATTCAAAGATCTTCCAGCCGGTGTTGGCGGACACGCCTGCCGACTTGGCAATCGCCTTGAAGGCTTCCTTGATGTCCTTGCTGCTCATGTCCCGGGAATTGATCGTGGCATCCGCACCATAACTCTCCATCATCTTCAGCTTTTCTGCATTGATGTCGATGCCGATCACCACCTTGGCGCCCAGTCCTTTGGCGACCTGCACCATGAAGCTGCCGACGCCGCCAGCGGCACCGATCACGATCACCAGATCGTCCTTACCAAGGTCGGCACGTACTGCCGCCTGGTAGGGGGTGGTCACGGCATCGGCAATCACGGCCAGATGTTCGAGCGGAATGCCCTTTCTGTCATTGACCGGGCACAGGAACTTGCCTGGCACCACGATGTGGCTGGAATAACCGCCGTAGATGCCCATCGAATTGCCGGGCATTTTCTGGCTCAGGCAGCGGTTGCCACGGCCGCTGCGGCACAGCTCGCATTCGCCACAGGGAATCACGGCCGGGATGATGACTTCCTTGCCCACCAGATCGGGGTCGCCGCCGATGACGACACCACTGATTTCGTGGCCCAGCGAGAGCGGCGGCTTCTGGACGGTCGGCACCCCCATGTAGAAATAGGAGAGATCGGTATGGCAGACGCCGCAGCCCTTGATCTCGACCACGACTTCGCCGCTTTGCAGCGCGGGCATCGGGATTTTGGTCCGGACCAGGCGGCCGGGTTCGGCCATTTGCCAGGTATCAATAAACTCTGGGATCATCGGATTTGTCTCCTCTAGGTAGTCGCTTGCTTCAGGAATGCCGCCAGACGGGCTTGCGCTTTTCGAGGAAGGCGGCAAGGCCCTCCTTGGCATCGTCCGTCTTCATCAATTCGTCGAGATAGATGCGCTCCGCACTGTCCAGCGCTTCGGCGAACGGCTTGCCGCTGGCCGCGCGGATGGCGCGCCGCGCACTGGCCAGCGCCGAGCCGGACAGGGACAGGTAGGGCTGCAGAAACTCCCGCAGCGCATCCGCGAAACCTTCTCGGGGAAACACCCGGTTCACCAGGCCCATGGCATGCCCCTCTTCCGCGGTGAAGTTCTCTCCGCCCAGCAGGATTTCCATTGCCCGGGCGGGAGCCACCAGACGCGGCAGCAGCACGGCGGCCACCGGCGGGAACACCGCCAGCTTGATTTCCGGCTGCCCGAGCTTGGCGCTAGCGGCGGCAACGATCAGGTCACAAGCAATCGCCAGTTCCATGCCCCCCCCCAGCGCAGCACCGTTAACCGCCGCCACCGTGGGCACCGGCAGCGCCTGCAGACGCCGGAAAATGCCGTGGAAGGTGTCGATCATGGCGTCCACCTTGTCGGGCGTGTGGTCGGCCACTTCCACCCCGGCAGAAAATGCCTTTTCCCCGCTGCCGGTGATGACCAGCAGGCGCACGCTGCGGTCATGCAGGCACTGGTCCAATGCGGCATTGACTTCCGTCATGGTCGGAATGTCAAGCACATTGAAGGGGGCGCGGTTGATCGTGAGCGTGGCCAGCCCATCCTCGACCCCATACTTGATCCACTGAAACTCAGCCATGTGTCTCTCTCCCTTGGTTGTCATCCCTTGCCGGCAGGCGCCACGAGGAAGGCTCGTAGCAATCGGCACAGCAAATTTCGCCGCTGCGGTTGATATGCCAGAGGTCGGCGCCGCAGTTGGAGCAGCGGCGCTTGGCCTCCACCGGCATCTGCGGCCGCATCTCGCGGGCACTCCAGAAATCGATCAGCTGTCCCATGACCTCATCTCCTTTCAGTCAAAACAGATCGTCCAGCTCGTCAGCGCCGCCACCCGGCATCTTTCCGTACTGCTGCAGATAAGCCTGGATCAGCTGCGATTCGCGGGAGGTGAAGAGCCCCGCTTCTTCGAACACGAAGTAGCAGGCGTCGGCGACGTTGCCCAATTGCTCGTTCAAGCCGGCCTGGAGGTTTTCCACACCCTTGATCATCAGCACGTTCTTGTCCGCATCCAGCAGCTGGAACACGCCCGACTCAGCACTCACCCCAGCAATGACGTCGCCGGAGAATTCCAGCCAGGACTCGGGCGGCAGCGTGGAGCTGGCAATCTTGGGCGCCAGGTTGCACTTCAGGCAACGTGCTGCCTCGGTGCGTGCGCTCGCATCGTCAAAGCCCTTTTCGACTTCGTCCCAGCCGCTGCGCTGCGCCGGAGCCAGCATGATCGGCAGAATGCGTCGGCGCTGGTTGAAGCCGTCTTCGCGGCCCAGATACGGCGCCGTTTCCCAGGGCTCGTGGAAGAGTTTTTCCTCGATATCGCCGTCGCCACCCATCTGCTTGTCCATGGCCGCTGCCGCAATGCGACCCTGTGCGATGGATTCGATCAGCGTGGAGGGGCCAAGTACGCAGTCGCCGCCGGCATAGACGCCGGGCCGGCTGGTGAGCATGGAATCGGCACGCACCGTGATGCGGCCCTTGGCATCGGCCACCACCCCGAAACCGTCGAACTTGCGCGGAAACTGGCCAATCGCGGCAATCACCAGGTCCACCCCTTCGGTGACCTCGGTGCCGGTTTCCACCGGCCGGCGGCGACCGGAGGCATCCGGCTCGCCCAGTGACATCTGGGCATAGGTGATATCCAGGCGATGGCCATTGCTGCCCTGCTGGATGGCCTTGGGTGCCAGCAGGTAGCGGACATTCACGCCCTCTTCCACACAACCCTCGAACTCTTCCTCACGCGCCGGCATCTCTTCACGGGTGCGGCGATAGACCATGTCCACGCTGGCGCCCATGCGCCGCGAGGAGCGGGCGTTGTCGGTAGCGACGTTGCCGCCACCGATGACAGCCACTTTCGATCCTGTTTGAATCCCATTCGGGGTATTTACCAGGCTCATGCTGACGGCTTTCAGATATGTGGGGCTATCTACCACGCCCATCAGATCGTCACCCGGAATGCCCAGGCGGTCGCCACCTTGGCAGCCGATGCCGATGAAGACGGTCTCGTATCCGTCCGCAAACAGCTGACCGACGTCCTCGACCGAGGTGTTGTAGCGGAACTCAACGCCCAGCTTCTCGACTTCGGCGACCTCGTTGTCGATCACATCGGTCGGCACCCGGTAAGACGGAATGCCGTAACGTGCCATGCCACCAGCGGCCGGTTGCGCGTCAAAAATCGTGGCCTGGTGTCCCTTCTTGGCCAGGTAGTAGGCCACCGTCAGGCCGGCCGGACCGGCGCCGATGATTGCCGCTTTCTTGCCGCTGGGCGGCAATTGCTTCGAATGCTCGCGCCACAGCCCGGTGTCGTTGTCGGCGGCAATGCGCTTGAGCGAACGGATCGACAGCGGATCGTCCAGATTGCCGCGGCGGCAGGCCGATTCGCACATGGCAAAGCAGGCACGCCCGACGATGCCGGGGAACGGCAATTTCTCGCGCACCACCGCAGTGGCTTCGCCGTACTTGCCTTCGGCTGCCAGCTGCACGTAGCGTGGCACATCGATGCCGGCCGGGCAGGCAGCCTTGCACGGCACCTGGGATTCTTCGACATGCGCCAGGTCAAGGGTGCGATCGGTGAGTGCGCCCGTCGGGCACACCGTGACGCAGGCCTGGCAGAATTTGCAGCCGGACTCGATCAGCGTCGGCGCGATCGTGCCGACATAGCGGCGGATGCCCTGCGGCGTTTCCACCTCCTTGACCTCGAGGCAGCCGACGCCACGCACGTCGTTGCACGCCACCAGGCAACGGCGGCAATCGATGCAGAGGTTGTAGTCGCGGTCGAAGAAGGGCTCATCCTTGATGACCGGCAGCTGCACCGGCTTGTACGGCGGCGTGGAGTTGGGAATGCCGATATAGTCGGACACCTTGCGCAGCTCGCAGCTGGCGAAAATCGAGCAGCAACGGGTTTCTGGCGCGTTGCCGTAGGAGCACTGGGAACGCGAACAGCCTTCGCGCTGCGGGCAGGTCAGGCAGACGTGCGGATGGGGGCCGAGCACCTTGGCCAGGCTGTCCTGGCGCACCCGCTTGATCTCGGGCGAGTCGGTGCGCACCACCATGCCTGCCTGCACGGGCAACGAACAGGCCTTGCGCAGTCCGTCCGCGCCCTCGACTTCGATCTGGCACAGATTGCAGCCGCCATCGCCTTTGCCGTCGCAGCCACGCTGCTGCGCCGGCGGCAGGTCCGGATGGGCACACAGGGCCGGAATGTACAAGCCGGCGGCAGTCGCAGCATTCAGGACCGAGGAACCCTCAGGCGCCTCGACGACCTGGCCATCAATGGTCAGCTGCACCGGCGCACCAAACTCGGTCATGCTTGGAGCAAGACTGGCTTTCCACCACTTGATTACCGATGTTTGTGCTGTTTGCATTTTGGCTCTCCTGTCTCGTTCTGTCTGTCTTGCCTGCCGCAGTTCTGGCGTCTTTGCGCCGCTACGCCGTCTCCATGTCGGTCTGATAGCCGGGGAAATAGCTGCCCCGGCACGCGCCCGCCTTGATCGCCGCAATGAAGTCCGCCATGCAGGTGATCGTCCCGCTGAATTCCGTCGCACACCGTCCGACGGAGGCGGTCTTGTGACAGTCGCTGCCCCCCAGCGTTGGCAGGCTCATCTGCTGCGCCGCCGCCAGGGCGAGGTCGTTGTCGCTGCTACGGTTACCCCCGTTATGGGATTCAATCGCCGTGATGCCCTGCACTTCCAGCACCCCCTCGAGCAGACTGGCCAAGCCCATCGGACGGTAAGGGTGGGCCGGAACCGCAATGCCCCCGCAGGCCTGGATGCGCTCGATCACCTTGGCCAGAGGCAGGTAGTTGTTCTGCCCCCAGATGTTCCAGCTATCGTCTTCCACCCCATAGGCGAGCAGATGGCCGCGGTCGGTGCTGATTTCGGCGCCACGCAATACCAGAAAGCCTTCCTCCCGGCCGATCTGCTCGACCGGCTCGGAGACTTCGTAGGAGTAGTGCTCAGTAATGCACACGCCATCAATTCCCAGGGCTCTGGCGCGCCGAATCAGATCGCGCGGCTCCAGCCAGTTGTCGTGCGAGTACTTCGTGTGACAGTGGGTATCGATCCACATGGTCTGCTCCGGCGCTTGCGTTGCTCAGGGCAACTGCAGTTCGAGGTTGATGCGCTTGGACGGCATGAACTTCTGCCGCGAGAAGAATTTCTCCAGCGCGAAGTCGTCCCAGCTCACCAGGGTGTAGATCTTCTTGACGCCTGCCGCCTTCATGTTCATCTTGAACTGGTCGAGCATTTCACCGGCCACCCCGTAGTTCTGGTAATCCGGATGGACGCCCAGGCCATCGATGGTCGCAGTGGCATCGGCAATGCCGAACTCACCGAAGAACAGATAGCCCATCACGAAGCCAACGACATCTCCTTCAATCTCGCAGACCAGCGAGCAGTTGATGTCCGACTTGTTCTTGACGATGCTGGCAATCTTGCGCTCGTAATATTCGCGGCGATTCTGCTTGGTGGCTGCCTCGTCGATGGCGACGATGGCATCCAGATCGCTTTGCTTCAGAAAACGCATGACCCGTTGCTGATTAGACATGTTCAATCTCCCATAAATGCGGCCTGCTCCGGGCAGCCGCCATCGTGCAATTCAATACAATTCGTCGTCCTTGCGCGCACCGGGCTGGCCCGCGCGCACATAGATGCTTCCCCACGCCTGGTTCGCCTCTGCCGCCCCAGGTGCATCGAAGCAGGTAGTGCAGCTGCTCTCCCCCTTGCCTTCACCGGAAGATTCCTGCTGCGGCAAGGTGAAGTACTCGACGTGCACTTCGTGGCCCATGGCCCGATAGTTCTCTGCCACCTCCGAAAGCCGGGGCTCGCCGATGGTGGTGCGCAACACCCAGCCCTCCTGTTGCAGTCGGTAGGTCGGATCGCTGGCGTCCGGCGCAGCGGCGCTGCAGGAAGAGGCCGAGGCGCAAGAGGAGGCTGAGGCGCAGCCGCTGCCGCTTGCTGCCGAAGAGCAGTCGGAGCCTTCCTGAGCGATGGGAATGATTACCTGGTTGATACCCATGACTGTCCCCTTACCAGGAATGCTTGATGGCGCCAGGGGTGCACGCGGCGGTGCAAGGCAGGCTGCTGTAGCCGCCTGCCGGCTTGCAATCGGCGCAGTCATAGGCCAGCGTGCGGCAGCTCGCCTGCTTCACCCACGTGACCTCGTCGTCGTAATCGTCGGTGATGGTCTCGAACATCTGCTTCGGGCAAGCCGTGAGACAGGCCCGATCGGCCGCACAGCCGATGCACTTGTCGGTATCGATACTGATGTAGTACTCGCCCGAACCGTCTTTGTAACCGTAGTTGGCAATCATTTCTCGTACTCCTCTAGTGTGGGGCGGAGCGGGCGCAATGGCCCACCCGCGCAACCCGTCGATGCTGGTCAGGCTGCCTTGGCGGCACCCTGCTTTTGCATCAAGGTGTAGCCGAACAGTGCGGCTCCCAGTGCCCCGGCAATCTGGCTGTCGATCTTGGTATCGACGGCCTTGATGCCGAGGATGCGCTCGATGCGCTTGACCACGCCCGGGTTCTTGGCAATGCCGCCGGTGATGAAGAAGCCCTCTTCCACACCGATGCGCTCCAGCAGAGACACCACACGTTCCGCCATGGCCTGGCAGTAAGCAGCGATCACCTTGTTCTTGGTGTAACCGCCCCGCAGCAGTGCCAGGGCTTCCGACTTGGCGAACACCACGCAGATCGACGACACGGCTTCCGGCTCGACATCTACATCGAAGGAACGCGGGCCCAGTTCGGCGATCGGGATCTGCATCAGGTCGGAGATGACCTCCATGCCACGGCCGGTACCGGCTGCGCACTTGTCGTTCATCAGAAAGTTGGTGACCTTGCCTTTTTCGTCACAGTGGATGGCCTTGCAGTCCTGGCCACCCATGTCCAGGATGGTGCGCACCTTGCTGCCGCCCATGTAGTTGGCGCCGCGGGCATGGCAGGCGATTTCGGTGATTGCCTTGTGGGCGAAGGGCACGTTCACCCGACCGTAGCCGGTGCCGACGACATAGTGGATGTCTTCGAGCTTCATGCCGATCTTGTCCATGATGCCCTGCAGCGCATTCTTCGCAGAGTCCGGCGAGTTGTTGCCGGTGCGCATGCTGTTGTAGCCATAGAGTTCGCCATCGGCCACCAGCACAGCCTGCGAGGACACCGAACCGACGTCGATGCCGCAGGTAATGGTCTTGGCGTCTTTCCAGTTCTTCGACTCGTCGAACCAGGTGTTTTCCTGCCAGCGCCAGAATTCCTTTTTCTCCGGTGCGGTCGGTGCGTTCAGTTGTGCATTCATGTTGTGCTCCTCCTGGAATTAGTGCTGGCGTTCGGCGGCGATCAGGGCGCAGCCAAGAGCGCTGATGAACTCGGGCATGGGGGGCAGGGACACTGCCTCTACGTCCATGGCATTCTTCAGGGACTGGACAAAGCCCGGGTTGTGGCCCATGCCGCCGATCAGTACCACCTCGCCCTCGATGCCGACCCGGCGCACCATGGCGCAGATGCGGCTGGCCACTGCGTCCAGCACGGCCTTGGCAATGTCTTCCTTGGGGGTGGAAGAGTGAATCAGCGACACCACTTCCGATTCGGCAAACACCGTGCACTGGGCATTCATCGGAATGTTTTTGTCGGAGCGCAGACTGGCTTCGCCAAATTCCTTCACCGACATTTGCAGGGCGCGGGACATGGCTTCGGCGAAGGAGCCGGCACCAGCTGCGCACTTTTCATTACCGGCGAAGTCAACAGCGCGCCCGTCGGCGTCGGTCTTGATGCCGCGCCCCTCTTCGGCGCCGACATCGACCACAGTACGGCAATTCGGGAACATGTAGTTGGCTCCCTTGGCGCCCGCCGTCATCTCGGTCAAGCCCTCGGTGGCGAAGGCGACCTGCTTGCGGCCAGCGCCGGTAACGAATACCGTGCTGACGTCACTGCGGGTGAGGCCGGCGGCGCTCAGTGCGTCGTCATAGGCCTTTTCCGCAGCCTGGTCGGAATCCAGCTCCCCAGGCATCATCATGTGCGCCTGTTTCACCACGTACTTCATTTGCGGGGCATCCGCCACATTGGCTTCTTCCAGCAGCACCACCTTGACGCTGCGCGAGCCCATATCAATTCCAGCTGTAATCATCTCGTGTCTCCTCGTTATCAAGCTGCTTTGCGACGCAGACCCAGTTGCTCCATGAAGGCATCGACACGCGCCTGCGTGCGGACCTCATCGAACTCGCGCTCGTCACCCATGTTTCCTTCGAAGGTCATGATCGGCACCCCGGCCTTGGCGATGCCCAGGCGGTTTTCCATGATCCCCAGCGACAGGCCTTCGCAGCCGCGGTTCAGGTGCAGCATCACCCCATCGACCTGCCATTCCTTCACGATGCGCAGCATCATGTCGGTCTTCAGTTGCGGGTCGTAGAAGTGCTGCCACTGCGGCTTGGACAGGTTCCAGTCGGCGTACAGGCGCAGCGCGGTCTGGCGATCGTTCATTTCGATGCCCTTCTCCCACGGCAGCGTGCGGCCACCCCAGCTTCCGTCCGGCTTGTCTTCCCAGATGCCTTCCAGGGCGAAGGTGTACAGGGAACCGATCGAGACCGCACCATAGGTTTCCAGGTAGCGGAAGATCTTCAGGAAGGACCACGGCGGCTGTGTGTCGGTCATCAGACGGCAGCGCTCGTTGGGCACGGCCGCGATGCCGCGGGCCACACGGTCCTTCACTTCCTCATAGAGTTCGTCGTAGAAATCGGCACACCATTGCGACGATTTCGACAGCGTGGCCAACACATACAGCGAGTACATGGTCTTCTCGTCCAGCGGTGCCGGCTTGACCTTGTTGAGCGCGCAGATGTCTGCCCAGCGGCTGGTCGAGCGCATCTCGTTCTTCACGGCCTTGATGAACAGTTCGTCATCGAAGCGGCGGCCGGTGGACTTCTCCAGGAACTCAATGCCTTCGTTCAATTGGCCGACCACATAGTCCAGACGAGAATCCGTCATGTCCTTGTAGGGACCCACGCCCACATCGACGTAGAACTGCGGCACCTGCTCCACCTTCGCCACGTGCTGGTACCACTTCGAGTGGGAGCAGCAAATCTGGGTCTGGAAGACGAAGTCCGGCTTCGGAAACTCACCGCCGAACAGGTACTTGTTGTTGTGCAGGCCACCCCAGTAGATGCGCATGTAGGAGCAGAGGTCCCGGGCGAAACCGTAGGCTTCGGCAGCATCCATGCATTCCTTGGCAAACTTGCGGTCATGCGCCACGGCCGCTGCATAAGGCTCTCCGGTCAGGGAGTGCACATCCTCGCCCAGACCTGCCGGCAGGGCATCCAGCGCCCAGGCCGAGCCGGACCAGCGCAGACCGCCGTTGTCCTTGGCCCTGGCATAGTCCTGGTAGTACTTCTCCCGCAGCTCCTTGGCCTTGCCCCAGAGTTGCAGCGGTTCGGTCGGATACATCACTGATGCGTTCATTTGATTTCGTCCTCCAAGTCGTTAGAACAGTTCTTCTTCCGTCAGCGTTTCGAGGAATGCCTCGACGCGGATACGGAACGGGCCAATCGGGTTGGTGATGTCAAATTCAAGGAACAGCGTCGGAATGCCGTTTTCCTCGAGATGGCGCTTCAGATCCGGGTAATCGCCTTCATGCGGATCGCAGAATTTCTGCTGCAGGAAGATCGCGCCGCGCGCATTGAACTCCTTGGCCAGGCCCAGCACATGGTCGAAGCGGGTGTGGCTCGGATAGTCCTTGGTCGGGCAGGCCGGACGATCGCAGTAACGCTCGGCAATGGCCTTGATCGGATCGGCGTCCTTCTTGGATTCGTTCCAGAAATAACGGGTACCCGAGCACTGGTCATCGATGACGATGGTGCCGCCGACCGACTCGATCATGGCCATGAAGGCGATGTCGTCGTTCTCGGAACCGATGGTCATGAAGCGAACGCCTTCGGGGCGGTTCAGATTGCGCTTGGGCAGCGCAGCCAGCACCTTCTTCAGTTGCTCGTTGTGCTCGCGCTTGTCGATGAACTGGGCGGTCAGCGCAGCCAGCAGCGCTTCCACACCGGTCACCTGGGGGTTGGCTTCCTTGCGGTACTCGAACAGTTCGCGCAGCAGGCGACGGTTTTCGTCGGTCACCGCCAGCGCTTCATGCAGCATCTCGTCCGTCAGGGGCTTGCCGGTGAGCGCCTGCAGGAACTCGCGGAAGCTTTGCACTTCTGCATAGTGGGCCTTGCGGGCATGCGGCGATTGCACCTCGTTGGGCATCGGCACGAAGTAGTCCCACTTGACGGTCGGCACATGCAAGCGCCAGGAGCCGAACGCCTGACGGTACTGAATGCACGACTGCGTCAGGGTAACGCCTTCTGCGTAGTCGAAACGCCCCAGCAGGCCCTGCGCCAGCGAGTCACGGCAGAACGGGCAGAACATACCGAAGATGTGCGGTTCTGTCACGTTCTGAGGCTCGTGCGCCCCAAGCACCCGCACTGGCAGCATGCCGGCTGCGATCAGCAGCTCCTCGGGGGTGTAGGTACACATGGTGGCCACCACCTGACCACCGGTGCGGGCTTTCCAGGCACGTGCGTAGTCATGCCGATTTTCGTACCAGTCTTTAAACTGATCAAACAATCCATCGCTCATTGGGATATCCCCCTCTTTCACTGATTGAGTCCATGCCGGCTTGGACCACCGACCCCGGAGTGCACTGCATGTCCGTTTATGCACTATAGTGCACTCTACAGATCGCAGACCGGCGCATCTTGATCTAGATCAATTTGGTGTTTGATTCAGGAAATTTGCCTGCCAAACCGGGTGCGTGGGCAGTGACTCAGCAGAACAAAGCGGATAGCACCCCAGGTGCGGGCGCACTGCCTGTAATGATTGAGTGAAAAGTCGGCCGTTTGCGGGCACTACGCATGCGCGGGTGCGCTCCCCAGGGAGGGCCGGGGCCCGGGGATGACGCCAATCAGAATACGGCGGCAGCCGCTTTATGCGGAAAGGTGTTGCAGGAGTTCGGCAAAACTCTGCTGCGGCGACACATCGGTGGTGTCAATGATGGCATCCGCCTTGCCGTACATCGGTTCGCGCCCGACAAGCATGCGCTGCAAATCCTTCAGCGCTTCGCGATCGTCACCCATCATTGGGCGCCGGTCTCCTTGCGCAATCACCCTGGCCAGGTGCTCGGCCGGCTTGGCCCGCACCCAGACCGTATAACAACTGGTCAGCAGCTCGTCGAAAGTGGCCGGCTCAGTGACGATACTGCCTCCCACTGACATCACGAAAGCCTGGTGCTGCTCCAGAATCCACTCAAGCGCACGCTTCTCGTAACGACGGTAGGCCGCTTGCCCGTACAGCGAAAAAATTTCCGGCAAGGGCATGCCGGCCAGGTTCTCGATGACCATGCCCAACTCAACGAACTCGACTTGCCTCTGCTGCGCCAGCATCCGGCCCAGGGTGCTCTTGCCGGCGCCCCTCAGGCCGATCAACACCACACGGTCGCGCCGGTCGCTCTTTTCGAAGGCATGCATCAGCAACTGGCGGGCCTCGTTCAGCCTCTGGGCACTCAGTCTGGACAGGTATTCGACCAGCAAGGTGAGTTCGGGGGGGCGCTCCGGACCGACGCGGATCACGTCCTCCAGCGGCATTGCCAGCGCCTGCGCAACCTGCCGCAGGCGGATGACCGAGATATTTCCGTCTCCACCTTCCAATTTGGCAAGGTAGCGCAAGGACACGCCGGAGCCCCTCGCCAGATCGACCCTGGTCATGCCGCGCCGAAGGCGAAGATCGTGGATGTGCTCGCCCAATGCGCGCAAATAATCCCGCTCCCCTTCGTCCACAAGGGCGTCATCCGTCCCTGACAGTTCCTGAGCTTTCCTGTTCATAGCCTGGCCCATTTTTTTGTGAACATGCAATATATTACATGTTTTCCCTATTGACTAATCCAAACCTTGTGTGATCCGGTACGCGGCCGCCTCACCGGCCAACCAATCACGAAAGGCATGGAACAGCGGCGACTCGGAGTGCTGCTCCGGGAAAATGAGGTAGTACCCCCTGTCGCTGAAGCACTCGTACTGCAGCGGGATGACCAGCCTGCCGTCCGCCAGCTCTTCTTCAACCATCATAGGGGGAATCAGGGCAATTCCCATACCGGACATGGCCGCCTGCGCCAACATGCTGAACAGTTCGAAGCGCGAGCCGGTCATGTCGCGCGCCACGTGCAGGCCCTGCGACGCAAACCATTGCCGCCAGGCATAAGGGCGCGTTGACTGCTGCAGCAGGGGAAGGTTGCCCAGATCCTGCACCGTTGCCGGAAACGGACGCAAGGCCGGGCTGCACACTGGGACCAGCTTCTCATGCATCAAAAAGACGGCACGGGTGCCCGGCCAATTTGCCTCGCCACAATAGAGTGCCGCATCGAAATCCGTATCCTGAAACAGGAAGGGACGGGTGCTGGTATGAATATTGATTGCCGCATCGGGTCGGGCCTGCATGAAGCCCGCCAGCCGCGGCATCAGCCATTTGGTCGCAAACGAGGGAACCGCAGCCAGTTCCAGCGTGCCGCCGCGCCCCTGGCCGCTCATGGCCGACAAGGTATCGCGCTCGATATCGTCCAGCCGGGCGGCGACCTTGCGGCTGTAGGACAGGCCGGCCTCGGTCAGCGTCATGCCACGCCGGGTGCGGCGAAACAGGCGCATGCCGAGAAACTCCTCCAGGGCCGCCACCTGTCGGCAAATGGCGCTATGGGTCAGGGACAGCTCGTCTGCCGCCCGCGAAAAATTTTCGTGCCTGGCCGCCGCATCAAAGGCAATCATCGCGGCGATGCTCGGTATCTTGCGTCGCATGGTCCTTCCCGATAATGTGTTTTTTATACACATCCTAGTGCAAACTTGCCGTTTGTGTAAGCTGCCAGCGATCGCTAAAATCCATGTACGAAAGGCTGACATCCTCCACCTGAACCATATTCCCTGGCCACGCAAAAACCCGTTGCAGGGCCTTGCGCCGCCCGCCATGCGGCCCCCCGCTTGCTTGCAATCAACTGATCCAGAAAAAACGCACCAAGATGCTGAACGAAATTGCACTTGGGCGGCAAACTTGTATGCATCTCGGGAGAATAAAAAAAGGAGGCACACCACTGATGGAGTTGACCTCGCATGTCAAATGCAACTCCTGCGGGAAAGCACTGGAAATTGCCCGCGCCGCGCGCGACATGTTGTGCGGTAACGGCATTTCAGACGAAATCTGCGTGGTCCGCTGCATGGTCCACCCTGAGGCCGTCAACACCCATGAGGGTACCTACCACACGCATGCCCTGCTCTTGGGGCATGTTGCTGCCGATACTGCCGCGTTCGCCAACTGAAACCCAAGCACAGGGTCCATCAAAGCCCCAGGGTTCTTTCCAAGGGAGTCATCTCATGACCACACTGTCCCAGATTCTCGAAGCACACCACCGCCATTGTGACGACAGCTTTGCCGCAGCCGAGGCCGCTGTCAATGCCAAAAACTGGCCAGAGGCCGAAGCCCAGTTCAAGATTTTTCACGAGAACATGGAAAAGCATTTCCAGGCCGAGGAAGACCGGCTGTTCCCGGCCTTCGAGGCGGCCACGGGCCAGACCGGGGGCCCCACCCAGGTCATGCGCGCGGAACACGGGCAAATGCGCGGGCTGTTCGCCGCCATGGCCGAAGCCATCGCCGCCAAGGATGCCGACGAATATGCCGGGCAGGTCGACACCTTGCTGATCATGATGCAGCAGCACAACATCAAGGAAGAGAACATGCTCTACCCCATGTGCGACAACGCGATCGGCAAGGCAGACAGCCAGCGCCTGGTTACCGAAATCCAGCAGGCCATCGCCTGATCCTCGGGCGCAGGGCAGCACCATGAGCCAGCTCTCCTTCGAACAGGCACCTCCGATCTCTGTTCCGGTGCGCTTTTTCCTGAGTGCACCGTTGTTCGGGATCCTTGCCGGTGTCCTGCTCATCGTGCAGGGGGGCGAGGCACTGGCGTCGCGCTGGGCGCCATCCACCCTGGCCCTGACCCATCTGTACACCGCCGGCTTCATGCTGCAGGCGATGTTCGGCGCGCTGCTGCAGTTTGTACCGGTGGCAGCGGGTGGCAACATCTGGCGCCCGCGGCTGGTGGCCGGCCTGGTGCACCCCGCCCTGTGCGTTGCCGTGCTGTTGTTTGCCACCGGCTTCCTGAGCGCGGACTTCCGTTTCCTGGACTGGTCGGCCGTGCTGTTCGTCAGCGCCTCAGGGCTGTTCGCCTATGCCGTGGGCAGCGCCGTTTTCCGCCAGGGCAGCACCAGCACCACCATCACCGGGCTGCGCCTGGCCATCGTCAGCCTGGTCATCACGGTCGTGCTCGGTGCGCTGCTGACGCAAATGCTGCAAGCCAGGGTTGCGCTGCCGCCGATGCAGGCGACGAATGTGCATGCCGGCTGGGGCCTGGTCGGATGGGCTGGCCTGCTGCTGCTCGGCGTTGGCTACTTTGTCATCCCGATGTTCCAGATGACGCCGGCCTATCCGCAAAAACTGCAGAAATACCTTGCCCCGACGCTGTGGGGGGCCCTGGTGTTCTGGTCCCTGCAGATCCATGCGGGTACGCCTACGATCATCGCCCGCCTGGCATTGTTCGCCATCCTGGCCGCCACCCTGCTGTTTGCCATCCAGACGCTGCGCCTGCAGGCCAAGCGCAAGCGCAAAGTCACCGATCCCACCCTGCTGTTTTTCCGTGGCGCCATGGCCAGCACCGTCGCCATCGTGCTGGGGTTGGCATTGCTGCATCTGCTGCCGGGCAGTGAGGATTACCAGGCGGCCCCGCTCATGCTGGGCATCCTGATCCTGCACGGCGTCTTCGGCTCGGCCATCAACGGCATGCTGTACAAGATTCTCCCCTTTGCCTTGTGGATGAATCTGCAGCAAAGCGACCAGCGCCTGGCAACCAAGGTCAGCACCCGGAAACTCCTGGGCGAAAAGCCCATGCTGCACCATACCTACCTGCATTTCCTGGCGCTGTTCGCCCTGCTGGCCGCCACACTTCTGCCGATCCTGGCACGCCCCGCAGGACTGCTGGTCGCTGCCAGCTATGCATGGCTGTGGTGGAACCTCCTGACGACGCTGCTGAACTTCCGCCGCCATCGCCCGGTGCCAAACCAGGGCGCGGCCTGAGGCGATCCCGTCCGCGCTCCCTGCAGGGGGCCATAATGGACCAGGTCCATTCCCCTGGAGACACATCCCCATGCAGCCCGCCAGCTCCCCTGCCACGCCACGCCTGATTGCCGCCACCGACCTGTCTGCCCCGGCACGCCATGCGGTAGAACGGGCTGCGCGCATCAGCAGCGAGGCCGGTGGCAGCCTGGAGGTGCTGCATGTGGCAGACCTGAATCCGTTGGCCAGGCTCAGGCAGCTGGTCACACGCGACGGCGACGAACTGCAGCAGCGCGTAACCGACCAGGCCACACCCAAACTGGAAGCCTTGCGCCAGGCGCTGCACCAGCGCTGGCAGGTACAGGCTGCAGTGCGCCTGCTGTTTGGTCCGCTGCTCAAGCTGTTGAGCGAGGCATCTGCCAGCGCCGAACTGCTGGTGTGCGGCGCCCGCGGCGAAAGCTTTGTACGCCGTGCCGTGCTGGGATCGACCGCCGAGCGCATGCTGAGCGCATCGCATTGCCCGATCCTGATCGTGAAGCAGGCGCCCCACGCCAGCTACCGCAATGTGCTGGTGCCGGTGGATTTTTCAGCGGCTTCGGTGCGCGCCATCCGGCACGCCCGGCTGGTGGCACCCCAAGCCGAACTGATTCTGCTGCATGTGTTTGAGTTGCCCTTTGAAGGCGAAATGCGCTATGCCAGCGTGGACGACGACACGATGGAGCATTACGGCGCCGTGGCCCGGCAGCGCGCCAACGAGCAAATGCGGGCCCTGCTGAAGCAGGCAAGGCTGGCGCCAGAGCAGGTCCGCACCCTGATCGTGCATGGCGATCCGCCGACGCGCATCGTGGAGCAGGAACAGGAGCAGGACTGCGATCTGCTGGTGATGGGCAAGCATGGCGCAGACGCCCTGCTCGACTGGCTGCTGGGCAGCGTGACCAAGCGCGTGCTGAACGACTGCCAGAGTGATGTGCTGGTGTCCGTGTAGCCCTGAAAGGCCACTGAACTGCCATCGGATGCGCCAGTTGGGCTGCACAATTGCCAGTCGGTATAGCCCCTGGCAAGTCAATCAGAAGCGCCCAATAGCTGTAGCGTGGCCGGATCCGGCTCTCCCGCATAGAACACCGCCAGCGCCTGCCGGAACAGCTCCGTATCGGGCGATGCCCGCATGAACAACGTCATGCAGGAGCGGAACTTCAGGTCATCGGGCGAGCCGAAGATCTGGTGTGCCGTCTTGTCGCCATGTGCCAGCACTGTCGTGGTGCACTCCAGCAGGCGCGGCCCCAGCCACGGATGTGCCAGATACGCCCTGGCCTCGTCCAGATCCTCCAGACCGTAGAACTTTGCCGTGCCACTGCGCCCCAGCGCCTTGAGCTGGGGAAAGACAAACCACATCCAGTGGCTGGACTTATAGCCCGCAAGCAATTCGGCCATCACCTCATCGATGACCGGCTGCTGCGCTTGCACAAAACGTTCCAGATGCATGGTGCCTGCCTTGCTGCGTGCTGCAACGATGGTAAAAACCGTTCTGCAATTACAGCAGAAACGCAGGCGCTGCGCCATGGCACGCAGGGCAAGCGCAAGCGCCGCGCATCAAGGTTCCTGCAATTGGCCCAAGGCCTCGATCACGGGAATGTCGTAGTAGCTGTTCAACACCTTGGGCAGCTGGCTGACCGGCACCAGCATCACCGCCTGGGACTCCCAGCCCATGTCGGCGGGGTTGCCGCCCACCCGCTCTGCCAGAAAGTAGCGCGTGTAGCTCTGGCTGCGCTTGGCATCGACCAGATGCCGGATCAGACGCACCTGCAAGCCGGATTCCTCGAACGCTTCTGCCAGGGCCGCGGCCTGGGTGGACTTGCCTTCCATGGTGCCCTTGGGAAAGGTGGCCTGGTAGCCGCCAAAGGCATTGCTGGGCGCAACCACCCAGACGCGGCCGTCCGGCTCACGCACCACCACGCCCGCCGACTTCTTGTAGTGGGATGGCACCTTGAAATCCGGTTCCGGCACGCTGGCCTGGGCAGCCAGGGCCTCCCAGTCAGCATGGGATTGGGGCGCCTGCTGCCAGGACCTTACCTCCAGGCCGTTGATGGCCTTGGGCATCGGCCCGTCCGGAATGACGCAGGCCATGGCGTCGGGATGTGCCCAGGCCTGCAGGTTGGAAGGCATGCTGGGCTTGCCGATGGTGACACGCTGGCCGTTTTCGTCCAGCCTGGGGTGGAACATCGGACCGGCCGATACATGCGGTTTGCTGGCCGTGGTGTATTTTGCGGGTTGTGCCTGCAGCTGGTACAGCACATCCCACACATCGTGGTACAGCAGTGCGCGTGCCTTGCCCTGCTCCATGGCCACCTGATTCTTGAAGTTGCTGTAATGCAGGTCATTGACCAGGCTGGCCATGGCCGCCGCCACCTCGGCGCGCGGCGCCACGGCGCGAAAGCGGTAATCGTTGGTATCGCTTTCGTTGATCTCGCCCAGCCCAGGCAGGTACTGCGCACGCAGCGCCTCCAGATCGCTGCGCACCCGTGCGCGTACCGTCAGCGTATCGGCGGCCACATCGCTGGCCTTTTGCGCGATGCTGAAAAATCCGACTGGTGTGATCAGCCACATGGTGAATATCCTTTGCTGTTGGGAGTTGCGTTTGTTCCGGAGCGGGCGTGGAACAGCAGGCGCCGTCGTTTTTTTGTTACATAGGGGCGATGGCGCCAACTATCAAGCGTGCACGGTGCGCTGTCCTGCCGCTCATTCCCTGATGGCGCCGCTGCCCCATCAGGGAAAGGCACCATGTGGGCAGACCTTACGTTCACGTAAACTAACCAGATCGCGCAACCACCACCTACCCGCCATGACCAATCCCCATTTTGCCCAGGATGTCCAGGACAGCTTCGCCAGGCAGCACGCCATGGCACTGATCCGCGCCACGCTGCCGCTGGTAGAAAAAGGCCTCACCGAGATTCACGTGCCGCACTGGGAGGGCATCGAGCAGCAGCACGGTTTTGTGCACGGCGGCGTGGTGGGCATGATTGCCGATTCTGCCGCCGGCTACGCCGCCATGACCATGGTGCCAACCGGCTCTTCCGTGCTGACGGTGGAGTACAAGATGAACCTGATCGCACCGGCCGATGGCGACAAGCTCATTGCGCGCGGCAGCGTGATCCGCTCAGGCCGCACCCTGATCGTGACCAAGGCCGAGGTGTATGCCGTGCGCGACGGGCAGGAAAAACTGTGTGCAGTGATGCAGCAGACCATCATGGTGATGCACGGCAAGGCGGAAAAATAATCACCGGCACTAGGCCGGCAATGCGGACGAGCTGCAACAGTCGTCATGACGGCATTTTTCTCGGGAGCGTGGGGCACCGGCAGTAGCAAGTTCGCATTCAGCCCTTCCAGACCGGTGCGCGCTTTTGCAGAAAAGCATCCACCCCTTCGGCAGCGTCGTCTTCCATCATGTTGCAGGCCATGGCTTCGGCGGCGAACGGGTAGGCATCGGCCAGCGGCATCTGGCGCTGGCGGTAGAACATGGCCTTGCCGTGGCGCAGCGCGACAGCGCTTTTGGCGCAGATGCTGTCGGTGTAAAACGCCACTGCAGCATCCAGCTCTGTCTCTGGCGCCACGCAGTTGACCAGGCCCCAATCCGCTGCTGTGGCGGCATCGATGAAGCGGCCGGTGGCCAGCATGTCGAAGGCGCGCTTGCGCGACACGTTGCGGCTCAATGCCACCGCCGGCGTGGCACAGTACAGCCCCACATTGATGCCGGACACGGCAAAGCGCGCCGTGTCGGCCGCCACGGCCAGATCACAGCTGGCTACCAGCTGGCAGCCGGCGGCAGTGGCGATGCCCTGCACCCGCGCAATCACCGGAAACGGCAGCGCATGCAGCGACTGCATGGTGCTGCCGCAGCGGTTGAACAGCCACTGATAGTATTCCTTGCGGTACTGTGCACGCATTTCACGCAGGTCGTGCCCAGCGCAGAACGCCTTGCCATGCGCTGCCAGCACCAGACAGCGCGTGCCGCTGTCCTGCGCGGCCTCGGCCAGGGCGGCGTCCAGGGCATCGAGCATGCCCTCGGACAAGGGATTGAACTGCTGCGGGCGGTTCAGCCACAGCGTGCGTACCCCGCCCTGCTGTTGCTGCAGCACAAAGGGCTCTGCGGAAGAATCGGCTGACGCCATGCAACACCTCGTATCGGGAATGGAAATGGGCGGGCGACCGCACCGCAGCAGGGCGCGCTCAAGGCTTTGAGCATAGCCGCAAAACCATGCGGCAGGCATCGGTTCAAACCAGCACGCGTTGCAGTGCGGTACAGTGGAAGCTCTCGCGTTTTCAAGCAAAGGTGCGCCATGCTGCAACTCCATATCGGCAACAAGAATTATTCGTCGTGGTCGATGCGCCCTTGGGTGCTGATGCGCCAGGCCGGCATTGCCTTCGAGGAGGTCATGCACCGCTTCGACAGCTTTGCGGCCTACTCGGGCTTCAAGCAGTCGCTGGCCACCGTCAGCCCCACCGGCAAGGTTCCGGTGCTGGTGGACGATGGCCTCGTGGTGTGGGACACACTGGCCATTGCCGAGTACCTGGCCGAGCAGTATCCCGATCTGGGCCTTTGGCCCGAGGGCCCGTCTGTCCGGGCCCGGGCGCGCAGCGTGTGTGCAGAAATGCACAGCGGCTTTACGGCGCTGCGCAGCGCCTGCCCGATGAACATCGAGGCCAGCCTGCCAGATGTGGGCGGGCTGCTGTGGCGCGACGACGACGCCTTGCGCGACGATGTGGCAAGGCTGGAAATGCTGTGGGAAGGCCTGCTGCTGCAACATGGCGGCCCAATGCTGTTTGGCGATTTCAGCATTGCCGATGCGTTCTTTGCCCCGATCTGCATGCGGCTGCACACTTACCAGTTGCCGGTATCATCCACCACCGCGGCCTATGTGGAGCGCGTGCGCGCCCTGCCTGCCGTGCGCCAGTGGATCGACGAGGCCCTGACCGAACAGGATTTCCTCGCCTTTGAAGAGCCCTACCGCCTGCATCGATGACCGAACGTATTCATGCCCATCTTCCCGGCGCCGAGATCTATCTGGTCGGCGGCGCAGTGCGCGACAGCCTGCTGGGCCGGCCGGTGCAGGATCGCGACTGGGTGGTGGTGCGCGCAACGCCCGATCTTATGGTTAAACAAGGTTATATCCCGGTCGGGAAAGATTTTCCGGTTTTCCTGCATCCGCAAACACACGAAGAGCACGCCCTGGCCCGCACCGAGCGCAAGACGGCACGCGGCTACAAGGGCTTTGCCGTCTACAGCACGCCCGATGTCACGCTGGAGCAGGATCTGGCGCGGCGCGACCTGACCATCAATGCCATTGCCCGCGCCGAAGACGGCACGCTGGTCGACCCGTTCCATGGCCAGCGCGACTTGCGCCGCAAGGTGCTGCGCCATGTCACCGACGCCTTCAGCGAAGACCCGGTGCGGGTGCTACGGGTGGCGCGCTTTGCCGCACGCTTTGACGATTTCAGCGTGGCCCGCGAAACCATGGACCTGATGCGCCACATGGTGCAGGACGGCGAGGTGGACCATCTGGTGGCCGAGCGGGTCTGGCAGGAAGTGGCGCGCGGGCTGATGGAGCGCAGCCCCACGCGCATGCTCGAGGTGTTGCGCCATTGCGGCGCACTGGCGCGCATCCTGCCCGAGGTGGAGGCCTTGTGGGGCGTGCCGCAGCGCGCCGAATACCATCCCGAGATCGATACCGGGGCGCACCTGCTGCTGGTGCTGGACATGGCAGTGCACCTGCACGCCCCGCTGACGGTGCGCTATGCCCTGCTCTGCCACGACCTGGGCAAGGCCACCACACCGGCCGACGTGCTGCCGCGCCACATCGGCCACGAACAGCGCAGCGTCAAGCTGCTGCGCGCCATGAGCCAGCGCCTGCGCGTGCCCACCGATTGCCGCGAGCTGGCCGAAGTGGTGGCACGCGAACATGGCAACATCCACCAGTGCATGACCCTGAGTGCCGCCGCCCTGGTGCGCCTGCTGGAACGCTGCGACGCGCTGCGCCAGCCGGAACGTTTTGCCCAGGTGCTGCTGGCCTGCGAATGCGATGCACGCGGCCGCCTGGGCCTGGCCGACAGCCCCTACCCGCAGCGCGCACGGCTGACGCAGGCGCTGCAGGCCGTGCAGCAGGTGGATGCCGGCGCCGTGGCCCATGCGGTACGCCAAGAAACTGCGAACGACACAGCGCTGGGCGAACGCATCCGGCAAGCGGTGCACATGGCTCGGGTGCGGGCCCTGCACCACTCGGCGCTGTTTGCCGAAATGCCCGCCATGGATTAAGCCAGCCCGCGCGGGTATACGGTTACTCGTAGCGCACTTGCTGATGCCGCGTGTGGATAGAGTCCGCACACGCGGGCCTACGCGGGCAAGGCCGGTTACTGCCGCTGCTCGTACCAGCCCTTGGTGTTGTTGACGATGCGCACCACCAGCAACATCACCGGCACTTCGATCAGCACCCCCACCACGGTGGCCAGCGCCGCGCCGGACTGGAAGCCGAACAGGCTGATGGCGGCGGCCACGGCCAGCTCGAAGAAGTTGGAAGCGCCGATCAGGGCCGACGGGCAGGCGATGTTGTGCTTTTCGCCCACGGCGCGATTGAGCCAGTAGGCCAGCGCCGAGTTGAAGAACACCTGGATCAGGATCGGCACGGCCAGCAGCGCAATCACCAGCGGCTGCATGAGGATGGCTTCGCCCTGGAAGGCAAACAGCAGCACCAGCGTGGCCAGCAGCGCCGTGATTGACCAGGGGCCGATGCGCTCCATGGTGGCGTCAAAAGCCTGCTGCCCCTTGGCCAGCAAGGCCTTGCGCCAAAGCTGCGCGATGATGACCGGAATCACGATGTACAGCAGCACGGACGTGACCAGCGTGTCCCAGGGCACGGTAATGGCCGAAATGCCCAGCAGCAGGCCCACCAGCGGAGCAAAGGCAAACACCATGATGCTGTCGTTGAGCGCCACCTGCGACAGCGTGAACAAGGGGTCGCCCTTGGTCAGCTTGCTCCACACGAACACCATCGCCGTGCAGGGCGCCGCCGCCAGCAGGATCAGGCCGGCGATATAGCTGTCCAGCTGGTCGGCCGGCAGCCACTGGGCAAACAGCTGGCGGATGAACAGCCAGCCCAGAAAAGCCATTGAAAACGGCTTTACCAGCCAGTTCACGAACAGCGTCACGCCAATGCCGCGCACATGCTGCTTCACTTCGTTCAGCGCACCAAAATCGACCTTGACCAGCATCGGGATGATCATCACCCAGATCAGCAGGCCCACCGGCAGGTTGACCCGGGCCACCTCCAGCTGGCCGATGGCCTGGAAGACACCGGGCAGCAGCTGGCCCAGCACGATGCCGGCCACGATGCACAAAAACACCCAGAGCGACAGGTAGCGCTCGAAAGTGCTCATGGAGGCATGTGCCGCGCGTTTGGCGGTCACTTCACATTGGGCGCTCATGAACTCTCCCTTCAACACGCATGAATCGCGTCGAGCGCGGCCTGCAGCTCGGCATGGTCCATCTGCTCCAGCGGCAATTGCAGCAACTGCAACATGCGGTAACCGATGGCCTGGCGCGTCAGCTCGAACGCCTGCCGCTTGCCCTCGTCACCACCCGGCGCATTGGATGGGTCCGGATAGCCCCAGTGCACCCGGACCGGGCTGCCGGGCCAGATCGGACAGACTTCGGCGGCGGCACTGTCGCACACCGTGATGACGATGCGCATTTCCGGTGCGTCGGCGCCGGAAAACTCGTCCCAGCTCTTGCTGCGGCAGTCCGAGGTATCGACCCCGGCATGCTGCAACGCCTCAATGGCGAACGGGTTGATGCGGCCGCTGGGCGCACTGCCGGCGCTATAGGCACGCACCGGCTTGCCAAGGCGTTGCGCCCAGTGGTTGAGCATGCATTCGCCCAACACGCTGCGCGCGGAATTGTGGGTACACAGAATCAGGATATGGGTGGTCATGGCAGATGGTCTGCTGATGAAAAAGTAGACGCCCTTACGGAGTGGCCGCGAACGATGGGCTTTCCAGCTGCGCATTCGGATTGGCCACCGCACCTTGGGACAGACCCAGCAAACGCTGCACGCCGATGGGTTCCTGCTGCTGCAGCGGCACCACGGCATAGCGCTTTGCATGCCGAGTGGCCACGGCCACGATTTCGCGCAGCTCGTTGATGGCGCGCTGGCGCAACAGGGCGGAGTTGGGTGCAGCAGCAGCCACACTGTTGTTGATGACCCAGGCCCAGGGCTCGATGCCGGCACGCTGCAAATCGGCCTGCAGGTTGGCGGCTTCCAGCACCGGCGTGGTTTCTGCCAGTGTGACCAGCAGCACCTTGGTCTGCTTCGGGTCCTGCAGCTGCATCATCGGGGTGGTGAAATGGGTATTGCCCTGCCCCATCTGGCGCACCACATCGCGGTGGTAGGCGCCAGTGGCATCGAGCAGCAACAGGGTGTGTCCGGTGGGCGCCGTGTCCATCACCACGAACTTCTTGCCGGCTTCGCGGATGATGCGCGAGAAAGCCTGGAACACCGCAATTTCTTCGGTACAGGGCGAGCGCAGATCCTCTTCCAGCAAGGCACGTCCTTCGGCATCCAGCTGCGCGCCCTTGGTGTCCAGCACGCGCTGGCGGTATTGCTCGGTCACCGCATGCGGATCGATGCGGCTGACGGTAAGGTGCTCCATCGAGCCTGCCAGCGTTTCGAGCAGATGCGCAGCCGGGTCGGAAGTGGTCAGGTGCACCGGCAGGCCACGTTGTGCCAGCTCTACCGCCACGGCAGCCGCCAGCGTGGTCTTGCCGACCCCGCCCTTGCCCATCAGCATCACCAGGCCATGGCCATCGGCGGCGATGTCGTCCACCAGCGCCGACAGGCTGGGTGCGGCCCGGAGGCCGGCCTGCACCTCGCCGTTGTCCTCCAGCACCACATCCGTATCGAACAGGTGCCGCAAAGCCTCCAGCCCGACCAGGTTGAACGGCTTGAGGGCAATGTCATCGCGCGGCAGGGCCGCCAATGCCGGCGGCATGGCAGCCAGCGCCTGCTGCTCCCTGGCGTAGATGGCTTGCGCCAGCGCATCCTCGGCCAGCGCCTGCTGCGGCAGTACGCCATTAATGGCCAGGTACTGCTGCGACAGGCCGATGGCGGCCAGCTCATCGTGCGTACGGGCTGCCTCGCGCAGGGAAGCGCCCTGCGCACGCGCCACCAGCACCAGCCGCGTGCGTTGCGGATCGGACAGCGCCTCGACAGCGGACTTGTACTGCGAACGCTGCTTGTCCAGCCCGGCCAGAGGGCCCAGGCAGGAGGCATCGCCCTTGCCGGCCTCCAGGAAGCCGCTCCACGCGCCGGGCAGCTGCAGCAGCCGGATGGTGTGGCCGGTAGGCGCCGTGTCAAACAGGATGTGGTCGAAACCGGCCGTGGCGTCAGACTCCACCAGCAAGGCGGTGAACTCGTCAAAGGCCGCAATCTCGGTGGTGCAGGCGCCGGACAGCTGTTCCTCGATGCTTTTGACCACCGGCTCCGGCAACACGCCGCGCACCGGGCCGACGATGCGGTCGCGGTAGGCCTGCGCCGCAGCCTGCGGGTCGATTTCCAGGGCCGACAATCCAGGCACCTCCGGCACGGCGGTCATCCGGTCGCCAATGGTAATGCCGAACACCTGGCCGACATTGGAGGCCGGATCGGTGCTGACCAGCAGCACGCGCTTGCCGGCAGACGCCAGCTGCACGGCACAGGCACAGGCGATGGAGGTCTTGCCGACTCCGCCCTTGCCGGTAAAAAACAGGAAACGCGGCGGCGCATCAAGGAACAGCATGATGGATTTTCTCCTCAGGCGCAGCTGCAACCGCAGCCGCAGCCTTTTTGCACTTCGGGTTGCGATTTGGCAGAGCCACAGCATCCTGCTTCCGCCTTGGACTGTTCCGCAGAACCGCAGCAGCCGCCCTGTGTCTGGGCTTGCGACTTGGCCGAGTCACAGCACTCCACTTCAGTCGTGGACTGTTCCGCAGAACCGCAGCAGCCTGCCGGCTCCTGGGACTGCACGTCACCGCTGGAACTGCAACCGCAGCCGCCTGTCTGCTGTCCGGTGGAGGGCAGTGCCACGCCGGTCCAGCGCGCCAAATCGGCACGGGTGGGGTAGCGTCCGGCCAGTACCAGTGCGCCGTCGGCCAAGGTCAGCGGCAGCGCCTCCTGCCCCGCGTTTTCGAGAAAGCCCTTCACGGTGGCATTCTCGGCAAATGCCATGGGCTGCTGCGCCAGATTGAAACGCTCAATCTGCACACCCTGCTGCCTGGCCCACTCGACATCGGCTGCGAAAGAGACCAGTGCCTGGTCCACATCCACGCCACAGACGCCGGAACTGCAGCACAGTGCAGGATCAAATACCTGGATGGATTTCATGAGACGCTCCTTGAATAGTCAGACTAAGAAAAAAAATGATATCCCGGCCGACCGGGTGCTCAACCCGCCAATGTCGGGTCCAGCAGTTGCGTGCCGGCAATCAGCCCGGCCCGCAGCACCAGCTCTTCGGGGATGACCTCGTAGCTTTTGCCAGCAAGTTCTACCGTGCGGCAATCGTTGTCGCCGCATTCTTCACAGCACCGGCTGCTACCGGCCTGCCCCTGCAACCAGGCTTCCAGCGGTTTGCCGGCAATCCAGATGCGGTTGGATTCTGTGGGCTGTGCCAGGAAAGCTGCCTCGTCCAGCTCGCGGGTTTCCAGCACCGGCTCGATTCCCAGTGGCTGCAGCGCAGCCTTGAGGCGTTCCACCGCGCGCAGCACCTCGTCACCGGTGCCATGGCAGCGCGGACAGGTACGCCCGGCGGTATTGACCAGGCGTTGCCAGACAATTGGCAGTGTTTTCATGTGATTACTCCCGATCAGTGCCACATTGCGGACAAATGCGGCTTATATCCACATCAACATCAGTACACAAGGCCGGATTGCCACCGCAGCATTCCTCGGTCAGGTAGGCAATCAAATCCATCATCAGGGACAGGTTGGCACGGTAGCGCTGGAAGCGCCCCTCCTGGCTGGCAATGACCAAACCGGCCTGCGCCAAGCCCTTCAGGTGGAACGACAGATTGGTGGGCGGCACATCCAGTGTGGTGGCAATTTCGCCGGCCACCATGCCCTGCGTGCCCTGGCGAACCAGCAACCGGAACACGTCCAGCCGTACCCCGGAAGACAGGGATTCGAAAAGTTTGACGGCGATATCCTTTTGCATGATTCCAATAATACAACAATTATTGAATTGATGGCAGAAACTTTGCCATGACTGCCCGCACGCTGCGTCATCTTTACAACATGCGCAAGCGGTCGCCGCGTGCAAAACCGACGGCGTCCCAGGGTTCGCCCACGCACAGGCCGATCACCTTGAACAGCTCACCCATCTCGTGCTCCATCAGCAGCTTTTGTGCCAGTGCGCGCTCGGCCAGGCTGGCCTGTTCCATGCGTTCGGCAATGCCGCAATTGAGCAAAAACCAGCCCTGCGTGGTGTAGCCCAGAATGTCCATGCCGACATCCTGCGCCGCCACGGCAATGCCGGTGAAGTTGACGTGGGCAGTGATATCCTTGTCGCCCACCGCCAGCAAGGGGTTGTCATCGGCCTGGTGGACCTGGTGGCACATCAGTGTGCCCATGTGGCGCTGCGGGTGGTAGTACTCGCCCTCGCCAAAGCCGTAGTCGATGAAGAGCGCCGCACCCCGTGTCAGGTGCTGCCCCAGCGTGGCGATAAAGGCTTCGGCCTGCTGGTGGATTTCGGTCAGGTAATCATGCGTGCCCTCTGGCTCCAGTGGCGGACGTGCATCGGTGACACGGTCTTCCCAGCCCCAGCCGGCATCGGCGGCCACCACCCCGCGCTCGTGCCAGACGCCCTGCTTGCGCGCCAGCAGCCTGACCGGCATGGCATCCAGCACCTCATTGCCCAGCACCACGCCCTGCATCTGCGCCGGCAGCGCTTCGGCCCACTGCACAAGCTCGCCAAAACGCGCCAGTCGCTGCTGCTGGCGCGCGCGCAGGCTGCCGGACACATCGACAATGGTGTAGCGGCGCAGCTGCACGCCAGCCGCCAGCAGCGTCTCCAGCACCTGCTCGGCCAGCGCACCGCTGCCGGCGCCAAATTCCCACACCTCATCGGTGGCAGTGTGCTGCAAGGCCTCGACCACCTGCTGCGCCAGTGCCTGGCCATACAACGGGCTGATCTCGGGCGCCGTGACAAAGTCGCTGCCGCCCTGCGGCATCTTGCCCAGCTTGGGGCTACCGTGCGCGTAATAGCCCAGCCCCGGCGCATACAGCGCCAGATGCATGAAGCGGTCAAAAGGCAGCCAGCCGCCGGCTTCCTGCACGGCCTGGCTTATGATGGTGTGCAACGCAGAATTCATGCGGCAGAATCTACCACCTTATTCCCTCCTGATCTGGCCACGCAGCCCGTGCGCTGCAGCAAACTTCGGATACCGATGCCTCTCCCCCCGCCCGCCACGCTCCGCCAGCCGACCGTCCTGATCACCGGATGCGCGCATCGGCTTGGCGCCGTGCTGTGCGAAGTGTTTTCCCAGGCCGGCTGGCACGTGATTGGCCATTACCAGCAAAGCCTGGCCGCAGCCCGGGAATTGCAGCAGCGCCTGCAGGCGCAAGGCGCCTCCATGGAGCTGGTACAGGCCGATCTGGGCGACCCCGATCAGCGCCAGTGCATGATGCAGCAGATTGCCGAACAGCATGGCCCGCTGCGCGCCCTGGTCAACAACGCCTCGCTGTTCGAGCCGGACGACGCGCAAAACTATACCCAAACGCTGGCCAACCGCCAGCTGGATGTGAACCTGAAGGCGCCGCTGGACCTGACACGCCGCATGGCACAGCAGTATCCGGCCGACGCGCCGGCCGCCAGCTGCGTGGCCATCCACGTGCTGGACCAGAAGGTGTTCAACCTGAATCCGGACTATTTCAGCTACACGCTGAGCAAGCTGGCGCTGGAACGCGCCGTGGCGCTGCAGGCCCAGGCGCTGGCGCCGCGCGTGCGCGTGTGCGGCATTGCGCCGGGGCTGATGATGATCAGCGGCCCGCAAAGCGCCGAAAACTTTGCCGCCGCCAGCCACGCCAACCTGCTGCGCCGGCCACTTGATCCGGCTCAAGTCGCGCGCGCCTGTCTGTTCCTGGCCGAAAACGACGCCATCACCGGCAGCACGCTGAGCGTGGATAATGGGCAGCATCTGGTGCCCCTGCCACGCGACATCATGTTTGTGGTGGACGAATTGCTTGGCCGGCACCTGCCCTCTCCTGCCACCACATCATGACCGCTACCCTGCACTGGAACGAAGCCCTGACCCTGACCTGCCGCCGCCTGTTTTTGCGCAATTACGAAGTGCGCATCAATATCGGCGTGCACGATTTTGAAAAACTCGGGCCGCAACGCGTGCGCGTCAATGTGGACATGTACGTGCTGTTGAGCCAGTCCACCCCGAAACAGGACAGCATGCACGAGGTGGTCGATTACGACTTCATCCGACGCACCATCGTGGCGCGGGCGGATGCCGGCCATATCGAATTGCAGGAAACCCTGTGCGACGACGTGGCCACGCGCCTGCTGGAACACCCCAAGGTGCAGGCGGTGCGCGTCTCCACCGAAAAACCCGATGTGTATCCCGACTGCGACGCGGTCGGCGTCGAGGTGTTCCGCATCAAGGGCGCCAAGGCGTAAAAAAGGCTGCGACAAGCGCAGCCAAACGGGAAAAAGAAGCTACTGCAGTGTCAGACGGTACTGCACGCCGATCCGTTCACCCCGCCGCAAGCACTCTCTGCCGGGCTGCCTTCGCGGTGCAGGGCGGCGATCTGGCCGCTGGCTTGGCACTGCTGCACGATGCTGCGGGCGCTGCATTCGCACGAACCGCACTGCGTGGCCACACCCAACTCCAGCTGGATTTCATCAAAGCTCATGCCATTGTGGGCGTGCCGGCTGATTTCACGGTCGGAAATGCGCTGGCAAACACATACGATCATTTCTGTCTCCTGCGCAAGGAGCATTCCCTGCATGCATGAGTCAATAATAAATGCAAATCATTATCATTGTCAATATCCATGCAAGGAGACAGGTTTTGCTCGCCGGCCAGCCGCTCAGGCCCTGCCGGCAGACCTTGGACTGGCGCCCGCTCAGTCGTCCATCTGGCTTTGCAGGTAGTTGGGCAGGCCTATCTCGGCGATCAGGTGCTGGCGCGTTTCCAGCCAGTCGATGTGCTCCTCGTTTTCTTCCTGCAGCTCGACCAGCAGGTCGCGGCTGACGAAGTCCTGCTGCTGTTCGCACAGCGCAATGGCTTGCAGCAGCGTGGCATGCTTGGCGTTTTCCAGGCGCAGATCGCAGGCCAGGATCTCCGGCACATCCTCGCCGATCAGCAGCTTGCCCAGGTCCTGCAGGTTGGGAAGGCCCTCGAGCAGGAAGATGCGCTGCACCAGCTTGTCGGACATCTTCATCTCTTTGATGGACTGGTGGTAGATGTGGCTGCCCAGCGCATTGACCCCCCAGTTCTTGAGCATGCGCGCATGCAGAAAATACTGGTTGATCGCCACCAGCGAATCGCCCAGCACGGCGTTGAGTTGCCGCAGCACTTGCGAATTGACTTTCATGCCGTGCTCCTTAGCTGGTTTGGCTCTGCAGGTAATTCTGCAGGCCGATCTGCTCGATCAGGAAGAGCTGCTGCTCCAGCCAGTGGGCATGGTCTTCCTCGGTGTCCTTGAGCTGCGCTACCAGCATTTCGCGCGTGACGTAGTCCTGGTGCTGCTCGCACAGGGCCACGCCCTGCTTGAGTGCCTCGCGCACGGAGAACTCGAGCTTCAGGTCGTTGCCCAGCATCTCCGGAACATTGCCCCCCACCTCGACCCGTTCGGACACCATGGCGGGAGTGCCTTCCAGCATGAGGATGCGACTGATCAGCTGCTGCGCATGGCCGGTTTCCTCTTCCATCTCGTGGTGGTTGCGCTCATGCAGCTTCTCGTACCCCCACTCCTGGTACATGCTGGAGTGGATGAAGTACTGGTCGCGCGCAGCCAGTTCGCCGGCCAGCAGCGTGTTCATGTAGGCGATGACTTCGGGATGGCCCTTCATGGCGGACTCCTTTCTTCGGTTCGGATCAATGAAACACAGCAAGTGCACGGCGCCACCGCCCAGGGGCCGATCCCCTGGACAGCCGCAGGCCGATGGCTTGCAGCATTGTCAACATACGCAATGGCATGGTACGCCGGGATGCAAGGACTCTGCATCCGCACTCGCCAGAATAGGGCCAAACCCCTACAATTTGCCCTTTTCCTGCATCTGCCCGTTTCCTGCTGCCATGACCGAACAAGCCAGTCCCACTGCCACCCTCGAGCGCCCTGCCAAGGACTCCCCCGAAGCCCGCCACCAGCGCGAGATGAACAAGCTCGACAAGCGCCTGTGCCGTCTGGCGGGCCAGGCCATTGTCGACTTCAACATGATCGAGCAAGGCGACAAGGTGATGGTGTGCCTGAGCGGCGGCAAGGACAGCTACACCCTGCTGGACGTGCTGCTCAAGCTGCAGAAGCGCGCTCCGATCGATTTCGAGATCGTGGCAGTCAATCTGGACCAGAAACAGCCGGGCTTTCCGCCCGAGATCCTGCCGGCCTACCTGGACGGCCTGGGCGTGGCCTACCACATCGAAACGCAGGACACCTACAGCATCGTCAAGAGCAAAATTCCCGAAGGCAAGACCATGTGCAGCCTGTGCTCGCGCCTGCGTCGCGGCATCCTGTACACGACGGCACGCCGCCTGGGCTGCAACAAGATCGCGCTGGGCCACCACCGCGACGATATCGTGGCCACCTTTTTCCTGAACATGTTCTTTGGCGCCAAGCTCAAAAGCATGCCACCCAAGCTGGTCAGCGACAACGGCGAGTTCATGGTGATCCGCCCGCTGGCCTATGTGAAGGAAGCCGACACGGCACGCTGGGCCGAGCACATGCAGTTCCCGATCATCCCCTGCAACCTGTGCGGCAGCCAGGAACACCTGCAGCGCAAGCAGATCAGCCAAATGCTGCGCGACTGGGAAAAAGTCCATCCCAACCGCACCGAAATGATCCTGCAGGCGCTGCAGAACGTGGTGCCCAGCCACCTGCTGGACCGCAAGCTGCACAACTTCCGCGACCTGCAGACCACCGGCATTCCCGACGAAAACGGCGACAAGGCCTTTGACGAGGAAGAGTTTGTCGCGCCGCCGCTGGCCAGCATCTCCCTCGACAGCATCACGCTGACACAGCGATAATGCCATCATGAGCCTGTCTGTTGCCGCCACCCGCCTGCTGCTGCTGCGCCACGGAGAAACCGAGTGGAATGCCACGCGCCGCATCCAGGGCCATACCGATATTGCACTGAACGCCACCGGCCGCCGCCAGGCAGAGCGGTTGGCACAGGCGCTTACCGACAGTCCGATCAACGCGGTGTATAGCAGCGACCTACAGCGCGCCGCCGAAACCGCGCGCATCGTGGCCGCACCGCATGCTGCACCGATCACCACCAATGCGCTGCTGCGCGAACGCAACCTGGGGCAGATCGAGGGCAGCACCTTTCTGGATTTCGAGGTCAGGTTCCCCGAAGAATCCATGCGCTGGCGCAAGCGCGACCCGCAATGGGCACCCCCCGGCGGCGGGGAATCGCTGGAGCAGATGCGCGACCGCATCGTGGCAACAGTGAATGCCATTGCCATGCAGCACAATGGCGAGCACATCGCCATCGTCAGCCATGGCGGCGTGCTGGACCTGCTGTACCGCGCCGCCACCCGGCTCGGCCTGCAGGCGGTACGCACCTGGTACCTGCCCAACTGCGCCATCAACCGCCTGTTGTGGACGCCCGACGGCCTGACGCTGATCGGCTGGGGCGATACGCGCCATCTGGACTCGCTGGATGACGCCCCGCTGCACGACAGCAGCGTACGGTAACGGGGCCCAGACTCTGTCCGAAGCTGCCACGGGCAGCGTGGAATTGAGCGCCCCTGACTAGCACCTGTTCGCACTCCTGGTGGCGGACAAAAGACACTGGTGGCCGGCTCGCCCCCCACTTGGATCAAGTTTTTTTCAACTATTGCCACGACTCCTTCAGTCAGCGGTTGAAGTGCAGCGCCCATCTCGATTACATTGAGCACGGTGCCACCAGGTAGTTGCAAATTTCTACAATAAAACTCCCCACATCTGTGGGAACCGGATGCTCCGGCCGATGCTGGCGTCGACCTCGAACTGCAATCACCTGGCAGGCAACATGCCCGTTCTGCCTTTGCATCCAACCGAGACAACCTGAATCGCCATGCCATCTACTTACCAGAAACCCATCCGCTCCCTCCTGGTGGCCAACCGGGGGGAAATTGCCATCCGCGTCCTGCGTGCAGCCACCGAAATGGGCTTGCGCACGGTGGCTATTTATTCCAACGAAGACCGTTTTGCCCTGCATCGCTTCAAGGCGGATGAGGCCTATCTGATCGGTGCCGGTGAAAAGCCGATTGCCGCCTATCTCGATATCCAGGACATCATCCGGGTCGCCAAACAGGCGGGTGTGGATGCGATCCATCCCGGCTACGGTTTTCTTTCGGAAAACCCCGATTTTGCCGATGCCTGCGAGACCGCCGGCATCGCCTTCATCGGCCCAAAAGGCGACGTCATGCGCACGCTGGGCAACAAGGTGGCCGCCCGCAACATGGCCGAATCGGTCGGTGTGCCGGTGATGCCGGCCACGCCGCCACTGCCTGGCGATGAGCGCAGCTGCCTGGAAATGGCGGCTAAGATCGGCTATCCGGTGATGCTCAAGGCCAGTTGGGGTGGCGGCGGCCGTGGCATGCGCATCATTACCAGCGAACAGGAGCTGCTGACGCAAATGCCGGTGGCGCGCAACGAGGCCTTGTCGGCCTTCGGCAATGACGAGATCTACCTGGAAAAGCTGGTACAGCGCGCGCGCCATGTAGAAGTGCAGGTACTGGCAGACAAGCATGGCCATCTGCTGCACCTGTATGAGCGCGATTGCACCGTGCAGCGCCGCAACCAAAAAGTGGTGGAGCGCTCTCCTGCTCCCTACCTGGACAACGCTACGCGCCAAGCGCTGTGCGATGCCGCGCTGCGGCTGGCCCGCGCCGTCAACTACACGCATGCCGGCACTGTCGAATTCCTGATGGACGCCGACACGGGCGCCTTCTATTTCATCGAGGTGAACCCGCGAATCCAGGTGGAGCACACGGTGACCGAACAGATCACCGGCGTGGATCTGGTCAAGGCCCAGATCGCCATCACGCAGGGCGCGCAGATCGGTGTGGCAGGCGGCATCGTTCCCCCGCAGGAGGCCATTCCGATGAATGGCCATGCCCTGCAGTGCCGCGTCACCACCGAAGACCCGACAAAAAACTTTGCCCCTGATTACGGTCGTCTCAGCACCTACCGTTCTACTGGCGGCTTTGGGGTACGTCTGGACAGCGGCACGGCCTATCCGGGTGCCGTGATCACGCCGTACTACGACAGCCTGCTGGTCAAGGTCACGACCTGGGGCGCCACGGCCGAGGATGCGATCGCCCGCATGGACCGGTCCTTGCGCGAATTCCGCATCCGCGGCATTGCCACCAATCTGCCGTTCCTGGAAAACGTGATCGCGCATCCCCTTTTCAAGAGCGGCACCTGCACCACACGTTTCATCGACCAGACGCCGGAATTGCTCAAGTTCACACCCAAGCGTGACCGCGCCACCAAGTTGATGAAATACCTGGGGCATGTCAGCGTCAACGGCCACCCGGACATGAAGGGCCGTGTGCTGCCGAAACTCCCGCTGCCGCTGGCCATCAAGCCGGCCTGCGACCTGAGCCAACCTGCGCCGGCCGGCACCCGCGATCTGCTGCAGCAACTCGGCCCGGTCGACTTCAGCCAGTGGATCAAGGAACAGAAGCGTGTGCTGCTGACCGACACCACCCTACGCGATGCCCACCAGTCCCTGCTGGCCACCCGCATGCGCAGCAAGGACATGGTCGATATCGCCCCCTATTACGCACGCCTGCTGCCGGGCCTGTTCTCGCTCGAATGCTGGGGCGGCGCCACCTTTGACGTTGCCATGCGGTTCCTGAAAGAGGATCCCTGGCAGCGTCTGGAACAGATCCGCAAGGCAGTGCCCAATGTCCTGCTGCAAATGCTGCTGCGGGCATCCAACGCCGTGGGGTATACCAACTATCCCGACAACGTGGTGAAATTTTTCGTCCAGCAGGCCGCCGCGGCTGGCATTGATGTGTTTCGCGTGTTCGATTCGCTCAACTCCGTGGAGAACATGCGTGTCGCCATGGATGCCGTCAACGAGACCGGCGCCTTGTGCGAGGCCGCCATCTGCTACACGGGCGACCTGTTCGATCCCAAGCGTTCCAAGTACAACCTGGCTTACTACGTGAACATGGCCAAGCAGCTGGAAAAGGCGGGCGCGCACATCCTGGCCATCAAGGACATGGCCGGCGTCTGCCGACCGCACGCCATCAGCACGCTGGTCAAGGCGCTGAAGCAAGAGACCAGCCTGCCGATCCACTTCCATACGCACGACACCAGTGGCATGGCGGGCGCCAGCGTGCTGGCTGCCGTGGAGGCGGGCTGCGACATCGTCGATGGGGCGCTGGATGCCATGAGTGGCCTGACCGCGCAGCCCAATCTGGGCAGCATCGTGATGGCGCTCAGCGACTCGGAGCGCGACCCCCAGCTGGATCAGGGCGCGCTGCGCGGCCTGTCGCGCTACTGGGAAGGCGTACGCCGCTACTACAGCCCGTTCGAAAGCGATATCCGCTGCGGCACTTCCGACGTGTACCGCCATGAAATGCCCGGCGGACAATACACCAACCTGCGCGAACAGGCCCGCTCCATGGGCATCGAACATCGCTGGGACGACATTGCCGAGGCCTACGCACAGGTCAACCTGCTGTTCGGAGACATCGTCAAGGTCACGCCGACCTCCAAGGTCGTGGGCGATCTGGCCCTGTTCATGGTCGCCAGCGACCTGACGCCGGCCGATATCCAGAACCCGGACAAGGAAATTGCCTTTCCGGAATCGGTAGTGCAACTGATGCGCGGCGAACTCGGCTTCCCTGCCGATGGCTTCCCGAAAGTGCTGCAACAGAAGGTGCTCAAGGGCCAGGCGCCGCTGACCGGCCGCCCGGGCGAACACCTGCCCACCGTCGACCTGGAAGCCGCCCGCGAGCAGGCACAGAAGGCCTTGGGCATTGAACTGAATGACCAGCAGCTGGCGTCCTACCTGATGTACCCCAAGGTATTCCAGGACTTTGCCCGCCATCGCAGCCAGTATGGAGATACCTCCACGCTCCCGACGCCCGCCTTCTTCTACGGTCTGCAGGATCATGAGGAGATCGCCGTCACCATCGACACGGGCAAGACACTGCACCTGCAGATCGCCGGACGCACACCCGCGGATGACGAAGGCCAATGCCGGCTCTATTTCGAGCTCAACGGCCAGCCTCGCCTGATGCGCATTCCACAAGCCGGGGCGGCAGTTTCCAGCAAAGCCCTGAAGGAAGCAGAAGACGGCAACCCGCAGCACGTCCCGGCCCCCATGCCTGGCTCGGTCGGCCGCATCGCGGTCAAGGAAGGGCAGAAAGTGGCCAAGGGCGATGTGTTGCTGTCGATCGAGGCGATGAAGATGGAGAGCCTGGTGGTCGCCGAACGCGAGGCCACTGTCACGCGCATCCACGTCAAGCATGGAGATACAGTGCCAGCCAAGACCCTGCTGCTGGAACTGAGCGCTTGATCCCATTCGGGTAAATGTTCTCTGTTTCTGTGATTCTGTAATTTTGAAAAGCATTGCAGCTCCGGAGGAATCCACGCAAAACAACGGCATCCGGCCTGCTGGCGGGTGCCGTTGTTTTTGGCTGACTGCCAGCCCTGTCATGCGGGACCATGCCGTTATGGCGCTGACCGTCAGCGGCCACCGCGCTACACTGCCTGTCCATGCACCCGCCCACTCCTGAATCCACAGCGCTCGAACGTGCCCCGGCCCGCCCGCGCTCGCGCACCGAACTGTTCCTGGCCTGCGCCTGGCTGGCGCTGCAGGGTTTTGGCGGGGTCATGGCCATCCTGCAAAGGGAGCTGGTAGAGCGCCGCCAGTGGTACACGCCGGCCGAATTCGTGGAGGAATGGGCGGTCGCGCAGATCGTGCCCGGCCCCAATGCGCTGAATCTGGTCATGGCGCTGGGAGGCCGCTACTTTGGAGCGTCCGGCGCCTGGGCTGCCATCGCCGGCATGCTGGGAGTGCCTTGCGTGCTCCTGCTGCTGATTGCAGCGCTGTATGCCAGCGTCGCCGACCTGCCCCAGGTGCAGGACGCGCTGCGCGGCATGGGTGCGGTAGCGGCCGGACTGGTGCTGGCCACCGGGCTGAAGCTCGCGGCTGCGCTGCGCTACAACGTGATGGGCAAGCCCGCCTGCGCGGTGCTGGGAGTGGCGGCCTTCGTGGCCGTTGTCGTGTTGCACCTGCCGCTGTGGTGGGTGTTGGCCGGCGTGGGCAGCTGCGCCTGCGTCTGGGCCTATATCAGGCTGGGCGCGCAGCAGGCGCGCCTGCGCGGAAAGCAGGACGCATGAACATCGTGCTGCAGCCCGTCGACTGGCTCCAATTTCTGCTGCACTTTCTGTCGATTTCCCTGCTGGCAGTTGGCGGGCCGATGACGCTGGCGCCAGACATGCACCGGTACCTGGTCGGCCAGCACCATTGGCTGAACGAAATGCAATTCAATGCGTCCATCGCCATTGCGCAGGCCGCGCCCGGACCGAACGTGCTGTTCGTGGCCCTGCTGGGCTGGAACGTGGGCCTGAACGCGAGCGGCGGCCTGGCGGCAGGCTGGCATGGCGTGCTGATGGCACTGCTGGGCGTTGCCGTGGCCCTGGTTGGCAGTCTGACGCCCAGCCTGCTGCTGGCCTACCATGCGTCGCGCTGGGCGCACCGCAACCGCCATTTGCGGGCCGTACGCGCCTTCAAGGCCGGCATGAGCCCGATCGTGGTCGCCATGCTGCTATCCACCGGCTGGTTGCTTTCCGCTGCCAACAGCCAGCCCGCCCATGATTGGCAGTTGTGGCTGTTGACGGCCGCCACCACGCTGATCGTATGGCGCACCAGGGTGCACCTGCTGTGGCTGATCGCCGTCGGCGGAGTACTGGGCGTGCTGGGGCTGGTGTAGCCGCGCGGCCGCTGCCCGGCGAGCAATGACCCCCGCTGCCGCACGCTGCCACTGGCACAGCCGGACGCGGAACGGTAAAATACGGCATCTTTCGGCTGGCGCGTGCATGCATTCGGCCCGCCACTGCCGCCAAGCCGCACCCGCTGCGGCTTTTTCCATACTTACTTCCCACTGCCCGTGTCCTACGCCAACGAGACCCGCCGCCGCCGCACCTTTGCCATCATCTCCCACCCCGACGCCGGTAAAACCACCCTGACCGAAAAACTGCTGCTGTTCTCCGGCGCGATCCAGATTGCCGGCGCGGTCAAGGGCCGCAAGGCCAGCCGCCACGCCACTTCCGACTGGATGGAGATCGAGAAGCAGCGCGGTATCTCGGTAGCGTCTTCGGTGATGCAAATGAGCTATCGTGACCATGTGATCAACCTGCTGGACACGCCCGGCCACAAGGACTTCAGCGAGGACACCTACCGTGTGCTGACCGCCGTGGACAGCGCGCTGATGGTGATTGACGCCGCCAACGGTGTGGAAGCACAGACCCGCCGCCTGATCGAGGTGTGCCGCCAGCGCGATACGCCCATCATCACCTTTGTCAACAAGATGGACCGCGAAGTGCGCGACCCGCTCGACATCCTCGACGAGGTGGAGCGCGAGCTGGGCATGCCCTGCTGCCCTATCACCTGGCCGGTCGGCCAGGGCAAGACCTTTGGCGGCATCATCAATCTGCGCACGCAGAGCATGTCGGTGTTCCAGGCTGGCAGCGAAAAGCGCCCGCAGGACTTTGAGGAAATTCCGCTGAGCGAAGGCGACAGGCTGCGCGCGCGCTTTGGCCAGGCCTATGACGACGCGCTCGAGAGCATGGAATTGGCCGTCGGTGCTTCCGCAGCGTGGGACCACGAAGCCTTCCTGGCCGGCAAGCTGACGCCCGTGTTCTTCGGTTCCGGCGTGAACAACTTCGGTGTGATGGAAGTGCTGGACGCCGTGGTCGACATGTCGCCGCCGCCTGGTGTGCGGGTGGCCTACACCGAGGTCAACCGCAACCGCGAGGAAGTGACCATCCGGCCCGAGGACACCGGTTTTGCCGGCGTGGTGTTCAAGGTGCAGGCCAATATGGACAGCAACCACCGCGACCGCATCGCCTTTGTGCGTGTGGCCAGCGGCAAGTACACGCCGGGCATGAAAATGAAGGTGCAGCGCACCGGCAAGGAGCTGCGCCCCACCAGCGTGGTGACCTTCATGTCCCAGCGCCGCGAAGCGGTGGAAGAAGCCTATGCCGGCGACATCATCGGCTTTACCACGCACGGTGGCGTGCAGCTGGGTGACAGCATCACGGACGGACCCAACCTGCAGTTCACCGGCCTGCCTTTCTTTGCCCCGGAAATGTTCATGACTGTGGTGCTGAAGAACCCGCTGCGCACCAAGCAGCTGCAGCAGGGCCTGATGCAGCTGGGCGAGGAAGGCGCGATCCAGGTGTTCAAGCCCGACATGGGCGGCAACATGCTACTGGGCGCGGTCGGCCAGCTGCAGTTCGAGGTGGTGCAGCATCGTCTGCTCACCGAATACGACTGCGAGGTGCGGCTGGAAGGCTGCCAGTACACCGGCGCGCGCTGGATCAGCGCCGACACACCGGCCGAACTGCGTGCCTTTACCGCGGCCTATCCGCAGCGGCTGGCGCACGATGCTGCCGATGCGCTGGCCTACCTGTGCACCAGCCCGTACGACGTGCGGCTGGCGCAGGAGCGCTTTCCCAAGATCCACTTCCACCCGCTGCGCGAGCATGCGGGCCTGAGCTTGGACAGCGCGCACTGAGTACTGTTGCATGCCACTGCGCAGGGCCTCTGCGCAATGCAGTGCCCCGACAGAAAAAGCCCCTGGCTGGTAAAGCCAGGGGCTTTTTGCTGCGCGTCACCAGGCATCAGGCCCGTGCAATGCGTGCCGGCAGGCCGTTGCGCACCGCAGTGCCGGATACGGAATCCACCCAGATGCCCTTGCCGCGGCGGGTCGGATCTTCCAGACCGACATCGTTGAGGTTGACACCGGCACGCAGGTCCGGGCGGTCGGGCTGGCGCTGGTCACCCAGCACATGGGCACGCGCCCCCAGTTCCTTGTGGCCGTAGCCGTGTTCGATGGCGACCGTGCCCGGCACCACGCCTTCGTGCACGATCACGGTGCATTTCACTGAGCCACCAGGGGTTTGCAGCTTGGCGGTGTCGCCGGTGCGCAAGTGGGCACGCCTGGCATCCTGCGGGTGCACGATGACCGGGTTGTCCGGATGCACGCTGGTGATGCGGGTGGCGATGCTGTACGAGTTTTGCAAGGGTGACTTGAAGCTGACCAGCGTCAGCGGCCATTGCTCCGGCTTGTACACCTCGCGCATCGGCGTGCCATCCACGAACGCCGGCGGCTGCCAGGTGGCACAGCCGCTGTAGGGCTTGCCGGTCAGGCTGTTCCTGGCGCCCGCCAGGTTGTCGTTCCACAGCCAGAGCGCCTTCTCGAACTTCCAGGTCTGCCAATCCGGATTGTTTTCGTCCTGCGCCTGATTGAGCGGCTGGTAGCGGCCGCCGCGTGTGTACAGGAATGCCACCTTGCGCCACTCGTCCTCCTTGAGGGTGGACTTGAGCAGCGGCAGCATGCGCCCCACCCCGGACAACTGGATGTCTTCGTCGGTGGCATCGCCCACCGGCTCCTTGCCGGCAAAGGCCACGTTGGCACCGCCGCGGAAGAACCAGTCTTCAGCGCGCTGCAGCGGGTACTTGTTGCCGTCCTTGTCGGTCAGCGCCTGCGGGCCGAAGCCCGGCAGCTGCATCTTCTTCGCCAGCGCGATCACGAAGGACTCCATGCCGATCGGCTGGCCGTCCGGCGTCTTGTCGGCCCGGGGCTCGACCACCGGCCAGCGTGCCGCCATCGCCTTGGTGGTGACACCGCCCCATGGCGCCAGCCAGCCCCAGCTTTCGTACATGATGCTGTCCGGCACGATGTAGTCGGCAAAGGCATTGCTTTCGTTGATCAGTGGATCGATGGAGATGATCAGCGGCAGCTGTTTCGGATCCTTCAGCTTGTCCTCGATCGTGGCGCGCAGGCCGGGCACGCCATACAGCGGGTTGACCTGCCACATCACCAGGGCTTTCAGCGCATAGGGATACCCGCTGAATGCCGCCGTGAGCCACTCGGTGGCCAGGCCGGGCGCATTGGGAAACCACTGGTTCCTGGCCGGATACGGCTTCTCGCCAGCTTCCTTGCGCCGCTTGAATTCGCTGGTGCGCTCGTAGGGCACGTTGCGGCCCAGCGGCATGCCCTTGGGCTTGATTTCCCCTTCAAAGGTGGCCAGGTTGTAGCGCGGGCCTTCGGCCGCGTCGCGGAAGCCGCCCGGCGTAAAGGCAAAGCCGCCCTTGTAGTTCAGGTTGCCGATCAGGGCGTTGAGCGTCATCAGCGCATAGGCGTTGTAGAAGCCGTTGCCGCCCATCATGCCGCCGTGGCTCACCACGCAGGCCTTGCGGCCGTGGCTGGTCAATTCGCTGGCCATGCCGACGATGACTTCCTGCGGAATCCCGGTGACCTCGGAGGCCTTGGCCACGGTCATTTTCTGTGCGGATTCGCGCAGCAACTGGTAGGCGGTCTTGACGGCCACCTGCTTGTCGCCCAGGGTGATGGGAGCCGAGGCCTCCAGCGGGGCGGCGCCCATGAAGCTGCCGGCATCCACCGGTTGGCCATCGGGACCGGCCACGTAGTACGGGTCCTGTTCCTTGTAACGTTCCTCTTCCGGCAACACCAAGCCCAGATCGGTGCCGCGCACGAAGCGGCCAAAGCGTGGATGGCCTTTTTCGGCAACCACCAGCCAAGTGGCATTGGTGTAAGACGGCTCTCCAGCAGCCTTGGCGGCTTCCAGGTTAGGGTACGACAGATAGGAGGTGTTGGTCTTGTTGTTGTCAAACATCCAGCGCATGATGGCCATGGCCAGCGCGCCATCGGTATTGGGCCGGATCGGCACCCAGTGGCTGCGGGTGGGCACGGCGCGGTTGTCGGCGTTGGTCAGCACCGGATCCACCACCACGTAGTCGAGCACGCCCTTGCTGCGCGCCTTGGCCACCAGCGCGCCGGTGCGCTTGAACGGGTTGCCGGCATTACCCGGCGCAGTGCCCACGAACATCGCAAACTCGACGTTGGAAAAATCCACCTTGGCATGCGGCGTGGTCTTCAGGTCGCCAAACAGCGCGCCGCCACCGGAGCGGTAGGCGCCCCCGCAGTAGGCGCCATGGCCCACATAGTTGAGCGTGCCGTAAGACTGCTTCCAGAAGCGCTGCGACAAAAAGTCGCGGCCGTCCGGCACCCCCATCAGCAGGCCCATCTGGTTGACCTTGGGCCCGTATTCCGGCGCCTTCGGGTCGATCGGGTTTTTCAGGTCGCGCAGCGCGGCCAGACCGTCCACATGGCCTTCCCCGAACAGATCACCGCCCTCGGTCACCTCCTTGACCAGCTGCTCGAAGCTGATCGGCTCCCAACGACCGGAGTTGCGCGGCCCCACGCGCTTGAGCGGGGTCAGCACGCGGAAGGGCGAGTTCATCTGGTCCATGGCGGCATTGCCACGGCCGCAGGCGGTGGAGCGGCCGTCCAGGCCTTTGTCCTTGAAGGCCGACACGCTGACCAGGCTCTCCTTGAACGGCACCTTCATCGGCAGGTGCGGGTCGGTGGACAGCGGGTTGTACGGGTTGCCGGTCACGCGGATCACCCGTCCGCTTTCCTTGTCGATGCGCACACGCACACCACACAGGGTAGTGCAGCCCTGGCACACGGTGTAGCTGACCTGCTGCTTGGGGTTGAGCTTGATGGCGCCGGTGGCGCGATCCACGCTGAACTCGGGTTCGGGCGAGCGGCCATGCTCGAAGTGGCGTTCCGGCTGCTTGCCCAGCAGGCCATCGGCCATGCGGCCCAGGGTTTGCGAAAAGCCGGCGCCAAAGGCAGCCAAGCCACCGGCGGCGATCAGGTCGCGACGTTCCAGTTTTTTCATGACGATACTCCTTGTCAGGTACGGGCGGCCGGGCTCAGGCCTGGCGGCTCACGGGGCGGCCGATGCGGTCCAGCGGCAGCACATAGGTAATGGCGATGAAGAGGAAGACCCACAGGCCGGCCGTGCCGAGGATGCCGAGCAGGCCTTCCGGGCCCAGCGGCAGCTGGTAGCTGTAATAGCCGGCGCCGGTCTTGGGCACTTCCTGGCCGCCGATGAAGATGGCCCAGCGGATCATCCAGGCCGAATGCAGCGCCAGCAGGCCCAGCAGCAGGCTGGCCTGCGGGCGCTTCCAGCCCAGCCACCAGGTCAGCGCCGTGGCCAGCACGGCCCAGGCCGCCACCATTTGCCAGTTGGCAGAGCCGCCCACCTGCTGCAGGGCACGGGTATGCACCGGAGAGATACCGCTCAGCGCCAGGGCGATCCAGACACCCCCCACCACCAGCGAGGTCAGCTGCATCCAGGCAATCGTGTGCGCCAGACGGCGGTTGATGGCCTCGTCATCCCGGGCGGGACCAAAGCGGTTGAACAGCATCACCACGCCGGCTGCGCCGCCAATGGCCGTGATGAAGAACTGCAGCGGCAGCAGCGGGGTATGCCACAGCGGGCGGGCACGCACCGCCATCACTTCGGCGCCGGTGTACAGAGCCACCAACGCAGCGCCGGCAAAGGCCAGTGCGGCAGCTACCAGCAGCGGCGCACGGCTTTCGTGGCCTCCTAGCGCAAACCAGCGTGCCACGGTGCCAAAGCGGCCGCCTTCATCAGCATGCTGCTGCAGCAGCGGCCGGAATGCCAGCCAGGCGTACAGAATCAGGCCGGTGACATACACCGGGATGAAGAAGGCGCCCCAGGACATCCAGGAAGTTGGCGTGAAGTAGGCATAGAAATGCCAGAAGCGGCCAGGCTGGTGCAGATCGGCCAGCAGCGCCACCGGCGCGCACAGGCCGCATACCAGCGCCGCCAGCAGCGCCAGCCGCGAAATCACCAGCCAGCCCGGGCGGCGCAACACCACCCCTGGCAGCGACAGCAGATAGGCCCCGTAAGACAGCCCAATCAGGAAGAAATACTGCACCGCCCAGGGCAGCCAGGCTACCTCGCGTGCCACATTGATGGTTTCAACAATCGTGCTCATGATCCGTACTCCTTGTCAGCCGTGCAGGGCGCGCGGCTTCCACAGCGTGCCCTGTCCTTCCACCTTGCCTTCGAAACGCTCGTCCAGCCCGATGTAAAACACCTGCGGCTTGGTGCCTTCTTCCGGCTTGAGCACCTTGAGCTGGTCCTTGTTGGCATCGAGCTGCTTGCGCAGATACCCGTTCGGGTCGTTCAGGTCGCCAAAGATGCGGGCGCCGCCCACGCAGGTTTCCACGCAGGCCGGCAGCAAGCCGGCTTCCACGCGGTGCGCGCAGAAGGTGCATTTGTCGGCCTTGTTGGTTTCGTGGTTGATGAAACGCGCGTCGTACGGGCAGGCCTGCACGCAATAGGCGCAGCCCACGCAACGCTCGTTGTTGACCACCACGATGCCATCGGGGCGCTTGTAGGTGGCACTGACCGGGCACACCGGAATGCAGGGGGGCTCTTCGCAGTGGTTGCACAGGCGCGGCAGCATGTAGGTGCCGGCCGGCTGGTTCGAGTTTTCCAGCTTGACGCTGTAGGTGGACACCACCGTGCGGAAACTGCCTTCCGGCACCACGTTTTCCTGAATGCAGGAAACGGTACAGGCCTGGCAGCCGATACAGCGGCGTACATCCACCAGCATGCCCCAGTGGCGCTTGCCGGTGTCGGTCTGGGCCACGGCCGGCACCGCCGCCGCTGCCGCCGTGATCACCGGAATACCACGCAGAAAATTGCGCCGCGAGGCCGATGGCGCCTTACCGCTGCCTTCAGCCGAGGGTTGTGAATCGTTGTTTTTCATGGGTCAAGCTCCTGCAAATTCAGCCGATGCCTTGACTGTAATAACCCTACATTTCTTGCGCCATTAGCTGAATCGTTGATCGGAATAGATGCTTTTCCCTATGTCGCTGCGCGCTTGCCCCAGCCGCCCGTCTGGCAGAGCCGCCCTCTACAATGCAATACATGAAGCGACTTGCTGGAATAAGGATGTGGCTGCTGGCCGCGTGCATGCTGTGGCTGCAGACCGCGGCAGCAGCGCCCATGGCTGCGGTGGCGGCTGCATCCGCAAGTTCGGCTGCGGCGGCGCCTGCGGCGCGCGACATCCAGATCGGTGTGCTGGCCTTCATGCGTGATGACAGTGTCAGCACCGACTGGCGCCAGTTGCTGCGTCATCTGCAAGACACCCTGCCCGGCTACCGTTTCCAGCTGCGCTACCTGGATCACAATGCCCTGAATCGGGCCGTCGAAACCGGCAGCATCGACTTTCTCATCACCAATCCGGGCCAATACGTCGAGCTCGAATCCCGCTATGGCATCACCCGGCTGCTGACGCTCGACAGCGGGCCCCAGGAAGGCAGCCGCAGCGCCGCCGCCGTGGGCGCCACCGTGATTGCCCTGCGCCAGCGCAGCGATCTGCAGCAATTGCAGGACTTGCGCAACCAGCGCCTGGCCGTGGTGGGCCGGGAAGGCTTTGCCGGCTACCAGCTGCTATGGGGCGAAATGGCGCGCATCGGCATGGACCCGGCCCTGGATGCCGCGCAGCTGATCAGCACCGGCCTGCCCATGGAACAGGTGGTGCAGGCGGTGCTGGACGGCCGCGCCGATGCCGGCGTGATCCGTACCTGCCTGCTCGAGGCCAATCCCGCATGGCAACAGCAGTTGCGCGTGGTCGCAACGGTGCAGACCCCGGGATTTCCATGTGCCAGCTCGACACGTCTGTACCCCAACTGGCCGATCGCCAGCTTGCGCGGCACCTCGCCCGAGCTGGCCAAGGCCGTGACCGCCTCCCTGCTGGGCATGACCCAGGCCGACGATGGACTGAGTTGGTCGGTACCGGCCGATTACCAGTCGGTGCATGAGCTGTTCCGCACGCTTGAAATCGGCCCCTACGCCTATTTACGCCCCACCTTGGCCACCCTGGCCTCCCGCTACTGGCCCTGGGTCGCCGCGCTGGCGTTGCTGCTGGCGCTGTGGGTCGTGTACACCGTGCATGTGGAGCATCAGGTAAAACTGCGCACCGCCGCGCTGGAGCAGGCGCTGAATGCGCGCGATGCGCTGGAAGACAAGGCGCGCCAGGCGCAGGAGCAGGCCGACCACCTGGCGCGCCTGTCGGTGCTGGGCGAGCTGTCCGGCACCCTGGCGCATGAGCTCAACCAGCCGCTGGCCGCCATCGGCAACTATGCCCGCAGCCTGCTGCTGCGGGCCGACCAGCAGCGCCTGACCGACGCTGCCGTGCGCACCGCTGCCGGTGAAATGGCGGGCCAGGCGGAACGTGCCGCGGACATCATCTCGCGTATCCGCAGTTTTGCGCGCAAGCGCAGCGCCCTCGGCGGCCCGGTCGCCCCGGCGCAGCTGGCCCAGGATGCCGTGACGCTATTCCGTGGCATGATGGTGCATCCGCCCACGGTGCTGCTGGACGATACGCTGCCGGACGATGTGCAGGTGGATGTGGATGCGCTGCAGATTCAGCAGGTGCTGCTGAACCTGCTCAAGAACGGCTACGATGCCACGCGCCAGCTGCCTGCCGAGCACCAGACGCTGCACCTGTCGCTGGCAGCGGCCGGCAACACGGTGCAGCTTGCGGTGCAAGATGACGGCGAACCGGTCAGCGCCGACACGCTGGAACACCTGTTCCAGTCGTTTTACACCACCAAGAGCGAAGGCTTGGGTCTGGGTCTGTCGATTTGTCATACCATCGCCGAAGCGCACGGAGGCCGGCTCGATGCTGCGCCCGGCCCCGGCGGCCGGGGCCTGGTCTTCACGCTGACCCTGCCGCGCTACCTGCCCCCTTCCTCACCTGCCGAGACGCCTCGTGACCCTGCCTGATTCCTGGCACATCCATGTCGTCGACGACGACGCCGCCTTCCGCCGTTCCCTGCTGTTCCTGCTCGAATCCATGGGCTGGACCGTGAGCGGCCATGCTTCCGGCCCCGACTTCCTGGCCGCCTGCCCAGAGCCGGACGACAGCATGGGCTGTCTGCTGTTCGACATCCGCATGCCGCACATGAGCGGCCTGGAACTGCAGCAGCAGCTCACAGCCAAGGGCTGGACGGTGCCGGTGATTTTCCTGACCGGCCATGGCGACATCGAACTGGCGGTGCAGGCCATGAAGCAGGGAGCCTTTGATTTTCTGGAAAAACCTTTCCGCGACCAGCGCCTGCTGGACGTGGTCACCGGCGCCTTGCGCCAGCGCGAACAAACGCTGCAGCGTGACGGCAAGGCGCGTCAGGCCCTGGCTGCACTGGCCCGCCTGTCACCGCGCGAAACCGAAGTGGCACGCCTGGTGGCGCGCGGCCTGCCCAACAAGCTGGTGGCACGCGCGCTCGACATCAGCGAAAAAACCGTGCACATCCATCGTCAGCGCGTGATGGAAAAGCTGGACATCGGCAGTGCGGCCGAACTGGCGCGCATTCTGCTGCAGGCTGATCCGGCGGCGCTGGACTGAGGGGCGTGCGCAGGCCCTGCCTCAGTGCAGCGCAATCAGCTTGCGATAGGCCTGCTGCGTGGCCGGCGTAACGGCGGCCAGCACCTGGTCATAGCCGGTGTTGTGGCGCGCCATCAGCCGGGCCGTGGCCAGCGCGCGGGAACGGCAAAACCAGTGGCAGCTGTGCTGCATCAGCAGCAGTTCCGCCGTCATGGCAAAGGCGCGCTGCTTGCGGGCATCGGGATTTTCCTCGTCAGGATGATTGGCGCACAGGGCAATGCCCTGAGCATGCACCCGCATCATGGTAACCAGCTCAAAGCTCAGGCTGCGCGGCAGCTTGTCGGCCAGCAGCGCCTGAAACGGCACCGGCGCCATGCGCGGCGGTTGCGGCTGCGCCTGCTCCAGCGAACCGACAAACCGGTCGAACTGTTCGGACAGGCTGCGCTCAATGGCATACAAGTTGGCCCACACCGCCCTTTGCCGCCCCAGGTCGGTTTCGTCCAGCGCCCGCAGATAGCCCTCGAGCAAACGTTCCATCAGCTTTTCAATCTGGAACGGCTGCAGATAACCCGCCAGCAGAGCCAGCCGTGCACGCTGGGCCGAGGTATTGAAATACACCAGCGCCAACGCGCCGATCAGGGCAAGACTGAAAAACTCCATGAGGGGATTGTCGCCGGAATTGGAGCTTGCCGGAGAAGAATCGTACCTGTTTCGCACCCTTGCTACTTCTCCGGACGCAATCAATAGACGCATCTGGATAAATTTTTAGCACCAAGTGTGTGACGTGGCCTGTGCAGCGCTCAGCCCAGCACGAAGTTCGACACCGAGATCCCGCCCATGAACTCGCGCTCGTGGTAGCTGCGCTCTGCACGGTCATTTTCGGCGGCGCCGGCCACCACCATCAGCGGCAGCAGGTGCTCCTCACGCGGATGGGCCTGCCGCGCCGCAGGGGCGGATTCCCAATTGCGCAGCCGCTTCGAGCGCGCCTCGCCGGTCAGCGCCATGGTTTCGGCCAGCCAGTCGTCAAAGGCCGCGGATACCGCACTGGCGCCAGGGCCGAAATTCCGCAGGTTGTGGTAACTCAGGCCGCTGCCCACGATCAGCACCCCCTCGTCGCGCAAAGGTGCCAGTGTGCGGCCTAATTGCAGGTGCTGCTCGGGATCCAGCCCCTGCTTCAGCGACAGCTGCACGATCGGCAAATCGGCCTGCGGGTACATCACCTGCATCGGCGCGAACATGCCGTGGTCGTAGCCGCGCTCAGGGTCGATGCGCACCGGCTGGCCCTGCGCCTGCAGCAACTCCTGCACACGCTGCGCCAGTTGCGGCTGGCCGGGCGAGCGGTAGTGCACCTCGTAGGTTTCCGGCGGAAAGCCGTAATAGTCATAGATCATGCCGGGCTGCGCCGCGCCCTGCACGGTAAATTCCGGCTCTTCCCAGTGCGCGGACACCATCAGCATGGCCTTGGCGCGGCAGGCCCAGCGTTCGGGCAGCGTGCGCAGATCCTGCGCCAGCCGGGCATAGGCCGGGGCTGCCTGCGGCATCCAGGGCCAGGGACCGCCACCGTGCGAGATGAACACGGTGGGCAAGCGATTGGCGGGGGTACTCATGCTCGACTCTCCTGGCAAAATGGCAAATGGGTCTTGTTTACAATGGTGTCACCTGGCGATTATTCAACAGCCGGCGTGCCACGCGCCAGCACCGGCACCAGCGCCTGCCCGGTATGGGTGCCTAGGGCCACCACCTGTTCCGGCGTGCCAGCTGCCACCAACCGGCCACCGCCGTTGCCGCCTTCCGGGCCCAGATCCAGCACCCAGTCGGCTTCGGCGATCACGTCCAGATCGTGCTCGATCACCACCACACTGTGGCCGCCATCCACCAGCCGGTGCAGCACCTTGATCAGCTTTTCCACATCGCTCATGTGCAGACCCACAGTGGGCTCGTCCAGCACATACAGCGTATGCGGGGGCTTCTGGCCGCGGCGCGTGACATCGTCGCGCACCTTGGTCAACTCGGTCACCAGCTTGATGCGCTGCGCCTCACCGCCCGACAGCGTGGGCGAAGGCTGCCCCAGCGTCAGATAGCCCAGGCCCACATCCTTGAGCAGCTGCAGCGGATGGCGGATCGACGGCATGCTGGCAAAGAACTCCACCGCATCATCCACTTCCATCTGCAGCACCTCACCAATGTTCTTGCCGCGCCAGGTCACCGCCAGCGTCTGCGGATTGAAGCGCCCGCCGTGGCACACCTCGCACGGCACTTTCACATCGGGCAGAAAGCTCATCTCGATGGTACGCATGCCCTGCCCTTCACAGCCCGGGCAACGGCCTTCGCCGGTGTTGAAGCTGAAGCGCCCCGGCCCGAAACCGCGCGCCTTGGCTTCCAACGTGTCGGCAAACAGCTTGCGGATCGCATCCCAGAAACCGATGTAGGTCGCCGGGCAAGATCGCGGTGTTTTCCCGATCGGGGTTTGATCCACTTCCAGCACACGATTGACCGCCTCATATCCGTGCACTGAGGTGCAGCCACTCCAGGCAGGACGTTCCCCGCGCGCATCGGCATCGCGCCCGGCCTTGGTGGAACGCTGCAGCACAATCGCCTCGACGTTGGCCAGCAGCACGTCGCGTGCCAGCGTCGACTTGCCCGAGCCGCTCACGCCGGTCACCGCCACCAGGCGGTGCAGCGGCACCTGCACCGACAGCTGTTGCAGATTGTGCAAGGTGGCGCCCTGCACAGTCAGGTATCCGGCTGCCGGAGCGGTTTCTTCCTGCACAGGGACAGTCGCGGCCTGGCGCTTGCCGGTCCGTTTTGCAGGCGCCGCCTGTGCGTGCGTTGCTGCGGCAGCACTCACGGTCGAGCCGTTCATAGCGGCCGCCATAGGCTGTGGGGCACCGGGTTGCACGCTACCGCCTATCAAGCCGTCCACCAGCCGACGCGGCTGCATCGGATGGCGCATGGCATCGCGCAGATAGCGCCCGGTGATCGAATCGGCATTGGCCTCGATATCAGCCACCGTGCCCTCGGCCACCACCTTGCCCCCGCGCACGCCGGCGCCGGGGCCGATGTCGATCACATGCTCGGCACGGCGGATGGTGTCTTCATCGTGCTCCACCACCAACAGTGTGTTGCCCTTGCTGCTCAGATCCTGCAAGGCATTGATCAGGATGTGGTTGTCGCGCGGATGCAAGCCGATGGTGGGCTCGTCCAGCACATAACACACACCCTGCAGGTTGCTGCCCAGCTGCGCCGCCAGCCGGATGCGCTGCGCCTCGCCGCCGCTGAGCGTGGGAGCGCCACGGTCCAGCGTCAGGTAACCCAAGCCCACCTGCTGCAGAAAGGCCAGCCGGCTGCGGATTTCGGGCACGATGTCGCGCGCGATGTCGGCTTCGCGCCCGGCAAAAGGCAGGCCGTCGATCCAGGGGGCCACATCGGCAACGCTCATGGCCGCCACGTCGGCGATGCCGACCCCGTGCAAGCGGACATTTCGCGCGATCGGATTCAGGCGCGTACCGTGACAGGTGGGGCAAGCTTCGTTGCCCACGCCTTCCACCTCGGGCTCGGCAAAGGTCTGCTCACGGCCCTTGTTGTCCTTGTCGGCCACCGAATCGTCCAGCGCCTTGCGCTGCTCGCGGTTCAGCTTGACGCCGGTGCCCACGCAATCCGGACACCAGCCGTGCTTGCTGTTGTAGCTGAACAAGCGCGGATCCAGCTCGGCATAGCTGGTGCTGCACACCGGGCAGGCACGCAGGGTGGAATACACCTGCGCCTGGCCGATACCGGCGCCAGTGCCGCCGTCCTCCATGTCCTCGGCCAATCCCTCCAGCGCATGCAGCACCTGCAGCACGCCCTTGCCATGGCGCAGCGCGGCCTGCACGCCCGCGCGCAGCAGCGCTTCGTTTTCCGGGGTCACGTCCAGACTCAGCACCGGCAGTTCGATCTGGTGCTCCTTGAAGCGATCCAGCCGGGGAAAGGCATTGGTCGGCAGAAATGCGCCATCCACGCGCAGATGCGTGTAGCCGCGCGGGCGCGCCCATTCGGCCAGCTCGGTGTACACGCCCTTGCGCCCGGTCACCAGCGGCGCCAGCAGGCCCACGTGCTGGCCGCGATGCTGCTGCAGGATGTGCGCCACGATGCGGTCGGCCGATTGCGGCTGCACCGGGGTATCGTCGTGGATGCAGTGCTGCACGCCCAGCTTCACATACAACAGGCGCAGGAAGTGCCATACCTCGGTAGTGGTGCCTACGGTGGATTTGCGGCCGCCTCGACTCAGGCGCTGCTCGATCGCCACCGTGGGCGGAATGCCGTACACCGCGTCCACATCGGGTCGGCCGGCCGGCTGCACCATGCTGCGCGCATAGGCGTTCAGGCTTTCCAGGTAACGGCGCTGACCTTCGTTGAAGATGATGTCAAAGGCCAGGGTCGATTTGCCCGAGCCGCTCACGCCGGTGACCACGTTGAACTTGCCGCGCGGCACCTGCACCGACAGGTGCTTCAGGTTGTGCTCGTGGGCATTGACCACCTCGATGGCGTCGCTGCCATGCGCTGCCGGCAATGGCCGGCTGCCGTACACCGCTGCCGGCTCCTGCACGGTGCCCGCCGGCGCCGGCACAAAGCCCATCGCCACATCGTATTCACGCAGCGCGACACCGGTATGGCTGGCGGCCACCTGGCGCACCTGCTCCGGCGTGCCCTGCGCCACGACGCGGCCACCGCCGTCGCCGCCTTCCGGTCCCAGATCAATGATCCAGTCGCTGGCGCGGATCACGTCCAGGTTGTGCTCGATCACCACCAGCGAATGGCCCACGTCCAACAGCTGGCGCAAGGCGCGCATCAGCTTGGCAATGTCGTCGAAATGCAGGCCGGTGGTGGGCTCGTCAAACAGGAACAGGGTGCCCTTGCCGGCCAGGCGCTGGCGGCTCTTGCTGGCCGTGCGGGCCGCCTCGGCCAGGAAACCGGCCAGCTTCAGGCGCTGTGCCTCGCCGCCGCTGAGCGTGGGCACCGGTTGGCCCAGCTTCACGTAGTCCAGGCCCACATCCACGATCGGCTTGAGCGCGCGCAGCACCTCGCGATCCGGCTGGGAGGACCCGCCCGCAGCCCCGCCAAACAGCAGCACCGCCTCGTTCACGGTCAGGTCCAGCACATCGGCCACGTTCAGCATGCGGCCGCCGCGTTCGATGGTCACTTCCAGAATCTCGGGCCGATAGCGCTTGCCGTCGCAGTCCTGGCAGCGCAGATAGACATCGCTCAGGAACTGCATTTCCACATGCTCGAAGCCGCTGCCACCGCAGGTCGGGCAACGGCCATCACCGCTGTTGAAGCTGAACTTGCTGGCGGTATAGCCGCGCTCCTGCGCCAGCAGCGTGGTGGCGAACAGCTGGCGGATCGCGTCCCAGCCGCCCACGTAACTGACCGGATTGGAGCGCGCCGTCTTGCCGATCGGCGATTGGTCCACGAACACCACGTCGGCCAGCACCTCGGCCCCGAGCAGGCGCTCGTGCGCGCCCGGTGTCTCGGTAGCCTTGCCGAAGTGGCGCAACAAGGCCGGCGCCAGCACGTCCTGCACCAGCGTGGACTTGCCCGATCCGCTCACGCCGGTCACGCACACCAGACGCTGCAGCGGGATTTCCACGTCCACGTTTTGCAAATTGTGTTCGCGCACGCCCTCCAGCAGCAGCTTGGGCGTATTCGGCAATACCGCACGCGGCTGCCAGCGCGCCGGATCGATCACCTGGCGGCGCCCGCTCAAGTACTGGCCGGTCAAGGTGTCCGCACGCTTCAGCGCTGCGGTGCTGCCATCGAACACGATCTGGCCACCGCGCTCGCCCGGGCCCGGGCCCATGTCGATCATGCGGTCGGCCGCCCACATCACGGCCGGGTCGTGCTCCACCACCACCAGGGTGTTGCCGGCATCGCGCAGCCGCAGCATGGCTTCGGTAATGCGGTGCATGTCGCGCGGATGCAGGCCGATGCTGGGCTCGTCCAGCACGAACAGCGTGTTCACCAGCGAGGTGCCCAGCGCCGTGGTCAGGTTGATGCGCTGCACCTCGCCGCCACTGAGGGTGCGGCTCTGGCGGTCCAGCGTCAGGTAGCCGATGCCCACATCGCACAGGTAGCGCAGGCGATTGCGGATTTCGTCGAACAGCAGCCTTTGCGCCTGGGCATCGGCGCTGGCATCGCGCCTGGTTGGCGCGTCACTCTCATTCTCAAGCGCCAGCCGGTCAAACAACTGGCGCAGCCGTGCAATCGGCAGCAGCATCAGGTCATGCAGGCACAGGCCGGGCAAGGCCTCGAGCTGCGCGCGCGTCCAGTCCACACCGCGCGGCAGAAAGCGTGTTGCGGGCGGCAATACCGCATCCGCATCGTCCTTGCCGCCCACGCGCCACAGCAGGCTGTCGGTTTTCAGGCGTGCGCCCTTGCACTGCGGGCATTCGGTGTAGCTGCGGTACTTGGACAGCAGCACCCGGATGTGCATCTTGTAGGCCTTGCTTTCCAGGTAGTCGAAGAAGCGCTGGATGCCGTACCACTGGCGGTTCCAGTTGCCCTGGTAGTCGGGCGTGCCGTCGATGACCCAGCGCTTTTGCGTGTCGGTCAGCTTGTACCAGGGCGTGTCGCGCGGTATGCCGGCCGATTCGGCATGGCGCATCAGGTCATCCTGGCATTCGCTCCAGGCCGGGGTCTGGATCGGCTTGATCGCGCCCTGGCGCAGCGTGAGCTTTTCGTCGGGAATCACCAGGCCCCAATCCACCCCGATCACACGGCCAAAACCACGGCAGGCATCGCAGGCGCCCACTGGCGAGTTGAACGAGAACATGGAGGGAATCGGCAAGGCATAGCTGATGCCGCTGTCCGGGCACAGCAGGCCGGTGGCATAGCGCCAGCGCTGCTCGTCCTCGTCTGTCCGGGCAAACACCGCCATGCGTCCGGCGCCATGGCGCAAGGCCACTTCCAGCGCCTCCACCACGCGGCTGCGCTCGGCCGTGCCGATGCGGAAGCGGTCAGCCACCACGCGCAGGATCTTGCGCTCGCCCTTGACCTGCTCATCATGCACACGCGTGAAACCGGACACCGATAGCCACTGTTCCACTTCTTCCGCCGTGGTATTGGCCGGCAGCTCGACCGGAAAAGTCACCACCAGGCGCGGATCGTCCAGTGCGGCGGCACGCGCCTGCAGGTCGGCGTAGATGGAGTCGGGATTGTCCAGCTGCACCCGCTGCGCGGTGACGCGGTCGTACAGCGTGGCAAAACGCGCAAAAAACAGCTTCAGGTGGTCGTTCAGTTCGGTCATGGTGCCGACCGTGGAGCGGCTGGTGCGCACCGGATTGGTCTGGTCGATGGCAATCGCCGGGGGCACCCCTTCCACCTTGTCCACCGCCGGCTTGTCCATGCGGTCCAGGAACTGGCGCGCATAGGCACTGAAGGTTTCCACATAGCGGCGCTGGCCCTCGGCATACAGCGTATCGAACACCAGGCTGGATTTGCCGGAACCGCTGGGGCCGGTTACCACGGTCAACTCGCCGGTGCGGATGTCCAGATCGAGGTGGCGCAAATTGTTCTGGCGTGCGCCGCGGATGCGGATCACGTTGGCCAGATAGGCACCATGCCCGGCAGCATCGGTGCAGGAATCAGAAACGGACAATTCGGACATGGGAAGCCTTGTCAACGGGAAGCCTGAACATTGTAGGTACCGGACTTGCATCCTGCATGCGCCTGTTCCCTGAATACGCCCATTTGCAAGTCCCGTGCCCCCTGTCACGTCAGCCAGGGTAAAAATGCGGTACAAATGCAATATCGGGCCGCATATGCCCATTTTCTGCAATTCCGCACCATGTGGTCCGATTCTGCCTTTCTGCACCGAACCCTGCCTGCCATCTGGCAAAAGCGCGGGCTGGCCGCGTGGTTGCTGCGTCCCCTGTCGGCGCTGTACGGCGCCGGCTGGCAATGGCAGCGCGAACGCGCCATGGGCCGCTCACGCGACCGGCTGCCGATTCCGGTGCTGGTGGTCGGCAACGTGATTGCCGGCGGCGCCGGCAAGACCCCGGCCACCATCGCCATCGTGCAGCACTTCCAGTCGATCGGCGTGCCGGTAGGTGTGATTTCGCGCGGCTACGGCCGCCAGCCCGATGCGCCGCACTGCGTGGTCATCACCCCCGACACCGACGCCGCCATTGGCGGTGACGAACCGGTGCTGATCCACCTGCGTACGCACGCACCGGTGGTAGTGTGCGCCGAACGCATGTACGCCGCGCGCGAAATGATCAAGCTGTACCCCGACGTGCGCCTGATTGTGTGCGACGACGGCCTGCAGCACCATGCGCTGCTGCGCGACGGCGAGATTTGCGTGATGGACGAGCGCGGCATCGGCAACGGCTGGCTGCTGCCGGCCGGCCCGCTGCGCGAACCCTGGCCGCGCCGGGTCGACATGGTGCTGCAAACCGGCCAGCCGCAGGAGGCTATCCCGATGCCACCCGGCCAGGCGGTGTACCAGGCGCGCCGCAGCCTGCACGACCATGCGGTACGCGCCGATGGCCGCCAGCTGGCACTGCAGCAGTGGATTGACAGCAAGCAGCCGGTCATCGCCACCGCCGGCATTGCCCAGCCCGAACGCTTTTTCCAGATGCTGACCGACCTGGGCCTCAACGTGGTCGAACGCCACGCGCTCGCCGACCACGTCAACCATGATGCGCTGGCCGCCCTGGCGCGCGAATGGGGGCCGCGTCGCCTGCCGGTGCTATGCACCGAAAAGGATGCCGTCAAGCTGTGGGATTGCCTACCGCAGGCCTGGGCCATTCCCCTGGTACTCGAACCGGAGCGCTCTTTTTTCGCGGCGCTGTCGGCCTGGTGGCTGCAGCGCAGCGGCAATCTGCCGGCAACCCGTCGCCAGCCGGCGCACACCGCCACGCCAGCCCAGGCCGCTCCGTTGCCGTAGCCGCGTCTTACAATGCGGAGGTATTCCGCCAACCACTGATTGCCCCATGGACCCCAAACTGCTGGAACTGCTGGTCTGCCCCGTGACCAAAGGCCCCCTCTCCTACAACGCCGACCGCCAAGAACTGGTTTCGCTCAGCGCGCGCTTGGCCTACCCGGTGCGCGACGGCATTCCGGTGCTGCTCGAAAACGAAGCCCGCCCGCTCACCGACGACGAAATCGAAGCCGGCCGCAACCCATCCGGCACGCCCGCTGCATGACCCACACCATCCTGATTCCGGCCCGCCTGGCCAGCACCCGCCTGCCCGAAAAACCACTGGCCGACATCGGCGGCGCGCCCATGGTGGTGCGCGTGGCGCAGCGCGTCATGCAGCCTGGCGTACGGGTGGTGGTGGCGGCAGACCATGCCCGCATCGTCGATGCCTGCGCCGCGCATGGCGTGCATGCCGTGCTCACCGACGAGGCGCACGCCTCGGGCAGCGACCGCCTGGCCCAGGCCTGCAGCCTGCTCGGCCTGGACGATGACGCCATCGTGGTCAACGTGCAGGGTGACGAGCCGCTGATCAGCCCCGATCTGCCCGCCGCCATCGCCAACCTGTTGCGCGAACGGCCCGAAGCCAGCATGTCCACCGCGGCGCATCCGTTTGCCAGCATGGACGAGCTGCGCAACCCGAACATGGTGAAAGTGGTGTGCGATGCGCGCCAGCTGGCGCTGTATTTCAGCCGCGCCCCCATTCCCTGGTGGCGCGATGGCTATGCCGGCAACGGCAGCACCCTGTCCACCACCCCGGCGCCGCTGCGCCACATCGGCATTTACGGCTACCGCGTGGAGTTCCTGAAGCAGTTTCCCCAGCTGCCGCAGGCCCCCCTCGAAATCTGTGAATCGCTGGAGCAGCTGCGCGCACTGTGGCATGGGCACCGCATCGCGGTGCATGTGACCGATTCGGCCCCCGGCCCCGGCGTCGATACCCCCGAAGACCTGCAGCGCGTGCGCGCCCTGTTCGCGCAGCAAGCCTGAGCATGGCGGCGCCACCGGCCCGTATGGGCATGCCGGCCAGCCTGCACCATGTTTCGGCACGCTGCAGCCACCCCCTGCTGGTGGATTATCTGGCCGCGCAGTTTCCGCATGTGCCGGCCCAGGCATGGCGGCAGCGCCTGCAGCAAGGCGCGGTGCTGAATGCCCAGCACCAGCCGCTGCCGCCCGATGCCCCCTGCGTGCCGCGTGCCATTCTCTGGTACTACCGCGAGCCGGCACAAGAAACTCGGGTGCCATTTCAGGCGCAGGTGCTGTATCGGGATGCCGAACTGATCGTGGCCGACAAGCCGCATTTTTTGCCTGTGATACCGGGCGGACGCCATGCGCGCGAAACCCTGCTGGTGCGCCTGCAGCAGGAGCTGGGCCTGCCCCAGCTGGCACCGCTGCATCGGCTGGATCGGGAAACCGCCGGGCTGGTGCTGCTGTCGCCGCAGCCCGGACCAGCACGCCAGACCTACCTGGAGCTGTTCCGCACGCACAAGGTGCACAAGCTGTACCACGCCATCGCTGCTGACCGGCCGGCGGTGCAGCAACCGTTGCTGCACCGCAGCCGGCTACGGCCGCATCATCAGGATTTTTTCCGCATGGAAGAAGTGCCAGGCATGCCCAACAGCCTGACTCGCATCGAGCGCCTGCGCCCGCTTGGCCAAGGCCTGGCCTTGTATGCCCTGCAACCGCATACCGGCCAGCGCCACCAGCTGCGCGTGCACATGCAGGCGCTAGGTCTGCCCATTGCAGGCGACCAGTTCTACCCGCAAGTGCTGCGCGGCCCGCAGGAGCCGGAGGATTTCAGCCAGCCGCTGCAGTTGCTGGCACGCGAACTGCAATTCGACGATCCGGTCAGCGGGCAGGCGCAACACTTCTGCTCCCGGCAGCAGCTGGCTGCCGGCATACAGGACTGATTACAGCCGCTCGCTCACCCAGCCCTGCACGCTGCCCAGGGCCGCATCCAGGCGCGAGGCATCGGTACCGCCGGCCATGGCCATGTCCGGCTTACCGCCGCCCTTGCCCCCGACCTGCTGTGCCACGAAGTTGACCAATTCGCCAGCCTTGAGCTTGCCGGTGGTGTCCTTGGTCACGCCGGCAGCCAGCTGCACCTTGTCGCCATCCGCGGCGGCCAGCACGATGGCGGCGGTTTTCAGCTTGTCCTTGAGCTTGTCCATGGTCTCGCGCAGGGACTTGGCGTCGGCGCCATCCAGGCGTGCCGTCAGCACCTTCACGCCGTTCACTTCCACCGCCTGCTCCGCCAGCTCATCGCCCTTGCTGGAAGCCAGCTTGCCCTTGAGCTGCGCCACTTCCTTTTCCAGTGCCTTGACCTGGTCCAGCATCTGGCCCAGGCGCGTCTGCACCTCGCCCACCGGGGCACGCAGGGTGGCGGCCACGCTGTGCGCGCTGGCTTCCAGGCCCTGCAGGTACTGCAGCGCATTGGTGCCGGTCACGGCCTCGACACGGCGCACGCCAGCGGCCACGCCGCCTTCGCTGATGATCTTGAACAGGCCGATATCGCCGGTACGCTGCACGTGCGTGCCACCGCACAGCTCGCGGCTGCTGCCGATGTCCAGCACGCGCACGGTTTCACCGTATTTTTCGCCAAACAGCATCATGGCGCCGGTCTGCTGCGCGCTCTCGATGTCCATCACGCGCGCTTGCGTGGCGGCGTTGGCCAGAACCTCGTCGTTCACGCGGCGCTCGATCTCGGTGATCTGCTCGGGCGTGACCGGTGCATTGTGGGCAAAGTCGAAACGGGTCTTTTCGGCATCGACCAGCGAGCCCTTTTGCTGCACGTGCGTGCCCAGCACCTCGCGCAACGCCTTGTGCATCAGGTGTGTGACGCTGTGGTTGCGCATGGTGGCTGCACGCGTGACCGGATTGACGCGCGCCGTGACGGTATCGCCCACTCGCAGCGTGCCCATGTTCAGCACGCCATGGTGGCCGAACACGTCGGCCTTGATCTTCTGCGTGTCTTCCACGCCGAATTCCATGGCCTCGGCGGTCAGCTCGCCGGTGTCGCCCACCTGGCCGCCGCTTTCGGAATAGAACGGCGTCACATCCAGCACCACGATACCGTCCTGGCCGGCGTGCAGTTCGTTCACGGCCGAGCCTTCGAAGTACAGCGCCAGCACGCGGCTCTGGTGCGTGAGCTCGTCGTAGCCGGTAAACAGGTTGGCGTTGCCGCTGTAGTCCACCTGCTTGTCCATCTTGAACTTGCCGGCTGCGCGGCCTGCGGCCTTCTGCTGCGCCATGGCTTCATCGAAGCCGGCCACATCGACAGTGACGCCACGCTCACGGCACACGTCCTGCGTCAGGTCGAGCGGAAAGCCGTAGGTGTCGTGCAGCTTGAACGCCACATGACCGGGCAATTCCTTGCGGCCGGCAATCAGTGCCGAGTCCAGGATCTCCATGCCGAACGCCAGGGTTTCGAAGAAGCGCTCCTCCTCGGTGCGCAGCACTTCCTGCACACGCTCGGCATCGGCCTTCAGGCGCGGGTAAGCCTCGCCCATCAGATCGACCAGCACCGGCACCAGCTTGTAGAAGAAGGGCTTTTGCTGGCCCAGCTTGTAGCCGTGGCGGATGGCGCGGCGGATGATGCGGCGCTGCACATAGCCGCGGCCCTCGTTGGCCGGAATCACGCCGTCGGCCACCAGGAAGGAGGTGGCGCGGATGTGGTCGGCAATCACCTTGAGCGACGGGTTGGACAGGTCCTGGCAGCCGGTTTCACGCGCGGCGGCACGGATCAGCGTATCGAACAGGTCGATCTGGTAGTTGCTGTGCACGTGCTGCAGGATGGCGGCAATGCGCTCCAGGCCCATGCCAGTGTCCACACATGGCGCCGGCAGCTTGCTCAGGCTGCCGTCTTCGTGCATTTCGAACTGCATGAACACGTGGTTCCAGATTTCGATGAAGCGGTCGCCATCTTCATCGGGGCTGCCGGGCGGGCCGCCAGCGATGTGGGCGCCGTGATCGTAGAAGATTTCGGAGCACGGACCGCAGGGGCCGGTGTCGGCCATCATCCAGAAGTTGTCGCTCTTGTACTTGCCGCCCTTGTTGTCACCGATGCGGATGATGCGTTCGGGCGGCAGGCCGATCACGTTGTGCCAGATGTCGTAGGCCTCGTCATCCTCGTAATACACGGTGGCCAGCAGGCGCTCTGCGGGCAGGCAGTACACCTTGGTCAGCAGCTCCCAGCCCCATTCAATGCTTTCCTTCTTGAAGTAGTCGCCGAAGGACCAGTTGCCCATCATCTCGAAGAAGGTGTGGTGGCGTGCGGTGTAACCCACGTTTTCCAGGTCGTTGTGCTTGCCGCCGGCACGCAGACAGGCCTGCACACTGGCTGCGCGCACATAGGGGCGCTTGTCCACGCCCAGGAACACATCCTTGAACTGCACCATGCCACTGTTGGTAAACATGAGCGTGGGGTCGTTGCCCGGTACCAGCGGGCTGCTCGGCACCACGGTGTGGCCCTTGCTTTCGTAGAAATCCAGGAAGGTCTTGCGGATATCGGCAACAGAAATGGGGGATGTCATGCTGAAAAACGCCCATGCCGGGCGCCAGTGAAAAACAGGGAAAAACTGTACCGATTATAGGGGGCGGCCGTATTTTCGCGATATTGGCAGTGTCTCGCGCCGGCATCGGCTCAGGATCGGCCGATGGCCTCGATCTGCTGCTGCAGGAATTCGAACAGATGCTCTTCTGCACAGAACGCCACATTGAAGCGCAACCAGGCGCTGGGGGACAAGTCAGGACAGAACAGGTGACCGGGCCCCAGCAGGATGCCATGGTCGGCCGCCATCAACGCCAGCGCATTGGCGTTTTCCACCGCCGGATGCCGCACCCACAGGAACATGCCCGCTTTCGGTTCGGTAAACAGCTCGAAGCCCAGTGCCAGAAAGCGCGCCGCGGTCTGCTGCTGCGCCTCGGTCAGGCGTTCGCGCACGGTCTTGAGGCGCTTGCGCCAGCGGCCGTCGGTGAGTGCGCCATACACCACGCGCTCGGAAAACTCCGAAGAGGTCAGCCCGGAAATCATCTTGAGCTGGGCCAGATCTTCGGTCAGCTCCGGGTTGGCGGCCAGATAGCCGACGCGCAAGTTGGGCGCAATGGTCTTGGAAAAACTGCTGATATACACCACCCGTTTGAGCTGATCCAAGCTGGCGAAGGAGGCACGCGGCTGCGGATCCAGATCGACATACAGGTCGTTTTCGACTAGCGTGATGTCGTGCCGATCGGCCAATTGCAGCACCCGGTACATGTGCGCCAGCGTGGCGGTGGCGCCGGTTGGACACTGCAGGCGCGGCTGGGTGAAAAACACCTTTGGCTGGTGTTCCTCGATCAGGGCCTCCAGGCGTTCCAGGTCATAGCCTTCCTCGTTGCGCGGCACACCCAGCAATTCGGCCCCCATCAGGCGCAAGGCAAAGTACAGATTGGCATAGCCCGGGTCATCCACCAGCACCTTGTCGCCGGGGCGCACCAGGCGGCGCGCCACCAGGTCGAGTGCCTGGCTGGAGCCTTGCGTAAGCAGAATCTGGTCGGTGTTGGCAGCCACCTCCTGTTCTGCCAGCAGGTCGCGCACCAGTTGCCGCAACGGGGCATAGCCCTTGGGCTCGCCATAGCCGCTGATGTTGATTTCGCCGCCGGCCAGCGTGCGCAGACTGCGCCGCACGCCATCCACGAACAGCCAGTCTTCGGGCAGCCAGCCGCAGCCGGGCTTGCAGCTCAGATTGCGGTGCTCGAAAATGCGCCGCATGTAGTACGAGGCATCGAAGGAATGGCTGTGCTTGATGGCATCGGCCGAATCGCTGGGCTGGCGGCGGTGGCGCACGAAAAAACCCAGGTTGGCGCGGGACACGAAATAGCCCAGCGCCACCAGCCGGTCGTAGGCATCGACCGCGGTGTACACGCTCACGTCGTGCGCATGGGCGAACTGGCGGATCGACGGCAGCTTGGCGCCGGGCCGCAGCGCGCCCTCTTCCACCAATTTGCGGAAACCCTCCACGATCTGCTGTACCAGGGGAACGGAAGAAGACGAATCAAGCACAAACATGGAGAACAGCCAGATCAATGGTTCACGGGGCAGGCAAGCAGATACCCAGGATTTTCCGCATAGGGTTTTACCGTACAGAACCTGATTCCGATACAGCCATGGCGCTTTCCGCGCATATTTGTATATGTTAATTCAGACTCGGTCTGCATACAGTGGCCCCATCGCCAATTCCTGTTGTGGAGACCTTACCGATATGCTGGATACTACCGTCAAGACCAATTCCGCCCTGTATGCCCGCCGCGAAGCCGCCGTGCCGCGCGGTGTCGGGCACACGCACCAGATTTTCATCGACCGTGGCGAAAACGCCGAAATCTGGGACGTCGAAGGCAAACGCTACCTCGACTTTGCCGGCGGCATTGCCGTACTCAATACCGGCCATCGCCATCCACACGTCATGCAGGCAGTGGAAGAGCAGCTCAAGCGCTTTACCCATACCTGCTTCCAGGTGCTGGCCTACGAAAGCTATGTGGAACTGGCCGAGCGCCTGAACGCCAAGGCCCCCGGCAACTTCCGCAAGAAGACGGTGTTTCTGACCTCCGGCGCCGAGGCGGTGGAAAACGCGATCAAGATTGCCCGCTGCCACACCGGGCGCAGCGGCGTGATCGCGTTTTCCGGCGCGTACCACGGTCGCACCATGATGACCATGGCGCTCACCGGCAAGGTGGTGCCCTACAAGGCCGGCTTCGGTCCGTTCCCGGGCGAGGTGTTCCATGCGCGCTTCCCCAATGCCAAGCGCGGCGTCACGGTGGAAGATGCCATCGAATCGATCGAGCAGATTTTCAAGAACGATATCGAGCCCGGCCGCGTGGCCGCCATCATCATCGAGCCGGTGCAGGGCGAAGGCGGTTTCAATGTCGCCCCCAGGGAGCTGCTGGAGCACATCCGCGCGGTGTGCGACCAGCACGGCATCGTGATGATTGCCGATGAAGTGCAAACCGGCGCCGGCCGCACCGGCACCTGGTACGCAATCGAGCAAAGCGGCGTAGTGCCCGACATGATCACGCTGGCCAAGTCGATGGCAGGCGGCTTCCCGATTTCGGCCGTGACCGGACGTGCCGACATCATGGACGCACCGGCCCCTGGCGGCCTGGGCGGTACCTATGCCGGCAGCCCGCTGGGCTGCGCCGCCGCCCTGGCCGTACTGGACACCTTCGAGGACGACGGCCTGCTGGAGCGCTGCCAGCAAGTGGCCCAGCGGTTGACCACCGGCCTGGAGGCCATCGCCAGCCGGCACCGGGAGATTGCCGACATCCGCGGCCTGGGCGCCATGGTGGCGGTGGAACTGTGCAAGGACGGCGACATGGCGCAACCCCTGCCCGAACTGGCCAAGGCCATTTCTGCCGAAGCGGCACGGCGCGGCCTGATCCTGCTTACCTGCGGCACCTATGGCAACGTGATCCGCATCCTGGTGCCGCTCACGGCCAGCGACGCACTGCTGGATGAAGGCCTGGGCATTCTGGCGGACTGCTTCGACGCCGCACAGCAAGGCTGATCCCCGGCCCTGCCGAACCCGGCAGGGCCACGGGGCAGGCGGGCATCAGTGCCGCCCGCTGCCCCAGCACAAAAAATAGAGAACAGGAGACACCCCATGACCACCCTCGCACAAGGCAGCTATGCGCTGCCAGTTGCCCCCGGCGCCGGCGAATCGGACGGCGCCACCCTCAAGGCCGGGCTGAAGTCCCGCCACCTGACCATGATTTCCATTGCCGGCGTGATCGGCGCCGCCCTGTTCATCGGCTCCGGCAAGGTGATTGCCAATGCCGGGCCGGCCGCCATTCTGGCCTATGCCGTCGGCGGCATACTGGTCGTGCTGGTGATGCGCATGCTGGGAGAAATGGCGGTGGCGCAGCCGGATACCGGCTCTTTCTCCACCTACGCCGACCGCGCCATCGGCCGCTGGGCCGGTTTTACCATCGGCTGGCTGTACTGGTACTTCTGGGCCCTGCTGATGGGCTGGGAAGCTTTCGTAGCCGGCAAGATCCTGCATTCCTGGTTCCCCATGATCCCGATCTGGGGCTACATGCTGATCGTCACTCTCTCGCTCATCGTGGTCAACCTGATGAACGTGAAAAACTATGGCGAATTCGAATTCTGGTTTGCCCTGACCAAGGTCGTGGCCATCGTCGTGTTCCTGATCATCGGCAGCCTGGCCGTGCTGCACCTGTGGCCCTGGGGCAACCCGCAGGCAAGCGGGCTGACCCATTTGACCAGTCAGGGTTTCATGCCCAACGGCTTTGGCGCCGTGGTCACGGCACTGCTGGGAGTAATGTTTGCCTTTATCGGTGCAGAAATCGTCACCGTGGCGGCGTCTGAATCGGCCCATCCCAGCAAGGAAATCGTCAAAACCACCAAGTCGGTGGTGTGGCGCATCATCCTGTTCTACGTGGGCTCGATCTTCATTGCCGTGTGCCTGATTCCGTACAACGACCCGCTGCTCAAGGACCCCACCTACGGCACCTACAGCGTGACCCTGACCCAGCTGGGCATTCCGTCAGCACGCAATATCGTGAATTTCGTGGTGCTGACTTCGGTCTGCAGCTGCTTCAACTCGGCGCTCTACACCTGCTCCCGCATGCTGTTCTCGCTGTCCAAACGCGGCGATGCGCATCGCATCATGCAGGTCACCGGCAAGAGCAGCGGCAGTCCCTGGGTCGGCGTGCTGCTGTCCAGTGTGTTTGCCTTTGTCGCCATCTACCTGACGGCCACCGAGAAAATGGACATCTATGACGTGCTGATGTCCGCCACTGGCACCGTCGCCCTGTATGTGTACCTGGCCATCGCCCTGTCGCAGCTCAAGATGCGCCGCAAGCTGGAAGCCCAGGGCCACAAGCTGGAATTCCGCATGTGGCTGTTCCCGTGGCTGACCTATGCGGTGATTGCGCTGATTCCGGTCGCGCTGGTGGTCATGGTTTTCGAAGGCAGCTACCGCACCGAAGTGATCTACACCTCCGTGCTGGCCGCAGTGATCGTGGCCATGGGCCTCGTGGCCCAGAAGTTCAGCATCGGCACCCGCAACGCCGGGCCACGCTACACCGTCAGTCCCTTCAGCCAGCCTGCCATCGACTGAAGCCATACCGCTCTACAAGCACAACGGCACGCGCGAGCCCAACTGGGGTATTACCCATGGCGCGCGCTGCCGTTTCCGCTGCCAGGCTTCCTGTGCCATGATGGGCACTGCGAGTTGCCTATACTGAACCCATCCGGGCCAGTCCCCTCCGGACTGCCCTTCATTTCGAGAAACTACGCAATGACTGCTGCAATCCCACCCCTCTCTCCCTTGGCCCTACTCAAGGACCCCACCCTGCTGAAAAACGCCGGCTACATCAACGGTGAATGGATCGGCGACGACACCACCTTTGCCGTGACCGACCCCGCCACCGGCGAGCAACTGGCGCAGGTGGCCGACCTGGTCGCCTCGCACACGCAGGACGCGATCGATGCCGCCGCCGCCGCGCTGCCGGCCTGGAGCGCCCAATCGCACAAGCAGCGCAGCCAGATCCTGCGCAAGTGGTTCGAGCTGATCCTGTCCAACCAGGACGATCTGGCGCGCCTGATGACGGCAGAGCAAGGCAAGCCGCTGGCCGAGGCGCGCGGCGAAGTGCTGTACGGCGCCAGCTTTGTCGAATGGTTTGCCGAAGAGGCCAAGCGCACCTATGGCGAAACCGTGCCCTCGTTTGCGGCAGACCGCCGCGCCATCGTGCTGCGCCAGCCGATTGGCGTATGCGCCGCCATTACGCCGTGGAATTTCCCGATCGCGATGATTACGCGCAAGGTGGCACCAGCCATCGCAGCAGGCTGCACCGTGGTGGTCAAGCCGGCCGAGCTCACGCCGCTGTGCGCGCTGGCGCTGGCCGAGCTGGCGCACCGCGCCGGCGTGCCGGCAGGCGTGCTCAACGTGGTGACCAGCACCCAGGCATCGGAAGTGGGCAAGGTGCTATGCGACAGCCCGGTGGTGCGCCACCTGAGCTTTACCGGTTCGACCGAAGTAGGGCGCATCCTGATGGCGCAATGCGCGCCCACCGTCAAGAAGCTGGCGCTGGAGCTGGGCGGCAACGCTCCCTTCATCGTGTTCGACGATGCCGACCTGGACAGCGCAGTGGAAGGCGCCATGACCAGCAAGTACCGCAACGCCGGCCAGACCTGCGTCTGCGCCAACCGCCTGTACGTGCAGGACGGCGTGTACGACGCCTTTGTGGAAAAACTGGCCGAGCGCGTGCAACAGCTCAAGGTAGGTAACGGCTTTGCCGAAGGCGTCACGCAGGGGCCGCTGATCGAGCCGGCGGCACTGGTCAAGGTGCAGGCCCATATCGACGATGCGCTGGCCAAGGGCGGCAGCGTGGTGACCGGCGGCAAGGCGCTGGAAGGCCAGTTCTTCCAGCCCACCATCATCGCCAATGCCACGCAGGACATGCGCGTGGCCCGCGAGGAAACCTTCGGCCCGCTGGCGCCGGTGTTCCGCTTCCAGACCGAGCAAGACGCCATCGATGCCGCCAACGCCACCGAATTCGGCCTGGCCAGCTATTTCTACAGCCGGGACATCGGCCGCATCGTGCGCGTGAGCGAGGCGCTGGAATACGGCATGGTCGGCGTCAACATCGGCCTGCTGGGCAGCGAACAGGTCCCGTTTGGCGGCGTCAAGCAATCCGGCCTGGGCCGCGAAGGCTCGCACCACGGCATGGACGAGTACCTGGAGCTGAAATACATCAGCCTGGGTGACGTGCAGCGCTGATCAGCTGGCTGCGGCAGCGTCCACCAGCACCAGTTCGGCATCCTCCAGCGCGGTCACGCGGAGGATGTCCTCGTCGCGGATGGCGGCGCCGTCGCGGGCTTCGAGCAGCACGCCGTTGGCTTCGACCTTGCCCTTGGCCGGCACCAGATAGCCGTGGCGGCTGGCATCGGCAAAGCGGTATTCCACCGTTTCGCCGGCCTTGACCGTGGCGCCCAGCACGCGCGCGCCGGTACGGATCGGCAGCGCGTCGGCATCTTCCGCGAAGCCGCTGGCCAGCGTGACAAAACGGCCGGAGCGGTCATGCTGCGGGAACGGTTTGGTGCCCCACGAGGGCGTGCCGCCCTGCTGGTCCGGGAAAATCCAGATCTGGAAAATGCGGGTAATGCCCGGCTCCAGGTTGTATTCGGAGTGGCGGATGCCGCTGCCGGCACTCATCACCTGCACATCGCCGGCCACCGTGCGGCCCTTGTTGCCCAGGCTGTCCTGGTGCGTGATGGCGCCTTCGCGCACATAGGTGATGATTTCCATGTCGGCATGCGGATGCGGCGGGAAACCGGTGCCCGGCTCGATGGTGTCATCGTTCCAGACCCGCAGCATGCCCCAGTGCACGCGCTTGGGATCGTGGTATTCGGCAAACGAGAAGTGGTGTTTGGCATTGAGCCACCCGTGGTGGGCTCCGTCAAGGCTGTCAAAGGGACGACGTTCGATCATGATGGGTACTCCTGTTGGCCGTGCATGGCCGTTGGAGCCAGTGTATTTTTTTATGCCCGTGGCGAGAATCACTCGCAATGGGTTTCATTGTTCCATTTTTGTTCAACTGCTCTTGCGCGCCGTTGCGCGGGACCGCATCCCGACGATGCGCGCATCTTCGCGCTCAGTATGGCGGTCGGCAAACCAGGTCTGCACTTGATGCACGAAGTTTGAGGGCATACCCTTGTCGGCAACCCCTGCCGAGAGGTCGGCAAGGCTGGTTTTTGCCAGTTCTTCGCGCAACACTTCCTCGGCACGCAGCATCACCGAATGGATACCGCATACTCCCCCAATGGCCCATTGGGGGGGCATGGTACCGAACAAGGCGCACCGTTCCCGGATTTCCTGGCAGTCGAACAAGGGCTTGCGCCCATCTACCGCGTCCACCACATCAAGGACACTGATGTTTTCGGGGGCGCGGGCCAGACGGTATCCACCACGGATGCCGCCACTCGCTTCGACAATGCCGGCTTTTTCCAGCTTGGGGAAGATCTTCGCCACAAATGCCGCCGGCACCCCCTGCATGTCCGCAAGGTCCCGGCTGCTTGGCCGTTGCTCCAGGGGCGTGACGAGCCAGAGCAGGCAATGCAAAGCGTACTCAACGCCTGTTCCAATGTAGGCCATATCTTAATATTTCAAGAACTCCATAGCCCCGACACTATAGGGAGGTGGGTTATGGATGGCAAGTACGGCCTGTGGGCAGTGGGTGGTCCGCATGGGCGCACCATCCCATGGGCGTGCCGTGGTGACGGCGCCACCCAGGTGCGGGGCCAGCCAGACAGCCATATCCGCCAGCCCCAAAGCAGCCCAATCAGACTATGGCGTGGCCAGGATCAGCCAGGGCAAAAAGTTCCGCGCGATCCCCGGTCGGGGGGTAGATCCACTCGGTGACGATCTTCGTCTTCAGCTCCTTGGCGTCTGCGCCTGCCATTTTTACTTGCCGGTCCCAGCCTTCCGTATAGACGGCGCCCCAAGGACCCAGATCCAGGCAAGTCACGTACGTCGGTTGGCTATACGGAATCTGGCTTTCGCCCAACAGATCCGCTGCCGCGTTATGTCCCGCCGAACGGCCCAGATTCATGGCATGCTGGCAGGACATCAGCGCATGGTTGCCTTCCTCATCGGTGGCGGCATAGGCGCAGTCGCCCGTTGCAAAAACGGTGTCAAGGCCCTTGACCTTGAGGTTACGGTCCACGTGCAGCCGGCCGAAGCGGTCGCGCTCGGCCGGAATTTGCGCTGTGAGCTCGCTGGCCCGGGCGCCTGCCGTCCAGACGACCGTATCGGTGTCGATGCGTTCCCCGCTTGCGAGTGTCACGCCCTGTACATCGACAGAGGCCACGTTGGCGCCGAGCTTCCAGGTCACGCCCAACTGGGTTAGCGCCTGGATGATCACCGGCCGCGGACCAGGCCCCAGGTCCGGACCCACCTCAGAGCTGCGCTCGACCATGATCACCTTCACGTCCGCAGCGGCTCCCAGGACCTTGTGCAGACGGGCCGGCATTTCCGCTGCCGTCTCGATGCCGGTAAAGCCCGCTCCCACCACGACCACCGTATTGCGCCCGGCGCTCTCGGGCCAGCTTACCAGACTGCGGATGTGCTCTTCCAGTTTCGCCGCGTCGGCGACCTGGTCCACATTGAAGGTGTGTTCGCTCAAGCCGGGGATGGGAGGACAGTTCAGGCGGCTTCCGGCGGCAATCACCAGGCGATCGTAGCCGATGGTCTGGCCCGGTGCGCGTGCGCCCGATGCGGCCACCTTCACCTCCTGCTTGTGCGTATCGATGTTTTCCACCAGACCGGGGATGAACTTGATGCCGGCAGTCTGGAAGACCCTCTCCAGCGATGCCGTCATGCCTGCCGGGTCCTGCTCGTAGAGACGGGGACGAACGTGCAGCTCCGGCTTCGGCGCGATGAGAGCGACCTCTACATCGGTGCGCCCTGCCTGATCCAGCAGGCGGGAGGCGGACAGTGCGCTCCACATGCCGGCAAAGCCAGCTCCAATAACAAGAATGCGTTGTGTCATGCGTCATGCTCCTGAATGAATTTTTATGTCATCTGACCGGGCCACCCCACGGGTAAAAGAGCCCCGGCCAACTCATCGGCAGGGCCACCGCCGCACAGATAACAAGGACTATACAAGTCCCAATTACGATGCGCAAGAGCCCGCTAGGTGTTTCTTCCGCACAGGAGCAAGTTCGGCGCTACGCGTAACCCATATGCTCTCGTTGCCTTTGCGGGAGCCTTGCGCATTTTTGTTGGCCTGCTTGCGTCGGGCAAGCCAATGGTTTTTGTGCTGGTGAGGGCTGACAAGAGCACACCTGCATCGTTGCACACCTTGCGGCGCGCTACAATGTCAAATTACGCGGGCGTCGTTCAATGGCAGGACCTGAGCTTCCCAAGCTCAAGACGTGGGTTCGATTCCCATCGCCCGCTCCACAGTTTTCTAAGTAATTGATTTACTTAGCATGACGACACCAGATACAGCCTGACACGCAAATCTACTACGAAAAGATAGTACGGCGTGCCAGGCTTTTTACATCTATACCGCCGCCCCAGCGGCATCTACTTTGTCCGGGGCGTGTCCTGAATTTTGTGTAAACGGGGCGGACATCAAATATCGGAGATGCGA
>CAYPRU010000010.1:0-94676 GCA_964413485.1 uncultured Allobrachymonas sp. | reverse complement strand
CCACCTCGATGGTGAAGTCCACGTGGCCGGGGGTGTCAATGATGTTGAAGCGGTGCTCGGGGTAGGACAGGTCCATACCCTTCCAGAAGCAGGTGGTGGCGGCGGACGTGATCGTGATGCCGCGCTCCTGCTCCTGTTCCATCCAGTCCATGGTGGCTGCGCCCTCATGCACCTCGCCGAGCTTGTGGTTCACACCAGTGTAGAACAGGATACGCTCGGTAGTGGTGGTTTTGCCAGCGTCAATGTGCGCAGAAATACCGATGTTGCGGTAGCGCTCGATGGGGGTCTTGCGAGCCATGATGAACCTTTGGGTGTGCTAAAAGACAGATATTTTACGGTGTGCTGCTTTTCAGCAGCATGACAGTGCCCGGATACGCCACAGGGCTTGCGGCAGAAATACTGCCGAAGCCCTGCTGAGCAAACACCCGGCACCAGCAGGCGCCAGAGCCTGCTTAGAAGCGGAAGTGCGAGAAAGCCTTGTTGGCTTCGGCCATGCGGTGCACTTCGTCACGCTTCTTCATGGCGCCGCCACGGCCTTCGTTGGCTTCCAGCAGCTCGTTGGCCAGGCGCTGTGCCATGGATTTTTCGCCACGCTTGCGGGCGGCTTCCTTGATCCAGCGCATGGACAGGGCCAAACGGCGCACCGGGCGTACTTCGACCGGCACCTGGTAGTTGGCGCCACCGACGCGGCGGGATTTCACTTCCACCATCGGCTTCACGTTGTTGATGGCGGTCACGAACAGCTCCAGCGGCTCCTTGCCGGATTTCTGCTCCATGATGTCCAGGGCGCCATAGATGATGCGCTCTGCAACCGCCTTTTTGCCGCCTTCCATGATCACGTTCATGAATTTGGACAGCTCGACATTGCCGTACTTGGGATCCGGCAGAATTTCACGTTTAGGGACTTCACGACGACGTGGCATTTTTTTACCTCATTGCTTCAGTTGGCACCATTTCAGGTACCGCGAGTGCCATCCTGACACCCACTTACTCGACCCACACTGTGTTTGTTGTTGTGCTTGACGGGTCACTACGCCTGTTCCAGCTGCCAGCCGGACAAGCACCGAATAAAGAAGGGCTATCAGGCCTTCTTGGGACGCTTGGCGCCGTACTTGGAACGGGACTGCTTGCGGTCTTTCACGCCTTGCAGGTCCAGCGAACCGCGCACGATGTGGTAACGCACACCCGGCAAGTCTTTCACACGACCGCCGCGCACCAGCACCACGGAGTGCTCCTGCAGGTTGTGGCCTTCACCGCCGATGTAGGAGATCACCTCGAAACCGTTGGTCAGGCGCACCTTGGCAACCTTACGCATAGCGGAGTTAGGCTTCTTCGGAGTGGTGGTGTACACGCGGGTGCACACGCCACGGCGCTGCGGGCAGTTTTCCATCGCAGGGCTCTTGGATTTGATGGTTTCGACCGTACGCCCCTGGCGCACGAGCTGATTGATGGTTGGCACTCAGGCCTCCTTCTATCTGTGTAATTCCCTAAACGTGAACGAATTACGGGTTGAAAAAACGTGATCCCTGCAAAAAACACGCTTGATAAGGCGCGCACGAATTCACCCGTGCTTTTTTCGCAGAGTCCGAAAGTTTAGCGCCAATCTGCCTATCGTGGCAAGTGCTGCTTGCGCAACCAGCCTCTTGCCACGCTCTGCCTGCCCCAAAAAACAACAGCCAGCGGTGGCTGGCTGTGTGTGGGGGCGGGCTGCGCTTACTTGAACCAGAGGCGGATGCTGTCCCACAGGCGGCGGAAGAAGCCGGCCTGCTCGACCGATTCGAGCACCACCAGCGGCGTGCTGCTGAGCAGCTGGCCGTCGAGCAGCACCTTGATGGTGCCGACCTGCTGGCCCTGGCTGACCGGGGCAATCAACGGATCGGTGCGCTCGATCTGGGTGGTGATCTGCTTGGCCTTGCCGGCCGGCACGGCCACGGCAATCGGTTCGGGGCGACCCAGGCCGACTTCGCTCTTGGCGCCCTTCCACAGGCGCGCCTGCACGGCCGGCTGGCCTGCGCCGAACAGCTGGATGCCCTCGTAGGCGGTATAGCCCCAGTTGAGCAGCTTTTGCGTTTCGTTAGCGCGCGCGGCTTCGCTGGCGGTGCCGAACACGATGGCCAGCAGGCGGCGGCCCTGCGGCATGTTGGGAAACGGACGCTTGGCGGTGGCGATCAGGTTGTAGCCGGCCGCATTGGTATGGCCGGTTTTGAGGCCGTCCACGGTAGGATCACGGAACAGCAGCGTGTTGCGGTTCTGGCCGTTGGAAACCGGCGTGCCGGGGTAATGGTATTCCTTGGTGGCGTAATAGCCGACGTATTCGGGGAAATCATGCATCAGCCGCGTGGACAGGATTGCCATGTCGCGCGCAGTGGTGATGTGCCCTTCGGCCGTGAGGCCCTCGGCATTACGGTAGCCGGTGCGCGTCATGCCCAGCGCCTTGGCTGTTTCGTTCATTTTCTGCACGAAACCTTCTTCGCTGCCGGCGATGCCCTCGGCCAGCGCCATGGTGGCATCGTTGCCGGACTGCACGATCATGCCCTTGACCAGGTCTTCCACGCGCACCTGCATCTTGGGATCGATGAACATGCGGGAGCCCGGCATCTTCCAGGCCTTCTCGCTGACCGGGAAGATCTGGTCGAGCGTGATGCGGTGTGCCTTGAGCGCGTCAAACACCACATAGGCCGTCATCAGCTTGGTGAGCGAAGCCGGCTCCATCGGGGCATCCAGCTCCCTGGCGGCCAGCACCTGATTGCCGGCGGTCACGTCAATCAGCAGATAACCGCGCGCGGCGATTTCTGGCGGCAGGGGATAGCCGGGCTGCACCGCAGCCGCCTGGCCGGCAGCCGATGCAGGCTGGCTGGCGGCGGGAGCCGCCGGAGCGGCCGCAGTTTGCGCGATCACGATACCGGCGCCGGACAAGGCCATGGCGGCAGCGGCCATCACGGCGAGACGGCGAAGAGAGAACTGGATGTGCATATGGGAAATCGACTGGAGGCAAGCGGATGGTGCGAACCACCCGCGCAGCGGCCGCGATGCCGCCGTGGGTGGGAATTCAGCTGTTAGCGACCTGTAAGTGGCGCGACACGATGTGCTTCAACAAGGTCAATTGTCCATGAAAAAAATGGCCAACGCCGGGAACAACTGTGACAGGCAGTGACTGCGGGCGCGCCCAGTCGAGCGTGGACGCCAGCGGCACCACGTCATCGATTTCGCCATGCACCACCAGCGTGCGCGCATGCAGGGCCGGATCAATGGCCGCCACTTGGAAACGGCTGGTGGCCGGGCCGACCAGCACCAGCTTTTCAGGCACGCGCCCGGGTACCAGCCGGGCCACGGCCTGGCTAGTGACGAACGCGCCGAATGAGAAGCCGGCCAGCGCCAGCGGGCCGGTGGGCGCTACCTGCTCGATGACACGCAGCAAGTCGTCGGTTTCGCCCTGGCCGTTGTCGTGCGTACCAGCACTGCCGCCCACGCCACGGAAATTGAAGCGCACCACGGTCCAGCCGTTTTGCACAAAGGCACGTGCCAGCGTCTGCACTACCTTGTTGTCCATGGTGCCGCCAAACAGCGGATGCGGATGGGCAAGTACCGCCACGCCGTGCGGCGCGCCGGCAGGCTGGTCGCGCAGCGCCTCGATCACGCCAGCGGCGCCTGGCAGCTGGAAGGCTTCGGTATGGGCATTCATGGCCTGTCCTCAGCGTCCGGCTTCTGGGGGTACCAGCAAGCGTTCCACCACCTTGCCCTGGCGCAGATGCTGCTCGACGATTTCGTCGATGTCTGCCAGATCGACATAGGTGTACCAGACAGCCTCGGGATAGACTACCGCCACTGGACCGGCCGAACAACGGTCGAGACAGCCGGCCTTGTTGACACGCACTTTGCCGGGCCCGGCCAGACCCAGACCGGCCACACGCTGCTTGCAGTGCGCAAACGCTGCATCCGCATTGTGGTCGGCACAGCAAGCCTCGCCGTTGTCGCGCTTGTTGAGGCAAAAAAAGATGTGACGCTGGAAGTAGGACGGCGCAGCCTGATCGCCGCCGGAAACAGGTGTATCGTTCATGGGATCATTGTAGGGTCAAGCGCTGGAACGTGGCGGCAGGGGCCGGAACAATCGTTGCAACAGCCAGCCCAGCGCCAACCAGGGCCAGGCCAGACCCAGCCACTGGGTCAGGCCGTAGAGATGCACAAAGCTGCGCTGCATACTGGTTTCGGCGGCCCAGCTGTAATACACCGAGACTGCCGCATCGTTGATCAGGTAGAGCTGTGCCCCCAGCACGACGATGCCCAGCAGGCTCAGCAGGCGGCGCGGCAGCCACAGCCCCAGCAGTCCGGCCAACAGCACCGCGGGCGCCGCCATGCGCACCATGGCAGGCTGCCAGAACATGTACATGCGGGCGCCGAAGGCCAGTTCCCACGACACGGCCGTAGCCGCAGGCCCCGCTGCCAGCAGCAGCAGCAGTGCCGCCAGGCGATGGCGCCGTTGCGGCAGCGCAGAAAAAGCCAGCAGGCAAGGCGCCAACAGACCCAGCACCATGACCAGATTCCAGGTTTCGGGCAGCATGGGCTGGAATTCGATGGCGCGCCATGGCAGCCAGTCGGCTAAGGGGGTGCCCGCCAGCCAGTCGGCCAAGGTGGTTTCCAGCCCCTCCAGGACTTGCCCCAGACCAAACGGCACTTCCAACGGATACAGCAGCACGCAAGGCCATAGCAACAGCAGGAACTGCGCCCCGCGCGTACCCTCGTCAAACCAGCGCGACCGCCAGCGCGTCCAGTATCCGGTCAATCCCAACCAGTCGAGTGCGGCCGCTATCATCCCCCCCAGCACGCTGCCGAAGGCATTGGTGATCAAGTCCAGATTGGAGGCGCGGCGCGATGGCAGCCAGCACTGGATCGATTCCATGGTGAACGACAGCACCGATCCGGCCAGCAGTGTTGCCAGCACCAGCCCCAGCAGTTTCAGCCCGCGCTGCCAGCCTCGGCTGGAAGGGATGGCTGTACGCCAACCCAGCACCAGCAGAAAACCCAGCGGCATGTAGCCGAGCACGTTGGCGATCAGGTCAAACCAGGTCCAGTAATGCGGCAACGGAGCCGTGACGAACACCCAGCAGGGAACACCTGGATCGCGCCAGTCACTGAACGGGTACAGCGAGGCATAGACGATCAGCAGCAGCCACACCCCGACCAACGGCCACGCCAGGCTGTGCCGGTCGTCTCCGGTAGCATGGTGATGCGCCGGTGATTGCATGGACGATTGGCGCCCGCGCGCTCAGAACGGCTTGAGCACCACCAGCAGCACGCTGCCCAGCAGCATGAGCAGCGGAAACTCGTTGTACCAGCGGTACCAGACGTGGCTGCGCTGGTTGTCGCCACTTTCAAAACGGCGCAGCATCACGCCCATGCTGTGCTGATACCCCAGCGTGAGCAGCACCAGTACCAGCTTGACATGCAGCCAGCCGTTGCCGGGCCCCTTGCCGATGCCCACGCGCAGCCACAGCCACAGCCCCAGTATCAGCGCGGGCACGCACAGGATCCAGCTGAAGCGCAGCAGCTTGCGCGCCATCATCAGCAGACGGTTGCGCTCGGCGATGGAGCCGGTGGGCACCATGGCCAGGTTCACGAAAATGCGCGGCAGGTAGAACAGGCCGGCAAACCAGCTGGCGACAAACACGATGTGCAGCGCCTTGACGATCGGGTATTCCATGTTGTGCGACGAGCCCTGGAGGTGTAGGAAGACGTGGGAATAGAGTCTTGCCCCCGATGATAGCCGGGCCCTTGCCGCGCAATGTGCAGTGCGCAAAAAAACCCCGACGCACAGGCCGGGGAGAAGAACATTTTGCCGGCTGTGGCCCGCAAAATCCCGCCCAGGGAGGAAGGCGGGGAGCTAACGCTCCCGACCAATATACCAAAGCATCCCTGAGCGCCAGGTAGTTGTTTCGTCTTCACAAGAAAATTGCAAGTGGTTTCATTTGGCTGCAGAGATTACCCGGTCCCTGTGGCGTGTCCTATAGCGTATGACCTTGTCCGCAGCGAAAGACAGGCCGGTGCTGCGGACATAGAATCGATGGCAGGCAGAGTATCAACCCCTGATCGCTTATATCCATGACTCCTTACGCTCCCTACCCTTATGGCCGCCCGCGCCGGCTGCGCTTTGACGCCTTTACCCGCAACATGGTGCGCGAGCACAGCGTTACCGCCCACGATTTCATCTATCCGGTATTCATCCATGAAGGCGTCGGCCAGCGCCAGCCGGTGGCCAGCATGCCTGGCGTGGAGCGCCTGACCATCGACCTGCTGCTGCCAGTCGCCGAGCGCTGCATGGAGCTGGGCATTCCCTGCATCGACCTGTTTCCGGCCATCGATCCGGCCCTGAAGGATCTGGAAGGCAGCGAGGCACTCAACCCCGATGGCCTGGTACCGCGCGCAATCCAGGCGCTGAAGAAGGAATTTCCGGAGCTGGGCGTGATGACCGACGTGGCGCTGGACCCGTATACCAGCCACGGCCAGGACGGCGTGATCGACGACACCGGCTACATCGTCAACGACGTGACGGTGGAGCTCCTGACGCAAATGGCGCTGTTGCATGCAGCGGCTGGTGCCGACATCATTTCACCCAGCGACATGATGGATGGGCGCATCCTGAGCATCCGCGAATCGCTGGAAAACAACGACCTGGTCAACACGCGCATCATGTCCTACAGCGCCAAGTACGCCAGTGCGTTCTACGGTCCATTCCGCGAGGCGGTGGGTTCTGCCGCCAACCTGGGCAAGAGCAACAAGAAAAACTACCAGATGGACCCGGGCAACAGCAACGAGGCATTGCGCGAAGTGGCCATGGATATCGCCGAAGGCGCCGACATGGTGATGGTCAAGCCCGGCCTGCCCTATCTGGACATTGTGCGCCGCGTGAAGGACGAGTTCCGCGTGCCCACCTTTGTGTACCAGGTGAGCGGCGAATACGCGATGCTGAAAGCGGCCGCCCAGAATGGCTGGATCGACCACGACGCGGTGATGATGGAATCGCTGCTGGCATTCAAGCGCGCGGGCGCGGATGGCATCCTGACCTATTGCGCCATCGAAGCGGCCGAGTGGCTGCGCAAGAACGGCTGATCCGGCACATTGGCGGCAAGCGCGATGCCAAAAATATTGACTGGAGGCAAGGAAATGTGCTTAGATGATCCGTTACGCATATTCCCTAGGGAAAACTCTGATGCCTCCGCCACTTGCAGCTTGTTATAGTTCGTCCCACTCGCTGGTTGGGTATGTCCCTCAGCTGCGAGGGACGAGGAGACATAAACAAATGTGCAAGTAAATTGCACCGAAGCCGGTTCCGAAAGGGCCGGCTTTTTCTTTGCCTGAATGTTTTCTGTTACGAAAATATGCACTTTGGTCCAAAGGATTACCTCCATTCACGGAACTGTCAGACTGGCAGCCCTTGAATATGCATAATGAACGGGAATTTCGTTGCACGCCATGTGCTGGCGTGTGCATTCCATGCCTTCGACAGGAGAATCCGCCATGTCCCGCATCATCGAAATCCAGTCGCCCGACGGCACCGGCACGTTCCAGGCCTATGTGGCTGTCCCGCCATCCGGCAAGGGCCCTGCCGTAGTCATCTGCCAGGAAATTTTCGGCGTCAACGCCACCATGCGCCTGATGGCCGATCGCCTGGCTGAGCAGGGTTTTGTGGCCGTGGTGCCCGATCTGTTCTGGCGCCTGCAGCCCAATGTGGAACTGGACTACAGCCCTGCAGGCTGGGAACAGGCATCCAGCTTTTTCCAGAACTTTGACCAAGACGTGGGGGCGCAGGACATTGCCGCCACCTTGCAGCAGGCGCGCACGCTGCCAGAATGCACGGATTTTGAGCGCACCGGCGTGGTCGGTTACTGCCTGGGCGGGAAAATGGCCTACCTGGCCGCCTGCCGCACCGACGCCGCCGTATCGGTGGGTTTTTACGGCACCGGCATCGAGAACAATCTGGACGAGCTGGGCAATATCAAGGGCAGGCTGGTGCTGCACTTCCCGCTGGAAGATGAGTATTGCAGCAACGAGGCGCAGGAAACCATCAAGCAGGCCGTGGCCGGCCGCGACAACATCACGGTGTACGAATATCCGGGCGTTCAGCATGCGTTTGCCCGCCCCAATGGCGACCACTACGATGCCGCTGCCGACAAGCTGTCCGGCGAGCGCACCCTGCAGGCACTGCGCGAAGCCCTGCTGTAACTGGCAAGTTGCGCATCGGCCCCGCAGTGTCCAGCGGGGCTTTTTTCTGTCTTATCAGTGCTGCGGCATGCCGTGGCCGCTGGCACCCATGGCGGGCATGGCGGCGGCGCCCAGGCCCTGAACCGGCGCCTTGACTTCACGTTTGAACTGCTTGCCATCCTTGCCCTGGAACACCAGGGTCAGCGGCACGGTCTGGCCCACGGACAGCGTCTGCTTCAATCCCAGCAGCATCACGTGGTAGCCACCGGGTTTGAGCTCGACCTGCTCGCCCTTTTTGAGCGCCAGTCCGTCGATCTGGCGCATTTTCATCACATTGTCCACGGTGGCCATTTCGTGGATCTGCGCTTCGGCAGCCACTGGCGAGTGGGCACCCACCAGGCGCGTATCGGCATCGGCGCGCAGCTGCATGAAGGCGCCGGTGGCCTGCTGGTGCGCCACGGTGCCACGCACCCAAGGCTTCTCGATGGTAACTTCGGCAAATGCGCTGGCAGCAACGGCCAACATGGCAATGGCAAGCAAGGATTTTTTCATCGTCAGAATTCCTGTGGTTGAACGAGATTTCAGTGGACGCGCAAATACACCCCGTTGCAGCCGAATCCGGACCTGCAGCTCAGCGCGCTCGCGCACCATGCGGCCAATGCACGACCGCATCTCCGCACGCGCCAAGACAGCAGCTTGCGGCATGGACCATACTATCGCGGATCCGTGGCACGAGCGTCGTGATCGGCATCAACAAATAGATTGACATGCCAGGCAGATGCATGGGGCGTGTATCGGGGGTGGCGAAGCTGATGGCGGTCGCGCTCCTGCTGGCCGGGCAGCAGGCACAATACAGCAGGGCGCAACCTGTTGGCACGCCTATCTGGAGACCTTGTCAATGCAGCCCCTGATCCACGGAAAATCCTACGCGGCCTGGCTGGCCAGTCATCCCCTGCTCGCCGAGCTGGTCGCCTTGCGCGCAACGCAATGGTTCAACCCGGCCATTGCGCCAGCCGCCACGGTGCTGGCTGATGTCGGCCTGACTGCGGACGATGTGGCCGCTGCCAGCGCCCGGCTGCAGCGCTTCGCGCCCTATATCGCCAGGGTGTTTCCGCAAACCGCTGCGGCAGGCGGCATCATTGAGTCGGGCATGGTGCCCCTGCCCGGACTGCAGCAGCACCTGCTGGCCGAGGCGGGCCTGGACGCAGGCGGTGCCCTCTGGCTCAAGACCGACAATGCGCTGCCGATTTCCGGCTCGATCAAGGCGCGTGGCGGCATCCACGAGGTGCTGCAACATGCGGAAGACCTGGCCTTGCGCGCCGGGCTACTACGTCCCGGCGACGATTACGCCGTGTTGGACAGCGCCGCCGCACGCAGCTTCTTTGGCCAGTACGAAATCGCCGTGGGCTCGACCGGCAACCTGGGGCTGTCGATCGGCATCATGAGCGCCACACTTGGCTTTCGCGCCACGGTGCACATGTCGGCCGACGCGCGCCAATGGAAAAAGGATCGGCTGCGCGCCAGCGGCGTGACCGTGATCGAATACGACTCGGACTACAGCGTAGCGGTAGAACAGGGCAGGCGCCAGGCAGCGGCCAACCCGCGCTGCCATTTTGTCGATGACGAAAACTCCGTGCAGCTGTTTCTGGGCTACGCGGTGGCGGCCGAGCGCCTGGCCGGACAGCTGGCCACAGCCGGCATCGCCGTAGACGCGGAGCACCCGCTGTTCGTCTACCTGCCCTGCGGCGTGGGTGGCGGGCCGGGCGGCGTCGCATTTGGCCTAAAACTGCGGTTTGGCGATGCGGTGCACTGCATCTTTGCCGAGCCCACGCATGCGCCCTGCATGCTGCTGGGCGTGTACACCGGGTTGCACGATGCGGTCAGCGTGCAGGATTTCGGCATCGATAACCGCACTGCGGCCGATGGCTTGGCGGTGGGGCGGCCCTCCGGCTTTGTCGGCAAAGCGATGCAGCGCCTGATCGACGGCTACTACACGGTGAGCGATGAAACGCTGTTCCAGTTGCTGGCCATGGCGCATGACCAGGACCACGTGCGGCTGGAACCATCCGCCGTGGCGGGCCTGCCCGGCATGGTGCGAGTGCTGCAGGCGCCGGAGTATCTGGCGCGCATCGGTATGACAGCGCAACGGCTGGTACAGGCCACGCATCTGGCGTGGGGCACAGGCGGCAGCATGCTGCCAGAGGACGAGTTTGCGGCTTATCTGGCGCAGGGGCGCAGCTTGCTGCAAACTCCCTGAGCCTGCGCGTCAAGATGGGGCCAGTGCGGCTGGTTCTTGTTTTCAGCAGCGCCCTGCCTAGTCTGGAGGCACCGCCGCAAATCATTGGCCCGCCTGGGTAACCATATCGTCCGCCAGATGGCGCGGCCAACACTGGCTTGGCTCATGTTAATATTAAATCTTTTGATTTATATTCATGAGCCTTGCCCTTGTTTCCAGCCGCGCCCTGCTCGGCCTGCACGCGCCGCCGGTCACGGTCGAAGTGCATCTGGCCAATGGCCTGCCCAGTTTCACGCTGGTCGGGCTGGTGGATACCGAAGTGCGCGAAGCGCGCGAGCGCGTGCGCAGCGCCATCCACAATGCCGGGCTGGAGTTTCCCAACAACAAGCGTATCACCGTGAACCTGGCGCCGGCCGATCTGCCCAAGGATTCAGGCCGCTTCGACCTGCCGATTGCGCTGGGCATTCTGGCAGCCAGCGGACAGATCCAGACCTCGGCCCTGGCAGGACATGTGTTTGCCGGTGAGCTGTCGCTGTCGGGTGAATTGCGGCCGGTGCGCGGTGCACTGGCCATGGCGGCCGCGCTGCAGCAGCAAGGCGAACAGGCTCCCCTGGTGCTGCCGCCCGGCAGCGCCGAAGAAGCGGCGCTGGTGCCGGACGCACAGGTGTACCGCGCCGTGCATCTGCTGGACGTGGTGCGCCGTTTCCTGCCACCACAGCAGGCGCGCGAGCTCCCTGCGCCGGATCCGGACGGCTGGCAGGTGCTGCAAGCGCAGGCCTACAGGCCCGATCCGCACTATCTGGATCTGGCCGATGTCAAAGGCCAGGCCGCGGCGCGGCGGGCGCTGGAGATTGCCGCCGCAGGGCAGCATTCCATGCTGATGCTGGGGCCGCCTGGCGCCGGCAAGTCGATGCTGGCGCAGCGCTTTGCCGGATTGCTGCCGCCCATGCCGGCAGCGGAAGCTCTGGCGTCGGCCGCCGTGGCCAGCCTGGCTGGGCGCTTCCAGCCGGAGCACTGGGGACGCCGGCCGCTGCGCCAACCGCACCATTCCGCCAGTGCCGTCGCCCTGACCGGCGGCGGCTCACCACCCCGGCCCGGCGAGATCAGCCTGGCCCATGGCGGCATCCTGTTTCTGGACGAACTGCCGGAGTTTCCCCGCGCTGCACTGGAAGCCCTGCGTGAACCGCTGGAAACCGGCCAGATCCATATTTCGCGCGCAGCGCAACAGGCCCGCTTTCCGGCGCGCTTTCAGCTGATCGCGGCCATGAACCCCTGCCCTTGCGGCTATCTGGGCAGTAGCTTACGGGCCTGCCGTTGTACCCCGGAGCAGGTCAGCCGCTACCAGGGCAAGCTCAGCGGTCCGCTGCTGGACCGTATCGACCTGCATCTGGAGGTGCCGGCCCTGACGCCGGAAGAGCTGCTGCAGGCTGGTGCGGGTGATTCCACGGCCGCAGTGCGTGAGCGCGTGCAGCAGGCACATGCCCGTGCGCAACAGCGCCAGGGCATGGCCAACAGCCAGCTGCAAGGCCAGGCGCTGGAGCAGGCCGTGTCCTTGCCCGACCAGGCCGCCACCTTCCTGCGCCAGGCCGCCAGCAAGCTGGGCTGGAGTGCCCGCGCCATGCACCGCACGCTGCGCGTGGCGCGCACCGTGGCGGATCTGGCTGCATCGGACAGTGTGGAAGTGGTGCATGTGGCCGAGGCCATGCAGCTGCGGCGCGGCTTGCTGCGACAGCAGTGAGCTGTATCAGGCCTGGCTGGCGCCCCCCTGGGGCTGGAGGGCAGGTGCGTGCACCACGGTGTCGCACTGCCGGATCAGTGCCAAGGCCAGCGCCGAGAACAGGCCGGGAATCGCAATCGCCAGGAAATTCTGCTGCAGCGGCAGCCGCATCGCCACCAGCATGCCGATCAGGATCGGGGCCACGATGCCGCCGATACGTCCCATGCCGGAAGCCCAGCCAATGCCGGTGGCACGCATGTCGATCGGGTAGTACTGGCCCACATAGGCATAAGCGACGATTTGGGTGCCAATGGTGGAAGCACCAGCCAGCGCCACCAGAACATACAACGCGGCCAAGGGTACACCCATGCCCAGCATGGTGATCGAACCGGCGGCAATCAGGTTGAAGACCACCAGCACGGTCTTGATGTTGAAGCGGTCGGCCAGCCAGCCACCGCCAACCGCACCGACCATGGCGCCAATGTTGAGCACCAGCACAAAGGTCAGGGCCGAGCCCAGACTGTAGCCCGCGTCCGCCATCAGCTTGGCCAGCCAGGAGCTCAGCGCGTACACCATGAACAGGCACATGAAAAAGGAAATCCAGAACATCACTGTGCTGAAACCGCGGCCCTCCTGGAACAGGCGCCCTACGCTGGCACTGGCGGCGCTATGCGCTGCTGCAGTGGAGGCAGGCAGCACGAAACGGTCGCCTGCCTGCGGCTGATAGGTGGGATCGACGGCCTGTGCAATGCGGTGCAACTCGTCGGTGCGGCCCTTCCTGATCAGGTAGGCGGCTGACTCGGGCAGCGTGGTGAGCAGGAACGGGACCATCAGGATCGGCGTGGCAGCAGCCAGGAAAACCGACTGCCAGCCATAAGTGGCGATCAGGCCCTTGCCCAGCACGGCGGCCAGCATGCCGCCCACCGCATAGCCGCTGAACATCATCGTCACCATGGTGGAGCGGATGCGCCTGGGCGAAAATTCGGACATCTGGGCCACCACGATCGGCATCACGCCGCCAATGCCCAGACCGGCGACGAAGCGCGCAATGCTGAACGATATCGGCGTGCTGGTCATTCCGGCCACCGCGGTGAATATGCTGAACAGGCTGATGCAAATAGCAATGGTCCAGCGCCGGCCGATGCGGTCGGCCAGCGTGCCCAGGAAGATGGCGCCAAACATCATGCCGAACAACGCCGAGCTCATCATGAAGCCGGCATTGGTGGGCGTAACGCCCATCTTTTTCATGATGGAGGGCAATGCAGCGCCCGCCACGGCCAGGTCATAGCCGTCACAGATGATGATGAAGGCGCACCAGAGCAATACGCCCCAGTGAAAACGGGAAAAGCGCGCATTGTCCAGCAGCGCATGCATGTGAATGTGCATGGTGTCTATCCTCGGTGGATGAACCCGGATGGGTTCGTTGGTTGCTTTGTGTACCAGGTACTGCTGCCCAATTCCAACCAGGGCCGGCGGTTGCGCAGGCCAGGACAAGCACCCTGTGACCGCGACCACACCGCATCGCAGCATCCACGGGAATGCATATCGTGTCAACGAGTTGCCATGTTTTAGTGAGTAAATTCAGTATTTTCACTGAGTTATCCTGAAAAAATAGCATCACCATGCAGACATTTATGCGGCATGCAGATGGGTTACAGGAAAGCACGGAAGCACTGATCATGCCCCGCAGCCATCACGCTGCTATAGTGATCGGCCCGAGGCCCCAAATCACACTCTGCGAACGCCATGCCCCACGACACTGCCCACCAGTACGAGCAATCGGTACTGGCGATCCACAACCGCCTGTTTTTCCGGGTCTTCCAGGTCGGAAACACGCTGGAGCGGCAGGCTTCCAAGCGCCTGGGGGTCACTTCAGGGCAGTGGTCGGTACTGGGCGCCCTGTCGCGCAGCAAGGTGCGCGAAGGCATGCCTTTCTCCGAACTGGCCGAATACCTCGGTGTCAGCCGGCAAAACCTGGACGGCGTACTCAAGCGGCTGGAGCGCGACGGGCATGTGCACCGGGTTCCCGAACCTGCCGATCGCCGCGCCAAGAGGGTGCTGCTGACCCCTGCAGGGCGGGCCTACTGGGAAGACCTGCAGCCCCGCATCTACGCGTTTTATGAGCAAGCCCTGAAGCGTTTCGGATTTGACGACAAGGTGTCGTTCCTGCACTTTCTGAACCGGCTCAACGACGACATGGAAGCGGCCGCCCCGGTAGCACCGCAAGAGCTGGCGCCCGATTGAAGTGGCGCTAGACGCCCCAGGGAAGCTTGGACGCCATCATCTCTCTGCGGTCCAGCTTGCATCCGTCCACGATGAATGTGCCATCGCCCACGGCATGCACCGTGCGCTTCTCTTGTCGGGCAAAGTCGAAGTAAGCGGCCACCCCTTCCAGCACCACGATGTCGTGCCTGTCGATGATATCGACAACCCTGCACTCGATGTTGGCAAGACATTCCTTGATCAAGGGCGGCTTGACGTGCTTGGACGGCAGCGGCGTCAGGACGAACTTGCGGAACTTGTCCGTATCCGCACCAGAGCAGGTGCCTATGCCTACCACCGTGTCCAGCTGGTCGACCGCAGGGACCGCCAGCACACATTCCCGGTGTAGCTGCAAGGCCTTGAAAGAGTGATTCCAGGCGCCGGTTGTCAGGGCAAATTTCGGCGTGAAATCCATCACCATGGTCCAGGAGATGGTCATGATGTTGTCTTGGCGCCCGTCATGGGTGACCACCAGAACCACAGGTCCTGGCTCCAGCAAGGTGAAAGACTTGTGCAGATCCAATGGTTCCATGATCGCCCCTGGTAGTCACGCAATGATATGCATGGAATGCTACCCGGGAATTACCGTGCCTGGCTATGGCGCCACACGAGCCGGCCCGCTGGGGGTTGCGCCACCGACAGCAGGCCGGTGCGCAACAATCCCCTTACAGACCCAAGTTGGGCGCCAGCGCGCGCTCCACGTCTTCCTGCGGCACGCCGCTGCGTTCGGCCATATCCTGCGCCTGGCTGGCATCGATGCGGCCCACGCTGAAGTAGGTGCTGGCCGGGTGGCTGAAATAGAAGCCACTGACGCTGGCCGCCGGCGCCATGGCATAGCTGTCGGTCAGGCTCATGCCGATGCTCTCGGCCTGCAGCAAGTCGAACAGCGGGCGCTTGACGCGGTGGTCCGGGCAAGCCGGATAACCGGGCGCCGGGCGGATGCCGCTGTACTGCTCGGCAATCAGCTGGTCGTTGCCCAATGCCTCATCGGCCGCATAACCCCACAGGTCGGTGCGCACACGGTGGTGCAGACACTCGGCAAAGGCCTCGGCCAGGCGATCGGCCAGGGTCTTGAACAGAATGCTGGAGTAGTCATCATGCGTGGCGGCAAACACCGCTTCGCGCGCTTCCACACCAATGCCGGCGGTGACGGCAAAGGCGCCGATATAGTCTGCGGCCACGCCACGTGGCGCAATGAAGTCGGCCAGGCAGCGGCTCGGGCGCATCACGCCGTCCACCACCTGCTTTTCGGTCTGCTGACGCAGGCCATACCAGGTCAGCAGCGGCTGGCCGCGGCCTTCGTCGGCATACAGTTCGATGTCATCGTCATGTACGGTATTGGCCGGCCAGAAACCCATCACGCCATTGGCGGTGAGCCACTTGTGGTCAATGATCTGGCGCAGCATGGCCTGGCCATCGGCAAACACCTTCCTGGCCTCTTCGCCGACGATCTCGTCCTGCAGAATGTCAGGATATTTGCCGGCCAGATCCCAGGTCTGGAAGAACGGGCCCCAGTCGATATACTGGGCCAGCTCGGCCAGGTCGAAGTTGCGGAATTCGCGTCGACCGATGAACTTGGGCTGCGGCGGCTGATAGCCGTTCCAGTCGATCGGCGTCTTGTTGGCACGCGCCTGCGCCAGCGTCCACAGCGGCGCCTGCTTTCTGCCGGCGTGCTGCTGGCGCACGCGCTCGTAGTCGTTGCGCACCTCTTCCAGGTAGCCCTCGATGGACTCGCCCAGCAGATTCTGCGCCACCCCCACGCTGCGCGAGGCATCAGGCACGTACACCACCGGGCCCTCGTACTTGGGCGCGATCTTGACCGCCGTGTGCACGCGGCTGGTGGTGGCGCCGCCAATCAGCAGCGGAATCTTCTTGATGCGAAAGTAGTCGTCCTTTTGCATCTCGCCGGCCACATACTGCATCTCTTCCAGGCTTGGCGTGATCAGGCCGCTCAGACCGACGATATCGGCGCCCTCGCATTTGGCCTTGGCCAGGATCTCGTGGCAGGGCACCATCACGCCCATGTTGATGACTTCGAAGTTGTTGCACTGCAGCACGACAGTGACGATGTTCTTGCCGATATCGTGCACGTCGCCCTTGACCGTGGCCACGACGATCTTGCCGCGCGACTTCACATCCATGCCGGCGGCTTCCTGCTGGCGCTTTTCCTCTTCGATGTAGGGCACCAGGTGCGCCACGGCCTGCTTCATCACGCGCGCCGATTTGACCACCTGCGGCAGGAACATCTTGCCCTGGCCGAACAGGTCGCCCACGATATTCATGCCGTCCATCAGCGGGCCTTCGATCACGTGCAGCGGACGGCCGCCATCGGCGCTGATCTGCTGCCAGACCTCCTCGGTATCGTCAACGATGAAGTCGGTAATGCCACGCACTAGCGCATGGCTCAGGCGTTCACGCACCGGCAGCTTGCGCCATTCCAGCTTCTTGCTGTCGTCCTTGGCAGCGCCCTTGGCGCGCTCGGCGATCTCGAGCAGGCGTTCGGCGGCATCCGGGCGGCGGTTCAGTACCACGTCTTCCACGCGCTCGCGCAATTCAGGGTCGAGCTCGTCGTAAACACCGATCATGCCGGCGTTGACGATGCCCATATCCATGCCAGCCTGGATCGCGTGGTACAGGAACACGGTGTGGATGGCCTCGCGCACCGGATCGTTGCCACGGAAACTGAACGACACGTTGCTCACGCCACCGCTGACCTTGGCACCCGGCAGGTGCTGCTTGATCCAGCGCGTGGCATTGATGAAATCCACCGCGTAGTTGTTGTGTTCTTCGATGCCGGTGGCAATTGCAAAGATGTTGGGGTCGAAGATGATGTCTTCGGGCGGGAAGCCGACTTCGTCCACCAGGATGCGGTAGGCGCGCTCGCTGATCTGCGTCTTGCGCTCGAAGGTATCGGCCTGGCCCTGCTCGTCAAAGGCCATCACCACGGCGGCGGCACCATAGCGGCGGATCAGGCGTGCCTGGCGCTTGAACTCGTCCACGCCCTCTTTCATGCTGATCGAGTTGACGATGGCCTTGCCCTGGATGCAGCGCAGGCCGGCCTCGATCACCGCCCACTTGGAGCTGTCCACCATGATCGGCACCTTGGCGATGTCTGGCTCGCTGGCGATCAGGTTCAGGAAGCGCACCATGGCCGCCTGGCTGTCGAGCATGGCCTCGTCCATGTTGATGTCGATGATCTGGGCGCCGTTTTCCACCTGCTGCCGCGCCACGGCCAAGGCTTCTTCGTACTGGCTGTTCAGGATCATGCGGGCAAAGGCCTTGGAACCGGTCACGTTGGTGCGCTCGCCAATGTTGACGAACAGGCTGTCTTTGCCCACGATCAGCGGCTCCAGGCCGGACAGGCGCATGGGCGGCACTTCGGCCGCGATTTCGGAATTCAGGGAAGAGGAAGCAGACATGGCAGTGTATTCAGGATTCGGTGCGGGCGGCGGCATCAGGCGTTGTCACGGGCAAAGCGCGTGAGCATCACGCCACGCGGGCGCAGCGGCTGCACCTCCCGGCCGATGGCGGCAATGTGCTCTGGGGTGGTGCCGCAGCAGCCCCCCACGATGTTGACCAGGCCTTCGGCGGCAAATTCGTGCACCAGCCGGCTGGTCACTTCCGGGGTTTCATCAAAGCCGGTTTCGCTCATCGGATTGGGCAGGCCGGCGTTGGGGTAGCAGCTGATGAAGGTATCGGGCGCGGCACGGTTCAGCTCCTGGATGTAGGGGCGCATCAGCGCCGCACCGAGCGCGCAGTTCAGGCCGATGGACAGCGGCTGCACATGGCGCACGCTGTACCAGAAGGATGTCACGGTCTGGCCGCTGAGCACGCGGCCGGAGGCGTCGGTGACGGTGCCGCTGATCATGACTGGCAGGCGTTCGCCGCTGTCGTCAAAGAATTGCTCGATGGCAAACAGCGCAGCCTTGGCATTGAGCGTATCGAAAATCGTTTCCACCAGCAGAATGTCGGCGCCGCCCTCTACCAGGCCCTTGACCTGCTCGTAGTAGGAAGCGCGCAGCGCCTCGAAATCCACATTGCGCGCACCGGGATCGTTCACGTCGGGGCTGATGCTGGCCGTCTTGGGCGTGGGGCCGACCGCGCCAGCCACAAAGCGGGGCTTGTCTGGGGTGCTGAACTTGTCGCAGGCGGCACGCGCCAGTTTCGCCGACGCGAAGTTCATCTCGTAGGCCAGGTCAGCCATGCCGTAATCTTCCTGGGCGATGCTGGTGGCGCCAAAGGTATTGGTTTCGATGATGTCGGCGCCCGCCGCCAGATAGCCTTCGTGGATCTGGCGGATCACCTCTGGCTGCGTCAGGCTAAGCAGCTCGTTGTTGCCCTTGACGTCGCGCCCGAAGTCGCGAAAGCGCTCACCACGGTACTGTTCTTCACTCAGTTTGAAGCGCTGCACCATGGTGCCCATGGCGCCGTCGAGAATGACAATGCGCTGGCGCAGAATATCAGGGAGGGACTGGGCACGGGTATAGCTGGGCAGATTCATGTCCGAATTGTAAGTGGCATGACGGCAACCCTGGTGACAATACCGCCATTTCACCTAAACTTGGAAGGCATACGCACCATATTCACGACAGGAATGCAGCATGAAGATACTGATGGCAATTGATGGCAGCAGCTTTACCAAGAAGATGGTGGCATATCTGGTGCTGCATCCGGAACTGTTCGTACGCAACCAGCAACACGTCACGCTGCTGCATGTGCTGCCGCCCCTGCCGCAGCGCGCCAAGGCCGCCATGAGCAAGGAAATGCTGCTGCAGTACCAGGCCGAAGAAGTGGACCGCGTGGCCACGCCGGTACAAACCTTTCTGGGGCGCCACGATATCCGCTCCGAGGTCATCAGCAAGGTGGGCGCGCCCGGCAGCACCATTGCGCAAGTGGCACAGGATGGCGATTATGACCTGCTCATCATGGGCTCGCACGGCAACAGCGCCCTGGCCAACCTGGTGATGGGCTCTGTGGCCACCCAGGTCCTGGCCCACTGCAAGGTGCCGGTGCTGCTGGTGCGCTGACCTCAGCTTCCCTGACGCAGGCGTTCGATCAGGCCATTGAGCGCGTCCAGGCTGCCGAACTGGATCGCCAGTTCACCCACCTCTTCGAGGCGGCCCGAACGCTTGATGCGCTTCTTCACACGCACCTCCACCTCGGCCGCCAGCAGGTCGGACAGCTCCTCCTCGATACTGCGCACATCGCCGGATTTGTCGCGGCGCGGCTTCTTGGAAGGCGCCAATGCATAATCTGCCCCCAGCTTCTTGACCAGGCTTTCGGTCTCGCGCACCGACATTTTCTTACCGGCAATCTGGTTGGCTGCCGTGATCTGCGTGGCCTTGTCGAGGGACAGCAAGGCGCGCGCATGGCCCATGTCCAGGTCTCCCGCCATCAGCATGGTCTGCACCGGCTCGGCCAGCTGCAGCAGGCGCAGCAGATTGCTGGCCGCACTGCGGCTGCGGCCCACCGCCTGCGCCGCCTCCTCGTGTGTCAGGCCGAATTCGTTGATCAAACGCTGCAGGCCTTGCGCCTCTTCCAGCGGATTCAGGTCTTCGCGCTGCATGTTCTCGATCAGCGCCATGGCCGCGGCGGCATCGTCGGGCACATTGCGTACCAGCACCGGCACATGATCCAGTCCGGCCAGGCGCGCTGCACGGAAGCGGCGCTCGCCGGCAATGATCTCGTACTTGCCAGTATTGTCGCCCTGCTCCAGCTGGCGCACCAGAATCGGCTGCATGATACCCTGCGCCTTGATGCTTTCGGCCAGCTCGTACAAAGCGCCTTCATCCATGTGCTGGCGCGGTTGGTAACGTCCAGGCACCAGTAGATCGAGCTGCAGCGTGCCCGGCTGTTGCTCCGCGTCTTCTCCGGCCGATGCGCCCGGCAGATCGGTTTCCTTGTCGCTGACGCGAGGGCCCAGCAGCGCTTCCAATCCCCGGCCCAGGCCCTTGTTGCGTTTTGTCGCCATGTGTTATTCCTTGCTTGTCTTTTCCTGCATGCCTGCCAGCCATTGCTGCAGCCAGTCGTGTCCCTGCGGCCAATCGTCCAATGCACTGTCTGCATTCAGATGTCCGTGCGCACCAGCAGACTTCCAGAAGCTACCCCAGGTAGTGGCTAACACCTGCGCCTGCTCAGTGCTGCAGTAGGGATCATCGCTGCTACTGACCAGCAGGCTGGCGAACGGCAGCTGCTGCACCACGGTGGGACGCCAGCTGTACAGGATTGGTTCCACGTGAAACATGGCCGCATCTGGCGGCGCTACCAGCATGGCGCCGATCACCTTGTGGGCGTGCTGGCTGTGTGCTGCCCACGCTGCCGTCAACCAGCACCCCAGGCTGTGTGCCACTAGCACCACCGGCTGCCGGCAGGCCAGCACGGCTTCTTCCAGCTGGATCATCCAGTCACCGCGCAGCGGCTGCTGCCAGTCGTGTTGCTCCACACGCTGGTATCCGTACAGCTGCTCCCAGCGCGATTGCCAATGCTGTGGGCCGCTGCCCTGCCAGCCCGGCAGTGTCAGGCCCTGCCACCCCTGCATGGCGATCATGCCGGTTGCTGGATGCGGACCACCAGCTCTTGCGCAAATTCGACAAAGGCCTTGCTGCCCTTGGCCGATGCATCAAACACAACCCCCGGCAAACCATAGCTGGGGGCTTCTGCCAAGCGTACGTTGCGCGGAATCACGGTGTTGAATACCTTGTCGCCAAAATGGTCCTTGAGCTGCTCGCTCACCTGCTGCTGCAGCGTGATGCGCGGATCGTACATCACGCGCAACAAGCCAATCACCTCGAGTTCGGGATTGAGGTTGGCGTGCACCTGCCGGATGGTGTTGACCAGGTCGGTCAGCCCTTCGAGCGCAAAGTACTCGCACTGCATGGGCACAATGACGCCGTGTGCACTGCACAGCCCATTGAGCGTGAGCAGTGACAATGCAGGTGGGCAATCGATCAGGATAAAGTCATAGTCTTGTTTGACTTTGGCCAGCGCCAGCTTGAGGCGTTTTTCGCGGCGGTCTTGCGTGACCAGTTCCACTTCGGCGCCTGCCAGTTCGCGATTGGCGCCAAGCACATCGTAGCCGCACTTTTCGGAGCGCACCCGCGCCTCAGCCACACTGCACTCTTCCAGCAGCACATCGTAGACACTGCGCTGCAGCTGGCGCTTATCCACATCCGATCCCATGGTGGCATTGCCCTGCGGATCCAGGTCGATCAGCAATACACGCTGCCCTACCTTGGCCAAACCCGCCGCCAGGTTGACGGTGGTAGTGGTCTTTCCGACGCCGCCTTTTTGATTGGCAACGCAAAAAATTCTGGCCATGGCTGTGCTTTCCGTATGTGGTGTGGGTAACACAAGCATTGTACTAACCCACACATCACGATGCTGTGACAGCCTCTTGTGCACCGGCGAATTGCACCACGCCGATACAAAACTGCGTCAGATTTCGGCAGTTTTCTTGCGCATCCAGACAATGCAACGTTGCGCATCCAGCAGCGGCACCTGCAGCTGTTCCACGTGAAACACGTACACTTCGGCAGGCAGCGCAGCTATTTCATCCACCGGCTCCTTGCCCTTCATGGCGAGCCACACACCCTCTGTTTTGAGCGTTGCTGCTGACCACTGGCAGAAATCTGGCAGGCTGGCAAATGCGCGGCAGCTCACCACGTCGTACTGCTCCTGCAGTTTTTCCACCCGGGCATGGATACCGCGTAAATTGGCCAGCTTGAGGCTGCCCGCCGCCTGCTGCACAAAGGCCGCTTTCTTGCCTACGGTATCCACACAGTGCACCTGCAGCTGCGGCAGGCAGATCGCAAACACCACACCCGGCAATCCGCCACCCGAGCCCACATCGAGCAGGCTATGGGCCTGTGCCTGCTGCACATGGCGCTGCAAAGGCGCCACCGCTGCCAGGCTGTCCAGCATATGGTGGGTCAGCATTTCATGCGGATCACGCACCGCCGTCAGGTTGTACACCTTGTTCCACTTTTGCAGCAGGGCCAAATAATCCAGTAACTGCTGAATCTGCTGTTCGGACAATTCCAATTGCAGCGCCTGCAAGCCTTGGCGCAGTTCGGTTTCCAGCTCCACCATCACTGCTGCTCCGCCGCGTTCTGGTCAAAGTCTTTGCGGGATTTCTTCAGATGGATCAGCAACAGGGAAATGGCTGCCGGCGTGATGCCGCTGATGCGGGAAGCCTGGCCCAGCGTGGCCGGCTTGTGCAAGTTCAGCTTCTGGCGCACTTCCACACTCAATGCCGGCACCTGCATGTAATCAAAGTCCTGCGGCAGCGCCAGCCCCTCGTAATAGGCGGCACGTTCCACCTCGGCTTTCTGGCGATCGATATAGCCGGCATACTTGATACCGATTTCCACCTGCTCGATGATGGCGGCCAGCTCGGCCTCCTGTTCCGAATCCGGCACCACATCGTTCCACGCAGGGTTGGCGAACAGGCCTTGCTGCATACTGGTCAAACCAGAGTACGACGCTTCGGGCCGGCGCAGCAGATCCGCCAGGTTGTATTCGCGCTCGATCATCTTGCCCAGCGCACGCTCTGCTTCGGCCGGCTGCAACATGGCGGGCTGCACCCAGGTCGATTTCAAACGCTCTGTTTCACGTGAAACAGCATCGCGCTTGCGGTTGAAGGCATTCCAACGCGCATCGTCCACCAGCCCCATTTTGCGGCCCACTTCGGTCAGGCGCATGTCGGCATTGTCTTCGCGCAGCTGCAAGCGGAATTCGGCGCGGCTGGTAAACATGCGATAGGGTTCGGTCACACCCTTGGTGATCAAGTCATCCACCAGCACGCCCAGATAGGCTTCATCGCGACGCGGCAGCCAGGGCTGCTCGCCCTTGACTTGCAGTGCCGCGTTGATCCCGGCAAACAGGCCCTGTGCAGCGGCTTCCTCGTAGCCGGTGGTGCCATTGATCTGACCGGCAAAGAACAAGCCATGAATCTGCTGCGTCTCAAAGCTGCTGCGCAATCCGCGCGGATCGAAGTAGTCGTACTCGATGGCATAGCCCGGACGCAGAATGTTGGCATTTTCCAGACCGGCCATGGAACGCACCAGGGCGTACTGAATGTCGAACGGCAGGCTGGTGCTGATGCCGTTGGGATAGATTTCGTGCGTGGTCAGGCCTTCGGGCTCGAGAAAGATCTGGTGGCTTTCCTTGTCGGCAAAGCGGTTGATCTTGTCTTCCACACTGGGGCAATAACGTGGCCCCACTCCTTCGATCCTGCCGGTAAACATCGGGCTGCGGTCAAAACCGCTGCGGATGATGTCGTGCGTGCGCGCATTGGTATGGGTGACCCAGCACGGCAGCTGCTGCGGGTGCATGCGGGCATGCCCCATGAAGCTGAACACTGGCATGGCCGGACTCATGCCCCCCGGCATGCCATCGCCCGGCTGCGCCGTGCACTTGCTGAAATCGATGGTGCGGCCGTCCAGGCGCGGCGGCGTGCCGGTCTTGAGCCGGCCTTGCGGCAGCTTCAGTTCTTTCAGGCGCGCCGACAGCGATACCGCAGGCGGATCGCCGGCACGGCCGGCCTGGTAGTTGCTCAGGCCCACATGGATGCGGCCGTCCAGGAAGGTGCCGGCCGTCAGCACCACGGCATGGGCGCGGAACTCCACACCAATCTGGGTCACGGCGCCGGTGACACGATCCCCCTCCACCGTCAGGTCGGTCACGGCCTGCTGGAACAGCATCAAATTGGGCTGGTTTTCCAGCATGCGGCGGATCGCCGCCTTGTACAGCACGCGGTCGGCCTGGGCGCGCGTGGCACGCACCGCCGGTCCCTTGCTAGAGTTGAGGATGCGGAACTGGATGCCGGCTTCATCGGTGGCCAGCGCCATGGCGCCGCCCAGCGCATCCACCTCCTTGACCAGATGGCCCTTGCCGATGCCACCGATACTGGGATTGCAACTCATCTGCCCCAGGGTCTCGATATTGTGCGTCAGCAGCAGGGTCTGGCACCCCATGCGCGCTGCAGCCAGGGCGGCTTCGGTACCGGCGTGGCCGCCACCTACGACGATCACGTCAAATTGCTGTGGATAAATCATGCTGGATATAAAAACACGCCGTGCGCTTCCTGGAAATCGAAGAAAGGCAGGGGCGTGTTTACAAGTAAAACTGCAATGCCAGCATTGTAAACAGCCCACTCTGCCACGCATAGGGGCTGGTACATAAATCCCAATCACGACGCGGGCTTGCGAGGCTTGTTGCCTACAATGCGCGCATGTCTGATACGCCCTTTTCCTGCCGTCCCGGCTGCGCCGCCTGCTGTATTGCACCCAGCATCAGCGGCCCGATTCCTGATTTGCAAGGCCCTGGCTGCCACCGCAAGCCCGCTGGACAACCCTGTGTACAACTAGATGAACAACTGCGCTGCCGCCTGTTCGGCCTGCCGCAACGGCCAGCCGTATGCGGCAGCCTGCGTCCCCATCCCGACATGTGCGGCAGCAGCGGAGTGCCCGAAAAAGACCGCATACACGCCCTGCACTACCTGCAACAGCTCGAAATCCTGACTGCGCCGAGCCCTGGTGGATAAGGCTGTCCACAACTTTTGAACAACCGGGCGGTTTTCCACAGCTTGCGGCGGCGGTCGCAAGTTGTTGCATTCGCGCAAACATCTCCGATGCATACTCATACAGAACTTGCGAGAATCTCCAAGTGTCTGATCTTTCGCAAAAAAAGGTAGTTATCCACAGTTCCGGCGCTTGCTCTACTATCTACTACTATTTATATATACGGAATTCAGAAAATACAGGGACAACTTTTGCGCGCCAAAAACTGTCCCGTCCTTCAGCCTGAATCGCTCACACCATGGCCCTGCCAACCCATCTTCCGCTTCCCATTCCGATTGATCCGCGTTCCGTATTCCATGTCCTGGAAGTGACCGCCGTGTTTGCCTTTGCCTTGTCCGGACTGTTTGTGGCACGTGCCCACAGAATGGATGCGGTAGGCACCTTCATTGCCACCTTTCTGGCCGCCTTCGGCGGTGGTACCTTGCGGGACATGATGTTGGATGTGCGCCCGTTCTATTGGGTCAAGGAGAACTACCTGCTATGGGGCTTGCTGTTCATGTCGATCCTGGGCACCTTCACACTGCGCCTGTCATCCAAGCTGTTCACCAAAAATCTGATCCTGGTGGCCGATGCGGTGGGGTTGGGTATCTTCAGCGCCACCGGCACGCATATGGCGCTACAGGCCGACTGGCCAGTACTGCCCAGCGTGGTGGTCGGCGTCATTGCCGCTGCATTCGGCGGCTTGCTGCGTGATGTGATCTGTGCGGAAAAACCGATGCTGGTCAGCGATCCGACGCCTTATGCCAGCGTGGCCTTCATCGGTAACTGGTTCCTGATCTGGCTGCTGGAGAGGCACTGGTTCGATGTGTTCTGGAGCACCGCCATCGTGGCGGCGTTGATTGCCATTGCACGCCTGGTGCTGGCATTTGCAGGCGTACGTCTGCCGCAGCTCGACGACGGTACCAGCAGCGAGGGCGAGAGTCCGCCCAGCAAAGCGCCCTGATCAGGCCTGTAGCGGCTTCTGGCGGCTTGCCAGCAAGGCCCCTAGCCACAGGGCCGCTGCCGACAGCACAAAGCCCGTCTGGAGGCCGCCAGCGCCGTCAGACACCCAGCCCACCAGCACCGGCCCCAGCACCTGGCCGATAGCAAACACGATGGTGAAGGCGCTGATGCCGGCCACCCAGGATTCCGGGGCCAGGTTGTGCCGCACCAGCGCCGTGGTGGAGGCCACCACCGACAGGAAGGTGCCGCCAAACAGCACGCCCGAAACAATAGCCAGCACTGCGTGCGTGGACAGTACCGGCAGCAGCGTGGCCACGCCCAGCAACAGGCTCAGGATGGCCTGCGCCTGGCCACCGCGGTAGCGGTCCAGCAAACGCGCCCAGATGCGCCCGGAAGCCGCTACCGCCAGTCCCAGCAGGGCATAGAACAGCGTGATGGTGCCCGCACTGGCGCCGCTGCCGCGCAGCAAGGCGATGATGAAGGTCATGTAGCCGATATAGCCCAGGCCGAACTGGAAATACGCCGCCAGCGAAAAACCGAAATCGCGCCAGCGGAAACCCATCGTGCGCTGCTCACCCTGCACCGATGGCTGTAGCGGCGGCTTGGGAGCTTCCTGTTGCCACAGACGGTACAGCCGGGGCATGGCCAGCCATAGCCCGCCAGCAGCCAGGACACACAAGCCCCCCAATAGCCACCAGGAGGATTGCCAGGCATGCGCCTGCTGCTGGCTCAGGTGCAAGGCCAGCGGCACCCACAGGGCCGAGCCGGCAATGCCCCAGCCGGTGCCGCCGTAATACAGGCCCAGCAACAGGCCGCTGTGCTGTGGCGCGTAACGGCTCAGCCGTGCCGCCAGCAGGCCGCCGCCTACAAACAGCACGGCGCTGAGCACACCAGCCACCAGCCGCAGGGCCAGCAAGGCGGCGGTATCGGTAAACAAGCCGGAGACAGCCATCAACAGCGCTGCCAGCATGGCACTGGCCAGCAGTATGCGTTCGGTGCGCATGTGCTGCACCAGACGCGGCATCAGCAAGGCACCCACCAGATAGCCCAGCGCATTGACGGTATTCATGGCACCGGCGACTGTGTAGCTCCAGCCCAGATCATTGCGCATCACCGGCAGCAGCAGGCTGTAGGCAAAGCGCGTCACCCCCAGAGCGATGGCGGCCGCCAGCGACAAGGCCAGCGCAAGGACCACCAGGGAACGCAGTGCAGGCTCGTTGGCTTCCGGGAGGTTGTGAGGTGGAGTGTGCATCTGGAAACGGTAGCACGGTGGCCCTGCTGCACTGCATCAAACAATATCGGGGTTTGCCCGTACTGCAAATACATTCCAATGCCATCAACACCACTTCCGGATGCGACAATACAAGCATGAGATCGTGGTCTTGTCGCATGCTGTGCCTGGTCTGCCTGTTGGCAGGCCTGTGGAGTATTGCATTGGCCCATGTCCCCAGCACCCGTGCGCATGCCGGCGCACATGGCCATGTTTCACAAGCCTTGCAGATCAGCGCGCATGGTCATCCATCCGATACTTGCCCGGATGTGTCTTGCCACCACGCTGACACCGATCACGCATGCTGCCTGGCCGGGTTGCAGCCGGTGATAGCCTCGTTTCCGTTGCCCGATTGGCAGCCGGGCTTGCGCCATGCGCGCGTTACAACGTTGCCGCTGGCCACATCCCCGGCGTTCATCGAACGGCCCCCGCCCCAGCTCCCAGCCGCTTGAGCGCGGCCTGATGACATTCCCCCATTTTTGCGATCCGCTGCAACGGCAGCGTCGCGCCGCCGTGCCTGTCCGTGGCACGGCACCCCGAATGATCTGGAGCTTTTACGATGAACATGACCCATTACATGGAACTGCTGGCCGTCAACCAGCCCTGGAACCTGCTGATTTTCATGGCCGCGCCGGTCATCATGGCCGAAACGCTGGCCATTACCGAGCTGTATCTGCTGTACACGCGCAAGCTGGACACCTGGGTGTCCGGGCTGAACCGGTTTGCCGGCATCGTGGCGGGCTTGGTGTTTGTGGGCATCATCCCTTACCTGCTGCTCAACGCAGTGGTGCCGATCACGCGCGCCGGTGAATGGCGCACCGTGATCGATGTGGTGGCAGTGGCCTCCTATCTGCTGGCCGGTCTGCCGATGATCTATATCGCGTTGCAGGAATTCGGCCTGGTGGAACGCGGCCGCGACCGCTGGCAGAAACTGAAAACGCATGCCGTCTGCGTGGCGCTGTTCCTGGTCCTGGCGCACGTGGCCATGATTACCGGCATGATGGACCCGACCCTGCTGGGCTGGCAAAACCCCGACATGGCTGCTGGCGGCATGGTGCACGACATTGCCCCGGAGGCCATGCAGCAGCACGGCGCAGGCCATTGAAAAAAAGCCGCCAGTGCGCCGGATGGCACGTTGGCGGCTGCAGGTTCCTGCGACAGGATCAGTGCGCGTCGGAGGCCGGGCGCCAGCGGCGCAACAACAAGGCATTGGTGACCACCGACACCGAGCTCAGCGCCATGGCCGCGCCGGCCAGCACCGGGCTGAGATACCCCATGGCCGCCAGCGGAATGCCGATCACGTTGTAGGCAAAGGCCCAGAACAGGTTCTGCCGGATCTTGCGCACGGTGGCGCGCGACACCGCAATGGCGCCGGCCACCAGGCGCACATCGCCGCGCATCAGCGTGACGTCGGCCGCGTGCAGCGCCACATCGGTGCCGCCCTGCGGGTTGGCCATGGCCATGCCCACATCGGCGGCGGCCAGCGCCGGTGCGTCGTTGATGCCGTCACCCACCATGGCCACCACTTGCGGCTTGCCATGGGTCTGTTGCAGTTGCTGGATGGCGGCCGCCTTGTCGGCTGGCAGCACTTCGGCCAGCACCTCGCCGCGTTCAGGGTGCATGCCCACCTTGCGTGCCAGCGACTCGGCCGCGGCGCGGTTGTCGCCGCTGATCAGCACGGTTTTCAGGCCTTGTGCATGCAGCTGGCGGATGGCGTGTGCCGATTCCGGCTTGGGACTGTCGGTAAAGGCCAGTAAGGCGCGCAATTGCGGGCCGCTGGCAGTCTGCTCGGCCAGGGCGGACAGGCTGGCCCCTTCGGCCTGCCATTGCGCGACAAATGCGGTGCTGTCATTGGCAGGCATGGCGCCAATCTCCTGCATCCAGCGCAGGCTGCCCAGTAGCCAGGTGGTGCCGTCGAGCTCGCCCTGGATGCCGCGTCCGGCCACAGCGGCCACATTGCTGGCGCTGTGCAGTGTCATATCGGCAGCCGCTTGCAGCACGGCGCGTGCCAGCGGGTGCTCGCTGCCCTGCTGCAGGCTGGCGGCCACGGCCAGCATGGCCGCGTGCGTGGCGCCCGGCAGCGGCTGCAGCGCGGCCAGCACCGGCTCGCCCTTGGTCAGGGTACCGGTCTTGTCAAAGGCCACGGTCTGGATCTGGTGCGCGCGTTCCAGTGCGATGCTGTCCTTGATCAGGATGCCGTGCTTGGCCGCCACCCCGGTACCGGCCATGATGGCCACCGGCGTGGCCAGGCCCAGCGCGCACGGGCAGGCAATCACCAGCACCGCCACGGCGCGCAGGATCGCTTCTTCCATCGGCAGGCCGGCCAGCAGCCAGCCGATCAGGGTGATGGCAGCCACCACCAGTACCACCGGCACAAACACCGCTGCCACCTGGTCCACCATTTTCTGGATCGGCGGCTTGGCAGCCTGGGCATCTTCCACCAGCCGGATGATGTGGGCCAGCACGCCTTCGTTGGCGGTAGCGCCCACGCGCACCTGCAGCACGCCGCTGCCGTTGAGCGTGCCGCCGGTTACCTTGTCGCCCACGGTGACTTCCACGGGCAGCGGCTCACCGGTGAGCATGCTGGCATCGATCTGGCTGCTGCCCTGCGTGATGCTGCCATCGGCCGGTACGCGTTCGCCGGGGCGCAACACAATCGTGTCGCCCACCAGCAGTTCGGACACCGGCACATCCTGTTCGCCATCCAGTGGCGATAGCCAGTGCGCCACGTCCGGGCGCAGCGCCTGCAGTGCGGCAATCGCCTGCGTGGTCTGGCGCCGGGCACGTGTTTCCAGCCACTTGCCCAGCTGCACCAGCGTGATCACCACGGCGGCGCTTTCAAAGTACACATGCGGTGCAGCCATGGCATGGCCGGCGTGGGCCGGGCCGGTTTGCACACCGTGGCGCCACCACAGCCATACCGACATCAGCCAGGCAGCGCTGGTGCCAATCGCCACCAGCAGTTCCATGTTGCCGGTGCGCTGTTTGATGGCATGCCAGGCGCCACGGTAAAAACGCAGGCCCAGCGTGAACTGCACGATGGTGCCCAGCACGAACTGCAGCCACACCGGCACCAGCGCATGGGCCTGATTGGCACCCAGCCAGGGCGTCAGCAGCATCGGCGCCACCAGCGGCACGCACAACAGCAGGCCCGCCAGCACGGGGGCAAAGTCGGCTGGCACGCCTGCAATGCGGCGGGTGTCTACTGCCTTGAGGCCAGGTTGCGCCCGTGGCGTGTAACCGGCATTGCGGATGGCGCGCAACAGCAGCGCCGGCGCCTGGCCGCCGGCGGTCTGCGTGGCCAGGTCTGGCGACAGGGTCACGCGGGCTGTTTCGGTGGCCAGATTGACACTGGCATCGGCCACGCCGTCCACCTTTTTCAGGGCGCGCTCCACCCGTGCCACACAGGAGGCACAGGTCATGCCGTCGATGCCGATATCTACATGGGAAGAGGAATTCTGGTTCATGCCCAACAGCATAAACCTTGACATGGTGGCAATGTCAACGCATCTGTTGCACATCTGGTCACTGGCTGTCACCGAATAAAGTGCTGCAGCACTTGGTTTTTGTCCGGATCGTCATCTTGTTTCGATAGACTTAACCAATACCACGTCAAGGTAACAGGCCGTTTTGCCTGGATTTCCGGTTGCCCTCATGATCGATTTACGCCCACCCCCCACCACTGCATGGCATGCCGAAGCAGCCGATGCGGTAGAAGAAGCCCTGCACACCGGTGCCCACGGCCTGCAGCCCGACGAGGCGGCCCGGCGGCTGGCGCAGTTCGGCCCCAACCGGCTGGCGCCGCCCAAGCGGCGCAGCGCCGTGGTGCGGCTGCTGATGCAGTTCAACAACGTGCTGCTGTATGTGATGCTGGCAGGCGGGCTGATCACCGCGCTGCTGCAGCACTGGGTGGACACCTTGGTGCTGCTGGCTGCCGTGGTGGTCAACGCCATCATCGGCTTCGTCCAGGAAGGCAAGGCCGAAAACGCCATGGACAGCATCCGCTCCATGCTGTCGCTGCGCGCCACCGTGGTGCGTGGCAAGGTGCAGCAGGAAATCAATGCCGCCGAACTGGTCCCGGGCGACCGGGTGCTGCTGGTTTCGGGCGACCGGGTGCCGGCCGATGTCCGCCTGGTGCAGGTCAAGGAATTGCGGGTGGACGAAGCCGCCCTGACCGGCGAATCGCTGCCGGTGGATAAGAACACGCTGGCGGCACCGGCCGATGCCGCGCTGGGCGACCGCAGCGGCATGGCCTATTCCGGCACGCTGGTGGTGTCCGGCAAGGCAGCCGGCGTGGTAGTGGCCACTGGCGTTTCCACCGAACTGGGCCGGATCAACCAGCTGCTTACCAGCATCGACACGCAGACGACGCCATTGCTGCGCCAGATGGACCGCTTTGGCCACGGACTGGCCTATTTCATCATCGCCATGTGCGTGCTGACTTTCGTGATCGGTACGGTGTGGCGCGGCCATGCCGCTTCCGACATGTTCGTGATGGTGGTGGCGCTGGCGGCATCGGCCATTCCCGAGGGCCTGCCGGCGCTGATGACCGTGACGCTGGCGCTGGGCGTGCAGCGCATGGCCCGGCGCAATGCCATCATCCGGCGCCTGCCGGCGGTGGAGGCGCTGGGCTCGGTCACGGTGATCTGCTCGGACAAAACCGGCACCCTTACCCGCAACGAGATGACGGTGCAGCGCATCGTGGCGGCCCATGCGCGGGTCGATGTGCAGGGCGTGGGCTATGCACCCGAAGGCGGTTTCCGCGTGCACAAGAAAGATATCGCGGTGCAGGACGATCCGGTGCTGGCGCTGGCCATCCACGCGGGTGTGTTGTGCAACGATGCCCGCCTGCTGCAGGATGGCGACGAATGGCGCATCGAGGGTGATCCCACCGAAGCCGCCCTGCTGGTGCTGGGCGAAAAGGCCGGCTGGAGCGCCTGCCCCGACAAGGCTTGGCCGCGGGTGGACATGATCCCGTTTGAATCGGACCACCGCTTCATGGCCACCTATCACCACGATCCCGAAGGCCAGCCGTGGATCTTCGTCAAGGGCGCGCCAGAAGTCATCCTGGACATGTGCCAGTTCCAGGCCGGGCTGGTGGATGGCCAGCTGCAGGACCAGCAGCTGGCCGTGGATTACTGGCGCCGCATGGCCACCGACATTGCCGCACGCGGCCTGCGCCTGCTGGCGATGGCCTGCAAGCGCTGCGCCCCGGCCGATGGCAAGCTGGCCTTCTGCGATGCCGAACAGGGCTACACCCTGCTGGCGCTGGTCGGTATCATCGATCCGCCCCGCGCCGAAGCGATCGCCGCCGTGGCCGAATGCCACCGCGCCGGCATCCGCGTCAAGATGATCACCGGCGATCATGCCGAAACGGCGCGCGCCATCGGCGCCCAGCTCAACATCGGGGTGGACAAGCCCACCCTGACCGGCGCCGAAATCGGTGCGCTGGACGACGCCACCCTGCGCCAGGTGGTGCAGGAGGTGGATGTGTTTGCCCGCGCCAGCCCGGAGCAGAAGCTGCGCCTAGTGCAGGCGCTGCAGGAAGGCGGCCAGGTGGTGGCCATGACTGGCGATGGCGTCAATGACGCCCCTGCCCTCAAACGCGCCGATGTGGGCGTGGCCATGGGCCTGAAAGGCACCGAAGCGGCCAAGGAAGCCTCGGCCATGGTGCTGGCCGACGACCACTTTGCCACCATCGCGCACGCCGTGTGCGAAGGCCGCGCCATCTACGACAACCTGCGCAAGTTCGTGCTGTTCATGCTGCCCACCAACGGCGGCGAGGCGCTGGTGGTGTTTGTCGCCATCCTGTTCGGGCTGACCCTGCCCATGACGGCGGCGCAGGTGCTGTGGATCAACATGGTCACTGCCTGCACGCTGGGGCTGGCGCTGGCCTTCGAGCCGGCCGAGAAGGGCATCATGGAGCGTCCGCCACGCCCGCCGCAGCAGGCCATGCTGTCGGGCTTTTTCGTATGGCGCGTGTGCATGGCCTCGGCGCTGATCATGGTGGGCGCGCTGGGCCCGTTCCTGTGGGAGCTGAGCCGCGGCACCCATGTGGACACCGCGCGCACCATCGCCGTCAATGCCGTGGTGATGTGTGAAATCTTCTACCTGTTCAACAGCCGCTATACGGTAGCCTCGGTGCTGAACTGGCGCGGCCTTACGGGCAACCCGTACGTGCTGTACATGATTGCCGCCGCCTTGCTGATGCAGCTTGCCTACACCTATGCACCGTTCATGCAGGAGTTTTTCCAGACCACGCCGCTGAGCGCAGAGGAATGGCTGCATGTGCTGGGGGCGGGACTGATGCTGTTCTTTCTGGCGGAATTCGAAAAATGGGTGCTGCGCCGCAGCGGGCTCGCCAAGCGGCTCAAACTGGCTTGACCTTGCCATCGTGGTAAGGTAGATACTGATGCGTGCCAACAAGGCATACACCATGAATCAAGGAGCATTTGCCATGACTACCCCTGTTTCCACCCTGCGCCTGACCGTGACCGGCATGACCTGCGGCCACTGCGAAAAAGCGGTCACCCGCGCCATCCAGCAGCTCGATGCCGGCGCCGAAGTGCGCATCGATCGCGCGCAGAACCTGGTGGAAGTGCACACCGCGGCCGATGCCCAGGCCGTTTGCGAGGCCATCCGTGAAGAAGGCTACCAGGCCGAGCGTGCCTGAGGTTGCCGCCGCCGTGCAGTGGCCGGTCAACGTAGGCACCGCAGCGCGGCTGGCCGGGCTGTCGGCCAAGATGCTGCGCTACTACGAATCGCTCGGCCTGTTGCCGGGGATTGCACGCAGCGAAGGTGGCTATCGCCAGTACGACGAAGCGCAGGTACAGACGCTGCGCTTCATCCAGCGCAGCCGTGCCGTTGGCTTCAGCCTGGAGGACATTGCTGAACTGCTGGCGCTGCGGCAGAATCCCCATCGCAGCAGCGCTCAGGTGCGGCAGCTGGCATTGCGCCATGCCCAGGCGCTGGATCAGCGCATTGCCGACATGCACGCCATGCGCATCCAGCTGCAGCAGCTGATCGATGCCTGTGCGGGCGATGCCCATCCCGACTGCGCCATCCTCGATACGCTGGGCGGTGAACATCCGCATCCCGTGGAGGGTGTGTTGCAGAATTTGTAAGCGCTTCTGCTGAATGCAAGTATGAGCGAATTCCGTTACAAAATTACACGCAGTGGCCGTATTGGGTTATGCTTTGAGGGCATACTAGCCTCGCGAGTCGGCTCTGCCATACGGGCAGCCGGCACTCTTTGTAGAAGGAAACACATGTTCGCCCAGAAATTGATTGCCAAATCCCTGGTTGCTGTTGCCATGATTGGTGGCGCGGTGGGTGTCGCCCAGGCCCAGCAGCAAAACAACGAAATCAACCAGATCAAGACCGCACTGAAGATCAATGCATCGCAGGAATCTATCTGGAACAGCTTTGTGACCACTTACTCGCAAAGCTTCAAGCCCAGTCGCAACCCCACGGCTGCCGAGTTCAACGCCATGAAAACGCCGCAGCGCATCGAGTTCCTGAAGAACTTGCGTGCCGAAGAAGGCGCTTTCCTGAACAAGCGCTATGACGCTTCCGTGAACCTGTACAGCAAGCTGGACGACAGCCAGAAAAAGGCCTTTGACGACATGACGGCCCAGCCGGTGCAGCAAGCCGCTCCCGCAAAAGCCGCCAATAGCCACAAAGGCAAGAAATAATCCTGCCTGACTGGTCTTGCAGGCCCGCATTGTCTTGGCATGCGGGCCTTGTTGCATTTGCGCGCGGCACAACCCTGTTATCGACACTAGCATGCGCATATCGATGGCCGCAGCGACAGCGATTGCGGCTATGCTAACGCCACTTCCTGCCCGCAATGGCAGGCCGACTGTATTGCCCCAAGAGTTAGCGCATGTTCGGATATTCGGAAGAACAGATTGCCTGGTTTGGCCTCACCTTTGGCGTGGGCGCCTTCATGCTGTACATGGTGTTCATCATCGCCAATCTGGCGTGGCAGTCCAAGGCCGGCAAAGCGGGTACATTCTGGCTGTTTCTGGCACTGGGCCTGGGCTTTACCGGCTTTGTCGCCAAGCTGATCATCGAATACGTCATCGAAAAGGGAAAGCTGCTGTAAACCATGCCCAAGCTGCTGTTTGTCTGTGGCCACGCCGGTACCGGCAAGACCACACTGGCCAAGCGTCTGGTACGCGAGTGGAACGCCGAGACCTGCGACTCGTTCTGCATGCTCGACAAGGACACGCTGTACGGCAATTACAGCTCGGCCGTGATGGGCGTGCTGACCGGCAACCCCAACGACCGCGACAGCCCCGCCTACCTGCAGCATCTGCGTGACCCCGAATACGCCGGCCTGCTCGACACCGCTCGCGAAAACCTGGCGCTGGGCACGCATGTGGTGGTGGTCGGGCCGCTGTCGCGCGAAATCCGCGCCCACCAGCTGATTGACCGCAGCTGGCTGCGCGTGCCTGCCGATACCGAGGTGCGCATCGTGTGGGTGCTGCTGCAGGAAGCGGAAGCCCGCCGCCGCATCACGCTGCGCGGCAACCCCAATGACGAGTGGAAGCTGGCCCATTGGGACGATTACCGCACCCGCCTGTTTGTGCCGCAGCCGGCCGATTATCTCGAGCTGCTGCAGTACGACAACACCGATGCTGGCGAAGCGCAATACCAGGCCCTCAAAAAGGCCCTGTACGAGCCTGACGGCAGGCAGGCGGGCTGAGGGCTACCCCCGGGGCGGCGGATCGCGCTACGGGGCGGCTGCTACAGCCGCCAGACACAAAAAAGAGCCGGGTTCCCCCGGCTCTTCTCGTTTGACGTCTCTGCAGACAGGCCTGCTTAACAGCAGCGCCCCGCCCCGCCCGCATAGCGGGCTTCCTGCCGGTTGATGAAGAACTCTTCGTACGTCATCGCCGGCTTGTCCGGGTGGTTGTCACGCATGTGCTGCAGGTAGGTATCGTAGTTGGGCACACCCACCATCAGGCGGGCGGTCTGTCCCAGATAACGCCCGGCAGTGACCAGTTTCTGAAACATAGCGCCCTCCTGGCTTAGTGTGCGCCTGCCGTGGCGTTGGCAGGCATGGGTTCATACGGTGTTTCGTGCACGGTGGGGCGTGCCTCGGCACGCGCGCGCAGCGCTGTACGGATACCGAACACCACCACCGACAGCACCACCAGCATGAACAGGATCGTCAGCGCGGCATCCAGACGGTTATTAAACACCAAACGGCCCATTTCGTCCATCGACTTGGCGGGTGCCAGCACCTTGCCTTGCGCCATGGCGGCGGCGTATTTATCGGCCAGCGCCAGGAAGCCCACGCGCGGATTGCTGTCAAAGGCCTTTTGCCAACCAGCGGTGAGCGTGCAGATCAGCAGCCACACGGTCGGCGCGATGGCCACCCAGGCGTAGCGCTCGCGCTTCATCTTGAACAGCACCACTGCGCACAGAGTCAGCGCGATGGCGGCCAGCATCTGGTTGGCAATGCCGAATAGCGGCCACAGCGTGTTGATGCCGCCCAGCGGATCAACCACGCCCTGGTACAGGAAGTAGCCCCACAGCGCCACACAGGCGCCGGTGGCGATCAGGTTGGCCGGCAGCGAGTCGGTACGCTTGAGCGACGGAGCAAAGGTGCCCAGCAGGTCTTGCAGCATGAAGCGGCCGGCACGGGTGCCTGCGTCCACGGCGGTCAGTATGAACAGCGCCTCGAACAGGATGGCGAAGTGGTACCAGAAGGCCATCATGGCGGGGCCGCCGAAGACCTGATGCAGGATGTGTGCCATGCCCACGGCCAGCGTCGGTGCGCCGCCAGCGCGCGAGATGATGCTGGTTTCGCCCACGTCCCTGGCGGTCTGGATCAGGATGTCCGGGGTGATGGCAAAGCCCCAGCCGTTGATCACGGCCGCAGCGGCTTCGGGGGTGGTGCCCAGCACGGCGGCCGGGGCGTTCATGGCAAAGTACACGCCGGGGTTGATCACGCTGGCAGCCACCAGTGCCATCATGGCCACGAAGGATTCCATCAGCATGCCGCCGTAACCGATGAAGCGGGCGTTGGCTTCGCTATCCAGCATCTTGGGCGTGGTGCCCGAAGAAATCAGCGCGTGGAAGCCAGACACGGCGCCACAGGCGATGGTGATGAACAGGAACGGGAACAGGTTGCCCGACCACACCGGGCCGGTGCCGTCGATGAAGCGGGTGATCGACGGCATTTCCATTTGCGGAGCCACCACCAGCACGCCGATGGCCAAACCGGCAATGGTGCCGATTTTCAGGAAGGTGGACAGGTAGTCGCGCGGGGCCAGCAGCAGCCACACAGGCAGCACGGAAGCGACGAAGCCATAGCCCACCAGCGCCCAGGTCAGCTGCTTGCCGTCCAGGTCAAAGTAGCGTGCCATGGATGGGTCTGCCGCCACTGCGCCGCCGTAGTACAGCGCAGCCATCAGCAGCACAAAGCCGATGATGGAGATTTCGCCGATGCGGCCCGGGCGCAGGTAACGCATGTAAATACCCATGAACAGCGCGATCGGGATGGTGGCCGCCACGGTAAAGGTACCCCAGGGGCTGTGCGTGAGGGCCTTGACCACGATCAGCGCCAGCACGGCCAGAATGATGATCATGATCAGGAAGGCGCCAAACAGCGCGATCACGCCTGGGATGGTGCCCATCTCGCTCTTGACCAGGTCGCCCAGCGAGCGGCCGTCGCGGCGCACGGAGACGAACAGCACCATGAAGTCCTGCACGGCGCCAGCCAGCACCACGCCGGCCAGAATCCACAGCATGCCGGGCAGATAGCCCATTTGCGCGGCCAGCACCGGACCCACCAGCGGGCCTGCGCCGGCAATGGCGGCAAAGTGGTGGCCGTACAGCACGTATTTGTTGGTGGGCACATAGTCGAGGCCGTCGTTATGGCGCCAGGCGGGCGTCATGCGGCTGCCGTCCAGGCCGAGTACCTTGTCGGCGATGAAGCGGCTGTAAAAGCGGTAAGCGATCAGGTAGGTACAGACCGCAGCCACCACCACCCACAAGGCGTTGATGCTTTCACCGCGGCTCAGCGCAACATAGGCCATGGCGCCGGCGCCCAACAGGGCCACCACCATCCAGACCAGTCTCGAGACAAGTTGGTTCATCCTGGAACTCCAAATGAAAGAAAATGTTCCGCAGTTTATGCCATAAAACGCATGTGCGTGCTACTGTTCGATGACAAACTCTTGTTTTTCAACGAATTTTCTGGATAAATGAGCGAAGTTGTGTTCTGTATCAAGGGGTGCAGCTGGGGGATTGTTGCACATATGCCCATTGCAGGGTCATGGTCTTGTCGGGCACGTGGTAATAGGGTGCCTGCACGCTGCGGTAGTTGGACGGCTGCGGCACGCTGATGCAGCGCCTGCGCAGCCACTGCACAAACTGGGGCTGGGTGCAGCCCTCGGGCGCGCATACCAGCACGCCCTGGCGCGCGGTGGCAGGCGGGGTGCCTATCACGTAGTCGTCGGTGATGATTTCGGACGGTGCAAACGCAATGCGTGCATGTCCTGCACCCATGAAGGTGTCGGACACCACAAACGCGGGCTTGCCGGCTGCCGCGGCGGCGGCCTGCATCAGCGCGGGCCAGGGTTTGTTCTTGCGCCCCGGCTTGCCCGTGGTTTCGGCCAGCAGCACGCGGCCAGGCAGTATCAGTGCAATCACCACCAGCAGCACCAGCCCGATGCCGGCAAACCAGCGGGCGCGTGGCGTCCACTGGGCAGGTGCCCAGCAGGCCAGCAACGCAGGCACAAAAAACAGCAGGGGCTGGTACCAGCGGTCCTTGATTGATTGGGTGTTGCTGACCAGGACGAACGCAGCCACCACCAGCAGCACTGCAGGCAGCAGCACCGTCAGCAATTGGCGGGCAGCGTGCTGCTGCACATCTGGCCACTGGCTGCGCACCCGGCCCCACCACAACAGCGGCGAAAACACCAGCAAGGGCCCCAGGTAGGCCAGCGCAGCGCTCAGCATGGCGCCCAGGCCGTGCAGCCGGGTGCCGCTGCCAGCATCAAATTTGTGCATGGCGCTGGTAGCGGTGGCCAGGTTGTTTCGCACCCACAGCAGGTGCGGCAGCATCAGCAATGCCGCCAGCACTGCCGTGAGCAGCACCTCGCGCCGCAGCAACAGGCTGCGCCAATGCGGCAGGCTGAGCATGGCCACCACCAGCACCACCAGAAACAGCAGGTAGTTGTATTTGGACAGCATGCCCAGCACCGCCAGCACGCCCAGCAGCGCGTAGCGCCACCAGGCCGCGTTGCGTTGCAGCGCTAGCACCTGCCATAGCGTGGCCGCTGCCATCAGTGTCACGGCTACCGAATGCGTCAAGTCGCGCTGCGATTCCCAGGAAATCTGCGGCACCAGCGCCATGCCGCACAGCAGCAGCGCCTGCTGCGGAGTGGTCAGGCGCAGCTCCCGCCCGATTGCCAGCATGACCCACACCAGCATGGCCAGCACCAGCACCTTGAGGGCGGCAGCGGCCGCCAGGCTGGGCCCGGTGATGCTGAACAGCGCATACAGGCCCCAGCTGGGCAGCGGTGGCTGGTCGGAATAACCCCAGCTGAGCGCCTGGCTGAGCACGAACTGCTCGGCCAGGTCCTGGTCCATGGTGGGTGATACCCAGATCTGCGTCAGGCCGTTCAGGGCCAGGTAGGCCAGGGGGAGCAGCAGCAGGAGCCACGGGGTGCGGGTGGGGGTTGCGCGGGGGGGGGTGGGCATGGGGGGATGGTAAGGGAAAACGGGCGGGGGCTGGTGGGCACGATGTGCATCAGGCCACTGAGAACCCGTTAGCCCAAGAAAGACAGCAGTCAGGGAAAGTGGCGTGTGATTCCACCATCTGAATGGGCCCAGTGCCAGGAGACAATTTGATGATATAGACTATCTGTTGTCATTACATATTAATACCCGTCTCCTAGGGAGTTCCTTGTGATTGATAATCCTGGCTATACCCGTTATTGGGGCAAGGCGCAACCATCGTCGTTGGTTGATGCGGCAGATTGTCATTTGCTGTGCTATCACGGCTTGGATGTCGCGGCTGTAGGCGTCAAGTATTTGCGAGCGGCTTCATCACTACGTGATTTCCTGTGTAAAGGATTGGGTGGGGTATCGGGCGAGGACCTGGAGGTGTGGGCTGGGTTCTTCCTTGCTCTCCATGATTTGGGAAAATTCTCGGATGCATTTCAGGGGCAGCGCAATGACATTTATGGGCGATTGAGTGGTCGGTCAGCAGTGATGCGCTACACCCCGGACCGGCGGCATGACTCCTTGGGCTGGCTGCTTTGGCAGGAAGAGATTGGCAAGCTCATCCTGGGGCCGGACTGGTTCGACAACAGTTCAAGGGCCTTTCGCCAGGGATTGGACTTCTGGGTTCGGGCGGTGACGGGCCATCATGGAGAGCCACCAAAAAACTTTCCGACGGGCTACCCGCGCGAGTTCAAGGTGCAGGACAAGGAAGCCGTGCAGGAATATCTGGCAGCGCTGCGGGAAATATTTCCGGTAGAGAACTTGAAACGGGTGGCCTCTGCATTGTCAGAACAGGACTTTCGTCAGCGCAGCAGACATCTTTCCTGGTGGATGGCCGGCATCGCCGTGCTGGCAGATTGGCTCGGGTCGAATCGCAGCTATTTTCCCTATTGTGACGAAGTGATGCCTTTGGATGCGTACTGGAGGCGTGCAACTGAGCAGGCCGATACCGCGCTGGCTGCCTCAGGGATATTACCTTTGCCCATCAGGCTTGTCACTCTCCAAGCGCTGTTTCCATTCATCCAGGAGCCTTCTCCATTGCAGCAATGGGCGCAGGAGGTGGAGATGGCCGCAGCACCGCAAATTCATCTGCTAGAAGATGTGACCGGGGCGGGCAAGACTGAAGCCGCCATCATCCTTGCGCAACGCATCATGGTTTCCGGTATGGCTGATGGCTTCTATATCGGCTTGCCTACCATGGCCACGGCCAATGCCATGTACCGGCGTGTGGCCGAGGTGTATCGCCTGCTATTCAGCGGAAATGCCAGCCTGGTGTTGGCGAGCAGTCAGCGCATGCTGATGGAGGCATTTGCAGCTTCGGTATTGCCGGCCTCAGCTCCGGAAAACGACCGGGAGCAGCAAGATGAAACCGCCAGTGCGCGTTGCACCAGCTGGCTGGCGGATCACAACAAGCGTGCCTTGCTGGCGCCTGCGGGAGTAGGCACGGTTGACCAAGCCATGCTGGCCGTTCTGTACAGTCGGCACCAGTCTCTGCGCTTGCTGGGGCTTTTCCGCAAGGTGCTGATCATCGACGAGGTGCATGCATGTGATGCTTACATGCAAGCCGTATTGCAGAACCTGCTGACATTTCACGCAGCCGCCGGCGGCAGTGTGATCTTGTTGTCGGCTACCTTGACCCAGGCCATGAAGCAGAAATTGGTAGACGCATTCGTGAAAGGCGCTACCTGGAGCGAATCGGATCGCCCTGTTCTGGATGAAAAAGACTTTCCCTTGGCTACCAGCTGGAATGCTGCGAGCAAGCAGCTGTATCAGGCACCGATTGCAACACGTCCAGACGTACAGCGTGAGCTGGCCATTCGCTATACCTCCAGCCAGGAGGAGGTTGTGCAGGGCATTCGTGATGCGTTGGCTGTGGGCAAGTGTGTATGCTGGATCCGTAACACGGTGGCTGATGCCATAACGGCGAACGAGCTGTTTGCAAGCAGTCTGCCCGCCGATGACTTGATCCTGTTCCATGCCCGCTTTGCGCTGTATGACCGCCTGTGTACAGAAGACCGCATCTTGAAGTTTTTTGGAAAGGAAAGCGGCAATGACGATAGGCGTGGAAAGCTGGTTATCGCAACCCAAGTTGTCGAGCAATCGCTGGATGCCGATTGGGATTTTGTCGTCACAGATATTGCCCCCATAGATTTGTTGATACAGCGTGCTGGTCGTCTGCAGCGTCATCCGCGCAGCAGTGATGGTGATCGCTTGCGCGATCCGGGTGCCAGGGATGCGCGTGGTCAACCGTGCTTGTGGGTTTATGGCCCCCTCTGGACAGAAAACCCGGATGCGGACTGGTTTCGGCAGTTTTCGCGAGGGGCTGCCATGGTGTATGAGAACCACGGCAACGTCTGGCGCACAGCGAGGATCTTGCAAGAAGGCAGATTGCAACTGCCTGACGATGCGCGTCGTGTTATTGATGCGGTTTTCGAGGATGGTGCAGACCTGCCTGCAGCGCTGGCGGTCAACGCAACTCAGGTGCAAGGCAAGCAGTCTGCAGACCAGAGCCTGGCACGCATGGTGCAAATCGTCCTCGATGAGGGCTACAAAGTGGATGGGAATGCATGGCGTGATGAGCTCAAGGCGATGACGCGCAACGGGGAGCCAACCACCACTGTGGTATTGGCTCGATGGGAGAACGAAACTGTTGTGCCCTGGGTGCAGCAGGAGGGCATGCGTCCATACGACGCCTGGGCATACAGCAGCGTGCATCTGGCCTCACGCCAGATTAATGAACGCGTTGCGGAAGTGTCCGGTGTGCGGGAAACGGCCGTGCAGGCGGCCATGCAGACCTTGCCGGATCAGGGTCGCTGGTCCGTGCTGCTCGTACTGGAGGGGGACGATGCAATGGGCTATCGCGCAAGTGCCTACAGTGGACCGGACGGGAAGAAAACCGCAAAAACATGGAGCTACAGCAGGGCATATGGGCTGTCCGCTGTACGGGAACAACCCCACTGATGTGGGGAACGTGGCTTCTCTGAAGTCAGATGCGGTTCATCTCCACTTATGGAGAACTGTTCAAGCCGAGCGGATGATGCCAGATCCTGTGGTGTTCGTCTGTATGTGATTGTTTTTGTGTTCCTAAAAATCAAAAAGAAGTTAGATGCTTAAAAAATTGATTTTCCGCACAGATTCGCCTAGACTGTACGCATTGGCCCTGCTAACGACCTTTCTCAGACCGTCATGAACCTTCTTATAACCCCCTGGTTTCCTGTTCGCCTTCACAACGGGAGCCAGCAGTGGATCACGCTCACCGAGCTGTCGCGCCCCGACCTTGCCCACTTCGATGCAGCCCGCGCAGACTTCAACGCGGGTCTGGCCCAACTGGCTATTGCACTGTTGCAATCCACAGAGCTGGCTATGGCCGAAGACGACTGGTGGGATTTCTTTGAGCAACCGCCAGACCAGGAAATTTTGGAGCAGCACTTTGCGCCACTGCAAGAGCTGTTCAGGCTGGATGGGGTCGGGCCACGCTTCATGCAAGATCTGGACCTGCCGGAGACTGGGGAGTCGCCCGTACCGATTGCGGCGCTGCTGATTGACTCGCCTGGCGAAAATGCGCTGCGCCTGAACTCGGACCATTTTGTCAAACGTGGCCGTGTCAATGCCATGTGCCCGAGCTGCGCAGCAACAGCACTATTTACATTGCAATCCAATGCTCCCTCAGGTGGGGCTGGTCATCGCACTGGCTTGCGTGGAGGCGGGCCGTTGACGACCTTGCTGGAGCTGGCTCCAGCCAAAAGCCTTTGGCATGACCTGTGGCTGAATGTTCAGCCCAGGGAAAACTATCTGAGGCAGAGCAACTGCAATCCAGAGCTGGTTGATCAACCAGGTTGCCGCTTCCCCTGGGAAGGCAGCCTGGAGCAGCTGCAACCCGGTGACTCCACGGCTCCCATGGCCGTGCATCCCGATCATGTCCTGTGGGGCATGCCACGCAGGATCCGGTTGGACTTTCAAAACACCACTGAGGGGCAGTGCGATATCTGCGGGCGCGAAAAGCAAACCCTGATTCATCAGTACATCACCCGCAACTATGGCTTGAACTACAAGGGGCCGTGGTTGCACCCCTTGTCACCTTATTACGAGCATAAGGATGAGTGGTTGCCCTTGCATCCGCAGGCCGGAGGTGTGGGCTATCGGCACTGGTTGGGCTGGGTGCTGGGGCTGGATACCAAGAAGCACCGTATTCGGCGCGCAGCCGTTCTGGAAACCAAGCTGTCGTCTGATTTTCATCTGGGGTCGGAATTGCGACTCTGGTGTTCTGGCTACGAGATGGACAACATGAAGCCCATTTGCTGGCATGAATCGCGTATGCCGCTCTATCGTCTGCAGGAATGCGGAAAACAGACTATTCAGTACATTGCGGCGGCGGTTGAAGCGTGGACACAGTCTGCCCAGCTTGCGGTCGTGCAATTGCGCAGTGCCGTGCGCGAAGCCTGGTTTGGTGATGAAGCCAAAGGCGATTTCGGCGCTGTTGATGTTGCCTTCTGGAATCGGACAGAAAGTGCTTTTTATTTTTCCTTGCACAAACTGTTGACGATGCTGGAACAGGGCGAGGGTAATGAAGACGCTCAGCATGTTACGTTGACGCAGTTAAACCAGGACTGGTTGGAAACTCTGAAAAAGTCCGCCATCGGACTTTTCGAAAATGGTTTTGTTGGCACGGGTGAGATCGACAAGCAAAATCCCGCGCGTGTCGCCACTGCCTATAAAAAACTCAGGGGCGGTTTGTACGGCAAGACGCATAAGGATTTGCTGAATATTCCGCAATGAGCAGTGCACTTTTTACTTTTTCACTCCATTCATCCTAATTGCCATGGACTATCACCCCTACTATTTTCAATTTTCCCGGTCGAGTGCGGCTGGTAAGGTGCTGATTGCCTGGTGGCAGGCGCTAGAGAACGACCGAGGCAGTCGCGCTATGCTGCGGCGTGCCGACAGCCCTCTTGCTGTCGCCTTCTGCCCCTCGTATCAACGCTTGTACAGCCTCCTGCGCCAAGTGGGCATGCCTGAGCTGTCCGATTCCTGCAGGGATCGTCTGGCTGCGGCAGTTGGTTTGCTTGCGCATGTGCGTGAGGATGTTTTTGATAAAAAGGAAGAAGATGGCTTGACCTCTTCCACTTCCCACCTGGAAAATAAATTGCCTCACCTTGCAACCTTGATGAGTGCAATCCAGAAAGACGATCGCAATCCGGTGAGTGAATTGCGCTTTCGGAGATTGCTGGAGTCACCAGATGCCCACACATTGTTTACCGGGTTGCGTCGAGCCTTGCCCTTGATGGGCAGTAAAGCAAACATTATCGTTCTGGCAAATGATGTTCTTGCTTGGGGCGATCGTATCAAGAAAACATGGGCCTACAACTATCGCTGGCCCGAAAACAGCTGAATCTTTTTTTATTCCTTTTCATACGGAGAACCGTCCATGTCGCGCTTTGTACAACTGCATGTCTTGACCAGTTACCCACCCTCCAACCTCAATCGAGACGATACCGGTCGGCCCAAGACTGCGGAAATGGGCAATGTCAATCGCCTGCGTATTTCTTCGCAAAGTCAGAAGCGTGCCTGGCGCAAATCAGATATCTTCGAGACTGCCTTGCACGGCCATATCGGCACACGCACCAAGACGTTGGGTACTGAACTGATGAAAAAATTCATTGAGGCTGGCGTCAAGGAAAAATCAGCCCGTACCTGGACAGAGGAGATGATCAAGATTTTTGCCAAACTTGATACAAAAAAAGATAACAAGAAAGAAGAGGGTAAGAAAGAGGGCGTCGGTATCGAGGTCATTACTGGTCAGCTCGTGCACTATGGTCCCGAAGAGATGGAGGCACTGTATGCCTTGGCAGATGCCTGCATTCAGCGAAACTCAGCACCGGAAGAAAAAGAACTGCAGCTTCTTCGCCAGCCCCGCAAGGCAGTCGATATTGCCCTGTTTGGGCGTATGCTGGCTGAAAAACCCCATTTCAACGTTGAAGCTGCCGTACAGGTCAGCCATGCCATTACCGTGCATCGCAGCACGGTAGAGGACGATTATTTCAGCGCTGTCGACGACCTCAACAAGGGCGATGAGGATCGTGGTGCAGGCCATATCGGTGAGCGTGGATTTGGTGCTGGTCTGTTCTATTTGTACGTGTGCCTGGATCGGGACCTGTTGCGGGCCAATCTGGGTGAGGATGCAGAGCTGACGAAACGTGCCATTCAGGCGCTGCTGGAAGCCATCACCAAGGTATCCCCAACTGGCATGCAGAACAGCCATGCTTCGCGTGCCTATGCGAGTTATGTGCTGGCAGAGAAGGGCAGCCAGCAGCCTCGTTCGCTGTCACAGGCATTTCTGCAGCCGGTCTATCCGTCCGGAAACTGCAGCATGCTGGAAAAGGCGGTAAAAGAGCTGACCAAGCGGCGTGACAACTTTGAAAAGGTATATGGCAAGTGCGCGGATGATGCTTACGCCATGAACGTGGAAACCGGTGACGGAACCTTGGCCGAGTTGGTCCAGTTCGCGCAGGAGTAAATTCCATGCAGACACTGGTTTTTCAGCTTCAAGGGCCCATGGCTGCTTGGGGTGTGCCTGCTGTAGGAGGGTATCGCGCAAGTGCCTCTTACCCCGGCAAGTCGGCACTGGCCGGATTGCTGGGTGCTGCATTGGGCCTACGGCGTGGGATTGATACCATCCAGCTGCAGGCGTTGCATGACCACTATCGCTATGCAGTGGCTGTGCGCGAAGAGGGTGGGATTTTGCGTGACTATCACACTAGTCAGGTGCCCAGCCAAACTGCCCTCAAGAAGCACCCCCATGCCAGCCGCCGTGACGAGCTGAGTGTGCCGCAGGAAGACTTGAACACGATCCTGTCTACCAGGGATTACCGTAGCAATGGTGATTGGCTGGTTGCCGTGCAGGTATCCGAAGATTCCGTACACGCCTTGGAGGATTTGGCGGCGGCTTTGCGACAGCCTCAATTCGTGTTGTACCTGGGGCGCAAGTCCTGTCCGCCAGCGGTACCGCTCTTTCCGCAGGTTGTAGAAGCTGACACTGTCTATCAGGCCTTCGGGCAGTTTGAAGCCTTGGTGCAACAGAGCCAGGCATCACTGGACAAGCCCAAGGAGAATCAACATCAGATCAAGAAGCTGATTTGGGAGGAGGGCATCTCCATGGGGGTGCCTCACGATCTGCGTACTTGGCGCAAGGATCGCCTGATCCAGCGAGACAACTGGCAGTTTGGTGATCGAATTGAACTGATCGCCATGATGGCTCCTGAACGAGAAGACTAGACCATGTATTTCAGTTTGATATCTCCCGTGGAAGGTCTGGAGCACCAGGCCGCATATACACGCAATACCGAACCCCACGATTCACATCAGTGGTTATGGCGTTTTTTTCCTGAGACAACAGTCGAGGATAACGGTTTCCTGTATCACCTTCGTCAAGATAAACAGCGAGGGAATGTTTTTTATATGCTCTCTGATGTGCTGCCGGTATCTCCAGAAGAATTCTGGCAAATACAAAGCATGGAATTCGCTCCGAAACTCAGGACTGGCATGCGCTTGGCATTCGAGTTGCGTGCCAATCCTGTCGTCACACGCCCCCGGGCTGATGGTGCACAGAGCAAGTCAGGCAAGACACGAGGTTCCCGGCATGATGTTGTGATGGATTACAAGAAGCGATTGCTGCAGGAACGTGGCTTGGTCAGTTGGAAGGAGTGGGCACCTGAGCGTTGCCGTGAGGGTGGTATCCCCGATCCGCGCCCCACGTTGTATCAGATGGTGCAAGATGCTTCTCCAGAATGGTTGATCCGGCAAGGGGAACGCCATGGGTTTGCAGTGGATCGGGATGAAGTACTTGCCACGTCTTACCAACAGCGCAGATTGCCGCGTAAGAGGGATGCCAAGGACATGCAGTTCAGTACAGTAGATTTTTCCGGTATTTGTACTGTGACTGACCCTGAAAAACTGCTTGCCGCCATCCACCAAGGATTGGGAAAATGCAAGGCATTTGGATGCGGCTTGCTGCTGGTCAAACCTATCGCCAACTGAGATGCTGCCACCGCTCAGGCCAATCGCCATCAAGGAGCGCCTTTCCATCATCTTCATCGAAAAAGGTGAAATTGATGTCATTGATGGCGCATTCGTGGTCGTGGACCAGCAGGGAGCACGCACACGGCCGATTCTGACCCACATTCCTGTGGGCGGAGTGGCGTGCATCATGCTTGAGCCAGGTACCCGTGTGTCCCATCGCGCAGTAGCGTTGGCGGCTCGGGTGGGCACATTGTTGGTTTGGGTAGGGGAAGCAGGAGTGCGCGTGTACTCCTCCGGTCAGCCGGGTGGTGCACGTGCAGACCGCCTTCTGTATCAGGCGCAACTTGCTCTGGATGATATGCTGCGCCTCAAGGTGGTGCGCAAGATGTATGCCGTCCGCTTCGGGGAAGAAGCACCTGAACGTCGGAGCGTTGAACAATTGCGCGGAATTGAGGGTGCGCGCGTGCGGCGCCTGTACCAGGTCATGGCACAAAAGTACGGCGTGGCTTGGAGGGGACGAAATTATGATCCGTCTGAGTGGGATGTATCGGATTTGCCCAATCGATGCCTGTCCTCTGCGACGGCAGCTTTGTATGGAGTGACAGAAGCGGCAGTATTGGCTGCAGGATATGCCCCCGCAGTCGGATTCATCCATACGGGCAAGCCGCTATCGTTTGTCTATGACATCGCCGATATCTACAAGTTCGAAACAGTGGTTCCTGTGGCGTTCAAGGTGGCTGCAAGCAATGCGAGTAATCCGGAACGAGCAGTACGTTTGGCTTGTCGAGATATTTTCCGCCAGACACATCTGCTGGAAAGAATTATTCCGGACATTGAATCTATCCTGGCTGCTGGAGAAATCGCACCCCCAGACGTGCCTCAGGAGTCTGTGTTGCCCGCTATCCCGAATCCGGAGACCATAGGCGATGCTGGTCATCGTGCTTGAGAATGCGCCCCCTCGCTTGCGCGGCAGGCTGGCTATCTGGCTGCTTGAAATACGCGCGGGGGTGTACGTCGGAAGCTATTCACGCAAGGTGCGAGAAGCAATCTGGCAACAAATCCAAGACGGTATTGAAGATGGCAATGCCGTTATGGTGTGGCGGGCGAGCACCGAGGCAGGATTTGAGTTTCTCACATTGGGACCCAACCGGCGCCTTCCGACTGACTTGGATGGAATTCGCCTCGTCAGTTTCTTTCCAGAATCCTCTACTGAAGATCAATCTTCTTGATTGGGCTGCTGCTGGCACTCGCGAAATTGGTAAATTGTACGTAGGCCAATATTTTCAATAAATTCAATATGTTATATTTGGTCTGTTCCCCACGTGCGTGGGGATGAACCGTCAGCGGCAGTTCGTTGCTGTAGCGCACCAGGCTGTTCCCCACGTGCGTGGGGATGAACCGCTGTATTCCTCCCCTGGAGCATACATCGACTTGCTGTTCCCCACGTGCGTGGGGATGAACCGACGGCCACCGAATCCAGAATCATGCAACAAGGCCTGTTCCCCACGTGCGTGGGGATGAACCGGACCACAAAACCGTGTTGGCACTGATTGAGGCCTGTTCCCCACGTGCGTGGGGATGAACCGCCGGCCTCCAGCGGTGTTTTCTTGCTCATGGTCTGTTCCCCACGTGCGTGGGGATGAACCGCCCATGCCAAGCAGCAAACGCGCATCGTCCGCCTGTTCCCCACGTGCGTGGGGATGAACCGCCGGACGGCAAATAGAGCGGGCGCGGCGCTTCCCTGTTCCCCACGTGCGTGGGGATGAACCGTACCATGCGCGTAGCAATCAGCTATCTCATAGCTGTTCCCCACGTGCGTGGGGATGAACCGCTGTTCCTAATCGCTGACGAGGTGGTGGCGCGACTGTTCCCCACGTGCGTGGGGATGAACCGCTCTTCTGGCCGTCGAGGAACTGCTCGATCAGCTGTTCCCCACGTGCGTGGGGATGAACCGTACGGCAGCGACTTGCGCCCTTCCGCGCACCGCTGTTCCCCACGTGCGTGGGGATGAACCGGCCGAGAAGGTGGCACTGGCCCTGCACACACGCCTGTTCCCCACGTGCGTGGGGATGAACCGGCTGACCCCACGACCGTGGCATTCACCAAAACCTGTTCCCCACGTGCGTGGGGATGAACCGGGTACGCCCGAGCTGAAGCGGCATAAGGGGGCCTGTTCCCCACGTGCGTGGGGATGAACCGATCGAGGACGATCAGACCCGCGATGCCACGTTCTGTTCCCCACGTGCGTGGGGATGAACCGTAATCTGCGATGCAGCTCCTGCGCGTCGTCGGCTGTTCCCCACGTGCGTGGGGATGAACCGCCGCGATCTTCAACCTCCGAAATGAGGTCTTCACTGTTCCCCACGTGCGTGGGGATGAACCGACCATGCCCGACCAGATGTTCGTGTACCGAGCCTGTTCCCCACGTGCGTGGGGATGAACCGTAATTTCAACCAGGCGGCCGGCAGTTTCGGCCCTGTTCCCCACGTGCGTGGGGATGAACCGTCCTTGATGAATTAAACACACCGCCACCAAAACTGTTCCCCACGTGCGTGGGGATGAACCGACTGATGCCAATTCGGGAACTATGACTGTGTACTGTTCCCCACGTGCGTGGGGATGAACCGTCACTCTGTGGAGTATTCGTTGATTTCCTGGACTGTTCCCCACGTGCGTGGGGATGAACCGCGTCAAACCCCGTTTATCGAGAAGGCACTCGACTGTTCCCCACGTGCGTGGGGATGAACCGTTCGATAGATGCTTCAATCGTTTGCCGCGAACCTGTTCCCCACGTGCGTGGGGATGAACCGTTCGATAGATGCTTCAATCGTTTGCCGCGAACCTGTTCCCCACGTGCGTGGGGATGAACCGTTCGATAGATGCTTCAATCGTTTGCCGCGAACCTGTTCCCCACGTGCGTGGGGATGAACCGTTCGATAGATGCTTCAATCGTTTGCCGCGAACCTGTTCCCCACGTGCGTGGGGATGAACCGTTCGATAGATGCTTCAATCGTTTGCCGCGAACCTGTTCCCCACGTGCGTGGGGATGAACCGATCGACAACGGAAGGACAATCCGACTGCAACCCTGTTCCCCACGTGCGTGGGGATGAACCGTGATGTCTGCAGCGGTACTTCCCTGTTGCATCCTGTTCCCCACGTGCGTGGGGATGAACCGTTACAAAAACTGTCGGGGAATTGCCGGCAAAGCTGTTCCCCACGTGCGTGGGGATGAACCGTGGTTCAGGACGTAAAACGCCTCAAGGTACGTTCTGTTCCCCACGTGCGTGGGGATGAACCGCGATGCATCCTGCCTGAGATACCGGATAGCAACTGTTCCCCACGTGCGTGGGGATGAACCGCCACCCCGCGTGACGGCAACCGTTCCATCGTGCTGTTCCCCACGTGCGTGGGGATGAACCGGCACGGTATTCAGTGTCAAAAAGCCAACTAGCCTGTTCCCCACGTGCGTGGGGATGAACCGGGTTCAGCAGGTCAGATCGGAGCGATGAGGCACTGTTCCCCACGTGAGTGGGGATGAACCGATAGATTTGCTGTTCCCGTAGAACATTCCGGACTGTTCCCCACGTGCGTGGGGATGAACCGCTGCCGAGCGGGTTGATTATTCAGTGGGGGGTCTGTTCCCCACGTGCGTGGGGATGAACCGGAATTCAGTACCGCACCGGGGATGGCCGACTACTGTTCCCCACGTGCGTGGGGATGAACCGGGTTACGCCAGGATCGTCGCGGATCGCTACGCCTGTTCCCCACGTGCGTGGGGATGAACCGGGGATCAAATGAGTTTTGATCTAACTTATGGACTGTTCCCCACGTGCGTGGGGATGAACCGTCTGGCGCCGATTTCGGGTCTATCGCCATAGACTGTTCCCCACGTGCGTGGGGATGAACCGTCTGCCCGATGATCGCGTGTCGGCTCTCATGGCCTGTTCCCCACGTGCGTGGGGATGAACCGGAAATCAGGAAAGAGAAAGCGAAGGATGCAAGCTGTTCCCCACGTGCGTGGGGATGAACCGCTCCTTAATGTGTTTCGCTCAATACCACTGATCTGTTCCCCACGTGCGTGGGGATGAACCGCACATTCGCCCGCGTGCTGGACTGGCACCAGCGCTGTTCTCCACGTGCGTGGGGATGAACCGAACAGTCTCGTGGTGTGGGACGCTGGCGCAATCCTGTTCCCCACGTGCGTGGGGATGAACCGCCTACACCGACGCAACCAAATATAGCGGAGCGCCTGTTCCAGGACCGCCCATGCTGATGCACGGCGCCCGTGCAGTCATCGCCAGAAGTCAGCGAAGTGGTTGGATAGAACGGCTGCTGCAACGCCGGCCCTACAGCGTCGTGGTGGCGGCGTTGGCCAACAAGCTGGCACGAACAGCATGGGCGGTCCTGGTCAAAGGCACTGCCTTTGACCAGGTCAGATGGAACCCGACAGAAACCGCAACAGCGTAACGCTGTCAAACGAATTTTGAACAACCTGGATTCGTTTTGAAGGAGAGCATGCAAGAAGCAATGTGATGGGTCAACAGGTCACACCGGGGCGGGGACAATCCGACAGGGAAGCAGGACATCAAGTCCGATTTGCAGACAGGAACCCCTCCCGCGAATGCTATCAGGGCCAGCAGGAAAACAAGCCTTCGTTAACAGGCCGTATGTAAGACTGCAAACCCTTTGAACATTCACACCGCTGAACCTTGCTTTCCTGGAGACGTCCATGTAAGACCTCCCCTAACCCTGTGAAAGAGTTGAAAAATCAGGCCTATCAATGTCGGAACAAGGCTGTGTGTTGTCGTCCAGTGTTGACCATGCAATGACTGCTGTGATCGATACCCGTCCCGTCACGCTGGGACGGGAGCTAAAGTCAACTAGTGGTGGCGCAGCGTGGTGTGCGTCCGGTTCGGCTCACTTGGCCTTCGGCTTCTGGCCCCAGGAGTCGAACAGCATGGTGGAGGACAGGGCGTTGAACGGCATCGTGATGCCGTTCTCAAGGCCCTTGAGGTGCGCTGCCTTCAGGTCCTTGAGCAGTACCGCCAGTGCGGTGGCCTCGGTCCACTTCGAGACGGAATCCCAGTTCCGTGCGACCCAGCTGTCACCGGTGCTGACCTTGAACAGGTTCAGCAGCTCGTCTTGGGGAAGGTTGTAGTGCGCACCGAATTTCAAACCCTCGGCGACACCATTCATGATGATGCCCAACACCAGGTTGTTGACCAGCTTGGCGGCCTGGCTGTTGCCCGGATTGGCGCCGTAGTAGAAGGTGTTCGAGCCGACGGCGTCGAAGTACGGACGCGCGGCCTCCACGCGCTCCTGGTGGCCCGAGGCCATGATCGACAGCGTGCCGGCCTGGGCTCCCGTGGCGCCACCGCTGACGGCGGCTGCGATGAGCTTGACGTCCGCGGCCGCCTCGACCCGCTGACCCAGCTCGTTCATCGAGTCGGAGTCGAGCGTGCTCATGACGATGATAGTTAGGCCCTTGGGGTCGGCGGACAGAAGACCGCCGTCGCCCAGGATGACTTCGACGTTCTGGGCGTAGTCGCGGACCATCGACACAATCGCGTCGTCGGCCTGCTCGGCCACCTCCTTCAGGGTCGCGGCCACCTTGATGCCTGCGGCCTTCGCCTTTTCGCGGCTTCCCTCGAAGGCGTCGTACCCGATGACCTCAAAGCCTGCCTTGTTCAGATTGAGCGCCATGGGGAGACCCATGGTGCCGAGTCCTACGAAACCGATTTTCTTGCTCATGATGTGTTTTCCTTTCGTGGTGGTCGCGGGACCTCAGCGGTGTGCAAAATCACCTGTTGTGGGTCCATACTCGGCCGTGCAGTCCTTGCCGTGACGCCCTTGGTCAGGCGAGGACCATGCTGGCCTCATGAGAATAACCATGCCGATGCAGTTTGGGATGAGATAACTGATGAAAGCGCTGACGAAGGTTTCGTCAGCAGCCTCAGTCGGCGGCGGATTCCGTGACGATACCGCGCTCGGCCATAACCTCCTTGAGGAGAGTCAGAGCGTTGAGCACCCGCGGGTACCCGACGTATGGGATACCCTGAATCAGGGCGCCGACGATTTTTTCCTTGGTCAGGCCTACGTTGAAGCCAACGTTGATGTGCAACTTCAACTGAGGCTCTGTGCCAAGGGCGACCAGCATGGAGATGGTCACCATCGTCTGCTCCTGCTGGGTCAGGCTGGTGCGGGAGTAGATATCGCCGAAGGCGAAGGAGACGATGTAGTCGGACAGTTCGGGGTCCAAACTCTTGTAAGACTCTACCAGCTTGACGTGATCGAAGGTGTTGGATGGGCTGCCGGAGACGAGCTCCATCATGCGGTCGAGGCCGCGCTGGTAACGTTCTGTGGTCATTTTGGAGATCCTCATTTCGCTTGTCATAAGATAGGATGGATAGTGCTTTCAATAAAGAAACGCTACGGTGCGTTTCGAATAATAACGTCATATGTTTGGAAATAAAGGGGCTGTGATCGAATGACCATTTCACGCATAGGGGACAACGGGACTCCAGCCAGCATAGGATCCGGGCATGCGCGGCGACGTTTGCGCAGCGAGCGAGTGGTTTTGGACGCTACCCGTGAATTGCTGGGAGAGAGCGGGTTCGGCAGCCTCACTGTCGAGGGTGTTGCGGCCAGGGCAGGGGTGGCCAAGACCACGATCTACCGCCGTTACCGGTCCAAGACCGATCTTGCACTGGCAGTCCTGCTGGACATGGTCGGGGACGTAAGCACCCAGCCGTATGTCGAGGACACGGCCACTGAACTGATCGCGCTGGTCAACAAGACGGTCGAGCTCATGAGCAACACCGTCTTGGGCCGGGTCATGACGGGCCTTGTTTCGGAAGTTGCCGCAGATCCCGTGCTCGCACGTATTTACCGGGAACAAGTCGTGAGCCGACGGGTGGCGGACGTCAGCGTCTTGGTGGAGCGCGGTGTTGCCAGAGGGGAACTGCGGGCTGGCCTTGATCCCGAAATGGTCACCGACCTTTTGCTTGGGCCCATCTACTACCGCCTCTTCCTCAGTGGCTCGCCGATGAACGACAGCTTTGGAGAGCGGCTGGTCACCACATTGATGCCCGCCTTCAGGGCCGGGCGTGTCCGGAATTTTGTGTAAACAGGGCGGACATCAAATAGCGGAGAGGCGATCTCCAAACTAAATGGTAAACCGGGTCAGGGCGGCCTTCCCATCGCGGATGGGCATGGTCCACTTCTGGCTGATGTTTCGCAAGGCCAGATAGAACAGCTTGGTCAGCGCCTCGTTGCTGGGGAATGACCCCCGGTCCTTGGTCAGCTTCCTCAAGCTCATGTTCACCGACTCGATGGCGTTGGTGGTGTAGATGACCTTGCGTATTTCCGGCGGGGAGTCAAAGAACGGAGTCAGCCGGCTGCAGTTGCGTCGCCAGCTCTGGCCAATGGGCAGGTACTCGTCATCCCAGCGGTCTTCGAATTCAACGAGCATCAGCTCAGCCTCCTCGGCGGTGGCGGCCGTGTAGATGCGGCGCAGGTCGGCGGCCACCTCTTTCCTGCGCTTCCAGGACACATAGTTCAGACTGTGGCGCACCATGTGCACGATGCACACCCTCCTGCTGCAGCAGGCGCTGCGCCCCGGCACACGCCCTCAGAGGAGCACCCGCGTCATGGCGCAGGAGAGCATTTGTCCGGAGCTGCGGTTCCATACACAACCCTTTTCGAGGCAGCAGGGCGTTTGCGGACATCATCGATAAATGCGAATTCAGGTGCCATGGAAAGATAACCGGCAGCACTTTGCAGTTCGGCACTGGCACTCCTGCCCGTATCTTCAATCCAGTACCAGTTTGTACCGCAGCGGTGTACCGCAAATGGCATGTAACTGTGCCCTGCTTCGGCCAGCCAGGTGAGTTGTGCCTCTCCTTCATCCTTGAAGCAGTAGTAGTAGCCAAATGCCCTTCCAAGCGCCTCCCATACACAGAATTGATGCCTGTCATGAAAAATTTCGACAGTATGCATGCCTGCACTTATCTCGATATGGCTGACATCGCTGTCAATCGCTGCACCGTCAAGGCTTTTTGTGACCAGGCGGTTGTCCGTGTATCCGTAGGCCCGTTCGTTGTATCGTGATGTGGGCCAGAAGATGGCGGCTGCCTGTTGGGCTTCTGTACCCGTCCCCGCTAGGTGCAGTACCTTGTGTGTTGCGCAACCGGAAATCAGCAGGGCGCAAGCCAGAATCAGGTCAATGCGGCGCACGTATTTCTCGCGTTGGATCTTTTCGGAACACCGTGCAGGGATGGGGCCGGCTGCATTGTGCGTTTGTTCGCCTCCCTCACCCCGCCCTCGACGCCCTCCCGAAAATCTCGCTCAGCATCTGCGCGGCTTCGTCATCCGGCCCGCATTCCACTTCCAGCGGGTGCGTGCGGCACAGCCCGATGCGGGCTTGCATGGTGTCAAACCACTTTTCGCCATTGGCGCGGTACAGCGGCAGCCGCTGGTAGTGGGGATAGTGGCGGATGCGCTCGATGGCTTCGGCCGGGGGCAGCACAAAGAAGGATTCGAGGATGGTGTGTGGCGGATCGAACGAGCGGCGCGAGACGCGGTGGTAGGTCAGGTCCCAGCGTGCCGTGCGGCGCACAAGTTCTTCGTCCTTTTCCGTCAATTCGTACACCTGCGGGGATTTTTCAATCGGCAGCGACAGCCAGGCCAGGTTGAACATGCCTTGTTCGAAATACCACATGCGGTTGCAGCGCTTGCCGCGGGTTTGCGGATACTTGTCCACCTCTTTGGGCGCATATCTGAACGGAACCATGGCTGTCCTTGGGGGCCCGTGCCGGGCGTGAAACGGATAAGGAATGGAGGCGGACGCGATACGTTGCCAGGCCGCTGCGTGGTGGCAGCGGCCTGGCCCGGAGGCTTAGCGCATCAGCACTTCCAGTGCCTCGCGGTACTTGGCCGCGGTGTCGTCGATGATTTCCTGCGGCAGCGTGGGCGCCGGAGCGGTCTTGCCCCAGGGCTTGCCGTCCACGGTGGCGGTTTCCAGCCAGTCGCGCAGGTATTGCTTGTCGTAGCTGGGCGGATTGGCGCCGGCCTGGAAGGCGGCTTGGTAGCCTGCCTGTGGCCAGTAGCGCGAGCTGTCGGGGGTCAGCACCTCGTCCATCAGCGTGAGCGTGCCGTTTTCGTCCAGGCCAAACTCGAACTTGGTGTCTGCAATGATGATGCCTTTGGCCAGCGCAAAGTCGGCGGCGGCCTTGTACAGGGCAATGCTGGTGTCGCGCATTTGTGCGGCCAGTTCCTTGCCGATGGTGGCTTCTACCTGGGCAAAGCTGATGTTTTCGTCGTGCTCGCCCGCTTCGGCCTTGGCCGCCGGGGTAAAGATGGGTTCGGGCAGCTTGCTGGCATTTTGCAGGCCGGCGGGCAGCGGCACACCGCACACACTCTGGCTTTGCTTGTATTCGGTCCAGCCGCTGCCGGCCAGGTAGCCACGCACCACAGCCTCGACCGGCAGCGGCTTCAGGCGCTTGACCAGCATGCTGCGGCCGTGTACTTGGGCCGCTTCCTGCGGGGTGACCACGCTTTCGGGGGTCTGGCCGGTCAGGTGGTTGGGGCACAGGTGGCCCAGCCGTGCAAACCAGAACAGCGCCATTTGCGTGAGCAGCGCGCCCTTGCCGGGGATGGGCTCGGACATGATCACGTCAAACGCGCTGATGCGGTCGCTGGCCACCATCAGGATGCGGTCGTTGCCAACCGCGTAGTTATCGCGCACCTTGCCGCGTGCCAGCAGCGGCAGCGAAGTCAGGGAAGAGGTGTGCAGGGCGTGAGTAGAAGACATGGAAGTAGGTGACAGAAATGAAATTGGAGAGACAAGCTCCATGATAGTGCGGTCTGCCTGCATGGCGCCATGTGACAAATCGCAAAAAAACCCCCGGCATGAACCGGGGGCAAATCTCGAGGAGTGGTCGGGGGTTGATTAACTGGCCTTGGCGTTCTTCATCAGGAAGTCCATCACCAGTTTTTTCTCGTCGTCGTTCAGGCCGGCACGCGGGAACATGCTCTGGGTAATGCCCTGCCATTGTTTCTGCGTGAACTGGCCCGGATCGCGCGGGCCGTGGCACACGGTACAGCGCTGGAAGAAGATCTTCTCACCCGGCGACAGCGAGGCGGTGGCCCTTTCGCGCAGCTTGGCAGCGCGTTCCAGGCCCAGTGTCTTGGGATCCAGCTTGAGCTCGCGCTTTTCCAGGATCTTGGGCGGTTCGAAGGCGCGTGTGCCGCCCTTGTCCGCGTCGGTGCACTTGCGCAGCGAGGCCACGCAGGTGTTGGCAGTGGTGGCCTGGGTCAGCCCGCTGGCGCGCCGGCTGGAGGTGATGAAGTTGATCTGGCCGTTGTTGCAGCGGCCCTTGCTGTCCAGCTGCGGCCAGGCGCCTTCGTACAGGCTCACCACGCCGGGCATGATGTTGTCCGACACGCGCGCGCCCACCACCACGGCGCCGCGCTGGTTGTACAGCTCGACCAGATCGCCATCCTTGATGCCGTGTGCCTCGGCATCCTGGCGGCTGAGGGTGAGCGGTTCGCGCGTTTGCACGGCATACAGCTTGCGCACCGGCTCGGCGTTGTTCATCTGCGAGTGCAGGCGGTTGAACGGGTGCGGGCTCACCACGTGCACGTCGCCTTTCTTGGCGTTGCCCAGGTATTCGGCCGGCGGCATCCACTTGGGCATGGGCGGCATGTCGCTCAGCTGCATCTTGTCGATGGTGGCCGAGTACATCTCGATCTTGCCGGTGGGCGTGTGCAGCGGGTTCTTGACCGGGTCGGCACGGAAGTCGGCGTGGCGCACCCACTTGTGGGCCGCTTCGGGTACCTTGATCGGGGCCATGCCGGCTTCCCAGAACTGCTCGAACGGCGTGTCCTTGGCGGCAGAGCTGCCCTCGTAGGCCAGCTTGACGTAGTCCAGCTGCGTCTTGCCTTCGGTAAAGGCATATTCCACGCCGCACAGTTCGGCCAGGCGGCGAAAGATTTCGAAATCGTCCAGCGCCTCGCCCACCGGAGCGATGATTTGCTTCATCGCGTAGATCTTGTCGATGCTATAGGTGCCGGCCGAGGAAATGTCGTTGCGTTCTACCGTGGAGGTGGCCGCCAGCACGATGTCGGCCCAGCGCGTGGAACCGGTCCACCACGGCTCCTGCACGATCACCGTCTGCACTGTGCGCATGGCGCGGATCAGCTCGTTCAGGTCCTGCTGGTGCGAGATGAAGTTGACACCGGCGTTGTAGATCAGATTGATCTTCTTGGGATAGGTGTATTTGCTGCCGTTGTAGGTAAATTCCTTGCCGGGGTTGAGCAGCATTTCGCTGATGCGCGATGCCGGGCAGATTTTCTTGACGGCATTGCGGCCCTGCGACATGCCGCGGGGGGCGGTGCCGCCGGATTGCGCGGTGCCGCCGCCGCCGTAGTGCCAGCTGAATCCCACGCCCTGACCCGGCAGGCCGATATTGCCCAGCATGCAGCAGAAGTTGACGATGGCCCAGTAGGGCATTTCGCCATGGTGGGCGCGCTGCAGCGACCAGGCCACGCCGATTTGCGTGCGTTTGCTGGCCATCAGTTCGGCCAGTTCGCGGATCCTGGCGGCAGGAATGCCGGTGATTTTTTCGGCCCACTCGGGCGTCTTGGCGGGCGAGCCGTCGGCGTCCTTGCCATTGAGGTAGGCGGCGTAGCGGTCAAAGCCCACGGTGTACTTGTCGATGAAGGCCTGGTTGTGCTTGTTGTGCGACAGCAGGTGGTAGCTCATGGCCATGAACAGGGCGGAGTCGGTGTTGGGCACGATCCTGACCCATTCCGAGCCCATTTTTTCATCGGTGGTGGTGACCTGCGGGTTGATCGAGAGGAACTTGCAGCCGGCCGCCTTGATGGCATCCCAGCCAGCGTACATCTCGTGGTCGCACACGGTGTATTCGATGCGGTTGTTCTTGTTCGGGTCACAGCCCACAAACACGAACAGTTCGGTGTTGTCGCGCAGCTGCTCCCAGGCAGTCTGGGCCGAGTACACCTCCATGTCGCCCATGACCATCGGCAAGATGATCTGGCCGGCACCGGCGGAATAGTCGCCGGTGGTCATGGACGAGCCGCCCAGCAGGTTGAAGAAGCGGCCCTGCAGCACGTTGGGGCGGAAGATGCCGGCGTGCGACCAGCCGCCGTAGGAGCTGCTGAAGCAGCCTTCGTTGCCGTATTTTTCGATGGTGTCCAGGATCGCCTTGGCGCTCAGGCCCAGCGCGGTTTCCCAGCTGACGCGCACAAACTCTTCCTTGCCGCGCCGCTCAGGGTGGTTGCTGCCCCGGTAGCCGTTCATGGCCCATTCCAGGTAGGATTTGCGCACCATGGGGCCGGCCACGCGGGACTTGTCATAGGTGCGCGCCTTCACGCCGTCCAGCAGCATCGGGGTGGGCATCTTGTCGGACGACTGGGCTGCGATGCTGTCGATCTTGCCGTTCTTGACGGTGGCGATCAGCGGGCCGTAGTGCGTGGCGTGCGGAACGGTGCCGCTGAAGGTCTTGTAATCGGCAATGGCCGATGCCGCGCTGGCCGGCGCCGACGCCGCCGCGATCGCCGTAGGGGTTGATTTGCAGCCATACAAGGCCAGGCCCGAAGCTCCCGCTGCTCCAAGCCAATGACGTCGCGTGATACCCATGAATTCACTCCCGATGTGTGTACAAATGTGAACAACGAACATGATTCTGAATTTTATGGTTGCAATATGCAACTGATTGTTAATTGAAACACTCAGGATGTTGCGAAAAACAGCCATCTTGGCGAAAGAGCCAGGCCAATGAACATGCTGAATTTTCCTAAATAGCAACGGTCTTCATATTGATATATGCATATGACTTTCTGTCTGCGTCATAATTCGAGCCTTTTCATGGTGGCGTTCGTGCCAGGCAGTACGAGCGCGCAAAACGATGATTGAACTGGAAAGTGTCTTCAAGCGTTTTCCGGCCCCGCAAGGCGGTGGCTGGTTTGACGCAGTGCACCCGACCACGCTGCATATCGGCGCGGGCGAGGTGTTTGGCCTGATCGGCCATTCGGGAGCGGGCAAGTCCACCTTGCTGCGCCTGATCAACCTGCTGGAGCGGCCGGATGGCGGTCGCGTGCGCGTGGGCGATGATGTGCTCACCAGCCTGGATGCGGCCAGCCTGCGTCGCGCGCGTCAGCACATGGGCATGGTGTTCCAGCAGTTCAACCTGATGGCCAACCGCACCGTGGCCGGCAACGTGGCATTTCCGCTGGAGATTGCCGGCTGGAGCCGCAACCGCATACAGGCGCGCGTGGCCGAGTGCCTGGAGGTGGTGGGCCTGAGCCAGCGTGCCGGGCACTATCCGGCGCAGCTGTCGGGTGGGCAGAAGCAGCGCGTGGGCATTGCGCGTGCGCTAGCGCCGCAGCCCAAGGTGATCCTGGCCGACGAGCCTACCTCCGCGCTGGATCCGCAAACCACGCGCTCGGTGCTGGATTGCCTGCGCGACATCAACCAGCGCTTTGGTGTCACGCTGGTCATCGTCACGCACGAAATGCGCGTGGTGCGCACCCTGTGCCAACGCGCTGCCGTGATGGACCAGGGCCGCGTGATCGAAGTGGCCAGCGTGCACAACCAGCAGCTGGCCGTATCCACCGAGCAGGCCCGCGCACTGTTGGCCGAGGAGGACTGACATGGCAGACAACAGCGAAGACATCGTGATCGGCACACTGGACGTGGCCGATGCCCCGTTTACCTGGGCCGGCGCCTGGGGCCATCTGGCCAGCATGCAGGATGAAATCATCCAGGCGGCGGTCGAAACCGCGCTGATGCTGGGCATCGGCCTGACCGCCGCGCTGCTCATCGGCCTGCCGCTGGGCGTGGTGCTGTACCTGAGCGGCAAGGACGGCCTGCACCCCAACCGTGCCATCAACGGCGTGCTGGGCTGGCTGGTCAACCTGGTGCGCTCCTTCCCCTTCATCATCCTGATGGTGGTGCTGAGCGGGTTCACGCGCTGGGTGGCCGGCACCTCGATCGGCCCGCTGGCGGCATCGGTGCCGCTGTCGTTTGCGGCGGTTCCCTACTTTGCGCGTCTGGCCGAGCAGTCGCTGCGCGAGATTCCGCGTGGCATGCTCGAAGCCGCACAGGCCATGGGAGCCAGCCCGCTGCAGATCATCGTCAAGGTGCTGTTGGTGGAGGCCCGCGCCGGCCTGATTTCCGGCTTCACCATTCTTACCATCAGCTTCCTGAGCTACTCGGCCGTGGCCGGCGTGGTGGGCGGCGGCGGCATTGGCGACCTGGCCATCCGCTACGGCTACCAGCGCTACGACACGGTGGTGCTGGTAGCGATGTCGCTGCTGCTGATCGTGCTCGTGCAAATCATCCAGGTACTGGGCAACAGCATTGCCGCGCGTCTGGACAAACGTTGATTTCCCGCTTCTTTCTCCCGTACCACTTCAAGGAGTTCTCCATGCAAACCACCCTGCGCACCCTGTTCAAGGCCACTGCCGCCGTCGCCCTGCTGGCTGCCACCGGCACCGCCGCGCTGGCCGCCGACCCGGCCAAGAAGGAAATCGTCATCGGCACCACCGTGGGCGACTTTGGCGACCAGGTCAAGCAAGCCATTCGCCCCATCCTTGAGAAGAAAGGTTACAAGGTCAAGCTGGTCGAGTTTACCGACTACATCCGCCCCAACCTGGCCCTGCAGGAAGGCTCGCTGGATGTGAACGTGTTCCAGCACCGCCCGTATCTGGACACCTTCAGCGCCCAGCACAAGCTGCAGCTGTCGCCGGTGTTCCAGGTGCCGACCGCACCGCTGGGCGTGTACGCCGGCCGCACCGCCAGCCTGGCTGCCGTGAAAAATGGCAGCAGCGTCAGCATCCCCAACGACCCCAGCAACCTGGCGCGCGCGCTGGTGATGCTGAACGACCTGGGCTGGATCAAGCTCAAGGCCGGCATCAACCCGCTCACCGCTTCCGAGCGTGACATTGCCACCAACGTCAAGCAGATCAAGCTGCGCCCGCTGGAGGCGGCCCAGCTGCCGCGTTCGCGTGCCGATGTGGACTTTGCCGTGGTCAACGGCAACTACGCCGTCAGCAGCGGCATGAAGCTGACCAGCGCGCTGTACCAGGAAAAGAGCGACGCCTACATCAACGTCGGTGCGATCAAGACCAGCAACGCCAACACCCAGTGGGCCAAGGACGTAATCGCCGCCTACCAGTCGCCCGAGTTCAAGGCCTACTCGCTGAAGCGCTTCCCCGGCTACAAGTACCCGGCTTCGTGGAACGTGAAGAAATAATCTGAATCTGCGCGCTGGCAGATTCCTGCAGCCCCGCACGGCCTTGGCCTGGCGGGGCTTTTTTGTGGTTCTTCACCCCCGCAATTCCGTGAAAAACCGTTGTTGGGCCCGCCCGCGACAACAAAAACGGCGCATGCCTTGCGACATGCGCCGTGCTTGCCTGCAGGCAATGGCGGTTTAGTTCACCTTTTGCGCCAGCTCACCCTTGGCGTATTTCTCGGCCATCACGCTCAGCGGGATGCCCTTGATCTTGGCGCCCTGGCCTTCGCAGCCAAATTCGAGGTAGCGCTGCTTGCACACCGCTTTGGCGGCCTCGCGGGCGGGCTTCATCCACTCGCGCATGTCGAACTTGGCGGGGTTTTCGTGCATGAACTTGCGCACGGCGCCGGTCATGGCCATGCGGATGTCGGTGTCGATGTTGACCTTGCGCACGCCATACTTGATGGCCTTCTGGATTTCTTCCACCGGCACGCCATAGGTTTGCTTCATGGCGCCGCCGTACTGGTTGATGATGTCCAGCAGGTCTTGCGGCACGCTGGAAGAGCCGTGCATCACCAGGTGGGTGTTGGGAATGCGCTTGTTGATCTCGGCCACGCGCTGGATGGCCAGGATGTCGCCGGTGGGCTTGCGCGTGAACTTGTAGGCGCCGTGGCTGGTACCGATGGCAATGGCCAGCGCGTCCAGCTGGGTGGCTTCGACGAAGCGGGCGGCTTCTTCGGGGTCGGTCAGCATCTGGCTGTGGTCCAGCTTGCCTTCGGCGCCGATGCCATCTTCTTCGCCGGCTTCACCGGTTTCCAGGCTGCCCAGGCAGCCCAGCTCGCCCTCTACGGTGGCGCCGATCTGGTGCGCCATGGCGACAACCTTTTTGGTGACGTCGACGTTGTAGGCAAAGTCGGCCGGGGTCTTGCCGTCTTCCTTCAGCGAACCGTCCATCATCACCGAGCCAAAGCCCAGGCCCAGCGCGCCTTGGCACACGGCGGGCGAGGTGCCATGGTCCTGGTGCATGACCAGCGGAATGTGCGGGTAGGCTTCGGCGGCGGCCTGGATCAGGTACTTGATGAAGTGCTCGCCGGCATATTTGCGGGCGCCAGCGCTGGCCTGCAGGATTACCGGTGCGCCCACTTCGTCGGCGGCTGCCATCACGGCCTGCACCTGTTCCAGGTTGTTGACGTTAAAGGCCGGGATGCCGTAGCCGTTTTCGGCGGCATGGTCCAGCAGTTCGCGCATCGATACGAGTGCCATGAGGGGAAGTCCTTCCAGAAATGTGAAACCGGGTGTGCGGCAGGCGCAGCAGTGCCTGTCTGCGCAGGCAGATAATCTTTTCATTTTAACCGAGCTTGATGGCGGTACCAGCTATGGCTCTACGGCACGCGGCACACCTGCAGCATGTTGGTGCCGCCGGGCACGCCCATGGGCGCACCGCAGGTGATCACGTAGATGTCGCCGCGCTGCACCACGCCCTGGCGCATCAGTTCCGCCTCGGCTTCTTGCAGCACGATGTCGCGTTCCAGGTGGGTGTCCATCAGCAAGGCATGCACGTTGCGGAACAGCGCCATGCGCCGCTGCGCCGCCAGGCGCGAGGTGAGCGCGTAAATCGGGATGTGGATGCTGTGCCGGCTCATCCACAGCGCGGTCGAGCCGGATTCGGTCAGTGCCACGATGGCCTTGGCATTCAGGTGGTAGGCGGTAAACAGCGCGCCCATTGCGATCGACTGGTCGATGCGTTCAAAGGTCTGGTCGGTAAAGTCGGCATCGATCTTGCTCGGATCATGCTGCTCGGCCGCCTCGCAGATCAGCGCCATTTCCTGCACGGTTTGCAGCGGGTACTTGCCGGCGGCGGTTTCGGCCGACAGCATCACTGCATCGGTGCCATCCAGCACGGCATTGGCCACGTCGCTCACTTCGGCGCGCGTGGGGATCGGGTTGCTGATCATGCTTTCCATCATCTGGGTGGCGGTGATCACCACCTTGTCGTGCTGGCGCGCCAGCGCAATCATGCGTTTTTGCAGCGCCGGCACGGCGGCATTGCCCACTTCCACCGCTAGATCGCCGCGCGCCACCATGATGCCGTCGCTGGCCTGCAGGATGGATTCGAGGCGGGGAATGGCCTCGGCGCGTTCGATCTTGGCGATCAGGAACGGCTTGTGGCGGAACTCGGCGCCCGCTACATGGCATAGCTGGCGCGCCATTTCCATGTCGGTGGCACTCTTGGCAAAGCTCACCGCCACGTAATCGGCCTGGAATTGCATGGCGGTCTTGATGTCATCCATGTCCTTGGCCGTGAGCGCTGGCGCGGACAGGCCGCCGCCCTGCCGGTTGATGCCTTTGTTGTTGGACAGTTCGCCGCCCTGCTTGACTATGGTGTGCACCGCTTCGTCCCGCACGGCCTGCACCACCAGCGTGATCAGGCCGTCGTTGAGCAGCAGCACGTCGCCGGGACGCACGTCGCGCGGCAGCTCCTTGTAGTCCAGGCCCACGCCGTGCACGTCGCCGGGCTCGGAGCGGCTGGCGTCCAGCACGAACGGGGCGCCGGCCTCCAGCATGACCTTGCCTTCGGCAAACTTGCCGACGCGGATCTTGGGCCCCTGCAGGTCGGCCATGATGGCCACTTCGCGCCCGGCGCGCACTGCCGCCTCGCGCACCATGGCCGCGCGCTCGATGTGGTCCTGTGTAATGCCGTGGCTGAAATTGAGGCGCACCACATTGACACCGGCACGGAGCATGTCTTCCAGTAATGCGGGGCTGCTGGAAGACGGGCCGATGGTGGCAACGATCTTGGTGGCGTGGCGGTTCATGGTGCGCTCCTGCGTGGGGCCGCAAGGCTGCGGTCTGCCAATGATTCTGGCACGGATCGCGTTTGCGCGTAATCCCGCTCCGGCATTAAAGCACGCCAGGCAAACGGCCCGCGGCAGAAGTTGCAGGCGGGCCGGAGTGCTGGGTGTCGGGATCAGGAACCGCTCAGGCCGGGACCACCGTCATGTCGGTGCGCGGCGTGCTGGTGGCGTTGCCGCGGAAGTCGGTCCAGCAGTTGCGGTCAAAGCAGTACAGCTTGCACTTGCGGGCGGTGTCGAAGTACCACTTCCAGGAAAAGCGCTGCACCACGATGCGGCCCGGCAGCAGTTCTTCGAGGCGGTGTTGCGCCTGCTTGAGCTTGTACAGCGGGATGCTCATGTCCACGTGGTGGGCAGTGTGCTCCATGATGTGGTGCATGGCGGCGCCAAGCTGGTACGGGAAGGTCAGGTGCACGGTGGTGGACACGAACGGTGCCGCCTTGCCCCAGGTGGCTTTGTCCTTTTGCCAGCTCACCTTTTCGTGCGTATGGTGCACGTACACCACGAAGCCGATCATGTAAAACCAGAAGATGGCGGGAATGACCATGCCGAACAGCAGGGCTTGCCACACGGGCTGGCCCGCAGCCAGCGCCACGCCAACCACGGCGGCAATCCAGACGGCCCAGAAGCCGAGCACCAGCACGTTGTCCCAGATGAACACCGGGCGGCGCGTGGGCATGTACTTCTTGCTGGGGAAAAGCTCACGCTTCCACCAGATCTCGATCATGTAGTAGACACCGGCGCCCCAGCCGCTGCGGTAGAGCTTCTGCAGCACGCGCTGCAGCGGACCGAGGGCGTCGTACTCTTCCTTGGTGAGCGGTTCCCAGACGAAGTCCACCCCCTTCAGGCAGGTGTAGCCGTGGTGCACCACGTTGTGGCCCACGTCCCACAGGCTGTAGGCCGTAAGCGAGGGCATGAAGGCAATGCGGCCCAGCCACTGGTTGAGCTTGCGGTTGGGCGTCAGGCTCATGTGGCAGGCATCGTGGCCGATGATGAACAGGCGGCCGATGACGAAGCCGGCGGCCAGGCCGCACAGCAACTGCAGCCACCATGGGTCGAACAGCACGGCGCCAGCCACCAGTGCCGCAAATAGCGCATAGTCGAGCACCAGCAGCACGAAGGCATGCCAGTTGTCGCGCTGGGCGAACGGAGCCGTCCACGAGCGGATCACCTTGCGGTGCGGCATGGGTTGGTCAATGGTCACGGGTTGCTGCACCGAAACAGCATTGGTGGCAGTGTTGGAGTCGGTCATGGCCTGTCGAAAACGTGCACTTGCGTGCGAAACGGCTGGTGTGCTAAGCAGCGCGAGCCAACCCGGAAGCCCCTGCCCAAACCGCCGGCATCCTTTGCTGTGGTGGCAACCAAAGTCTTGGGCAGGAGCTCCCCGTATAGGAAAACTCCTTCATTGTAAAAACAATGGCGTGATCCTGCCAGTACCCAGGTAACACCCCGTGTAAGAAGTGGGTATGGCAATTGGCTGGGTTTTACAACCTCATGTGCGCGAATGCGCTGGCAAGCGCTGAGTGCAGTGGTACAACTTCGGGGTGCGACCACGCCCTGAAATGTTGTTTTAGCACCAGTGTGCTTTTGATACGCGTCAAGCTTGCGCGCGTTTCTGCAGAATTTCAAAGGCCGGCAGGGTCTTGCCTTCCAGCACTTCCAGGAAGGCGCCGCCGCCGGTGGAAATGTAGCTCACGTCCTTGTCGATGCCGTATTTGGCAATGGCGGCCAGGGTGTCGCCGCCGCCGGCGATGCTGAAGGCGTCGCTGGCTGCAATGGCACGCGCAATGGTTTCGGTGCCATGGGCAAATTGGTCAAACTCGAACACGCCGACCGGGCCGTTCCACACGATGGTGCCGGCGGCCTGGAGCTTGTCTGCCAGCAGTTGCGCGGTCTTGGGGCCGATGTCCAGGATCAGGTCGTCTTCCGCCACGTCTTTCGCATCCTTGACGGTGGCCTTGGCATCGGCCTTGAATTCCTTGGCCACCACCACGTCCACCGGGATCGGCACTTCGGCGCCGCGTTCCTTCATCTTGACGATCACCTTGCGAGCCTCTTCCACCAGTTCGCCTTCGGCCAGCGAGCGGCCGATGTGCAGGCCTGCGGCCAGCATGAAGGTGTTGGCAATGCCGCCGCCCACGATCAGGCCGTCCACCTTGTCGGCCAGGCTTTGCAGGATGGTGAGCTTGGTGCTGACCTTGCTGCCGGCCACGATGGCCACCAGTGGGCGCTTGGGATTGGCCAGGGCGGTGCTGATGGCATCCATTTCGGCAGCCAGCAGCGGGCCGGCGCAGGCAATCGGCGCAAACTGTGCGATGCCGTAGGTGGTGCCCTCGGCGCGGTGGGCGGTGCCGAAGGCGTCGTGCACGAAGATGTCGCACAGCTGGGCCATCTTCTGGGCCAGCTCGGGCTTGTTCTTTTTCTCGCCCACGTTCAGGCGGCAGTTTTCCAGCAGCACCACCTGGCCAGGTTCCACTTCCACGCCGTCCAGCCAATTGCTGAGCAGCGGCACTTCGCAGTCCAGCAGCTCGGACAGGCGCGCGGCCACCGGCGACAGCGAGTCTTCGGGCTTGAATTCGCCTTCGGTGGGGCGGCCCAGGTGCGAGGTCACCATCACGGCGGCGCCGGCATCCAGCGCCATGCGGATGGCAGGCAGGGAGGCGCGGATGCGCGTGTCTTCGGTGATGTCGCCGTTGTCGTCCTGCGGCACGTTCAGATCGGCACGGATGAACACGCGTTTGCCCTTGGCCTGGCCATTGGCGCAGAGGTCGGAAAAGCGGATGAATTGCATGGACGATTCCTGTTGCAAAAATATGAAAATCGGAAAGGGTAATGGGCGTGATTATAGGAAGTTGACCGCTGCTTGCCAGCCTTTGGGCGCTGGCGCAGTGGCACAATGGTTCCAGAGGGCATTGCTTGCCCGCCCCCGGACAACAAGGAGTAACCATGAAGATCCTGCTGCCTGTCGACGGCACCGAACTGTCGCTGCATGAAACCCGTTTTGCCTTGCGTCTGGTGCAGGAAGGATTGCGCGCCGAATTCGTGCTGGCCAATGTGCAGGAGCCGGCCACGCTGTATGAGCGCCTGACCGCGCGCGACAATGCCGAAATGTTGGCCAATGTGGCGCAGGGGGCCGGCGAAAGCATGCTGGCGCCTGCGGCGCAGCTGCTGGAAGCCGCTGGCGTACCTTACCAGACCACCGTGCTGAGCGGCGACGCCGTGCCGGCCATTCTGGAAGTGATCGAAAGCCATGGCTGCGACATGGTGGTGATGGGCTCGCGCGCCATGGGCAGCTGGCTCAATGCCATCGAAGGCTCCACCGCCAGCAAGCTGACGCACGATTCACCGGTGCCGGTGTTGGTGGTGCAGCCGCCGCAGCTCGACACCGTCGACGACGAAGAACAGGACGCTGCGACCGAAGGCTGAACCTTCAGTCCGGATCCTTGGCGCTGCGCTCGTCGAGCAGCTGCGCCTTGTCCTGCACCTTGGCCCACTCGTCGGCATCCGACAGGGCCGCGTGGGTGCGCGCGATCACCGGCCACTTGTGCGCCAGGTCGGCATTGATGGGGATGTACTTGCGCTGGTCCTTGGGTACATCTTCCTCGGTATAGATGGCGGCCACCGGGCATTCCGGAATGCAGACGCCGCAGTCGATGCACTCGTCCGGATCGATCACCAGCATGTTCTTGCCTTCGCGGAAGGCGTCTACTGGGCAGACGTCCACGCAATCGGTGTATTTGCACTTGATGCAGGCTTCGGTTACGACATGGGTCATGATTCCCTCCGTTGGGAAAAAAGCGGCGCGCAGTCCCGGCGCCGATCGCAGGGAGCCTTCCTGCGGATAAAGGTATATTTAATATATATCTTATAGAGCGCGCTGCCACTGTCAATCGGAGGCCGCGCTGGCAGGCGGGTTATCCATGAAAAATGCCCGGCCGGGGCCGGGCATGCAGCAGGATGCGGCACCGTACGATCGGTTAGTTGGTCGCTTCCACGCGCTTGCCGTCCTTGTAGTTGTACAGCGTCACGGCCGGCTTTTGCAGCTCGCCCTTGTCGGTAAAGCTGATGTCGCCCACCATGCCCTCGAAATGGATGGCCTGCAGCTTGGGCAGGTATTTTTGCGGATCGGTGGAATCGGCATCCTTCATGGCCTGCACCAGCACGCGGGTGGCGTCGTAGGCGTAGGGGCTGTAGATCTGGAACTGGCCGTTGTACTGCTTGTTGTACTTGGCCATCCAGTCGTTGCCGCCTTTCATTTTCTCGACCGAAGCACCGCCGGTGGCGCATGTCACACCCGCCATGGTGCTGGCATTGCTGGCCAGCGTGGGCAGCTTGGGTGTGCAGATGGCATCGCCGCCGAACAGCTTCATGTTTTCCAGACCCAGCTGTGCCATCTGGCGCAGCATCGGGCCGGCCTGGGCGTCCAGGCCGCCATAGAAGATGGCGTCCGGCTTTTTGCCCTTGACGGCGGTGAGGATGGCCATGAAATCGGTGGCCTTGTCGGTGGTGAACTGGGAGTCCAGGATCTGGATGCCGGTTTTGGCAGCGGTTTCCTTGAAGACGGCGGCCAGGCCCTGGCCCAGGGCGGTGCGGTCGTCCACGATGACAGCGGTTTTCACGCCATGCTTGGCCGCGTATTCGACCACGCTGGCGCCCAGCTGGTTGTCGTTGGCGATCAGGCGGAAGACGTTCTTGTAGCCGGGCTTGGTCAGGTCGGGGTTGGTAGCCGAGGCCGTGACCATCGGAATGCCGCAGTTGTTGTAGATGGTCGAGGCCGGAATCGAGGTGCCGGACTGCAGGTGGCCCACCACGGCCACGACCTTGCTGTCGCAGAACTTCTGGGCCACGGCGGTGGCCTGCTTGGGCTCGCCGGCGTCGTCTTCGGCGATCAGCTTGAACTGCACCGGCTTGCCGCCGATGACGGGTTTGGTGGCGTTGATTTCATCCAGGGCCAGGCGCACGCCGTTTTCGACGTCCTTGCCGATGTGGGCGATGCCGCCCGAAATCGGGCCCACCGTGCCGAAGGGTACTTCCACCACGCCAGCGGCCGCGGTGCTGCTGGCCGCACCGCCAGCTGGCGCCTTGCCCTGATCCTGTTTGGAACAACCGGCCAGCGCAGCCAGTACGGCGAGAGAAACGATTCCCAGGGTAAGGGAAGTGCGACCTTGCATGAACATCTCCTTGCTAGGGTGCCGTGTCTGGCATGCGGATGCTTGCCTGGGTGACGGGCGCCGGCACCTATAGGGGCGAGATTCTATCGATGAAAGCCAGTGTGCGCCACTGGTGAAATTACCAGCCCAGCGCCAGGTGCAAAGGAAGATACACCGCCATGCCCATCAGGATGGTACCCATGACACTGCGGCGGTAGAAGTACCAGGCAGCGCCCACGGCCGCTCCGTACAGGCGGGCATCAGCCCATCCTGCCAGATGGCCGTTGCTGAGCAGGATCTCGGGCGCAACCACGGCCGCCAGCGCGGCCACCGGCGCGTACTGCAGGCTGCGCTGGAACCAGCGCGGATTGGGCATGGGCCGCGCCGAAATGAAGAAAAAGCTGCGCGAAACAATGGTCACCAGCGTCAGCCCCGCGATCACCAGCAGCGTGACCCAGTCGGTTTCGCCGGGGATGGACATGAGTTCATTCATGCCGGGTCTCCCGGCTGGCGCAGACCCTTGCCCGGGCGCTCCAGGGCGTATTCGAGGGCCAGGCACAGGCCCACGGAGACGGTGATGGCCGCCACCAGGTTCAGCTTGAGCGGCAGCGACCAGGCCATCACCGCCACGCTGCCGGCCAGCACGGCCGTGAGCACGCGCAGGCGCTTGTCGAGCATGGCACACAGCACGCCCAGCACCGCCAGCGAGCCGGCAAAACCGAGGCCCCAGCCGGTGGGAATGGCGTGCGCAGCCAGCACTCCGGTGATGCAGGAGACGCACCAGTTCACATAGTTGGCGCAGGTACTGCCCATGTACCAGGCAATCCGGTTGCCGCGCTCGCGGGCATCGTGGTTGTCCGGATGGGGGTAGCGGTTCACGAACAGCACATAGTTGACGTCGCCCGACAGGTAACCGAACAACATGCGCTCGCGAAACGGCAGATGCAATGCATATTCGCGCAGATGGGCGCTGAAGACGACAAAACGCAGGTTGACGCAAAAAGCCGCGGCAAGGATCACCCAGATCGGCGCGCCGGCGGCGATCAGCGGCACGGCAGCGAGCTGTGCGGTGCCGGCGAACACCAGCAGGGTCATCACGATGCCCTCGAACAGGCTCAGGCCGGAATTGCCCATGGCCACGCCGGTCATCAGGCCCCAGGAAGCAATGCCGAGCCAGACCGTGCGGTAGTTGCGTATGCCTTCGCGGAAGGCGGACTGGCGCAGCATGGCCCGCGACAGCAGCTGGGGCTCGAGCGTGAGGTCGCGTGCGACGGGCGGCAGCACGGCCAAGGAGGCGTCTGGTGGCATGGGAACTCAGGCAGCGGCGCCGAGCAGTGTGCCGGCGGGCAAGGCGAAGCCGCGCAGCCATTCGGTAGCGGGCAGTCGTTTGCCGCCAGCGCGCTGCAGCATGGTCAGGCACAGCGCGGTGTGTTCGCCGCAGGCCACATGCACACCTTGTGCATCCAGCGCCAGCACCTGGCCGGGCACGGCGGCGGGCGGCACGGCGATGGCCGAGGGCTGTGCCTGCCAGATCTTGATGGTCTCGCCCTGCACTTCGGTGGCGGCGGTAGGAAACGGGTTGAAGGCGCGGATGCGGCGCAGAATCACGGCGGCCGGCAGCAGCCAGTCGATGCGGGCCTCGGCCTTTTCGATCTTGTGCGCGTAGTTGACGCCCTGCGCCGGCTGCGGAGTGGCTTGCAGACCGCCGCAGGATGCCAGCTCGAGTGCCTCGACGATCATGCGACCGCCCAGACCGGCCAGCTTGTCATGCAGGGTGGCGGTAGTGTCTTCATCCGCAATGGGAAGTTTTTCCCCCAGCAGCATGTCGCCGGTGTCCAGGCCGACATCCATCTGCATGATGGTGATGCCGGTGTCGGCGTCGCCGGCCTCGATGGCGCGGTGGATGGGCGCGGCGCCGCGCCAGCGCGGCAGCAGGCTGGCGTGGATGTTGAGGCAACCCAGGCGCGGCAGTTCCAGCACCCATTGCGGCAGGATCAGGCCATAGGCGGCAACCACCATCACGTCGGGTTGCGCGGCCAGCAGCGCCTCGCGCGCGGCGACGGCTTCTTCGGGGTATTTGCCGTCCAGGCGCAGGCTGTGCGGCTGCGACACCGGGATTTGGTGCGCTAGCGCGGTCTGCTTGACCGGGGAGGCGTGCAGTTTCATGCCGCGGCCGGCCGGCCGATCGGGCTGGGTCAGCACCAGGGGTACATCGAAGCCCGCGCGCAGCAGGGCCTGCAGCGCCACTTCGGCAAATTCGGGGGTGCCGGCGAAAACGACCTTCATCGGCGCGGCCATCAGAGCGCCGTGCCGCGTACGGCTTCGCGCGCTGCCTTGGCGAGCTTGGTCTTGATGCGGCCGCGCTTGAGCGCGCTCAGGTATTCGACGAACACCTTGCCGTTGATGTGGTCCATTTCGTGCTGCAGGCACACGGCCAGCAGGCCTTCGGCCTCGATCAGGCGGCTGTTGCCGTTTTCGTCCAGCGCGCGCACGTGGATGGCGGCGGCGCGTTCCACGCCGTCATAGATGCCGGGCACGGACAGGCAGCCTTCGTCGCCCTTGATGCGTTCGTCGCTGATCCATTCGATTTCGGGGTTGATCACCACCATGCGCTGGTTGCGCTCTTCCGACACGTCGATCACGATCAGGCGCTCGTGGATGTTCACCTGGGTGGCAGCCAGGCCGATGCCTTTGGCCTCGTACATGGTGTCGAACATGTCGGCGATGATGGCGCGCACGCGCTCATCCACCGCGGCGACCGGCGTGGCCACCGTGTGCAGGCGCGGATCGGGATAGACAAGAATAGGGAGCTGGGCCATGAAAACTTCAGGAAAAATCGGCTTATCAAATGTTCAATTGTCCTGTTTTTTGCGTTGCGTGTCATGGCAGGCCGGCCAAGCACCTGATACTATCCATGGCTTGCAGGAATAATTAATACTTTCATATGAGTAAATTGCTAATCCCATGCATGGCTGCCGTGCTGTCGGGGCATGCCGCCGCCATGCGGGCAGCGCCAGAGTGGCTGCCGGCTGCGCAGTACGCGCAGGCTGCCCGGGTGCTGCACACAGCCGATGGCCGTACCCTGATGGCGCCGGGTGACCACGTGCTGGCGCAGCTGCCGGCCGGTGCGCCGGCCACCACGCAGCAGTACCGCATCGTGCGGCCGCAGCCCGGTATGGGCGAGCAGCGGCTGGTGCAGCCCTTTGGCTTGGCGCAGCGCCTGCCGGACGACGGTGCACCGCTGGCGCTGTTCCATGTCACCCGCGCCGTCGATGCGGTGCGCCCGGGCGATTGGCTGTTACCGCTGGAGCCTGCCGATGACGCGCGATGAACTGGGCGCCTGGCTGCAGCTAGTGCATGCTGAGGGCGTGGGGCCGGACGCCGTGCGCCGCCTGCTGGCCGCCTTCGGTCTGCCGCAGCAGGCGCTGGCGCAATCGCTGTATGCGCTGCAGCAGGTGGTCTCGCAGCGTCAGGCCGAGGCCGTGCTGCATCCGGCTGAGGCTACGCGCACGCTGATAGACACCACCTGGCAATGGCTGCAACCGTCCGCAGACGGCTTGCAGCGGCGCGTGCTCACGCTGGCCTGCCCGGAGTATCCGCAGTCGCTGCTGCAAACCGTCGATCCGCCGGTGCTGCTGTATGCGCTGGGCCAGGTGCAGCAGTTGGGCAAACAACCGGCCATTGCCATGGTGGGCAGCCGCAATCCCACGCCGCAGGGAGCCAGCAATGCCCGGCAATTTGCCAAGGCCTTTGCCGGCCTGGGCTGGACTGTGGTGTCCGGACTGGCGCTGGGGGTGGATGCGGCCGCGCACGAGGGCGCACTGGCCGCAGGAGCGGGCCATGCGGGGGCGCCGACGATTGCGGTGGTGGGCACCGGGCTCGATCGTGTCTACCCGCGCCAGCACCGCGAGCTGGCCCACCGCATAGCGCAAAGCGGCCTGCTACTGAGCGAATGCCCGCTGGGTGCGCCGCCGCTGGCGCACCATTTTCCGCGCCGCAACCGTATCCTGGCCGGTATCAGCCAGGGGGTGTTGGTGGTGGAGGCGGCGCCGCAGTCGGGTTCGCTGATCACGGCGCGGCTGGCCAGTGAGCAGGGCAAGGAGGTGTTTGCCATTCCGGGCTCCATCCACTCGCCGCAGTCGCGCGGCTGCCACGCGCTGATCCGGCAGGGCGCCAAGCTGGTGGAATCGGCCGAGGACGTGCTGGAGGAATTGCGTCCGGGGCTGGCCTTGCCGCGCCAGCCGCTGCCGGCCACCGCGCCGGACAGTGATGATCCGGTGCTGGAGGCGCTGGGCTATGACCCGGTGGGGCTGGATGCCCTGCTGGCGCGCACCGGCATGGACACGCCGCAGTTGCAGGCACGCCTGCTTGAACTGGAGCTCGATGGCCAAGTGTCCCGCCTGCCGGGCGGGCTGTTTCAGCGTATGGGACAGGGCTGAACGGCGCGATCAGTCGTCCATGTAGCCGTTGAGCATGGCGGCACGCTGGCGTGCGGCAAATTCCTCGTAGGTGTTGATGCCGCGCAGTTCCAGAATGGTGTTGCGCACGGCGGCTTCCACCAGTACGGCGATGTTGCGGCCCACCACCACCTGGATTACCGCCTTGCGGATCGGCACGCCCAGCACATCCTGGTAGAGCGGTTCGGTGGGCAGGCGCTCGAAGTCGCGCTCCAGCGTTTCCTTGCGTACCAGATGCACGATCAGGCGCAGGCGCATGCGGCGGCGCACGGCGATCTCGCCAAAGATGGCGCGGATATCCAGCAGGCCGATGCCACGCACTTCCATCAGGTTCTGCAGCAGTTCGGGGCAGCGGCCCTCGATGGTGGTCTGGTTGATGCGGTAGAAATCCACCGCATCATCGGCTACCAGGCCGTTGCCGCGCGAAATCAGTTCCAGGCCCAGCTCGCTCTTGCCCAGGCCGGATTCGCCGGTGATCAGTACGCCCAGGCCCAGGATGTCCAGGAACACGCCGTGCATGGTGTCGCGGTTGGCAAAGTGCTTGCCCAGGTAGGAGCGCAGCAGGTCGATCACGTAGGCGGCGCGTTCGTCGGTGGCAAACAGCGGGATCTGGGCACGTTCGCACATCTGCAGCAGGGCGTCGGGCGGGGTCTGGTTGTCGGCCACGATTACCACCGGTGGCTCGAGCGTGACAATGCGGGCAATGCGGCGGGCCACGTCTTCGGGTGCGGCCTGAGTGATGTAGTTGACTTCGCGCTCGCCAAACACCTGCACCCGGTACGGGTGAATGTAGTTCAGGTAGCCGACCAGGTCGGCGCCCGAGGAGGCCTCCTGCACGGCCACCTCTTCGAAGCGGCGCTCGGAAGCGCCCAGGCCGGCCAGCCACTGCCAGCGCAGCGTGGTGCGAAAGTCCTCGAACAGCACATCGGCGCTGATGACGGTGTGTTTCATGGCGGATTCCGGAAAGCTTGGCCCTCGGCAGCACGCCGGCGGCATCATGAACTACTGTACCGCAGCATGGCCCTGATAAACCAATGGCGAACCCGTGGGTTCGCCATTGGTTTATCAGGGCAGGATTCAGTTGGCGTGGATGGAGTGCCAGCTGGACACGAGCTGGTGCAGGCGGGCTGCATCGTGCGTGGTCATGAGTCGCTCGCGCAATTCGCCGTCGCTGAGCATTTCTGCAATTTCAGACAGGATTTCGAGATGCTTCTGCGTGGCGGCTTCGGGCACCAGCAGGAAGATCAGCAGCGTGACCGGATTGTCGTCGGGGGCATCGAAACCGATCGGACGGGCCAGCTGGAACAGGGCCGCCATGGGCGCTTTCAGACCCTTGATGCGGCCGTGTGGAATGGCCACACCATGCCCCAGGCTGGTAGAGCCCAGACGTTCGCGTGCGAACAGGCTGTCGGTGATGATGGCGCGGCTGAGGCCATGCAGCTCTTCGAACAGCAGGCCAACTTCTTCGAAGGCACGCTTTTTGCTGCTCACGTCGACATCGACGAGAACCTGGGCGGCAGGCAGGATAGAGGCTAGACGATTCATGGGCGAGGCAAGTTTCCCCGATTATGCACAATTTCCAGAAGGATACTTGGTAAAAACCCTGTGTGCAACTACCGGGCCATCTCTTCTTATGGCGTGACAGGTAGTAAAAACCCGGCTGGCAGCCGGGTTTATCGTTAAGCCATGAAGCAGATTATTGCTCTTGTGCTTCCTGCTGCATCAGCTTGCGCTGCGCTTCGGCATCGACGTCCTTGACTTTGTCCTTGTGACGGACGATCTGCCGATCCAGTTTGTCCACCAGGTCATCGATGGCGGCATACATGTCCTGCTGGCAGCTCTCGGCGCGGATGTCGTTGCCTCGTACACGGATGTTGCACTCGGCGCGATGGCGACGATCCTTGTCGGGCTGGTTGTCGAGGGCAAGCAACACGCGCACATCCACAATCTGGTCGAAGTGCCGGGCGACACGCTCAAGCTTGCTGCTGACGTAGTCGCGCATGGGAGGAGTTACTTCGAGATGATGGCCGCTAATGATGATGTTCATAAGTTGTCCTCCTGAGCCTGGATGGCCCTACTACTGATCTGGCGCGGGATTCACTCACCGGCCACCTGACAGGTCCCAAACTGTCGTCATCAACCTGTCATCTCTACTATGCTGCCGGAAATGGAAAAAAACAAGGTTTCCACTGTTTTTCATGACCCAAGTCAGGGAATTCACCAGCGCATGCCGCGCGCCAGCAGCACGCCGAATAGCGGCAGCAGCAGCATCAGGTGCGCCGACACCATGATCTGGCGACGCACGCTCTGTACCGCCGCGGGCGCGGGCAGGCTGCCGTCGGTGTTGACGGCGCGCAGCCAGTGGCGCATGGCCAGCGTAGGCCGCAGCGACAGCAGCAGCATCAGCACGAACAGCGTCATCTTGATGTGAAACAGCGGATTCTGCACATACCATTCCCAGCCCTTGAAGCCCCAGATCAACCGCGCCAGCCCGCTGAGCAGCACCAGCAGGGCGCCGATGCCGTAGATCAGGTCGACCCTGGCCAGGCGGCGCACGGTGGCGGCGTTCATCCAGTCCTGGCGGCACAGGGCTGCCTCTGAACTGAGAAACACCGTCATGGTCAGGATGGCTGTGATGTGCAGATAGGCGAGCAGGGCTTCAAGCATCATGGCAGGGCAATGGGAAAAAGCGATATGCCATTGTGGCACGGGAGCCGGGAAAGCAGCCAAAAGGCCACCGTGGACGCGGGCATTCCGTCATAATGACCGCCCATGAGCGGCAATACCCTAGGCACCCTTTTCGCTGTCACCAACTTCGGTGAATCCCACGGCCCGGCCATCGGCTGCGTGATCGACGGCTGCCCGCCCGGTATGGCGCTGTCGGTCGAAGACATCCAGCCCGAACTGGACCGCCGCCGCCCCGGCACCAGCCGCCATGTGACGCAGCGCCAGGAAGCCGACCAGGTGGAAATTCTCTCTGGCGTGTACGAAGGGCGCACCACCGGCACGCCGATTGCGCTGCTGATCCGCAATACCGACCAGCGCAGCAAGGATTACGGCGAGATCCTGCAAACCTTCCGCCCCGGCCACGCCGATTACGGCTACTGGCAAAAGTACGGCATCCGCGATCCGCGCGGTGGCGGCCGTTCGTCGGCGCGCCTGACCGCGCCCACGGTGGCGGCCGGCGCCATCGCCAAAAAATGGCTAGCGGAAAAATACGGCCTGCAATTGCGCGGCTGCATGACGCAGATCGGCGAACTGGCCATTCCGTTCGAAAGCTGGGAGCATGTGCCGAACAACCCGTTCTTCGCCCCGTGCGCCGACGTCAGTGCGCTGGAAGCCTACATGGATGCGCTACGCAAGTCCGGCGACAGCTGCGGCGCGCGCCTGCGCGTGGTGGCCAGTGGCGTGCCGCTGGGGCTGGGTGAACCGATTTACGATCGCCTGGATGCCGACATCGCGCATGCGCTGATGGGGCTGAACGCCGTCAAGGGCGTGGAAATCGGTGACGGTTTTGCCAGCGTGGCGCACCGTGGCAGCCTGCATGGGGATTCGCCCACGCCGCACGGCTTTGCCAGCAACCACGATGGCGGCATTGTGGGCGGCATCAGCAACGGGCAGGACATCGAGGTCAGCATTGCGATCAAGCCGACCAGTTCGATCCTGACGCCGCGCGACTCGGTCAATCTGCAGGGCGAAGCCACTGTGGTGCAGACCAAGGGCCGGCACGATCCCTGCGTGGGCATCCGCGCCACCCCGATTGCCGAGGCATTGCTGGCGCTGGTGCTGGTGGAGCATGCCCTGCGCCAGCGCGCGCAGTGTGCCGATGTGCATGTCGCAACACCGAATGTGGCCCGGCTCAAGTAAGGCCTGCCCCGCTGCCGGGGCAAGGCCCTTCAGGGGGCAGTCTTGATCTTGAGCGTTTCGAACACCGTGCTCAGGTGCGGGCTGATCGGCAGGCTCATGGCCATGCCATTGGGCAGCTTGCGCAGGAACCAGTATTCGTACAGGCTTTCCAGCTCGCCGCTGCCGGCCAGCTTGCGGAACGTGTCGTCGACCAGGTTTTGCATCTGCGGATCGTTCTTGCGGTACATCAGGCCGTAGGGCTCGTACGACAGAAAGTCGCCCACCACCTTGAAGCCGCCGCGCCCTTGTGCGCGTTCACGCGCGATGAAGCCATACAGCAGCACATCGTCGTTGGCCATGGCGTCGGCCTTGCCGGCAGCCAGCTGGGCAAAGGCGTCGGCGTGGTCGCGTGCGGCCACCAGCGTGACGTTCATGCGGTTTTTGGCAAACAGCTCGCGCAATGCCTTTTCCGTGGTGGTGCCAGAGGTGTAGACCACTGTTTTGCCAGAGAGGCCGCGGTAATTGCGGATCCGGCTGCCATTGGGCACCATGAGCTTGGCGCCCGAGATGAAGAACACCGGCGAGAACGCGACGCGCTGCTGGCGCTCCAGGTTGCTGGTGGTGGAGCCGCATTCCAGATCGATCTTGCCGCTGGTGACAGCGTCGAAGCGCGAATCGGAGGTGACCGGTACCCACTTCACCGCCAGCTTGCGGTGGGTGCGCAGTTCGGCCGCGCGCACCACGGCCTGGCACAGGTCGATCGAATAGCCCACCGGGTTGCCGCTGCGGCCGAGGAACGAGAACGGCAGCGAGGCTTCCCGGTAGCCCAGCGCCATGGTGCCGCTGGTAGCCACCTTCGCGAGCGTGCCTTCGAGCACGATGGCATCCACCTGGGCAGGTTCGGGGGGCGGGGTCAGCGTCAGTACCGTCTGGTCGTCCGCGTGGGCCGCCAGCGCCCCGGCCATCAGGGTCAGCGCCGCGATGCAGCGCGACCACAGGCGCCGCGTGCTCATACAGCACCACCCTCACGCCCGATGGGCGCGCCATGGGCCGGATGGTTCAGCGAGGCATGGCTTTCCTCTTCGATGGAGAGGATGCGCGCTGTGGTTTCCTCCTTGCTCAGCAGCTGGCCTTCCCACTTGGCGACCACGGCGGCGGCGATCGGGTTGCCAATCGCGTTGGTGGCCGAACGGCCCATGTCCAGGAAGGTGTCCACGCCCAGGATCAGCAGGATGCCCGCCTCGGGGATGCCGAACTGCGAGCAGGTGGCGGCAATCACCACCAGCGAGGCGCGCGGCACGCCGGCAATGCCCTTGGAGGTGATCATCAGCACCAGCAGCATGGTGATCTGCGTGCCCAGCGACAGGTGGATGTTGTAGGCCTGCGCGATGAACAGCGAGGCAAAGGTGCAGTACATCATCGAGCCGTCGAGGTTGAAGGAATACCCCAGCGGCATGACGAAGCTGGAAATACGGCGGCGCACGCCAAAGCGGTCCAGCGCATCCAGCAGCTTGGGATAGGCGGCTTCCGAGCTGGCCGTGGCAAAGGCCAGCATGAAGCCTTCCTTCACGAGCGGGAACAGATCGAGAATGCGGCGGCCCAGGAACACGAAACCCGCCAGGATCAGGGCGCCCCACAGCACGCCCAGCGCGATGTAGAAATCGACCATGAAGACGGCGAACTTGAGCAGGATGTCGAGGCCGTTGATTGCCACGGTGGAGGCCATGGCCGCCAGCACCGCCACCGGGGCCAGCTTCATCACGTAGCCGGTGATCTTGAGCATGACGTGCGAGAGCTCTTCGGTGACCAGCGTGAGCGTTTTGGCACGGTCGCCCAGGGCGCCCAGCGCGATGCCGAAGAACAGCGAGAACACGACGATCTGCAGGATCTCGTTGTTCGCCATCGACTCGGCAAAGGAGCGCGGCACCAGGTGGGTAACGAATTCCTTGAGCGTGAACTTGGACGTGGCCAGATTGGCCGAGGCCGCCGCGTCAGGCAGCGGCAGGTTCAGGTTGACGCCCGGCTGCAGCAGGTTGGCGAAGATCATGCCGATCGTCAGCGACACCAGCGAGGCGGTCAGGAACCAGGCCATGGCCTTGAAGAACACGCGGCCCACGGAGGAGGCGTCTCCCATGTGGGCGATACCGACCACCAGCGTGGAGAAAATCAGCGGTCCGATCAGCATCTTGATCAGGCGCAGGAACACGTCGGAGAAGATGGAGATGTAGCCGGCCCACTGGGCGGCTTCCTTCTTGTCGGGAACCAGGGTAAAAATCGCGTATCCAAGCAGGATGCCCGCTACCATGGCAAGCAGGATCCAGGCGGCTTGGGGCAGTTTTCTTTTTTGCATGATGACCTTTCAATAACGCCGCTGCGTGCAACGGCGTAAGCTGGGCGTAAATTTTGTCACAAACACCCGATACTTCTGCGTTTCTTGAGTGCGGCACGCGGGATTTCTTGTACACCGTTCTGCTTTTTCCAGCCGCAGTGTTGTGCTGCGCACGACATCGTGCCTGCTAGCATGTTCCGGGCCTGGGTGGCGCTGCGCCTGCGCAGCCGCATCCGCGCCGACCTGCAACGCGCGCACTTTGCGCCTGCACAGCTGGCTGCGGTGCTGGCCACGCCGGCCATGTGCGCACAGCTGGAGCGCTTTTACCGCCAGGGCGGCCGCATCGAGAACGTGCCGGCCGATTTTTCCGGGGCCAATGGCGCGCCGCAGCAAATCACCTTTTACTGCCCGGCAACCACCGCAGACTGCGTGCATTCCAGTTTTTCCACGCTGGCGCACGAGCTTGGGCATGCGCTGCAGTACCCGGAGCAATGGCGCGAGCTGGAGGCGTTTGCCAGTGCCCACGCGTATGCCGCCTCGCGCGAACTGGGGGAAGCGCACGCCTGGCTCAACCAGTACCAGCTGTGCCTGGAGCAGGTTGGTGTCTGCGAAGAATTCTGTTTTTCGCTGGAAATAGAGAACGATGGCGACTTTGACGTGCATATTGTCGACTTGTTTGCGGAAATTACCGGCATGCGGCAGGCGGGCGCCGACGATGCGACCATCCTGGCGCAGCTGGCCATGCGCAATGCGAACATGTTTCCCAGCGGCATGGGTGAGAACAATTTCAAGACCTATGGACAATGCAACCGCTGGGACTGGATGGTGGCCACCGGCGACCCAGCGTTGCATGCATTTGTGCAGCAGCTGGGTCGCGCACTCACGCCCAATGAGCAAAAGCTTCTGGTCAAGTTCAATCTGCTCAACGATGCGGCGGTGACGCCGGCCAATCTGCAGCGGCTGGCGCGGCGCCTGCAGCCCATGGCGGCTTCCAGCCCGCTGCATGCCTTGTACCGGTGTGCGGCGGAGTGCGCGCCGCAGGCGCGTTGCGGCGTGCTGGCCTGAATTTTCGGCAAGGCGCAGCTTCCCTTGATTGCTGTCATGCTGCAGTGCGATAATCCCGCCTTGTTTGACACTACGAGCCTCGGCTCACCTCTCATGGAATCCAGTCCCAGTTGCTGGCTTTCGCTCCTGACGACGGTACACAGCAGTTTGTGATGTGGCCGGCAGGACGCGGAAGCACCTATGCCCCGAACTGCCGTTATTCCCGCCTGCCCGGGCCGCCGCATGGCGGCTTTTGTTGGATGTACCCGTCATGCTGAACATTTTCACGCTGGCCAATGGCCGCCTGTTCCAGGAAGAAATCGAGTCGCTCGAAGAGCTCACGCGCTTCAAGCCGATCTGGGTGGACCTGGAAGACCCCACTCCCGAAGAAAAACGCTGGATCAAGCAGCACTATGGCCTGTCGATTCCCGAGGATGTGATTGACGAGGACATCGAGGAATCGGCGCGCTTCTACGAAGAAGACAACGGCGAGCTGCACATCCGCTCCGACTACCTGGTGGCCGATTTCGACGAGCCTGGCACGGTGCGCGTCGCCTTCATCCTGAACCAGAGCAATCCCGAGCTCAGGAGCTACAACATCCTGTTCTCGATCCACGATGAAACGGTGCCGGCATTCCGCCTGATCCGCCTGCGCGCGCGCCGCATGCCGGGCCTGATCACCGATGCCAAGGAGCTGCTGCTCAAGCTGTTCGATGCCGACGCCGAATACAGCGCCGATACGCTCGAACAGGTGCATATGGAGCTCGAAAACGCCAGCGCCCGGGTGCTCAAGGGCAACGTGACCGACGAAGTGGCCGGCGAAGTGCTGGCCACCATCGCGCGCCAGGAGGACATGACCGGCCGCATCCGCCGCAACGCTACCGACACCCGGCGCGCGGTCAGCTTCATGATGCGCAGCCGCATGCTCAATGCCGAGCAGTTCGAGGAAGCGCGCCAGATCATGCGCGATATCGACTCGCTCGACAGCCACAGTACCTTCCTGTTCGACAAGATCAACTTCCTGATGGATGCCACGGTCGGCTTCATCAACATCAACCAGAACAAGATCATCAAGCTGTTCTCGGTGGCCAGTGTGGCCTTGCTGCCGCCCACGCTGGTGGCCAGTGTGTACGGCATGAACTTCAAGCTCATGCCCGAGCTGGACTGGCAATACGGCTATGCCTGGGCCGTCGGCCTGATGGTCTGCAGCGCCTTGCTGCCGATGTGGTATTTCCGCAAGCGCGGCTGGCTCAAGTAAGTCGCTGCCGCTGGCGCTGCGGGGCGCCTGGTTTCGGTTATCGTAAAGCCTTGCCAAAGAACAACAGGGGGCAGGGATGGGATTGTCCGACATCGACATTGCACAGGCCGCCAGCCCGCAGCGCATCGAGGCGCTGGCGGCTGACAAGCTGGGCATCGCCGCAGAGCATCTGGTGCCCTATGGGCACTACAAGGCCAAGATCGCGCTGTCGTATCTGGAACGCCTGGGCGGCCGCCCCAACGGCAAGCTGATTCTGGTCACCGCCACCAGTCCGACTCCGGCCGGAGAGGGCAAGACAACCACCGTGGTGGGCCTGGCCGATGCCTTGCGGCACATCGGCAAGAAGTCGGTGCTGGCCCTGCGCGAGCCCTCGCTCGGGCCGGTGTTCGGCATGAAGGGCGGGGCGGCCGGCGGCGGCCATGCGCAGGTGGTGCCGATGGAAGACATCAACCTGCACTTTACCGGCGACTTCAGCGCCATCGCGCTGGCCAACAACCTGCTGGCGGCCGCCATCGACAACCACATCCACCACGGCAACGCTCTGGACATCGATGTGCGCAGCATTGGCTGGCGCCGCGTGATGGACATGAACGACCGCGCGCTGCGCCAGCTGGTGGTGGGCCTGGGCGGCAGCGCCAACGGCTTTCCGCGCGAAGAAGGCTTCGACATCGTGGCAGCCTCGGAAGTGATGGCGATTTTCTGCCTGGCCACTTCGATCGCCGACCTGAAGGAACGCCTGGGCCGCACCATCGTGGCCTGGACGCGCGGGCGCCAGCCGGTGCGCGCCGCCGACCTGAAGGTGCAGGGCGCCATGACGGTGCTGCTGCGGGATGCGTTTGCGCCCAATCTGGTGCAGACGCTGGAAGGCACGCCCGCCTTGGTGCATGGCGGGCCTTATGGCAACATTGCGCACGGCTGCAACTCGGTGGTGGCCACGCGCGCCGCGCTCAAGCTGGGGGATTACGTGGTCACCGAGGCCGGCTTTGGCGCCGATCTGGGTGCCGAGAAATTCATCGACATCAAGTGCCGCGGCAGCGGTCTGCGGCCGGATGCTGCGGTGCTGGTGACCACCGTGCGTTCGCTGAAATACCAGGGCGGGGCGCCGCTCGACCAGCTGGCGCACGAAGACCTGGGCACGCTGGAGCGCGGCCTGCTGAATTTGCAGCGCCACCTGCACCATCTGCGCGAGGTTCATGGCCTGCCGTGTGTGGTCACCGTCAACCATTTCAGTGCCGATACCGATGCAGAACTGGCCTTGCTGCGCGCGCGCTGCGACGCCTGGGGCGCGCCCTTTGCGGTGGCGCGGCACTGGGCCGAAGGCGGCACGGGAGCGCTGGAATTGGCGCGGCATGTGGTGGACTTGTGCGCCGGCCCGCAACCGGAGCTGCGCTTTGCCTACGAGAAAGGCGGCAGCCTGTGGGACAAGCTGCGCACGCTGGCGCAAAAGGTGTACGGCGCGGCCGATATCGCGCCCAGCGCCCAGGCGGCAAAAACCGTGGCTGCGCTGGAAGCCGCCGGTTTCGGCCACCTACCGGTGTGCGTGGCCAAGACCCAGTACAGCTTTTCCAGCGATGCCACACGGCTGGGTGCGCCCAGCGGGCACATGCTGGAGGTGCGGGAGGCGCGCCTGGCCGCCGGCGCGGGGTTCGTGGTCATGGTGTGCGGCAGCATCATGACCATGCCGGGGCTACCCAAGGGGCTGGCCGCCGAGCACATGGACCTGGATGCCCAGGGGCGGATTACCGGCCTGGCATGAGCACAGGGCTCAGGCGCTGGCTGGCTGCTGGCGCTTGCGCCAGCCGACGCCCAGCACCAGCAAGGCCAGTCCCAGTACGAAGCCCCAGTACCACAGCGGGCTGGTGGAGAAGAATTCCTGCAGCTGCCACGGCTCTTCGACGATCATCTGCGCGGCGGTGAATGCCATGATGGCCGCAGCCAGCGTGCGCAGCTGCGGCAGGTGCGCCAGCCATTGCGGAATGCGGCTGCTGCCGAACACGATCATCGGAATGCTGACCAGCAGGCCGATCACCACCAGCTCGCCGCTGCCGCGGGAGGCGGCCGCCACCGCCAGCACGTTGTCGATGCCGGTGAGCGCGTCGGCCAGCACGATGCTGCACAGCACGGTCCAGAAGGTGTGTGCGGGCCGGGTCGGGGCTGCATCCGTGGCGCAGCGGCCGGTCAGCGTGCGATAGGCGATCCAGCTCAGCCCGAGGCCGCCGAGCAGCATCAGGCCCGGGATTTGCAGCAGCCACAGCACCCCCAGCGTCATCAGCGTGCGCATCAGCACCGCCACGACGATACCGGCCGCAAAGGCCAGCGGCAGCAGGCGCTGCGGCAGGCAGCGCGCGGCAGCGGCAATGGCCAGCGCGTGTTCGCCAGCCAGCACCAGATCGATCAGGAGAATGGCCAGCAGCGACAGAATCCAGCTGGCAGAGAAAACTTCCATGGCATGCTCTCCGGCACAAAACGCCTTGCACCACCATTGTAGGAAAACTCAGTGGCAGCCGCCCTGGCCCTTGCTGCAATGGCTGCAGGCGCTGCTGCTGTCACTGCTGCCGCAGCCGCCCGCCTTGCCGCCCAGCCGCTCGCGCCAGGCGCCCGGCATCAGGCGCCATGCGGCGTACAGCGCCGCCACACCGACAATGGCAAACACCAACAGTTCCTGCCACATCGACAAGCCTCCAGATTAGAGCCCGGCCGCAAGCGCCAGGCGATAGGTGACGAAGCTGGCGCCATAGGCCAGCGCAAACAGGTAGCCGGCCATGACCCAGACATAGCGCCAGCTGTGCGTTTCGCGCCGCACTGCAGCCAGCGTGGACAGGCATTGCGGCGCAAACACGAACCAGGCCAGCAGGGACAGCGCCACCGGCAGCGGCCACTGCGCGCCGATCAGCGGGCTGAGCGCTTCGGCCACGCCTTCGCCCTGGGCCGACAACGCATACACCGTGCCCAGCGCACCGACCACCACTTCACGGGCCGCCATGCCGGGCACCAGCGCAATCGAAATCTGCCAGTTGAAGCCGATCGGTGCGAACACATACTGCAGCAGGTGGCCGATGCGGCCGGCAAAGCTGTACGCGATGGCGGTGCCGGTGTAGTCGGCGGGCGCTGTAGGATAGCTGGACAGGAACCACAGCACCACGGTCAGCGACAGGATGATGGTGCCGACACGCCGCAGGAAGATCCAGGCTCGCTCCTGCAGGCCCAGCAGCAGGTTGCGCAGATTGGGCCAGCGGTAGGCCGGCAGTTCCATCAGCAGTGGCGAAAACTCGGCCTTGCCACGCAGCTTCTTGGTGGTCCAGGCCACCAGCATGGCCGACACGATGCCGGCCAGGTACAGCACGAACAACACCAGCCCCTGCAGGTTGAACACCCCCAGCAGGCGGCGCGCGGGAATGAAGGCGCCGATCAGCAGCGCATACACTGGCAGCCGCGCCGAGCAGGTCATCAGCGGCGCGATCATGATGGTGATCAGGCGATCACGCCAATTGCCGATGGTGCGGGTGGCCATGATGCCGGGCACGGCGCAGGCAAAGCTGGACAGCAGCGGAATGAAGGAGCGGCCGGACAGGCCCACGCGGCCCATCAGCCGGTCGAGCAGGAAGGCGGCGCGCGGCAGGTACCCGGAATCTTCCAGGGCCAGGATGAACAGGAACAGGATCAGGATCTGCGGCAGGAACACCAGCACGCTGCCGGCGCCGGCAATCACGCCGTTGACCAGCAGGCTGCGCAGCACGCCGTCGGGCATGCGGGCGGTGAGCCAGGCGCCCAGGGCGTCGAAACCGGCATGGATCACGTCCATGGGCCAGGCGGCCCAGCTGAACACGGCCTGGAACATCACGAACAGCACCACCGCCAGCAGCAGCGGGCCGGCCACCGGGTGCAGCACCACGCGGTCGATGCGGTCGGTGAGATCGAGCTTGCGCTGCGGCTCGTGCACGCTGATGCGGTGGATGCGGCGCACTTCGGATTGCAGCGCCATCACGTCGGCCGGACGGGGCTGGCTCCAGTCCTGGCGCACCGCATGGTGCGCCCGCGGCACGGGCTGGTCGAGCGCCTGCAGAACCGCGCCGGCGCCGGCGCTGCGCACGCCCACGGCATCGACGACCGGGCAGCCCAGCTCCTGCGACAGCTTCGCACGGTCGATCCGGATGCCGGCCTTGTCCAGCATGTCGCTCATGTTGAGTACCACCAGCATCGGCACGCCGAGCTGGCGCGCCTGCAGCACCAGTTGCAGGCTCAGACGCAGGTTGGTGGCGTCGGTGACGCAGACCAGCAGATCGGGCAGCGGTTCGTCGCTGTTGCCGGTGACCACGTCGCGCGCCACGGCCTCGTCGGCCGAGGAGGCATGCAGGCTGTAGGTGCCGGGCAGGTCCAGCACCTGGATCTGGCGGCCCTGTGGCGTTTGCGCCGTGCCTTCCTTGCGCTCGACCGTGACGCCGGCGTAGTTGGCCACTTTCTGGCGGCTGCCGGTGAGCAGGTTGAACAGCGCGGTCTTGCCGCAGTTGGGATTGCCCAGCAGGGCGATGCGTTGCGCCAGGCGGCTCGACGGCTTGTGCAGCGTGATGGGGGTTTCAGTCATGCTGTGCCCCGGCCACCACGCAGACCCGCTCGGCCTCGTGGCGGCGCAGCCCGAAGGTGGTGTGGCCCACGCGCACTGCCAGCGGCTCGTGGCCGGGCTGGCCGGCCGCCATCACGCGCACCGGTTCACCTGGCACGAAGCCGATTTCCAGCAGGCGCAGCATCAGCGGATCTTCCTGGCCACTTTCGGTAGGCAGCACATGCAGCACGGTGCCCCATTCGCCAATGGGCAGGGAGTGCAGGCGTAAGGCGGTGTCTGGGTGAGAGGCAGATTTCATGAAGGGCAAGGAGCAGACATGATCGTATGAATAATAATCATACGCGTTTATGCCTCACCTTGCTTGTTTTGTATCAAGAATCTGGACGCTCGGCCGCTGGGTTCAGGCCGGCATGGTGTCGGCAAAGCTGGGGCGCTGCTCCAGGCGCTCCTGCAAACTGGCCAGTGCCGGAAACGCCTCGCGCCAGGCCAGTTCCGGAAAGCGGAAGCTGATCCAGCCCAGCGCACAGCCCAAGGCCACGTCGGCCAGGGTCAGATGGATGCCGCAGCAGAAGGGCTTGTCGCCCAGCTTGCGCTCCATGGCGGTCATGCCGTCGTGCACCTTGGCCATCTGGCGGTCGATCCAGGCCTGGCAGCGCTGGCTGTCGGTGCGCCCTTCCCAGGTGGCCTCCAGCCGCGCCTGCACGGCGGCGTCCAGCACGCCATCGGCGGTGGCTTCCCACAGGCGTACTTCGAGCCGGTCGCGGCCGCTGGCGGGCAGCAGCTTGCCGACCGGGCTGAGCGTGTCGAGGTATTCGCTGATGACGCGCGAATCATGGACCAGTTCACCGGGCTTGAGTTCGAGCACCGGCACCTTGCCCAGCGGATTGAGGGCGACAACCGGACTGCCGGGCGCCCAGGCATTGATCGGTTCGAACTGGTATTCGAGCTTTTTTTCGGCCAGTACCACGCGCACCTTGCGCACATAAGCACTGCCCGTGGAACCGTAGAGTTTCATGCGGTGAAGTATCGGCATACGCCAAACAAAGAAGGCTTCATTGTATAGAGGCGGGCAGTCCGCCGCCGCAGCGGGATATTGGGCGTCGGCGCCGGGTGTTGTTGCGCTGCAGCAGGAATACTCAAATATGTGTCAATTCTCTACAATGGCAAGCATGATGCAAACCACTACTCTGGAACTCACACCCGTTACCGCCGTTTCTCCGCTGGATGGGCGCTATGCTGCCAAGCTCAAGCCCCTGCGTTCGAGCATGAGCGAGTACGGTTACATGCGTGCGCGCGTGCAGGTCGAAGTGGCCTGGTTCATGGCCCTGAGCGATGCGGGCATGGAACAGTTCAAGCCGCTGTCGCCCGGCGCGCGCAAGTACCTGCTGGAACTGGTCAAGAACTTCTCCCTGGAAGACGCCCGTGCCATCAAGGACATCGAAAAAACCACCAACCACGACGTGAAGGCCGTGGAATACTGGATCAAGGGCAAGTTCGACGGCCGTCCCGAGTTGCAGGCTGCAGCCGAGTTCGTGCACTTCTCCTGCACCAGCGAAGACATCAACAACACCAGCCATGCACTGCAGCTCAAGAGCTGCCGCGACCTGGTACTGCTGCCCGGGCTGGACGCCATCTGCAACACGCTGCGCGACATGGCGCAGAAGTTTGCCGCAGTGCCCATGCTCAGCCGCACGCACGGCCAGACCGCCAGCCCCACCACCGTCGGCAAGGAAATCGCCAACGTGCTGGTGCGCCTGGACAAGGCGCGCACCCAGATCGCCGGCGTGTCGCTGCTGGCCAAGATGAACGGCGCCGTGGGCAACTACAACGCGCACCTGAGCGCCGCCCCGGACATCGACTGGGAAGGCTTCAGCCGCAAGGTCATCGAAACCCCCGAGCCCATCGGCCTGGGCCTGACGTTCCAGCCCTACAGCATCCAGATCGAGCCGCATGACTACATGGCCGAGCTGTTCGATGCGGTGGCACGCAGCAACACCATCCTGATCGACTTTGCACGCGACGTGTGGAGCTATGTCAGCCTGGGCTATTTCAAGCAGAAGCTCAAGGAAGGCGAGATCGGCTCTTCCACCATGCCGCACAAGGTCAACCCGATCGACTTCGAAAACGCCGAAGGCAACCTGGGCCTGAGCAATGCCCTGCTGCGCCACCTGAGCGACAAGCTTCCCATCAGCCGCATGCAGCGTGACCTGACCGACTCCACCGTGCTGCGCAACATGGGTGTGGCACTGGGCTATGCCATCCTGGCACACCAGTCGCTGATGACCGGCCTGGGCAAGCTACAGCTCAACGAAGAGCGCCTGGCCCAAGACCTGGATCATGCCTGGGAAGTGCTGGCCGAGCCGATCCAGACCGTGATGCGCCGCTATGGCGTGCAGGGCGCCTACGAAAAGCTCAAGGCAGTCACACGCGGCAAGACCGTGCAGGCCGAAGACCTGCACACGCTGATCCGCGGGCTGGAAATTCCCGAGTCCGAAAAGGAACGGCTGCTGGCCATGACGCCGGGCAGCTATATCGGCAAGGCGGTTGAACTGGCGCGCCGCGCCTGAGCTGCTGTGGCCGCATCATCACAGCCATGCTTTCGCAAGAGGGCATGGCTTTTTTGTGCAGGAAGCTGGCCATGCGCTCCGCCAGTTGTGTGTAGCCGGCTGCCCACCCACTACGAAGGCGAACCATGCACGACACCGATTCCGCGGCAAAAAACTGGTTTGACCAGGGCGGGCAGGCCTACCTGCGCTACCGGCCGGATTACCCGCCCGAGGTGGCAGCCTACCTGGCCTGCCTGTGTCCCGAGCGCAACCAGGCCGTGGATGTGGGGTGCGGCAGCGGCCAGCTGACCGTGCAGCTGGCGGACCACTTCGACCTGGTCACCGGGATGGATACCAGTGCCGACCAGCTGGCGCACGCCTTGCCGCATCGCCGCGTGCGCTACCTGTGCGCGCCCGCCGAAAAACTGCCGCTGCCGGATGCCAGCGCCAGCCTGATCACGGCGGCGCAGGCCGCGCACTGGTTTGTGCTGCCGCAGTTTTACCTCGAGGTGCGCCGCATCGCGGCCGCCAATGCGGTGATCGCGCTGATCAGCTATGGGGTGCTGACCTTGCAAGGGCTCTTGCAGGATCGCTTTCAGCGCTTTTACCGGGAAGAGATCTGGCCGTTCTGGCCCTCCGAGCGGCGGCTGGTGGATAGCGGCTATGCGGATCTCGATTTTCCGTTTCCCGAGTATCTGGCGCCCCAGCTCTCCATTGTCAAGCACTGGAACTTGCCCGAGCTGATGGGCTATGTGTCCACCTGGTCGGCGGTGCGCGCCGCGCGCGAAGCCGGCCGTACCGACATGTTGCAGGGCTTTGCTGCCGACATGACGACGCTGTGGGGCGACCCGCAACGCCAGCGCGAACTGCGCTGGCCGGTGAAGATGCGGGTGGGGGATGTGGCGCCGGCGGGGTGATGGCGACAAAAAAAGCCCGCGTCCTCTCGGAACACGGGCCGTGCATCAGCCAGCAACCAGCCGGACCGGGCTTAGAACGGAATGTCGTCGTCCATGTCGCCAAAGCCGCCGGCATCGGGGCTGGGCGCAGGGGCCGGTGCGGGGCGCGGAGCAGCTGCACGTGGTGCGGCCGGGCGTGCCGCCGGGGCGCTGTAGCCGCCGCCGTAGCTCTGGTCGTCGTAGTCGCCGCCGGCACCGCCGCCCATGCCTTCGCGCTTGCCCAGCATCTGCATCTGGTCCACGCGGATTTCGGTGGCGTAGCGGTCCTGGCCGGTGGCCTGGTCTTGCCACTTGCGCGTGCGGATGCTGCCTTCCACGTAGATTTGCGAGCCCTTGCGCAGGTACTGGCCGGCGATTTCGGCCAGACGGCCGTTGAACACCAGGCGGTGCCATTCGGTGTGCTCGCGCATTTCGCCGCTTTGCTTGTCTTTCCAGCGGTCGGAAGTGGCCAGTGTGGCGTTGGTGACCTGGTCGCCACTGGGGAAGGTGCGGATTTCGGGGTCGCGGCCGAGGTTGCCGACGAGAATGACCTTGTTGACGGATGCCATGGTGGATTGTCCTTGGTATGTGCCCTTGCCAGGTGGGCAAAAATGGCGCAGGGGGTTGTCGTGAAACCGGTCCGGCCACCTCAGGCGGCCAGCCGGTCACGCATCATAACGCGACGCGGCCGGTTTTTGAATATACATACCAAAACATTACTTTTGTGTCGAAATAGCGGGCCTCCAGGCGCTTCGCCTGGACACCCCGGCGTGCGCCCAGAAGCGGTCACAGCACCTGGCGCGCCCGCAATGCCGCGATCTCCTCAGACGAAAGCCCCAGCACCTGCTGCAGCACCTGTTGCGTATGCTCGCCAGGCATGGGCGGCGGCAAGCGGTAGCTGACCGGGCTTTCCGACAGCCGGATCGGGCTGGCGATGGTGGGCATTTCGCCCAGGGCCGGGTGCACCATGCTTTGGCGTAGGCAGCGCGCCTGCACCTGGGGATCGGCGAACACGCCCGCCAGATCATTGATCGGCCCGCACGGCACGGCGCAAGCTTCCAGGGCTGCTACCCATTCGGCGGTGCTGCGCTGCACCGTCAGGCGCCGCAGCAGGGCGATCAGCTCGCGGCGGTTGCGCACGCGCGCGGCATTGGTGGCAAAGCGCACGTCCTGCGCCAGTTCCGGGGCGCCAGCCTCCCGGCAGAAGCGGGCAAACTGGCCGTCATTGCCCACGGCGAGAATCATGTAGCCGTCGGCGGTGGGAAAGTCCTCATACGGCACGATGCTGGGGTGGGCATTGCCCAGGCGGCGCGGCGGCGTTCCGGTCACGCAGTAGTTCAGGGCCTGGTTGGCCAGGCTGGCCACCTGCACATCCAGCAGCGCCATGTCGATATGCTGGCCTTGCCCGGTGCGATCGCGATGCGCCAGTGCGGCCAGGATCGCGTTGCTGGCATACAGTCCGGTGAGCACGTCGGTGAGTGCCACGCCCACCTTCATGGGGCCGGCGCCGGGCTCGCCGTCGGGCAGCCCGGTCAGGCTCATCAGGCCGCCCAGGCCCTGGATCAGAAAGTCATACCCGGCGCGCGGCGCATAGGGGCCATTCTGGCCAAAACCGGTGATGGAGCAATACACCAGGCGCGGGTTGATAGCGCGCAGGCTGTCGTAATCCAGCCCGTACTGGCGCAGCCCGCCGACCTTGAAGTTCTCGATCAGCACATCGCTGTGGGTAGCCAGCTGGCGGATCAGCGCCTGCCCTTCCGGCTGCGCCATGTCGATACTGACCGAACGCTTGTTGCGGTTGGCGCTGAGAAAATAGGCAGCGGTCTCGGTGTCGTGCCCCTGGGTATCCTGCAGGAAGGGCGGGCCCCAGCCACGCGTGTCGTCGCCGGCGCCGGGGCGCTCCACCTTGAGCACGTCTGCCCCCAGGTCGCCGAGGAGCTGGCTGGCCCAGGGGCCGGCCAGAATGCGCGAGAGATCCAGCACGCGAATGTGGGACAGCGCACCGGTAGGAGCTTCCTGCCTAGTGCCGGGCGTATGCGAGTCTGGCTGGGACATACCGGATTCCTGCATCAATTGCTAAACGCCGCCAGGCCCGTGATGGCGCGGCCCAGGATCAGCGCATGGATGTCGTGCGTACCCTCGTAGGTGTTGACCACTTCCAGGTTGACCAGATGGCGCGCCACACCGAACTCATCGCTGATGCCGTTGCCGCCCAGCATGTCGCGTGCGGCACGCGCAATGTCCAGGGCCTTGCCGCAGCTGTTGCGCTTGATGATCGAGGTCAGTTCCACCGGCGGGCGGCCTTCGTCCTTCATGCGGCCCAGGCGCAGGCAGGCCTGCAGGCCCAGCGTGATTTCGGTCAGCATGTCGGCCAGCTTCTTCTGGATCAGCTGGTTGGCGGCCAGCGGGCGGCCGAACTGCTTGCGGTCCAGCGTGTACTGGCGCGCGGTGTGCCAGCAGAACTCGGCGGCGCCCAG
>CAYPRU010000009.1:0-95034 GCA_964413485.1 uncultured Allobrachymonas sp. | reverse complement strand
CGAAGTCGGAACCCGAAATGCTGAAGAACGGCACCTTGGCTTCGCCGGCGATGGACTTGGCCAGCAGCGTCTTGCCGGTGCCGGGCGGGCCGACGAGCAGCAGACCACGCGGGATACGGCCGCCCAGCTTCTGGAACTTGCTCGGGTCCTTCAGGAAATCGACCACTTCCTTGACCTCTTCCTTGGCCTCGTCGCAGCCCGCGACATCGGCAAAGGTGACCGTGTTGTTGTTCTCATCCAGCATGCGCGCCTTGCTCTTGCCGAAACTGAAGGCGCCGCCCTTGCCGCCGCCCTGCATCTGGCGCATGAAGTAGATCCACACGCCGATCAGCAGCAGCATCGGGCCCCAGCTGATCAGCAGGCTGCCCAGTAGAGAGCCCTCCTCGCGCTGTTTGACGTCGAACTTGACGCCATTGTTGAGCAGATCACCCACCAGTCCGCGGTCCAGGTAAGTGGCCGTGGTGCGGATGCGACGATCGTCGGTGGTGACTGCGGTGATCTCGGTGCTGCCGCCCGTGCCTTCCTGGATGGTGGCACTCTTGATACGGTGGTTTTGCACCTCGGTAATGAAATCAGAATAGGCGACACTGGAGCCGCCTGCCGGTCCGCGCGTTTCAAATTGCTTGAAGACAGTGAACAGCACCATGGCCACCACCATCCACACAGCTATCTTGGATAACCATTGCTTGTTCAAACCAGCACTCCCATCACCTATGCAAAGCCGGACCTCGCCGGTACGACAAAGTCCATATGGGCACCATTTTAGGGCTTTCAAGCCTGCCCATGTGTTTCCATAACATGCAACCCCTTGAATTTGACGGATTTCCGTCCCGGATCAAGCTGCGGGCGGATGCTTCAGTCGCAAGCCGACCAAAAATGTTTCGGCGGACTTGTCGCGCGAGGCCTTGGGCTTGATCGGCTTGACCACCTGAAAATGCTCCTTGAACAGCTTGACCAGTTGGCTGTAGCCGCTACCGTGGAACACCTTGGTCACCAGCGCCCCCTCGGGCTTGAGGTGGTGCTGGGAAAATTCGATGGCCAGTTCGATCAGATGCGCCACCCGTGCCGAATCGGCCGACTCCACCCCTGACAGATTGGGCGCCATGTCGGACACCACCACGTCAGCCTTACGCCCCTGCAGCATGGACTGTAGCTGTTGCAACACATCTTCCTCACGAAAATCGCCCTGCAGGAACTCCACGCCCTCGATCGGCTGCATGGGCAGGATGTCGAGTGCGATAATCCTGCCATTGAGCGCCCCCACCGCAGCACCTTCCGGTGACAGGCGGCGCCGCACGTACTGGCTCCAGGCGCCCGGCGCCGAGCCGAGGTCCACCACCAGGTCCCCCGGACGAATCAGCTGCAGGGTTTCATCGATTTCCTTCAGCTTGTAGGCAGCCCTTGCCCGATAGCCTTCGCGCTGGGCCAGCTTCACATAAGGATCGTTGACATGGTCATTGAGCCAGGCCTTGTTGACTTTCTTGCTTTTCGTCTTGATTTTCATCGGTTTTGCCGGACTTCCCGGCCCTGCATTGTTTTGAGGATAATAGCCCCATGCCGCAAATTGTATTGACCCCGCAGCAGCGCAAGGTGCATCGTGCCGAAGCGCACCACCTGTCGCCCGTCGTGATGATCGGCGCCGACGGCCTGACACCCGCCGTGCTCAAGGAGACCGACGCCGCCCTGAATGCCCACGGGCTGATCAAGGTACGCGTGCTCGGCGATGACCGCGATGCACGCGAAGCCATGTACCAGCAACTGGCGGACGAGCTCAACGCTGCCCCGATCCAGCATATCGGCAAGCTGCTGGTGCTGTGGCGCCCGCAGCCCGAAAAGGAGCGCGTGATCGACGAAGACCGCATGCCTGGCCCGCGCCAGATCAAGGTCATCAAGAACAGCAAGCGCGGCGGCCAGCGACCGGAGGTACGCATGATACGCGTACTGGGCAATGAGCGCCTGACATCCGGCGGCAAGATCAAGCGTGCCAAGCCGCGCAAGAAATCCGTCAAGAAACGCCAGGGTGATTGATGAGCGACGAGCGCATCATCCTGTGCATGAAATGGGGCACCAAATACGGCCCCGAATACATCAACCGCCTGTATGCCATGGTGCGTCGCCATCTGCGCGGCGATTTTCGCATGGTATGCCTGACCGACGACAGCACGGGGATCCGATCTGAGGTGGAATGCCTGCCGATTCCTCCGCTGGAACTGCCACCGGGCATTCCCGAGCGCGGCTGGAACAAGCTCACCACCTTCAGCCGCGACCTGCACGGTCTGCAGGGCACCGCGCTGTTCCTGGACGTGGATGTGGTCATCACCGGCCCGCTGGACGACTTCTTCACCTATCCCGGTGAATTTGTCATCATCCACGACTACAAGCGGCCCTGGCGCATTACCGGCAACTCGTCAGTCTACCGTTTTCGCATTGGCGCCCACCCCGAGGTGCTGGACAACTTCCGCAAGAACTTTGCCACCATCCGCAAGCAGTTCCGCAACGAGCAGGCCTATCTGTCCGATGTGCTGCACAAGCAGGGCAAACTGAGCTACTGGCCCCAGAGCTGGTGCCCCAGTTTCAAGTACCATTGCATCCCGGCCTGGCCCACCAACTTCTGGAAGCCGCCGTTTGTGCCGTCCGACGCGCGCGTCGTGATCTTCCATGGCGAATGCAATCCGCCCGATGCGCTGGCAGGCCGCCGCAACCGGCGCTTCCGCCACATTGAACCGGCCACCTGGGTGGCCGAACACTGGCGCGAATAAACCACTGCGCCGCAATTCCACGAAAAAGGCCGGCCACTGCATGCAATGCCGGCCTTGTTGCTGGTAGTTGCTGCTCGTGCCTCAACTACTGCCGTCGGCCTGCTCCCCGGCTTCCTCATCGGGCGCCTTGCTAACCTTGTTGAACCAGCGCGAGCCCCAGATACCTACCTCGTAGAGCAGGCACATTGGCACCGCCAGGGCCAGCTGCGACAACACATCGGGAGGCGTCACGACAGCGGCCACCACAAAGGCCAGCACAATGAAATAGCCACGGAAGGACTTGAGCTGGGCAATCGATACCATCTCAAAGCGCACCAGCAACATCACCACGATAGGCACCTGAAACGCCGCCGCAAATGCCAGATACAGCGACAGGATGGCCTCCACATAGGAGGCGACGTCGGGCGTTGCCGCCACTGAAGCCGGCGTGAAGCGCTGGATGAAATTGAACATCTTGTCCAGCACGAAAAATTGCACGAAGGCAATGCCACAGTAGGCCAGCAGGCTGCCGAAGATGATCAACGGCATGGCAAAGCGCTTTTCGTGGCTGTACAAGCCCGGGGCCACAAACGCCCAGAGCTGGTACATGATCCAGGGCAGTGCAGTCAGCACCGCCACCATCATCAGCACCTTGAGCGGGACGAAGAATGGCGAGAACACGTCCACCGCAATCAGGCGCGAATCAGGGGGCATGTGGGCCCGGATGGGCTGCGCCACGAAATTGAGCAGGCCATCAGGGCCCGGGTAGAAAGCCAGCACCAGAGCCACAACCGCAACGCCATAAATGCTGTAAAGCAAGCGGTCGCGCAGCTCGATCAGATGCTCGACAAAAGGTTGCTCGGTACCCGCCAGCTCGTCCTGCTGGTTGTTCGAATCAGACATGCTTATCCAGTGTGCTTCCTGGGTCGGAACCGTGCTACCCGCGCTGCGCCCGACTGCACATGCTGGCGCACGCCACGCTGCGTCTTGTACCAGCGCGGCATGGCAGTGCGTTTGATACGCCAGTTTTTGCGCGGCGGCGTATAGCCTGCAGGGCGGCTGGAATACCATTCGCCCGGAGTGACACTGCTGTCGGAGGTGAAATCGCTCTCGGACGGACTGGCGCTGTCAAGGCCTTCCAGATCGCTGCGGACGGTGCTGGCGGTTTCGTTGATGCTTTTCTCAACGTCACGCGCCGCACTTTCCACTGAGTCCTTCATCTTGCGCAGTTCATCCATTTCCATGGATCGCGACACCTCTGCCTTGACATCGGCGACGTAACGCTGCGCCTTGCCCAGCAAAGCGCCCACCGTGCGTGCCACACGCGGCAGCCGTTCCGGCCCGATAACGACCAGTGCCACCACGCCAATCAGCGCCAGCTTGGAAATGCCAAGATCAATCACGGCCAGTCAGTCGGTATCAGGATTTGGTTTTGGCTTCGACGTCGATGGTGCTGCCGCTTTCTGCCGCAGACTTGTTGGCCACCTTGGGCTGCTCCTCGGTCTGCTGCGCCGACGCAGCACTCTCGCTGCCGTCACGCATGCCATCCTTGAAGCCCTTGACGGCGCCACCCAGATCGGTGCCGATGTTCTTGAGTTTTTTGGTACCGAAAATCAGCACCACGATGAGCAGCACGATAAGCCAGTGCCAGACGGAAAAGGAACCCATTTCAGTTCTCCAGTTGCAATAGGGGGATTGTACGAAGGATGCGCCCTGGCGGTAAGCCGCTCAGCCTTTTTTCCATGGGCGGGGCCCGCCAATGACGTGCACATGCAGGTGATGCACCTCCTGGCCGCCGTGTGTACCGGTATTGATCTGCACCCGGAAGCCGCCTTCCGGATAGGGCTCGCAACCCTGCTCCAGCGCCAGACGCGGCGCCAGTGTCATGATGCGCCCCAGCAGGGCGGCATCGGCCTCGGTTACCGAAGCCATGGAGCTGATGTGCTTCTTGGGAACAATCAGGAAATGCACGGGCGCCCACGGTGCGATGTCGTGAAATGCAAACAGCTCGTCGTCTTCATATACCTTGCGCGATGGGATCTCGCCGACAGAAATTTTGCAGAAGATGCAGTCAGTGTGTTGGTCCATGTTTGTTCCCGAAACCGAATCCGGCCATTATCAGTCAGTATTGTGACAATTCGTCTTGAAACTTACACGCCGACCGGACTATCCGCCTGCATGCGCACCATGCCCAGTACGATGCGGTACAGGAACCAGATGGAGATCAAGCCCCAGGCAATCCATCCCGGCACCAAAAACAGCAGCCACAGCGGCAGTGTAATGACGTACAGGATGCCGGCCCACACCACCGAGCGGATGCGCCACGAAAAATGACTTTCCTGCCACGTGCCGCGCGCATCATCCCGCTTGACCAGATCAATGACAAAGGCAATGATCAGCAGCCCGATACTGGCCTGTGCCGCCGGCATGACCGCTGCCACGGCCACGATCAGATGCAGCAGATAGCTAACCCAGCCGATAGCCTTCAGGTTCTGGCCGGGACCGGGATCGGGCTGCACGTAACCATTGCATTTCGGCTGATCGTGCGAACCCGGCTCGCGTGCCTGAACGTCAATCACATCTGTCATTAGCTACTCCTTGCGACTGGCCTTCTCCTCAATGCCACTGATTCCCTCGCGGCGCGCAAGTTCCGCAACCACGTCTTCGGGCCGCAGGCCAAAGTGTGTGAGCGCCACCATGCTGTGAAACCACAGATCGGCGACCTCATACACCAGCTTGCCGGCGTCGCCGCCGTGCTGCACATCCTTGGCGGCCATCACGGTTTCGGTGGCTTCCTCGCCGATTTTCTTGAGAAAAGCATCCGGCCCCTTGAGCAGCAGGCGCGCCACATAACTTTTTTCCGGATCGCCTCCAGCGGCCGGGCGACGGCTTTCCAGAACGTCAGCCAGCCTGGCCAGGACATCGGTAGTAGAAGCACTCATCATGGTCCTTATTTGTAGATGCTGGATGGGTCTTTCAAGACCGGGTCGACTGCCCGCCACTCGTCATTTTGCAAGCTTTGGTAAAAGCAGCTGTGGCGGCCGGTATGGCAGGCAATGCCAGGCGCATGGCCGATTTGCGTGATCTTGAGCAGCACCACATCGTTATCGCAATCAAGTCGTATGTCGTGCACGGTTTGCACGTGACCGCTTTCCTCGCCCTTGAACCACAGCTTGTTGCGCGAGCGGCTGAAATACACGGCGCGCCCGAGTTCGGCGGTTTTTTGCAAGGCCTCGCGATTCATCCAGGCGAACATCATCACATCACCGGACGATGCCTCCTGCGCGATCACTGGCACCAGGCCATTGGCGTCCCAGCGGATGGCATCCAGCCAGTCGGTTGTCTTGGTCATGGGAGTCTCCTTACAGGCGCACCGGAATGCCGCGTGCCGCCATGTGCTGCTTGGCCTGCTGCACCGTGTATTCGCCGTAGTGGAAGATGCTCGCCGCCAGCACGGCATCGGCGCCGCCCTTCTGGATGCCATCGGCCAGATGATCCAGATTGCCCACGCCGCCGGAAGCGATCACGGGCACCGGCACCGCATCGCTGACGGCACGCGTCAGTTCCAGGTCGAAGCCGGATTTGGTGCCATCCTTGTCCATGCTGGTCAGCAGGATTTCACCCGCGCCGTACTCGGCCATGCGGCGTGCCCACTGCACTGCATCCAGGCCGGTGTTCTTGCGGCCGCCATGGCTGTACACATTCCAGCCCTCGCCGCGCGCGGCAATGTCTTCGGGCAGCACGCGACGCTTGGCGTCGATGGCCACCACGATGCATTGCGCACCGTAGCGCTGCGAGGCATCACAGATGACATCGGGATTGGCAATGGCGGCAGAGTTGAAGCTGGTCTTGTCGGCGCCGGCATTGAGCAGGCGGCGTACGTCATCGACGGTGCGCACGCCTCCGCCCACGGTGAGCGGAATGAACACCTGGCTGGCCACCGCTTCGATGATGTGCAGGATCATGTCACGCGCATCGCTGGTGGCGGTGATGTCGAGGAAGGTGAGCTCGTCGGCGCCTTGTTCGTTGTAACGGGCGGCAATCTCGACCGGGTCGCCGGCGTCGCGCAGTTCGACAAAGTTGACGCCCTTGACCACGCGGCCACCGGTGACGTCCAGACAGGGAATGATACGTTTGGCTAGCATGGTCGTGATTGTACCGGTGTACCTGCACGCAGGCCTTGTTCCGGCGTGGGATAGCGCCACTGCAAGCGCAATTCGCGCTTGATGCGCCCATTGCGCAGCCGGCGCGACTCGGCCATGAAGCTCAGCAGCATCGGCGGCAATTGCTGCTGTGCCTGCTGCCACGACAGGCGCGGCGGGCGTGGCAGCCCGTAAAAATCGGCGGCACGGTCGAAGTAGTCGCCCATCAGGCTGCAGGAGTCGTCGTTGCAGTTGTAGTTCCGCTGTGCCTTGCCGCGCCACAGCGCCGCAATGCACGCCCGTGCCAGGTCGTCGGCATGGATGTGGTTGGTGTAGACATCATCTTCAGGCGCCAGCACTGCCGTGCCGCGCACCAGGCGCTCGCGCGGTGTGCCCCCCGGACGATCGGGCGCGTAAATGCCTGGAATGCGCAGCACGCACACGGCCGGCGCCGGCATCCCGGTGCGCCCCCAGTCACGCAAGGCATGTTCGGCATCAACCCGGCGTTGGGCGCGCGGGGTCAGTGCCTGCAGCGGCGCGGTTTCGTCGGTCCAGGCGCCCTGCCGATTGCCGTACACGCCGGTGGTGCTGCCATACACCAGCCGTGCCGGCGGCGTGGCGCGGCGCAGCGCCTGGATCAGGGCGCGGGTGCGCTGGTCCTGCACCGGCGACTGCCCGTCGCGTGCCGGCGGAGCCAGATGCAGCACGGCCTGCGCCAGCCCTGCCAGGCGGCACAGGCTGCGCGGTTCGTCCAGGTTGCCGGCCAACACCTGCAGGCCGGCCGCACGCAACAGCGGCCTGCGCTCGGGTTGGCTGCTCAGCGCCAGAATCTGCATACGGTGCTGCACAGGTTGCAGGGCCTGCACCGCGCGCATGCCGACATCGCCACAGCCGACGATCAGCAGACGCAAGCGGCGAAAGCGTGCCGGCAGGGATCCATGGGCCGCGCGCGCAGACTTGTGATGTCTCAATGACTTTGGCATGTGCTACAGGGGATAATACAAGTTGTCGGAATCGCTTGCCGCAAGTGTAGCAAGCGGTTTTCCCTTGCATTTTCGGAGAAGAATTTAAATGGCTCATCAGGTCAATGTTCAGCCCAGCGGCCGGCAGTTTGAAGTACTCGAAGGCGAGACCGTCCTCGAAGCCGGCATCCGCCAGGGCATCGGCCTGCCCTATGGCTGCAAGGACGGCGCCTGCGGCTCGTGCAAGTGCAAGAAGCTCAGCGGCAGCGTCGAGCACAAGCCCTATCAGGCCTCGGCGTTGAGTGAAGAGGAATTGGCCAGCGGCTTTGTCCTGACCTGCCGCGCCATGCCGGGCAGCGATCTGGTGCTTGAATCGCGCCAGGTTACATCCGAAGGCGCCTTCCCGGTGCGCAAGATGCCGGTGCGCGTGATCCACCTCGAACAGCTGTCCAGGGACGTGATGGAAATCACGCTGCAGTTACCCGCCAATGCGCCGATACAGTTCCATGCCGGCCAGTACGTCGATTTTCTGCTGGCCGATGGCCAGCGCCGCAGCTACTCGATGGCCACGGCACCGTACCAGGTGGAAGCCGAGCGCCCGCAAGTCAAGCTGCATGTGCGCCACATGCCAGGCGGCAAGTTTACCGACCACGTATTCTCCGCCATGAAGGAAAAGGAAATCCTGCGCGTGGAAGGCCCGTTCGGCAGCTTCTTCCTGCGCGGTGACAGCGCCGGGCCGATCCTGTTCCTGGCTTCCGGCACCGGCTTTGCCCCCATCAAGGCCATGCTGGAGCAGCTGGTGCATGATGGCGTGCAGCGCCCCGTGCGCCTGTACTGGGGCGCCTACCGCCCAGCCGACATCTACATGCACCAGTGGATGCTGGATTTTGCCGCCGCGCACCCGCAGATCCAATACATCCCGGTGATTTCCGATGCCCAGCCAGGCGACCAGTGGGACGGCTTGCGCGGTCTGGCACTGGACGTGCTGCTGCAGCAGAACCCGGACATGACCGGCTGCCATCTGTATGCCTGCGGCGCCCCGGCCATGGTACATGCTGCCCACCAGCGCGCCGTGCATGACAACGGCTTGCCTGATGAAGCCTTCTTTGCCGATGCCTTCACCTCGCTGAAGGACAAGAACGCTGCACCGGCCGCCTGAACAGCGGCACTGCGGCTAAGTCACTCGCCAAGATAGGCGGCCCGCACACGCGGGTCGTCCAGCATGGTGCGGGCATCGCCGGACATGGTCAGAATGCCCGACTCCATCACATAACCGCGGTCGGCAATCGACAATGCGCGGCTGGCGTTCTGCTCGACCAGCATCATGGTCACACCCTGCTTGTGCACGTCTTCGATCACCTCGAAGATCTTATCCACCATGATGGGCGACAGGCCCATGGAGGGCTCGTCCAGCAGCAGCAACTTAGGCTGCGACATCAGGCCGCGTGCCATTGCCAGCATTTGCTGCTCGCCGCCGGACATGGTGCCGGCCAGCTGAGCGCGGCGCTCTTTCAGGCGCGGGAACAGCTCGAACATGTGCTCGATGTCGCGCGCGATGCCGACCTTGTCGTTGCGTGTGAAAGCGCCCATCTGCAGATTCTCGACAATGGACATGCGCGCGAAAATGCCGCGCCCCTCCGGAATCATCACTAGGCCGTCTTTGACCAGATCCCAGGCGCCGCGTCCCTTGATGCTCTTGCCAAGGAAGCTGATGTTGCCGGCCTTGACCGGCTGCAGCGCGGTCAGCGCCTTCATCGTCGTGGTCTTGCCGGCGCCATTGGAGCCGATCAGCGAAACCAGCTCACCCTCGTGTACCTCGAAGCTCACGCCCTTGACAGCGTTGATGCCGCCATAGGCCACTTCCAGGCCATCCACTTTCAACAAAACATTTGCCATCGTTCTTGCCTCAATGCTGGCCAGTGCCAAGATATGCTTCGATCACTTTTTCGTTGCGCTGCACCTCGGCAGGCGTGCCCTCGGCAATCGGCTTGCCGTAGTCCAGCACGGTGACGCGGTCGCACAGTCCCATAACCAGCTTCACGTCGTGCTCGATCAGCAAAATGGTGCGGTTGCCGGCACGGATGCGGTCGATCAGTTCGCGCAGCTGCACTTTCTCAGTGGCATTCATGCCGGCAGCCGGCTCATCCAGCGCAATCAGCTTGGGATCGGTGGCCAGCGCACGGGCAATCTCCAGGCGGCGCTGATCGCCGTAGCTCAGGGTACGGGCACGGTATTCCGCATACTTGCCAATGCCGACGTAGTCCAGCAATTCCTGCGCACGGGCGCGGATCGCCGCCTCTTCGGCCTTGAAGGCCCCGGTCTTTAACACAGCGCCTAACACGCCGACACGGGTGCGGATGTGGCGGCCGACCATCACGTTTTCCAGCGCCGTCATCTCGGAAAACAGACGGATGTTCTGGAACGTGCGGGCGATGCCGGCCTGCGCCACCTTGTGCACGGCCTTGGGTTCGTAGGGCCGCCCGCCCAGCTCGAAGGTGCCGGTATCCGGCTCGTAGAGTCCGGTGATCACGTTGAAAAAAGTGGTCTTGCCGGCGCCGTTGGGGCCGATCAGGCCATATACCTGGCCCTGTTCGATATGCAGGTTCACGCCGCCCAGCGCCTGCAGGCCGCCGAAGCGCTTGGTCACATTAGTGACATTCAGAATGGTATTTGCCATGGTTGCTTGCCTCCGGCTTCAGGGGTTGACGGAGTCCTGGCGGACCGAAGTCGTGCCGGGAATGGCGTCGGCCGGAGAATCCACCCCGGGCGGGTTCTGCTGGGCCGTGCGCGGCTGCACGTGGGTGGCGTCGCGGAAGGCTGGCGCAACTCCCTTGCCGTGTTCGGGCGAAGGCCACAGGCCGCGCGGGCGCACCAGCATGACAGTGATCATGGCCAGCGCGATCAGCAGCTGGCGCAGGATGGCCGGGTCCAGACGGCCGTCGGTCATGGCCTGCAGCGGATCTGCCACGTAACGCAGCACTTCAGGCAGCGCCGACAGCAGCACCGCCCCCAGAATCACGCCAGGCAAATGGCCCAGGCCGCCCAGCACCACCATCGCCACGATCATGATGGACTCCATCAGACTGAAGGACTCGGGTGAGACAAAGCCCTGGAAGCTGGAGAACATGGCACCGGATACGCCACCGAAACTGGCGCCCATGCCGAACGCCAGCAGCTTGAGGTTGCGGGTATTCAGGCCCATGGCCTTGGCGGCGACTTCATCCTCGCGGATGGCCATCCAGGCACGGCCGATGCGGGAGTCCTGCAGCCGGTAGGCGATCAGCAGTACCAGCAGCACCAGCGCCAGGAACAGATAGTAATACAGCGTGACCGATTCGACGCGGAAACCGCCGATCTCGAGCGCGCGGGACAGCGGATACCCGAAGATGGTGACCGGGTCAATCTGGCCGATGCCCTTGGGGCCATTGGTGATATTGACCGGCGCGTCCAGGTTGTTCATGAAAATCCGGATGATTTCACCAAAGCCCAGTGTCACGATGGCCAGGTAGTCGCCGCGCAGCTTGAGCGTGGGATAGCCCAGGATCATGCCGGTGATGCCGGCCAGCACGGCCGCCAGCGGAATCACTGCCCAGAGGGGCAGGTGCATGCCATTGGGGAACATGGCGCTCAGTGCCGGAAAGGTCTCCAGCAGATGCGGCGAGGCCAGCAGGCCGAACAGGTAGGCGCCGACGGCATAAAACGCCACATAGCCCAGGTCCAGCAGGCCGGCATAGCCCACCACGATGTTCAAGCCCAGCGCCAGCATGATGTACAGCAGCGCCAGATCGGCGATGCGCACCCAGGCGTTGCCGAAGTGCTGCAGCACCAGCGGCAGCACCAGGATGCCGGCGGCGCACAGCACCATCAGGCCGAGGGATTTCGTCTTGTTTTGGTTCATGGTGTGCACTCCCTCAGGCGCGGTCTGCCACACGTTCGCCCAGCAGGCCCGAAGGGCGCAGCGTCAGGATCACGATCAGCACGATAAAGGCCAGGATGTCGGTGTAGTTGCTGCCCAGCACGCCACCGGTCAGGTCGCCCAGATAGCCGGAGCCGATCGATTCGATCAGACCCAGCAGCACGCCCCCCACCACGGCGCCGCCCAGGTTGCCAATGCCGCCGAACACGGCAGCAGTGAAGGCCTTGAGGCCGGGCAGGAAGCCCATGGTGTGCTGCACGGTGCCGTAGTTGGCCGCAAACATCACGCCGGCAATGGCCGCCAGCACGGCGCCGATGATGAAGGTGGCAGAAATCACCGTATCCGGCTTCACCCCCATCAGCGAGGCCACGCGCGGATTTTCGGCCGTGGCACGCATGGCACGGCCCAGCTTGGTCATGTTGACAAGGTACATCAGCGAGGCCAGCGACAGCACGGTCACCCCCAGCACCGCGATCTGGGTCACCGTGATCACGGCGCCGCCCACATGAAACGGCTCGCTTCCCAGCAGCGAGGGATAGGGCTTGTAGTTGGGCTTCCAGATGATCATGGCCAGCGTCTGCAGCAGGATGCTCATACCGATGGCGGTGATCAGCGGCGCCAGCCGCGGGCTGTTGCGCAGCGGCCGATAGGCGATTTTTTCTATGGTGAAGTTGAGTACGCCCGCCACGATGCAGGCAATCACCAGGGAGATGAGCAGGATCAGCCAGCCCGGCGTGCCGGGCATGCTTGACTGCATCATGCCAATGATGGACCAGCTGGTCAGGGCGCCGATCATCAGCACCTCGCCATGCGCAAAATTGATCAGGTTGATAATGCCGTACACCATGGTATAGCCTAGGGCCACCAGTGCGTACATGCTGCCAAGGACGAGACCATTGATGATCTGCTGCAGCAAAATTTCCATATGAATCGCTCCCTGCACGCCGAAGGTCATCCGGACGGCGCTTGCTTGGTTGATACCAATTTGGTGCATGCAGACGCCCCCTTTTGGCTCAGGCACTGGCTGGATACGCCAGCGGCACACTGCATGCTACTCACCATTGAGTGCCGGCGATTGTTACCCAGTTACAGAACGATCGTTCTCGGGGTTTTCCACGGATTCGAAGGTTTTGCATGCGCCAGCGCAAAAAAATCACGCTGATGCATCGCCGCGCGGTGAGAAATGTAGCAGTTTTCATGCCAAATGAATCGCAGCCGACACAGCCGAGCCCCATCCTGTGCCAGTTGGCCTAGGTTTTGTCTCCTTGCGCATCGGGCGACATCTCCTGCTGCGCCTCCTGCCAGGCTGCATCCAGCGCGCGCAGATGTGCCAGTTTGTCGGCAATTTTGCTTTCCAGGCCGCGCGGCACCGGCCGGTACCAGCCCGGCTCGGACATGCCTTCGGGCAGATAGTGTTCGCCGGCGGCATACGCATGGGGTTCGTCATGCGCGTAACGGTAGGCGCGGCCATAACCCAGCTCTTTCATCACCTTGGTCGGTGCATTGCGCAGGTGCTCGGGCACGGAGCGGCTCTTGTCCTTACGGATGAAGGCACGCGCCTGGTTGTACGCCATGTAGCCTGCATTGCTCTTGGGCGCCACGGCCAGATACAGTACCGCCTGAGCCAGCGCCAGCTCGCCCTCGGGCGAGCCCAAGCGTTCATAGGTAGTGGCCGCCTCATTGACGATTTGCAGCGCACGCGGATCGGCCAGGCCGATGTCTTCCCAGGCCATACGCACGATGCGGCGCGCCAGATAACGCGCGTCGGCGCCGCCGTCGAGCATGCGGCACAACCAGTACAGTGCCGCATCCGGACTCGATCCCCGCACCGACTTGTGCAATGCCGAAATCTGGTCGTAAAACTGGTCGCCTCCCTTGTCGAAGCGGCGTGCCGACAGCGACAGCGTTTGTTGCAGGAAGGCGGCGTCAACGCGTTCCGCCTGGCTGGCGCGGGCGGCGGTCTGCGTTTGCTCCAGCAGGTTGAGCAGGCGGCGTGCATCGCCATCGGCGTAGCCTATCAGCAAGTCAATGGCGCTGTCTTCCAGCTGCAGATGCACCATGCGCTCATTGGCGCGCTGCGCCAGCTGGCGCAGGTCGTCATCTCCCAGCGCCTGCAGCACATACAGCTGCGAACGCGACAGCAGCGCCGAGTTGACTTCGAAAGAGGGGTTTTCGGTGGTGGCGCCAATCAGCACCACCAGGCCGGATTCCACAAACGGTAGCAGCGCATCCTGCTGGCTCTTGTTGAAGCGGTGGATCTCATCCACGAACAGAATCGTCTTGCGGCCTTGCACTACATTCAGCTCGGCCCGCTCCATGGCCGCGCGAATGTCCTTGACACCGCTGAACACGGCAGACAAGGCGATGAAATCGTAATCGAAGGCATGCGCGGTCAGGCGCGCCAACGTGGTCTTGCCCACCCCCGGCGGCCCCCACAAGATCATCGAGTGCGGCTTGCCGGCGGCAAACGCCAGCTGCAGGGGCTTGCCCGGCCCGATCAGATGCTGCTGCCCCACCATCTCGTCCAACGATTGCGGACGCAACAATTCGGCCAGCGGCGCAGCCGGCACCGCAGACGGCGTGGCGGGCTGCAGTGTGCCCGGCATGTTCCCAAACAAATCTTCCATCTTCGAATCTTAGAGGCAAAAAAGCCGCATGACAGACACGCGGCTTTCAGCTTGGCTGACAATGCGCCCTTACTGCTTCAGCACATCGGCGCCCTTGGGCGGCACAAAGGCAAAGTTGACCGACCTGGGCACCGCTGTGAACTGGCCAAAGGTGATCACCGAACGCTGGCCAAAATTGTCTTGAATGTCGAGCCGGCGCAGCATTTTTCCGTCAAAGCCGATCATCACGCTTTGCAGCTGTCCTTCCTTGTCCTTGGGCGTGGCCTTGACCCACTCGAGCTTGTCCGTGGAGGGCGCATTTTCCAGCGTGAAGCGCTGCTGCAGCGAAGCAATGCTGGTGGCCGAAGCCACCAGCGCGGCCGGCGTGGCATCCAGCACCTGCGCCTGGCTGCGCTGCGTGACCTGGTTCAGGCCGGCATCGTACATCCACAGGTTCTTGCCGTCAGCAACAATCGTCTGGGCAAAAGGCTTGGTGTAGTCAAAGCGGAACTGGTTGGGCCGCTTGAACGAAAATGTGCCTGTACTCTGGCGGCCTGAACCCTGCCGGTTGGCATTGCTGACCACCTGCGTAAAGCTGGCGTGGCCGGCCTTGGCTGTCTTGATGTAACTGTCCAGCGTACCCAGGCCATCGGCATGTGCCGCACCCGAAAACGCTGCCAAGCCCAGCGCTACCGCTGACAACATGCCAGCGCCACGCAGCTTGCGAGTGTGAAACGGGATACGCAGCGGGGAAATTGCCATTGTTCTTGCTCCTGAAAGGGGTTGGGCCAGGCGCCTCCGGGCCGGATCAGCGCCTTGCGTCATCCCAGTTTAGGGCGGGAATCCCTCGCATCAAGCGTCCCTTGCGCCCAGTTTGCTACCAAGCCCGAAAAATGTAACAGCAACCCGGCGGTAACCGCCTGATGACGCTGAATTCACCCAGTTTGTTACACAAACTTGGCAATAAACTGACAATCACTGCCGCCCGCTGGTGTTCACTCATCGCGCGCAGGCACCAAGATTTCACGCGAACCATTGCTGGCCAGGGCGCCGATCAGCCCGGCACGCTCCATGTCTTCCAGCAGGCGCGCTGCGCGGTTGTAGCCGATGCGCAGCTCACGCTGTACCAGCGAGATGCTGGCCTTGCGCTTGCGCAACACCACTTCCACGGCCTGGTCGTACATCGGGTCCTGTTCCGTGCCGCCTTCGCCCGGCAAGCCGCCCTCTTCCCCATCGACGGTGCCGCCCTCGAGCACACCCTCGATGTAGTTGGCTTCCCCATGCTCTTTCAGGTGCGAAACGACACGGTGCACCTCTTCATCGCTGACAAAGGCGCCGTGCACCCGCGTCGGCATGCCCTGGCCCGAGCGCAAATACAGCATGTCACCCAACCCCAGCAGGCTTTCTGCCCCCATCTGATCCAGAATGGTGCGGCTGTCCACCTTGCTGCTGACCTGGAAGGCAATCCGTGTGGGAATGTTGGCCTTGATCAAACCAGTGATCACGTCCACGCTGGGACGCTGCGTGGCCAGTACCAGGTGGATGCCGGAAGCACGCGCCTTCTGCGCGAGGCGGGCAATCAGTTCCTCGATCTTCTTGCCCACCACCATCATCAGGTCGGCCAGCTCGTCGATCACGACCACGATGTAAGGCAGTTTTTCGAGTGGCTCGGGCGATTCGGGCGTCAGGCTGAATGGGTTCGGAATCAGCTCTTCGCGCGCCTTGGCATCTTCGATCTTGGCGTTGAAGCCGGCCAGGTTGCGCACCCCCAGCTTGCTCATCAGCTTGTAGCGGCGTTCCATTTCGCCCACGCACCAGTTCAGGCCGTAAGCGGCCTGGCGCATGTCGGTCACCACGGGGGCCAGCAGATGCGGAATGCCTTCGTACACCGACATTTCCAGCATCTTGGGGTCGATCATCAGCAAGCGCACGTCCTCGGGCGAGGCCTTGTACAGAATGCTGAGAATCATGGCATTGATGCCGACCGACTTGCCGGAGCCGGTGGTGCCTGCCACCAGCACGTGCGGCATCTTGGCCAGGTCTGCCACCACCGGATTGCCGATGGTGTCCTTGCCCAGCCCTACGCTCAGCAGCGACCTGGCCTCGTGGTAGGCGGTGGAGCCCAGCACTTCGCTCAGATGGATGGTCTGGCGACGGGCATTGGGCAGCTCCAGGGCCATGCAGTTCTTGCCGGGGATGGTCTCGATCACCCGGATCGACACCAGGCTGAGCGAACGTGCCAGGTCCTTGGCCAGGTTGACGATCTGCACACCCTTCACACCGGTGGCGGGCTCGATCTCGTAACGGGTGATGACCGGCCCAGGCTCTGCCGCCACCACACGCACCTCGACGCCAAAGTCCTTAAGTTTTTTCTCGATCAGGCGGCTGGTCATTTCCAGCGTCTCGTGCGGAATGCTTTCGCGGCTTTCCGGTGCATCGTCCAGCAGGCTGACCTGTGGCAGATGGCTGTCCACCATTTCAGTAAACAGCGGTTGCTGCCGCTCTTTCTGCACGCGCACGCTGGGTTCGGCGGCCACGGTACGGGGCGGCTCCTTGATGGTCACCGGGATAGGATGTTTTTCCTTGGCATGCTCACGTTCCTGCTCGCTCTGCTCTTCACGCTGACGCGCGGCCACCTGCCCGGCAGCCACGTCCGCCGCCACTTCGCGGCGCACATGCACAGCCTGGATGCGGCGCTCGATACCCGCGCCAATGCCCTGCGCCACCGCGCCCCAGGAAAAGCCGAACACCCACGACAAGGCCAGCAACAGCAGCAGGATGCCGATCACGCCCGAGCCCAAAAAGCCCAGCGCCAGCATGAACGCCGGCCCCGTGAACTGTCCCAGCATACCACCGGCGCCCCCCGGCAATTCGTGCGAATTGGTGTAAAGACGGGACCATTCGAGACTGGTGGCCACGATCAGCAGCACCGCCAGCGCCAGCCACCACAACAGGCGCCGGTCCACCCAGCCAAACCAGCGTGTGCGCCAGTTGGCAGCTGCGCGCGTCTGCATGGAGGCAGCGGGCAGCGACAGGGCCACCGGCATTTCGCCCCGCACCCAGCCCCGGAACATGCGTGCCCAGCTGGTGGCCAGTGCGGCATAAAGCAACCACACACTGCGCCCCAGCACAAAATAGCTGATGTCGGCCCACCACGCGCCCAGCCGTCCCAGCCAATTGCCGGCTTGCTGGCTGGTACCGGTGGTACTCCAGGCAGGGTCGGCGATGTCGTGGCTGAGCAATGCTGCCAGCCAGCACAGCAACAGTACGAGCCCGACAAACAAGGCGGTTTCCTGGCTGAAACGCCGGAACAGCGACGGCAGCTGCGGCCTGTCGGCAGGCGCCGTCGAATCCTGCTGCCGATTGCGAATCAAAGAAGCCATATGTATTTCATCCCCCGAACATTGACGGCGCGTCCCTAGTCGATGTCATCCGGACGATCGGCCAGCAGATGGGAGCCATCTTCCAGCCGGGTCACCACACCCCGCTCTTCGAAATGCTTCATGACGCGACTGACCATTTCACGCGAGGCGCCCACTTTCTTGGCCATTTCCTGACGCGAAATCCGCTCACCCAGGCGGCGTCGGCCCTGCCCGTCGAGCACGGCCATCTGGCCCAGTTCTTCGTACACCCGGCCGTAAACGTCCATCAACGCCAGGGATTCGATCTGTCGGTCGGCATTGCGCAGCCTGCGCACCAGCGCCAGCATGACGGCATCTGTCAGCGAGCTGTTTTCGCGCATGCAGCGCAGAAAGGTATAGCGGTTAAGCATCAGCACGTCGGTCGCGGTCTCGGCGCGCACGCTGGCCGAATGAGGCTCGCCATCGATCAGGCTCATTTCACCGACGCAATCGCCAGCCCCCATATTGGCCATGATGACCTCGCGGCCACGGGCATCCTGCGACAGCACCCATGCCTTGCCTGACAGGATCATGAAGAGGCTGCCGGAAACCTCCCCTTGCCGGAGGATGTATTCGCCGCGCTTGTAGCGCTTTTTTTCGACACTGGCGGACAGGATACTCGTCTGTGCCACCGTCAGATCGCTGAACAGGGGAACGCGACGAATCAGATCCACATTGGACACTATGCTCATGGTGTGACTGCTGGTTCGATGGGGCGCCTTGAAGGCAATGGCCCTATTCTGCCCGAATAAACACACGCAACACCCTGATTTTCCGCCCGTTACCCGCAGCGGACACTGCCCCGGCGGCATCCGGGGAAAGGCAACGCTGCTATATTAGCGGCCATCACCGATTTCCAAGGAACTGTATTGCCATGAGCACCACACAGCACGCCAAAGTCCTGATCCTCGGCTCCGGCCCGGCCGGCTACACCGCCGCCGTTTACGCCGCCCGTGCCAACCTCCAGCCCCTGCTGGTTACCGGCCTGGCCCAGGGTGGTCAGCTGATGACCACCACCGAGGTGGACAACTGGCCGGCGGACCCCGACGGCGTGCAGGGCCCCGAACTGATGCAGCGCTTCCTGGCCCATGCAGAGCGTTTCGGCACCAACATCGTATTCGACCACATCCACACCGTGCAACTGGACCAGCGCCCCTTCGTGCTGACCGGCGACAGTGGCACCTACACCTGCGACAGCCTGATCATTGCCACCGGCGCCTCGGCCCGCTACCTGGGCCTGCCGTCGGAAGAAGCCTTCATGGGCCGCGGCGTGAGCGCCTGCGCCACCTGCGACGGTTTCTTCTACCGTGAGCAGGATGTCTGTGTGGTCGGCGGCGGCAATACCGCCGTGGAAGAGGCGCTGTACCTGAGCAACATCGCCCGCACCGTGTACCTGGTGCACCGCCGCGACAGCTTCCGCGCCGAACCCATCATGATCGACAAGCTGATGGAAAAGGTGCGAAGCGGCAAGATCGTGCTCAAGACCCACGCCGTGCTGCAGGAAGTGCTGGGCGACGCAACCGGCGTCACCGGCGTGCGCCTGTGTAGCACCCAATCCGCCAGCACCGAAGACATTGCCCTGCAAGGCTGCTTCATTGCCATCGGCCACACCCCAAACACCGACATCTTCCAGGGCAAGCTGACCATGGAAAACGGCTACATCGTAACCCAGGGCGGCCACCAGGGCTTTGCAACCCAGACCAGCGTGCCGGGCGTGTTTGCCGCCGGCGACGTGCAGGACCATGTGTACCGCCAGGCCATCACCAGCGCCGGCACCGGCTGCATGGCTGCGCTGGATGCGCAACGTTTTCTGGAGCAGGAAGCACAGTAATCTGGCACTGGCGCATAAAACGTCATATAATTCCCTGCTTTGCTGAGTTGCATCCTGGCCACTTGGCAAAAGCAGATACCGCCTGCAGCAGGATGGGCGCCGGTTTTCTTGGCTGGCCCCTTCGCAGGCGAGGTGCAATCCCGGCCAGCGTTGTCGGGGTTGTCAATTCCAACAAACCAGTCAAAGGAGTGTCTCCATGGCACGCAAATGTGAAGTCACGGGCAAGGGCCCGATGGTGGGCAACAATGTGTCCCACGCCAACAACAAGACCAAGCGCCGCTTCCTGCCCAACCTGCAGTACCGCCGCTTCTGGGTCGAAAGCGAAAACCGCTGGGTGCGTCTACGCGTTTCCAGCGCTGCCCTGCGCCTGATCGACAAAAACGGCATCGACTCCGTGCTGGCAGACCTGCGCGCACGTGGCCAGGCCTGAGCACTCACTATCTGACTGAAAGGAATTCATCATGGCATCCAAAGGCGGACGCGAAAAAATCAAGCTGGAATCCACGGCTGGCACCGGCCACTTCTACACCACCAGCAAGAACAAGAAAACCATGCCCGAGAAAATCACGATCATGAAATTTGATCCGAAAGCTCGCAAGCACGTGGAATACAAAGAAGTGAAACTGAAGTAATTCAGCTTTCTTCACAGAAGATTCCAAAAACCAGGCTCCACACGGAGCTTGGTTTTTTTTATGACCGTCCCCGGAATCAATCTATGGCATGGTGCAGGCGAATGCGGCGCACGAACCACGCCACGCACAGCACCACCGGCACCACACTGGCGCCGGTGGCTGCCTCGACCGGAATGTGCAGGGCTTCGATGGCCGGCACCGCCTTGAGCAGCTTGAACACGTAGCCCAGCAGGCTGACCGCGTAATAGCTGATGGCCACCACCGACAGGCCTTCCACCGTCTGCTGCAGGCGCAGCTGCAGATGCTGCCGGCGCGCCAGGGCGCGCAGCACTTCCTGGTTATCGGCAGAGCGCCGGCTGTCGATACGCACCCTGGCCAGCTCCACCGCGCGCTGCACGCGCTCGGCCACGTCGCGCTGGCGCGCATCGGCATGCGCGCAGAACTCCATGGCAGGCGTAAAGCGCCGCGCCAGGAAGCCGCCCAGCGTCTGCACCCCATGGATTCGCGACTCGCGCAGATCCGACAAACGCCTGCTCACGATGCGGTGGTAGGCCTGCGTGGCAGAGAAGCGGAAGCGCGAGCGCGCCACGCCATGCTCGACCGCAGAGGCAATATCCATCAACTCCGCAAATACGCGCTGATCCTGTGCAGGCAAATCCTGCGTGTCCTGCATCTGCTTTCCGCTGCTCGCCAGCTCATCCATGGCGCCCAGCAGGCGTTGCTCGAGCACCCCCAGATGGGCGGCTTCCTGTTGCGCCAGCGGAAAGCCCAGCATGGCCAGCGCCCGGTAGCCCTCGATTTCGACAATACGCTGCACCTCCCGGGCCCGCTGCTGCTGTGAAAGCTCCTTGTCCAACAGCAGAAACCGGGTAAAGCCCCTCTCATCCAGCAGCAGGTGTGTGAATATGGCGGCACGCTGGTCGGCAATCCAGGCTGCGAGCAAATCATTTTGCGCATCCCCGGTCTGGCCGGTGGCAGCCAGCAGCTGCGCCATGACCCGCCCTGCTTCGTGCAGTGCACCATCTTCCTGCATGGGCCACACTATGACGTGGGTGGCAGCCAGCATGGCATGCGCCCCCAGTGCGGCAAAAAAAGCTGCCGGCAACGCAGCGCGCGCATCCGCACCCAACATGGCCGCCAGCAATTGCTCGGGTTGCTCTTGTGGATCCACGCCCAGATCCAGACGCACCTGCCAACTGACGAACTCTCCGTGGCGCTCGTACTTCAGCGCCCAGGAGCCGGCATCCAGCATGCAATGGCGCGCCTCACGGGGTGGCACCGGCTGCCCCGCCTGTGCGCACACTACGCGCAGGGCTGCCTCTGCCGTTTCGGCAGGCAGCGCGTGCTGCGCCCAGTAACTCACCACACAACAGCGCGTGGTGCGCATCGGCGGGCGCGCATGCAATTCATCATGCAGCTCAGTGTGGCTGCGCATGGGAAACAGGCTGCTGGTTGTCAAGGTCTGCATCGGTGCGGCTTGTGGTGTCGTGTCCTGTCAATATATCCTCAGCTGGCGTAGCTGCAGGTTTCAGTGGTATCTCACTGTGTCGCCGCTCTTGCGGCCCACCGGACAAGCCCAACTGTAATCAGAGCATTCTAGGGCGAGGAAGGGGTAAAAGATGTGCCCTGGAGCCAGGGACCTTCACCGACCGGATGCATATTAAGAACATGAACAAGCTACAGACATCCAGCTGTCTGCAAATAAGGAAGCAATGATGCGCATGCAACAAAAAATGCTGTTTGCTGCCAGTCTGGCAAGCGGGGTCGCGTGGAGTGTGCCGCTGCATGCCGCTGCGGCGGAACTGGCAGCGACTGCATTGCTGCGCCAAACTGCACAGGCAGCGGCCGTGGCGCCGCCTCCCTTCACGCTGAATTACGTCATGAACGGGCGTTACAAGGGCATCGGCTACAAGGCCTCCAGCGCCTTGCAGTGGGCGCCATCGGCTTCCGGGCAGTACCGCGCCGTGGTCAGAACTTCCATCTTTCCGCTGGGCTCCCGGACGCAAACCAGCGAAGGCAGGGTCACGCGCCATGGCCTCGAACCGGAACGCATGATCGACGATTGGCGCGGCACGAAAACCACGCGTTTTATCCGCTCCGGCCAAGACCGCATCGATTTTTCCCGTGCCGACAAGCCAGACCAGCCGCTGCTGCCCGGCGCACAGGACCAAGTCAGTCTGGCCGTGCAAGTGGCCGCCCTGCTCAATGCCGATCCGCAAGCCTATCCAGCCGGCAAACGACTGGCTATTCAGGTGGCGGGGCTGAACAATGCCGCAGTCTGGCAGGTGCTGGTGGACAAGTCGCAACCCATCCGCATCGGTGGTATTTCCCACAATGCGATCCACCTGCGCCAGCTACCACAGGCCGGCCAGGAAAAAACCACCGAAGTATGGTTGGTACCTTGGAGCTCGGTTTCCGGCCAGAAAAGCTATCTGCCAGGGCGTATCCGCATCACCCAATCCAACGGAGATTTCGCGGAGCAGACGGCCAAGGCGCTGCCGGACTAGACAAGCGAAGGGTGGCATCTCCAAGCGCATGAAGCCTTGGTGGGCCGTTAGCGGCCCAGGCATGCGAGGGGTGCCCTTTGCGGCTAGACCATTGGGCCCGGCACACCCCAAGGAAATGGATAACTGCGTTGCAACAATGCCGCCAGGGCAAGGCGGCACCAGCCTGTCGGTCAGAGCTTTTGCCAGACGGCAGCAAAAAAGCCATCCGTGCCGTGCACATCCGGCCACAGGCGCAGATAACGCCCTGCCTCGGCGCCGGCGCCGGCCTGCGTACACAGGCTTGATGCATCTGGCACCTTGAGTTGCGTCAGCAGCTCAGCGGCATTCAGGGGTTTGAAGCCGAGATTGGCTACGCTGAAGGCATTGGCAATGACTTCGTTTTCGGCCGGCAGCACGCTGCAGGTGGCGTATACCAGCCGCCCCCCCGTCTTGACCAGGCGCGAGGCGCTGGCCAGAATCGCCGCCTGCTTGGCGGTCAGCTCATGCACTGCCTCCAGGCTCTGGCGCCATTTGAGATCAGGGTTGCGCCGCAAGGTGCCCAGCCCCGAGCAGGGGGCATCTACCAGCACGCGATCGATCTTGCCGGCAAGGCGCTTGACGCGGTCATCGCGCTCATGGGCGATGACCGCCGGATGCACGTTGCTGAGGCCGCTGCGCGCCAGACGCGGCTTGAGCTGCTCCAGCCGGTGTGCGGACACATCAAAGGCGTACAGGCGCCCGGTGTTGCGCATAGTGGCGCCAATGGCCAGCGTCTTACCACCGGCGCCGGCGCAAAAGTCCACCACCATCTCGCCGCGATGGGCATCCAGCAGCAGGGCCAGCAGCTGTGAACCCTCATCCTGCACTTCAATGGCGCCCTTTTGAAACAGGGGCATGCGCGTCAGGGCCGGCTTGTCCTGCAGGCGCAGCCCCCAGGGCGAATACGGCGTGGGCCTTGCCACATAGCCCTCGGCCGCCAGTGCTTTTTGCACGTCGGCGCGTTTGGCATTCAATGCGTTGACGCGTAAATCCAGGGGGGCCGGCTGCAACATGCTTTCGGCTACCGCCATGAACCGGTTCCCAAGCTGTTGTTGCAGCGCATCGGCAATCCATTGCGGCAGGTTGTGCCTGTGCACGGGCATCAGCTCGGTTTCAGGCACGGTGTCGCAGCTTTGCAGCCAGGTCTGCTCCTGCGGGCTCAGGGCCGCCTGCAACAGCTTGCGGTCTGCGGCAAAACCGAGGATCGCCAGACGGCGTTCGCGCGAACCGCTGCCGCTGCGCGCCAGCAATTCAAAGCGCGGTTTACGGCGCAGCACCGCATAGACGGTTTCGGCCAACGTGGCACGCTCACGCGGCCCGAACTGGCGATGTTCACGAAAATAGCGCGACACCACGGCGTCGGCGGGATGGTCAAACTGCAGCACGCGCGCCAGCAGTGCGGCACAATGTTGCAACAAATCTTTGGGATGCATAGAGTGATATTGTCCCATGCCCAACTTGGCCGGGCAGCGTGGATACCAAAATTGACATGCTCTGGCGCCATTTTCCCATCTGATCAGGAGGAATGATCGTGGCCTTTTCCGATGCAGGGCAAGCCTGGAGTGTTGTCACCACCCTCGACAGCGCGGAGGCCGCACGCACACTGGCGCGTGAGCTGCTTGAGCTGCGCCTGGCGGCCTGCGTGCAGATCGACGCCATCGAAAGCCTGTACCACTGGGATGGGCAGTTGCAGCAGGAACCGGAGTGGCGCTTGCAATGCAAGACGCCGGCACACCATGTGCAGGCACTGCAGCAGGCCATCGTGCGGCTGCATCCGTATGAGGTGCCACAGATCTATGCCCTGCCGCTGCAGGCAGTGCATGCGCCCTATGCGCAGTGGCTGGAGGCACAAACCCGGGCCGACTGAAGCCGGCCAAGACCGATCAGTCGCGCGGGACGCTGGACACGATCTCCAGCGCCTGGATATACGCCGTGCTACGCATGAGCGTATCCCAGGGCAGCGCCGGCGCCTGCGGCAGCAAGGCCTGCTGGCGGTGTGCGCTGGCATCATTCAGCTCCCAGCGGCCCTTCACCACTGCCTCGCTCAGGCCGTCGAGCACCTTGTCCAACACCGTGCCGCCGTCCAGGCTCTGATTGCACAGCAGCGCCAAGTCGCAACCGGCCTGCAGGGCGGCCAGCACCGCCTCGGTCTCGGTCAGCAATTGGCCATCCACCTGGCGTGCACCCTGCATGCTCAGGTCGTCACTGATGACAGCGCCGGCAAAACCGATCTGACCGCGCAGGATGTCCTCGATCCAACGGCGGCTGAAGCCTGCCGGGCGCTGGTCCACCTTGGGGTAAATCACATGCGAGGGCATCACGGCAGTCAGGCCGGGAGTAAGCCAGGCATAGGGCTGGGCATCGTTTTTCAGGATGGCCTTCAGGCCGCGGCGATCTACCGGGATGGCCACATGCGAGTCTGCCTGCACATAGCCATGCCCCGGAAAATGCTTGCCGCAATTGCCCATGCCCGCCTGCAGCAGGCCCTGCATCAGCTGCTTGGCCAGCGCGGTGACAATGCGCGGATCCTCGTCGAAGGCGCGGTCGCCAATCACGCTGCTGGAGCCATAGTCCAGATCCAGCACCGGCGTGAAGCTGAAGTCGATACCGCAGGCACGCAGTTCGGACGCCAGCACATAGCCGCATGCCGTAGCCGCGCGGCCGGCAGCCTGTGCATGCTTGCTGAAGCGCACCTTGCCATCGCGGCCGTTGCGCCACATGTGGCCCAGCGCCCGCATCGGCGGCAGCGGTGTAAAGCCATCCGTGCGGAAGCGCTGCACGCGGCCGCCCTCATGGTCTACCGCGATCAGCAACTCGGGGCGCAGCTTCTTGATCTCAGCGCTCAGCGCAGTGATCTGCGCCCGGTTGCGCCAGTTGCGGGTGAAATAAATCACCCCGCCAACCAGAGGATGCTGCAGGCGCTGACGGTCCACGGCAGTGAGTTCGGTGCCAGCAATGTCGATGATCAAAGGGGCGTGGTGCATGGGGAGTAAGCGAGACGTGAAAAAAACGGACTGCGGCCATTATTGGCCATGTTCAACCACACAGAAGCTCGCTGCATAGTCGGATTCATCGGTAATGCTGACATGTGCGCGCAGCCCTTTTTGCGCAAACCACTGCTGCAGCTCTCCATGCAGCACGATATGGGGCTGGCCGCTCGGCAGGTTGAGAATCTCGCAACGACGCCAGCTCATCGGCATGTGCATGCCCAATCCGATCGCCTTGCTGAACGCTTCCTTGGCCGAAAAGCGGGTGGCCAGATAGCGCACGCCGCGCTCGGGCCAGCGCTCCTTGCGCCGCTGGTACACCAGCAATTCCTGTGGCCCCAGCACGGTGTGCGCGAAGCGTTCGCCGCGTCGCTCCAGCGTGGCACGCAAGCGGCGGATATCGCAGATGTCGTTGCCGATGCCGTAGATCATGGCCGCGTTACACAGTCAGCGGCCGAATCCAGTCGGCAATGGTCTGCACCATGTGCTCGGTACGATCCAGATGCGGGCTGTGACCGCATTCAGGCAACCACATGGCGGTGCCCTGCTGCACCTGATCCCTGATTGCATGAAGATGCTGAATCGTGGCGTACTGGTCGTTTTCGCCTTGCAGCATCAGGGTGGGACAAGCCACGGACGGCAAGGCGTATTCGATATTCCAGGCCGCAAATGTCGGCGCCAGCCAGGTATCGCTCCAGGCCAAAAACACCGCCTCGGTCTTGTCGCCATGGTAGCGCGCCAACCCGACCAGCTTACCTGCATCCCAGGCTTTGCGTGCGGCACGAATCCCTGCCAGGGTTTCCGGCTCCACATAGACATGCACGCCCAGTGTGACCAGTCCCAGCAGGCCATCCGGCTGTGCTGCCGCATGCAGCAGGCCAATACTGCCGCCGTCCGAGTGCCCGATGACGATGTAGGGCCGGCCCGCCACCAGATGCTGCAGCACCTGCGGCAGTTCATTCAGGGCGTACTCATGCAGGTAATGCACTGTGCGTTTGCTGGTCAGCGCGTCAGACAATCCGTAGCCCTGTCGGTCATACATCAGGCCGTCGCAGCCCACGGCATCCACCAGTTGCTGCGGAAACTGCCGCCACATGCGGCAGCTGCCCAATCCCTCATGCAGGAATACGAGCACCGGGCGCTTGGCCGCATCGCCGGCAGCGGGTCGGAGCCACTCGTAGTGGAGCGCTGCATGGTTGTTCAGAAGCAGGTTCGGCATCGAGGCAGTCTCTTCAGGGCGGGGAACGATGTCTTGATGCAATTACGCCTCGGCGCTCTGTGCAACACATTGCAGATACTGCCGGACCGTTTCCTGGTACCCGAGTTCCAGGGCATCGGCAATCAGCGCGTGGCCGATGGACACTTCGCTGACACCGGGTACCACACGCACAAACTCGGCCAGGTTGCCGCGATTCAGATCGTGTCCGGCATTGACCAGCAGGCCGGCATCCAGCGCGGCCTGTGCTGCGGCGGCAAAGCGCTGCAACTGCACCTGCTGTTGCGGTGTGCTCCAGGCTGCGGCAAAGGGTTCGGTGTACAGCTCGACACGGTCGGCGCCCAGCGCGCGCGCAGCGGCCATGCCCGCGGGCTCGGCGTCCATGAACAGGCTCACCCGCACCCCCAGCTGATGGCATTCGTCAATCAGCGGGCGCAGACGGTCACACACGGCAGTGTCGGACACATTCCATCCGTGGTCGCTGGTGAACTGGTCTTCACTGTCGGGCACAAAGGTGGCCTGGTGCGGGCGCGTGTCGCGGATGAAACGCATCAGGTTCTGAGTCGGGTTGCCCTCGATATTGAACTCACGGTCAGGCCACTGCTGCATCAGGGTTGCCAGCTCCGCCACATCAGCGGCACGGATATGGCGCTCGTCCGGACGTGGATGGATAGTGATGCCATGCGCCCCCGCCTGCAGGCACAGCGTGGCCGCACGCGTCACGCTGGGAATGCCCAAATGCCGCGAATTGCGCAACAGCGCAACCTTGTTCACATTTACCGACAACCGGGTTCCCGAAGCACTCATAAACGTTGCAACTCCATCATCAATTTACGCGTGCGCAGCACGTCAACGCCACAATGGTAATGCAACATGCCGCGCAACTGCTGCTTGAGACCTTGCGCCACCGCACGCTGCTGCAGGCACAGGCGCAAACAGGCCTGCATCTGGGAGACATCCTCCATGGCCTGCTGCACGGCCTGCCAGTCGCTGCCGCCCATGGCATGTCGCTGCTCGGAGGCCTGCGCCAGGCGCAAGCCGGCTTCCGGCAACAGCACATAGCGCTCCTGCGCATGTAACGGCTGCTGGGTCAATGTTTGCAAATCCAACGCAGGCAGCACGCCAATCTCGCGCAACAGCCCCAGTTCAAAGGCACGCAACACCGCCTGCAGGAAGTCGCTATTGCCGGCCTCTTCGGTGGCCAGCAGGGCCACCGCCATGGTGTACTGGTCGAACAGCGCGGCATATGGATCATCGCGAGCCAGCAGGCGCAGCAGCAATTCATTGAGGTAATAGCCCGACAGCAGCGCTTCACCAGTGGGCATCACATGGCCGCCTGCCCATTCGGCCGATTTGAGCGTACCGATTTCGCCTTCACCGCTGTAGGTCAACTGCAGCGGCTGCAGTGGCAGCAGCACGGGCCGAAAATTGGAAGTGGGACGCTTGGCCCCCTTGGCCACGAGCGCGGTACGCCCATGGTGCCGGGTAAACACCTCCAGGATCAGGCTGCTTTCGCTCCAGTCATGGTGGTGCAGCACGAACGCCGGTTCATGCGTAATGCGCCGCAAGGCCATGACTTATTCGTAGCCGAACGAACGTACACGCGCCTCGTCATCGGCCCAGCCGGAACGCACCTTGACCCACAGTTCCAGAAACACTTTGGCATCCAGCAGCTTTTCCAGTTCCTGGCGAGCTTCGGTGCCGATGCGCTTGATGCGCTCGCCCTTGTCGCCGATGACCATGGCCTTGTGCCCGTCACGCTCGACCACGATGGTGGCGGCGATGCGCACCAGCCGGGACGCCGACTTGCCCGGCTCTTCCGAAAACTGGTCGATCACCACGGTAGAGGTATAGGGCAGCTCGTCACCGGTCAGGCGGAACAGCTTCTCGCGCACGATCTCGGCGGCCAGGAACTTCTCGCTCTTGTCGGTCAGTTCGCCAGCCTGATACCACCACTCCTGCTCGGGCAGATAGCCGGCAACGATCTCGAGCAGGCGCCCCACGTCGCGCGGGTTCTTGGCCGACATCGGCACGAATTCGGCAAATGGGTGGCGCTGCTGCATGTCGCGCAGCCATGGCGCGATTTCGCTGCGGCGGTGCACCTGGTCGAGCTTGTTGGCCACCAGCAGTACCGGAATTTCGGCCGGCAGCAATGACAGCACCTTGGCATCCGCCAGACTGAAATGGCCGGCCTCTACCACGAACAGCACCACATGCACATCGGCCACGGCGCCGGTCACGGCCTTGTTGAGGGACTTGTTCAGGGCATTGCCGTGGCGTGTCTGGAAGCCCGGCGTATCGACAAACACGAACTGGTTGGCGCCCTCGGTACGGATGCCGGTAATGCGGTGGCGCGTGGTCTGTGCCTTGCGCGAAGTAATGCTGATCTTCTGTCCCACCAGGGCATTGAGCAGTGTGGATTTACCCACATTGGGCTTGCCGACGATGGCCACCATGCCGCAACGCGTTTGCGTCGGTGCCGCCACCGGCTCGCCGGCGGCAGGCGCCGAAGCACGCCCCAGAATTTTGTCGAGTTGGGCCGCGACATCGGCATCGAGGGGGGCGCCGGGTTGGCCGGAAGGTTTGTCTGGTTGGCTCATGAGGTCTTGCGTTGGATGATGGGGCGCGCCGGCTTGCTGCTGGCATGCGCCGGAAGCGGCTGCTGCTGTAGTTGTTGCAGCATCTTGCCGGCAGCATCCTGCTCGGCTGCGCGACGCGAAGTGCCGCTGCCGCGCTGGTTCAATTGCAGCGCCGGAATCAGGCAATCCACAAAAAAAGTCTGGTCGTGGGCGGCGCCTTCGATGCTGGCGATCTGGTACATCGGCAAGGCAAGCCGACGTCCCTGCAGCCATTCCTGTAGCGCGGTCTTGCCATCCTTGCTGGCCACCGTGGTGCTGGACTGCAGGTCGATACCGGCGAACAGGCGGTGCACCATGCCTTCCGCTACGGTATAGCCGGCATCCAGATACACGGCGCCAATCATGGCTTCAAATGCATCTGCCAGAATGGAGGGGCGCTTCAGTCCACCCGAGCGCAATTCGCCCTCCCCCAGGCGCAGGCACTGGGCCAGCTCGATCTTGAGGGCCAGCCGATGCAGGCTGTCCTGCTTGACCAGGTTGGCGCGCATGCGTGACAAATCGCCCTCCGGTGCATGGGTCAGCTGTGCATACAGCAGGCTGGAGATGGCCAGCCCCAACACCGAATCCCCGAGGAATTCGAGTCGTTCATTGTGATCTGCCGAAAAGCTGCGGTGCGTGACCGCCCGCTGCAGCAGGGCCAGATTGGAAAAATCGTGGCCGATGGCCCGCTGCAATTGCTGCAAGGCCGGAGAACAGGGTTGCCCGATAAGTGAGGAATTGGATTTCACGTTGTTCAAAATACACCATGTGCCGGTATCCGGCAACGGCTTGCGGCGTTAATCGATGCCGCCAATACGTTTCATGTCGCTGATATTGAGCCAGACGGCCACAGCCTTGCCGACGATATTGCCATCCGGCACAAAGCCCCAGAAACGGGAGTCGGCCGAATTGTCGCGATTGTCGCCCATGACGAAATAGTGGCCCTCGGGCACCTTGCAGGTCACGCCCTCGATGCTGTAATTGCAGTTGCCGCTGTTCGGAAAGTCTTCCAGTACCGGAATGCCAGCCGGACGCGCCTCGTCGATCAGGATGCGGTGCGTGTGCGTACCCAGCTGCTCCTGGAACAGCTTGTAGTATTGCATGGTGCTGCGGTCCAGGTAGTCGGGCAGCGGCATTTGCTCGATGACCTTGCCGTTGATGCTCAGCTTCTTGTTGATGTAGGTGACGGTGTCACCCGGCAGGCCCACCACCCGCTTGATGTAGTCGACGCTGGGCTTGGGCGGATAGCGGAACACCATGACGTCGCCGCGCTGCACTGACGTGCCTTGCGTGATCTTGCTGTTGAGCACCGGCAGACGCAGGCCCCACTCGTATTTGTTGACCAGGATCAGATCGCCCACCAGCAGCGACGGGATCATGGAGCCGGATGGAATCTTGAACGGTTCATACGCAAACGAGCGCAGCAGGAACACCACCAGAATCACCGGAAACAGGCCGGCAGTCCAATCCAGCCACCAGGGCTGGGCCAGCAGTTTTTCGCGTGTTTCCGCTACGTTGATGGCGTCGCCCTTCACGCCTTGCGTGGCCAGGCGGGTCTGGCGCTCGGTTTCGGCCGCCTCGAAATGGGCGGCCGCCTTGCGGCGCTGTGGCTGGAACCACAGTTTTTCCGCCAGCCAGTAAATGCCCGTGATCGCAGTGGCCATAAACAGCAGCAAGGCCATATTGCCTTCGATAACACCGAAATACCAGCTGGCCATATAGCCAACCAGTCCGGCCAGCACCAGTGCAGTCAATACGGGCATGTTTAATCTTCCACTTGCAAAATGGCCAGGAATGCCTCTTGTGGCACTTCGACCGAACCGATCTGTTTCATGCGCTTCTTGCCCGCCTTCTGCTTTTCGAGCAGCTTGCGCTTGCGGGTGATGTCGCCACCGTAGCACTTGGCCAGCACGTTCTTGCGCAGCGCCTTGACGGTTTCACGCGCAATGATGTGGGCGCCGATGGCGGCCTGGATGGCCACGTCGAATTGCTGGCGGCTGATGATTTCGCGCATCTTGGCCACCACCGCGCGGCCACGGAACTGTGCCTGGCTGCGGTGCACGATGATGGACAATGCGTCCACCCGCTCGCCGTTGAGCAGGATGTCGACCTTAACCACGTCGGACGGGCGGTATTCCTTGAACTCGTAGTCCATCGAGGCATAGCCGCGGCTGACGCTCTTGAGCTTGTCGAAGAAATCCAGCACGATCTCGCCCAGCGGCAGCTCGTAGGTGAGCATCACCTGGCGGCCGTGGTATTGCATGTTGAGCTGTACGCCGCGCTTCTGGTTGCACAGCGTCATCACCGGGCCGACGTAGTCCTGCGGCATGTACAGGTGCACCGTCACGATGGGTTCGCGCACTTCCTGGATGCGGCCGGCATCGGGCATCTTGGACGGGTTCTCGACCTGGATCACCTCGCCGTCGCCCTTGACCACCTGGTACACCACGCTAGGCGCAGTGGTGATCAGGTCCATGTCGAATTCGCGCTCCAGGCGCTCCTGCACGATTTCCATGTGCAGCAGGCCCAGGAAGCCGCAGCGGAAGCCGAAGCCCAGCGCCTGCGACACCTCGGGCTCGTAATGCAGCGAGGCATCGTTGAGCTGCAGTTTTTCCAGACTGTCGCGCAGGGCATCGTACTGGTTGGCCTCGGTCGGGTACAGGCCGGCAAACACCTGCGGCTGCACTTCCTTGAAGCCGGGCAAAGCCTGCGCAGCCGGGCCCAGATTGTTGGGCAATTTTTTCTCGAGCGTGATGGTATCGCCCACCTTGGCAGCCTTCAGCTCCTTGATGCCGGCGATGATGTAACCCACCTCGCCCGCTTCCAGCGCGTCGCGCGGCTGCTGCGCTGGCGTGAACACGCCCAGGTTGTTGGCATCGTAGGCCGCGCCCGAGGCCATCATCTTGAAGCGCTCGCCCTTTTGCAGGCGGCCATCCACCACGCGCACCAGCATCACCACGCCCACGTAGCTGTCAAACCAGCTGTCGATGATCATGGCGCGCAGCGGCGCCGCCAGATTGCCACGCGGGGCCGGCACCTTGGCGACGACCATTTCCAGGATTTCGTCGATGCCCATGCCGGTTTTGGCCGAGCATGGAATGGCCTCGCTGGCATCGATGCCGATCACATCCTCGATCTCGACCTTGGCGTTGTCGGGGTCTGCCTGCGGCAGGTCCATCTTGTTGAGTACCGGCAGCACTTCCACGCCCAGCTCGAGCGCGGTGTAGCAGTTGGCCACGGTCTGCGCTTCCACACCCTGGCTGGCGTCCACCACCAGCAGCGCGCCTTCGCAGGCCGACAGAGAGCGGCTCACCTCGTAGGAAAAGTCCACATGGCCGGGCGTGTCGATCAGGTTCAGGTTGTAGACCTGGCCGTCCTTGGCCTTGTACTGCAGGGCGGCGGTTTGCGCCTTGATGGTGATGCCGCGTTCCTTCTCGATGTCCATCGAGTCGAGCACCTGCGCTTCCATGTCGCGCTCTTCCAGGCCGCCACAGCGCTGGATCAGGCGGTCTGCCAGCGTGGACTTGCCGTGGTCGATGTGCGCAATGATGGAAAAGTTGCGGATATGGTTCATGAATCAGTGTATGTTGACCGCAGCCCTTGGCCGGCCTGCAGGTTCAGACCGTACGATACGGGCGCAGATCTCTGCTGCCCGGCAAGCACGCGCAAGAATGAAGTGGCAGAAACCCGGACTGGCACGCAGACTTTCTGCGCTTCCCCTGGCAGACGCACGATGCCCATGTTTCTGAAACATGGCATTTTAACGCTTTTGCACACCTCGTCATAGCGCGCAACGGGCGCTGATTGCGCAGCGCCCGGCTTGTGCATCAGCGTGCGGACGGCCGGATCATGGTGAATTGCGCATATTCTCCACGCTGGAACAGCAGGCTGAATGCACGGTTCGGCGGCAATTTGCCCACCAGACTGTTCAATGCAGCCACACTGCTCACCGGCTGGTTGCCGATGCTCATGATCACATCGCCCTCTTGCAGACCAGCCCGCTCGGCCGGGCTGCCAGGCTGCACCGATGCCACGGCCACACCGCCCTTGTCACGCAAGGCCTGGCGCTGTGCTGGCGAAAGTTCGGCCGCGTCGATACCCAACGCCTGCACTCCGGCGACACCCGGCTTGCCCTCATCCTTCCCCAGCAGCGTACGCGGCGCCGTCTCGTTCGGCACCTTGTCCACGGTGATAGTCAGATCCTTGCTGCTGCCGTTGCGCAATACCGTGACCGTGGCTGTGGTGCCCGGCTTGGTAGCGCCCACCAGGCGCGGCAAATCCGTTGCCTTTTCGATGGCAGTGCCGTTGAACCGGGTGATAATGTCGCCCGGCTGCACGCCGGCCTTGTCGGCCGGTGAGCCGCTTTCCACCCCACGCACCAGCGCGCCCTGCTCCTTGCCCAGCCCCATGGCTTCGGCCACATCCTTGTCCACGGCACCGATCTGCACGCCGATACGCCCACGCGTCACAGTGCCCGTGGCACGCAACTGGTCCGCCACACGCATGGCCTCGTCGATCGGGATCGAAAAGGAAATGCCCATGAAACCGCCCGAGCGCGAGTAGATCTGGCTATTGATGCCGACCACCTCGCCCGCCATGTTGATCAGCGGTCCGCCCGAATTGCCCGGGTTGATGGCCACGTCGGTCTGGATGGAGGGCAGATAATCGCCGGTATCGCGCTGCTTGGCGCTGACAATGCCCGCAGTGACGGTGTTTTCCAGGCCGAAGGGCGAGCCGATGGCCATGACCCACTGCCCCACCTTCAGGTTAGCCACATTGCCTATCTTGACCGGTGTCAGCCCGGTGGCGTCGATCTTGACCACGGCCACGTCGGTTCGGGTATCCTGCCCCACCACCTTGCCGCGGAATTCGCGTTTGTCCGCCAGCGTCACAATCAGGTCATCGGCACCATCGACCACGTGCGCGTTGGTCATCACATAGCCGTCAGACGACAGGATGAAACCCGAGCCCAGGCCGGTGGGCCGCTCTTCGGGCGTAGCGTCGCCGCGCGGACGTTGCGAACCGTCGGGCGCAGGCATGCCAAAAAAGCGACGCAGCAATTCTTCCATTTGCTGTTCGGGAGTTCCGGCAGCACCACGGGCACGGCGCGGCACGCGCTCAAGGGTGCGGATGTTGACCACGGAGGGGCCCACCCGTTCTACCAATGGCGTGAAATCCGGCAAGCCGGTGACCAGGGGTGTCGACGGCGCTGCGTTCGGCGCCGGTATGGTGGCCAGCGCCTGGGTTACCGCACTGGCGCCGGATGCTGCCGGTGCAGCAAGCTCCGCCCCCGGCTTGCAACCCAGCAGTGCCACCGCCGCCACAACGGCCAGCAAGGCTGTGCCCGAAGAATGGATGGATGCTTGCCCGAAAATACGCATGGGGTAACCTCGTGATCAGTGTTCGAAAATGGCCGCAGACTCCAACAGCACATGCATATGGTGCCCCAGCTGCGGCAAATCAAGGTAACTGCATCAGGGACGGTACAACCGCTCGAGCACGCCCTGCAGCGCAGCCGGCGGCACTTCACCCACCGCCGTGACACTGTGGCCGCCTGCATACTGCTGCATGCGGATGTTGGTGGCGCCACGTGCCTTGGGCAGCTTGCCTGGCGCCCCACCGCCTGGCGGCGCCATGAACAGCGACATCCCGGCCAGGCCATCGCTCAGGACGCACTGGGTGATCAGCACGGAAACCTCGCCCTCGCTCGCGACAAAGTCCTTGCCATGCTGCGGGTGCTGCCGGATATAGCAATCGGTTACAAAATAACCCGGCAATGCCGTACGCATGGCCCATCCCTGTTGCTGCAGGCTGGTCGCGCGCATGTTCTTGCGCTCCACCTGGTACCCTGCGGTGTCGCGCATCATCGCATCCAGCACCCGGTATTCGAGCGGTGCGCCGATCTGCACGTCCGAAAAAGCCACTTCGCGCAAGACCGCAGCCTGCGCTCCGGCCCGCTGCAGCATCTGCCACTTCAGCAGCAGGCCGGTGCGCCGGTCGCTCCAGAAGCGGTATGCATAGCGCAAGTCGTCCTGCGGGGCAAACTCGACCACATCCGCCTGCTGGTTGGCCACGCGCTCCTGCCCCTGGTAACTGGCCTGATAACGCCGCGCCGCTTCTGCCTGCTGCTGCGCGCTCAGCGGCACCATGCCGGGAAACAGCGACCCGAAACGTGGCATGTTGGTGCGTACCGTCACCTGCTTGCGGTCATGGTGAAACACATGCACCGCATCATCCGTGCGAAAAATACTGCGCGGCGGGCCGGAAAGATTGTCGACACGCTCGATCTGCCTGCCCCGCGCCACCGCATGCCAGACGCGCGCGCTACGCAGATTGCCATGTTCGCCCGACATGGCCAGGGTACCTGCATAGGCCACGCTGGACGCCGCCTGCTGCCAGCGCTGCAGCCACTGCAGCACATTGCGCTGCGCTGCCTGGGCGGAACTGCTCCGCGCCGCCTGTGGCGCAGCCATTCCCGACTGTGCAGCAAGGCCCAATGCCACCGCCAGCAGCACCACCACCCATCGCCTGGCCGTACTGGAAAATGCGAAGAACATCCTCATTCGACATCGCTCGCTGTAGTGAGGTCCGGCAGCAGAGATTGCCCGCCCAGCTGTGCATGGGCCAACAGCATGCCGTGCAGATACGGATCATTGCCGGACGCCTCGACGGCGGCAGACTGCGTTTCGCTCTTGGGCGGAGTAGTGCCCACCAGTGCCATTTTTTCTATCGGCGCAGTAGCCGGCGCCGCGCCGGGCTGCAGGCCCAGCATGTTCCAGGCCAGCATGCCGATGGCTGCCACCGAGGCAAAGCCTGCCGCCATTTTCCAGCGCCAGACCGGCGCATTGGCCGCTTCACGCGCACCCGATGCAACCTTGACCGGCACATGTGGCGCGGGCAGCGTAGCCGGTTCACCGAAAATATCCTGCTCTTCGCTGGCCACACGCGTGCTTGCCAGCGTCTGTTGCAAACGCACATGCCAGCCCGCCGAGCCAACCCCCTGCGGTTGCTGAAACGGCTGCGCGTCAAAGGCCGGCGCCTCACGCAATACATCGCCTGCCAGATGCCAGTCCTGCCATGCATGGCGACCTTCCTGCTGCAAGGCCGCCCATTGCAGCAGACTGTCTGCATCCACGCCCGACGGCAGCGACTCACCATCCATCCAGGCGGAAAGCGCCTGCTGCATGGCGGCGTCGCCCTGCAGATTGTGTTTGTTGTCAAATGATGCCGACATGAACTGCTCCTTGCTTACCAGCGCTTGCCACTGCGGTTCTCCAGCATCGGCCGCAGCCGGCTGGCGATCGCCTCGCGCGCCCTGAAAATCCGCGAACGCACCGTACCGATCGGACACTGCATCAGTGCAGCAATTTCCTCGTAGCTCATCCCGTCCATCTCGCGCAAGGCCAAGGCGCGGCGCAATTCTTCCGGCAAATCGTCCATGGCAGCATTGACCGCAGCAGCAATTTCACGGGCAGCGAACAACGCCTCCGGTGTTTCGTTGTTGATTGGTTCGTTGTGCTGCAAAAAAGTTTCATCGTCATCGCGATCGGCGTGCGTAAGCGTGGCATCGTTGACAGTTGGATGCCGCTTGAGGTCAAGCAGCGCCTTGCGCGCGGTGTTCATGGCAATGCGGTGCAGCCAGGTGTAGAACTGCGCCTCGCCCCGAAACTGATGCAGCGCCTTGTAGGCGAGAATGAAGGTTTCCTGCACGATATCGGGCACCAGATCGGTGTCCCGCACCATGCGCGCCACCAGGCGCTCGATGCGTTTCTGGTATTTGAGCACCAGCAGCTCAAACGCCTTCTGGTCGCCCTGCAAGGTGCGCTGCACCAGATCGCGGTCGACCTGGTCTGCGCTGTTGTCAGCGGGCGTGCTCATGGGGCCATTCCGGCCGGTATCGACGGCTTGCCCTGTGCCCAGACCACGGCCTGGCGCAGTGCAATCCAATGCCCCGGCAAGGCATTCCGCTGCAGCCAGACCCAGTGCACTGCATCCTGGCCCGCACTGCGGGTACGCACGCGCAACAGCATGGCCCACTGCAGATCCATCAGGCAATCGCAGCTGCTCTCAAGCAATGGTGTGCTGCGTGCTTTTGCGTGTGGCATGGCAGCCACCTGCCAGCAGCCCTCCTGCCAAAGCAGCCAGCCGCGTGGCAGACCTTGCACAGAGCGCACGGCCGCTGCGCCCAGAACACACCACGCGCCCAAGGCCAGCCACCACAGGAGGGAAGCCTCTTGCCGGAGATGTGGCTGCTGCCAGCGCCAAGCCAGCAGAACCGCCAGGCCCGCCAACAGAAACGCCACCAGTCCCCACAGCAACAGCTCGCGCCGCTGCAGCGGGTACTGGGTATCGGGTGGCAGATGGCGTTTGCTGCGCATGCGGCTATGCGCTGGTCGGGCCAGTCAGGCTCAGAGGCGGCGGAAGATCAGCGTGCCGTTGGTACCGCCGAAACCGAAGTTGTTCTTCATGGCGATGTCAATCTTCAGGTCACGCGCGGTATTGGCACAGAAATCCAGATCGCAGTCCGGATCCTGCTCGTTCAGGTTGATGGTGGGCGGCACCTTCTGGTGGTGCAGCGCCAGTACGGTGAACACGCTTTCGACGCCACCGGCGCCACCCAGCAGGTGGCCGGTCATGCTCTTGGTGGAGCTGACCACCATGTTTTTGGCATGGTCGCCCAGTGCCGCCTTGATGGCATTGCATTCGTTGACGTCACCCAGCGGCGTGGACGTGCCATGCGCATTCAGGTAATCGATCTGGTCGGCGTTGAGACCGGCATTGCGCAGGGCGGCCACCATGGCGCGGCGCGGGCCGTCCATGTTGGGAGCGGTCATGTGGCCGGCGTCGGCGCTCATGCCGAAACCCACCACTTCAGCGTAGATGGTGGCGCCACGTGCCTTGGCGTGCTCGTATTCCTCGACCACCATCATGCCGGCACCCTCGCCCAGCACGAAACCGTCACGGCCTTTGTCCCAGGGACGGCTGGCGGTTTCGGGATCGTCATTGCGGGTGGACAGCGCGCGCATGGAGGCAAAGCCGCCAATGCCCAGCGGGGACACGGTGGATTCGGCGCCGCCGGCCACCACCACATCTGCATCGCCGTATTCGATCAGGCGGGCGGCCTGGCCGATGCAATGCAGGCCGGTGGTGCAGGCCGTGACGATGGCCAGGTTCGGGCCCTTGAAGCCGAAACGCATGGACACATGGCCAGCCACCATGTTGGTGATGGAGGCAGGCACGAAAAACGGGGTGATGCGGCGCGGGCCGCGGTTCAGGTATTCGCTGTGCGTGTCTTCGATCAGCGGCAGGCCGCCGATGCCGGAGCCGATTACGCAACCGATGCGCTCGGCCACTTCGGGCAGCAGAGCATCGCCCAGCGGCAGGCCGGCATCTTCCACTGCCTGCTGCGCGGCAGCCAGACCGTAATGGATAAAGGTATCCATGGTACGGGCTTCCTTGGTGGAAACGTATTTTTCCAGTTCGAAACCTTTGACTTCACCAGCAATCTGGCAAGACATGGCGGAAGCATCGAATCGGGTGATTCGCCCAATACCGGAACGGCCGGCCAGCAAATTGGCCCACGATTCGTGCACGGTATTGCCTACCGGGGTTACGCACCCCAGACCAGTAACGACGACGCGACGACGGGACATGGCAACTCTCGATGTGTTGACAGCATGCTGGCTACATCAGCCCCGCATGCTGGTAAAAGGGAAAACAGGCAACCCTGCGCATCCCCTCATTCCAGCAGGCAACTTGGCCGAGATACGCAGCACATGGCTTGACACCATGCACACCCTGGACAAAACGACAGCCCACAAACCAAAGCCGGCCCATGCCGGCTGGCCAGGACTGCTGGCAGCGTACCGTGTTGCGTGCGCCGCCTGGCAGAAACGCCGATCAGCCCTTCTGGTGCTGCTGTGCGTAGTCGATGGCGTTCTGGACGGTGGTGATCTTTTCGGCGTCTTCGTCGGGAATTTCGATACCGAATTCGTCTTCCAGAGCCATCACCAGTTCAACGGTGTCCAGGGAGTCTGCACCCAGATCAGCCACGAAAGCTTTTTCATTGGTGACTTGTGCTTCTTCCACGCCCAGTTGTTCGGCGATGATTTTTTTGACGCGTGCTTCGATGTCGCTCATAGTTATCTCTATCTATGGTTAGGAAAAATGAAAGCTAGATTCTAACCGTTCAGCAGGACTTTTCGCACAGCGGGTGCAAGTCTTGCATCCGGGCAGGATTTTATCAGGCCATGAACATGCCGCCGTTGACGTGCAGTTCCTGTCCGGTAATGTAAGAGGCGCGCGGCGAAGCCAGGAAGGCCACGGCGCAGGCGATGTCTTCTGGCTGGCCCAGCTTGCCCAGCGGGATCTGCGCCTGCAGTGCCTGCTGCTGCGCTTCGCCGAGCTGCGCCGTCATGTCGGTTTCAATGAAACCGGGAGCGACGCAGTTGACCGTGATATTGCGGCTGCCCAGTTCGCGCGCCAAGGCGCGCGTCATGCCGGCTACGCCAGCCTTGGCGGCCGCGTAATTGGCCTGGCCGGGGTTGCCGGAAGCGCCCACCACGCTGGTGATGCTGATGATACGGCCAAAACGCTGCTTCATCATCGGCTTGATCACGGCACGGCTGACGCGGAACACCGCTTTCAGGTTGGTGTCCAGCACGGCATCCCAGTCTTCGTCCTTCAGGCGCATGGCCAGCATATCGCGTGTGATGCCGGCATTGTTGACCAGCACGTGTAGGCCGCCATGCTCCTTGACGATGCTGTCAATCAGGGCCTCGACGGCCGCCAGATCGTTCACGTTCAGGCAGGCGCCGCGGCACCCTTCAAAGCCGGCCAGGGCCTGGCTGATTTTTTCGGCGCCGCTGTCGGATGTGGCTGTACCGATCACACGGAAGCCGTCCTTGGCCAGCTGCAGGGCAATGGCCGCGCCAATGCCACGAGAGGCGCCGGTGACCAATGCCACCTGCGCGAGAGTCGCTGTCGTCATGAATTTCCTTTCTTGCAGCCGGTTCAGGCCAGCAGCGTGCGGACTTCCGCCAGCGTGGCCGGATCGTACACGGCGCCACTGACCAGTTCGGCGTTGATGCGCTTGTTCATGCCGGACAACACCTTGCCCGGGCCGCATTCGATCACATGCGTCACGCCGCGCGCGGCAATCGCCTGCACGCACTCGACCCAGCGTACCGGGCCAAAGGCCTGGCGGTACAAGGCATCGCGAATGCTGTCGGCATCGGCTTGCAAGGCCACATCGATGTTGTTGATCACAGGAATGCGCGGCGCGGCCAGTTCGACCTGCTCCAGGCGCTCTTTGAGTTTTTCGGCAGCCGGCCGCATCAGGCTGGAGTGGAATGGCGCCGATACCGGCAGCGGTAGGGCACGCTTGGCGCCCATTTCCTTGAGCACCGCACACGCACGCTCGACGCCGGCCTTGCTGCCGGCAATCACAGTTTGCGCCGTATCATTGAAGTTGACGGCCTCGGCCACTTCTGCCGGCAGCTCGGCCTGGACAGCCGCACAGCCTTCGACCACCTTGTCGGCAGGCAGGCCCAGAATCGCCGCCATGGCGCCCTGCCCGACCGGCACCGCTTCCTGCATGGCCTGGGCGCGGAAGCGCACCAGCGGCGCCGCCTGCGCCAGGGTCAGCACGCCGGCAGCGACCAGCGCAGAATACTCGCCCAGGGAATGGCCAGCCACCACGGCAGGCTCAGCGCTGCCTTCGGCCAGCCATGCACGGTAAGCGGCCACGCCGGCCACCAGCATCACCGGCTGGGTGTTGGTGGTCAGCGCCAGGGCTTCCTTGGGGCCCTCATGGATCAAACGGGCAACGTCTTCGCCCAACGCATCGGACGCTTCCTGTAGGGTCTGCTGCACTACCGGGTGATCGCCCCAGGCGTCGAGCATGCCGACCGACTGCGAACCCTGGCCGGGGAATACAAAGGCAAAACTGGTCATGTTCTTGTATTATCGGATAGGAAATTTCTAATCAATACTGCAGCAGCACCGAACCCCAGGTGAAGCCGCCGCCGACCCCTTCGAGCAGCAGTTTCTGGCCGCGCTGGATTTGGCCGCTGCGCACTCCTTCGTCGAGTGCCAACGGAATGGACGCGGCCGAAGTATTGCCGTGTTCAGCCACCGTGACGATGATTTTCTCGGGAGGCAGGCGCAACTTGCGTGCCGTGCTGAGCATGATGCGGATATTGGCCTGGTGCGGCACCAGCCAGTCGATGTCTTCCTTGGACATGCCGGCCTTGTCAAGCGTAGCCATGGCGGTTTTTTCAAGCAGGCCCACGGCCAGCTTGAACACGGCCTGGCCGTCCATCTGCAGCAAGGGGCTGCCGCTGGCCTGACCGCCGCTGACATGGCCTGGCACTTGCAGGATTTCGCGGTGGGCGCCATCGGCATGCAGGTCGCAGGCCAGAATGCCAGGCGCATCGCCGGCCTCGAGCACAACGGCGCCGGCGCCATCGCCAAACAGCACGCAAGTGGTGCGGTCGTTGAAATCCAGGATGCGCGAGAAAATTTCGGCCCCGATGACCAGCGCCTTGCGGGCTGCTCCGCTGCGGATCATGGAATCGGCCACCGTGAGCGCATAGATGAAACCGGTACACACCGCCTGCAGGTCAAATGCGGGACAGCCGGCAATCCCCAGCTTATTCTGCACGATGGTGGCCGTGGACGGAAACACCATGTCGGGCGTGGAGGTGGCGACGATGATCAGATCCACCTGGTCGGGCGTGCAGCCTGCCGCCTCAAGGGCCTTGCGTGCCGCTTCGGTCGCCATGTCGCTGCTGAACACGCCGTCATCGGCGAAGCGGCGCGCACGGATGCCGGTACGTTCAATAATCCATTCATCCGAGGTTTCAACGCCGTGCTGCGCCAGCTGCTCAGCCAGCTGCTGATTGGAAATACGGCGCGGCGGCAAGTAACTGCCGGTTCCGGTGATGCGGGAGTAGGAGGGCATGGCGAGTTCTTCAGAAATACGGAGAGGCGCCCGGGGCGCCCGTCACGTCGGTGTCACATCAAGATTGGCAACCATTCTAGCCGGTTCGTTCGGGCATTTGCATGCGAACGTCCACGCCGATCAATGGGAAACAGCTCCCTGCCGGGCAGGGATGGAGGCCTGGATGCGCTGTTCCACCCGGGCCAGAAGCTGGTGCCGTGCCGCATCGTACGCGCTGCCGAGCGCATGGCTGAATGCAATCGCATCGGCAGAGCCATGGCTTTTGAACACCAGTCCGCGCAGGCCCAGCAAGGCGGCACCGTTGTAGCGGCGGTGATCCACACGGCGCTTGAATGCCGCCAGCACCGGATAGGCCACCACGGCGGCCAGCTTGGTCAGGGCGTTGCGGGCAAACTCTTCCTTGAGCAGATTGGCCACCATCGAGGCCAGGCCTTCACTGGCCTTGAGCGCCACGTTGCCGACAAAACCATCGCACACCACCAGATCCGTGGTGCCCTTGAAAATATCATTGCCTTCCACGTTGCCGTAGAAATTCAGGTTGCCCCGACTGCCGGCGGCGGCCAGCAGTTCGCCAGCGCGCTTGATGGTTTCGCTGCCCTTGATGGCCTCTTCGCCGATATTGAGCAAGCCGACCAAAGGCCGCTCGTTGTTGTTGAGCACCGACACCAGCGCCGACCCCATCACGGCAAACTGCAACAGGTGTTCGGGCGTGCAATCGACATTGGCGCCCAGATCCAGCACCGTGGTGGCCTTGCCCTTGGCATTGGGCATTTGCGTGGCAATGGCGGGACGGTCGATGCCGTCGATGGTCTTGAGTACATAGCGTGCAATGGCCATCAGCGCCCCGGTATTGCCGGCCGACACGGCTGCCTGCGCCTTGCCTTCCTTGACCTGCATGATGGCCACGCGCATGGACGAATCCTTCTTGCGACGCAAAGCAACCTCCACCGGATCGTCCATGGTCACCACCTCGGAGGCCTGCACGAAATCGACCCGCCCGGGTGCCAGCTGGTCCGCGCCCTTGACCTTGCCCCAGCGCGCCTGCAGCGACTCGGCCGGCCCCACCAGCAGCAGGCGCACATCAGGCTGCTGCTGCAGAAAGCGGACACAGGCCGGCAAAGTCGTGTCGACACCATGGTCCCCGCCCATGCAGTCCACTGCCAGCGTGACTGGCACCGAGGATTCGTTCATCTTGCTATTTGCCCCGTCTGACCAAAAACAAAAAGCCCGAGGCTACTAGAGCGTCGGGCAGAACCGGCTGCGCCTGGAATCAGGCTTCAGACTTGTTCTTCAGTACCTGGCGGCCACGGTAGAAGCCGTTGGGGCTGATGTGATGGCGCAGGTGCAGCTCACCGGTGGTGGGTTCGACGACCGCATTGGGAGCAGTCAGAGCGTTGTGCGAGCGGTGCATGCCGCGTTTGGAAGGAGATTTTTTGTTTTGCTGAACGGCCATGATCCGCTCCTCTAAAAAAGTTGAAAGGGTTCCGGGCTATCAAGCAGCCACTGCACCCGGATGACCCGGCCTCCCGTGCATGACGCTGGGAGCATGTGCCGCCTGTTGACGCTGCACAACCATGAAATGCCTGTGCAGCAAAGTACAAGATTATAGCGCCAAACAAGCCTCTTTCGCAAGGCGCAAGTTTGCGCGCTGTGGCCAGCGCCCTACTTTTTCTTCAGCGCCTGCAATGCCGCAAAGGGATGGGGCTTGTCTTCGGGCTGATCGGAGAAATCCTGTGTCTGCGTCTGCATCAGCGGGGCCTGCGGGCATTCTTCATGGCGCGGCGCCACTGGCAGCTCCATCAGCAACTCGTCTTCCATCAGTGTGTACAGATCGAAATCCTTGCTGTATACCAGCACGTCTTCGTCGATTTCTTCGTCGAGTTCGGCGGCAGCGGACTCATTGTGCACAAAACGGAAAGAACGCTGCACCGACAGTAGCTGACACACCGGCTCGAGGCAGCGCTGGCATTGCAGCCAGATCTGCGCATCTGCCTGCAGATCGAGCCAGATTTCGGGGCTGCCGCCGGTGACGGGCACCGCACGTCCGCTGGCCGACCAGCGCACCACGGATTCGTCCTCGCGCACGGCTTCGTGCGCCAGTCGCGGGTAATGCGACAATAGCTCCTCGCCAGCCAGGCTGGCACCCTCGTTGGCAAACGCCACGATGTGCAGGTGGCGGGCATTGAATGGCTGCGCTGCGTCGCGCTTGCCGCTTGTCATATCTTGAACCATAACCCACAGTATAAAGAAACCATGTCCGCAACGCCCTCTGTCCGTCGCCCGCTGATTCTGGCTTCCACATCACGCTACCGCCGCGAGTTGCTGGAACGCCTGCGTCTCCCCTTTGACGTGCAGTCGCCCGCAGTGGACGAAACCCCGTTCGTGGACGAGCATCCGCGTGCCCTGGCACGCCGCCTGGCACACGCCAAGGCACAAGCCGTGGCCCAACAATACCCGCATGCGCTGGTAATAGGCTCCGACCAGGTGGCTGATCTGCACGGCCACCCCCTGGGCAAACCGATCACGCACGAGCGCGCCGTCAAGCAATTGCGGGCCATGCGTGGCCAGACCGTGATCTTCCACACCGCCGTGTCGGTACAGTGCCAGGAAACCGGCTTCAATGCGCTGGACGTGGCGCAGGTCCATGTGACGTTCCGTGAAGCCACCACCGGGATGAGCGACCAGGAAATTGAAAATTACCTGCGTCTGGAGCAGCCGTACGATTGCGCCGGCAGCGCCAAAAGCGAGGGCCTGGGCATTGCCTTGCTGGCACGCCTGCAAAGCGAAGATCCCTCGGCACTGATCGGCCTTCCGCTGATCAAGGTGTGCAGCATGCTGCGTGCCGCCGGCCTGCCGGTGCTGGAGTTTGCGGCATGAAGGGCACCCTGTATCTGGCTCCCGCCCCGCTCGACTTTGGCTGCGAACCACCACTGCCGCCATTGACCGATGTGCTGCCACTGGCCACCCTGCAACGCATGGCACAGCTGCGCTATTGGATCTGCGAAAACGCCAAGACCACGCGCGCGCTGCTCAAGCGCGTGGATGCGGTGGTGCCATTGGCAACTCCGATCCAGGAACTGGACATTGCTGTATTGCCACGCGAAGCGCACAAAAAAGGCGACCACCTGCCAGGCAGCGGCCAGCCCGAAGTGGCGCTGCAATTGCTGCGGCCGGCCCTGGAGGGGCAGGACATGGCCCTGGGCAGCGAAGCCGGCATTCCTGCCGTGGCCGATCCAGGCTCATCCATCGTACGTGCGGCACACCAGGCGGGAATCCGCGTGGTACCGCTGGTAGGCCCGAGCTCGCTGCTGCTGGCGCTGGCCGCCAGCGGCCTGAATGGACAGAATTTCGCCTTTACCGGCTATTTGCCGCAAGAAGTGGCAGAGCGCGCCAAACGGCTGCGCGAATTGGAACATCTGGCGTGGCAGCATGGCCAGACCCAGCTGTGGATCGAAACCCCGTATCGCAATCAGGCGGTATTGGCCCATGCACTGCAGGCTTTGAAACCCGAAACCCGACTGTGCGTGGCATATGGCCTGACGCTTCCCGCCATGCAGATTGTGTGTGACAGCGTGGTGCGACTGCGCAAACAGCCGCCGGCACTGCCGCCGAAAATGCCTGCGGTATTTGCACTGGGCCTGTGATCTTCAGCCATGTCTGCATGCCGCGCCACCCATGGCATTACACCTGAAAACTGCATATATTTTTAACAACATGCGCAGCGCGCAGACTTTTGGAGCCATTGGCATTTATCGGCCACTCAGAGCGAGGGCATAAGGCAAAAAAATCACCCGCTACCTGCCGGTAATTTTCACAAAAAGTGCCACGCAATAAAAAAGCGCCTGACCCTCAGGCGCTTTTTTTGCAGATTGTTGACGGAATCAGGCAATGAGGAATTCGTCACGATTACGGCCCTGAATCCACTTGGGCGGCTTGCCGCGGCCGGTCCAGGTATCGCCGGTTTCAGGGTTGCGGTATTTGGGCGCCACCTTGCTGACCGCGCCACTAGCGGTGGTACGTGCTGCACGACCACGGCCACCAAACAGGTCTTGCTCGCTCAATTCAAATTCAGCAATCAGGCGCTTGCAAGTAGCGACCGCTTCTGCGGTTTGCTCTTGACGGGCCTGGCGGATTTGGGCATCGAGTGCATCGCGCTGCTGCAGCAGTTCCTGGAGAGATTGCATGATTTGCATCCTGTAAAAAATAAATAATGGAAATGATTATAGGCGCGCTGCCCCAATGCGGTTATGCCTGTTCCAATTTTTTACGTGCCAGCACTTTGTCAATGCGTTTACCGTCCAGATCCACCACTTCAAATTCCCAGTCTGCACATTGCACTTTTTGCGTTTCGCGCGGCAGCGTGCCACTGACATACATCAACAATCCCGCCAGGGTATTGTAGTGCTCGTCATCTTCATCGGGGAATTCGTCGATTTCCAGCCGCGCCTTGAGTTCGGCGATGGGAATCATGCCATCCAGCAACCAGGTTCCATCTTCCATTTGCTGCGCCCATGCTTCCTCGTGCACGGCCGGCTTCAATTCACCGGTAATGGCTTCCAGCAAATCGCGCGGCGTCATCAGGCCCTGCAATTCGCCATATTCGTCCACCACAAATACCATGCGGCCCACCTGGGTGCGGAATTGCTCCAGCAATTCCATGCCGGTCAGGGTTTCCGGCACAAAGATGGCCGGCGTGGCAATTTCCTCAAGGCGCTGGTCGGGATTGGTTTCCGCGGCCAATACCAGCTGGCCTACATGCACCACGCCCATGATGGAGTCCAGCGTATCCTTGCAAACCGGATACCAGGAATGCATGTGCCGTTCGCTGTTGTCGCGCATGGCGGCAGTGAGCTGGCGAAACGCCTCCATCACCGTGGTCTGGGCTTCCAGCCAGACGATATCGTTGCGCGGCACCATGATGGATGACAGCAGGCGCTCATCGAGCTCGAACACGTTTTGCACCATCTGGTGCTCCTGCTCCTCGATCAGGCCGGCATCGACACCCTCTTCCAGACTGGCGGCAATTTCCTCTTCGGTCACCATGCGCGTGGCCGTGGAATCGATCGGCAGCAGGCGCAATACCGCTGTCGTGGTGGCAGACAATGCGGCCACAAACGGCCGCGCCAGGCGTGCCAGCAGGGCCATGGTCGGCGCCATCCAGCTGGACACCACCTCGGGGTACAGCTGACCAATGCGCTTGGGCACCAGTTCGCCAAAAATGATATTCACGAAAGTGATGGTGGTAACCACCAGCGCCGTGGCCAGCACCGAGGACGTGCCGTCGTGCACGCCGGCGCCGCGCAACCAGCTGGCCACCACAGGGCTGAACGCCGCCTCGCCCACGATACCGCTGAGCACGCCAATCGAGGTAATGCCCACCTGCACTGTGGAAAGGAACTGAGTCGGGCGCCCCATCAGGTTCAGGGCGGCTTGCGCGCCGCTGTTGCCTGCTTCGGACATGGCCTCCAGACGCGCTTTGCGGCTGCTGGCCAGCGCCATTTCGGACATTGCAAACACTGCGTTCAGCAATGTCAGAAAAAGGATGATCAAAAGGTCCATGAACTCATTGGATAATGCAACTCATTATGGGAATGTATTGTATTGGGGATATACAGGGCTGCGCCGCCGCCCTGGAAGATCTGCTGCAGGCGCTGGATTTTTCACCCAGCCGCGACACGCTGTATGTGCTGGGGGATCTGGTCAACCGCGGACCGGATTCTGTCAGTGTACTGCACCGCATGATGCAGCTTGAAGGCAGCGCCCACTGCTTGCTGGGCAACCACGATATCCATGCACTGGCCGTATCGCTGGGATTACGGCGCATGGGCCGACGCGACACCCTGAGCGAGTTGCTGCATGCGCCTGACGCCCCGGCCATGCTGGACTGGCTGCGCCGGCAGCCGTTGGCGCTGCATGCCAACCAATGCCTGATGGTGCACGCCGGCGTACAACCGCAATGGGACGTAGCCGCCACGCTCGAATGCGCGGCGGAAGTCAGTGAACAATTAAGCGGCCGCGACTGGCACCGTTTTCTAGCCGAGGTATTCGGCAACGAACCGGCACAGTGGCGCGCCGACCTGCAAGGCATGGAGCGCTGGCGCGCCATCGTCAACACACTGACGCGGCTGCGCTTTCTGCATGCGGATGGCAACATGGACTTTGTCTACAACCGCGGTATCGACGAGGCCCCGGACACGCTGCTGCCCTGGTTTGAATTTCCACAACGGCGCACGGCAGACAACCTGGTGGCATTCGGGCACTGGTCGGCGCTAGGTTTGATGGTGCGTCCCAACCTGCTGGCCCTGGATACCGGCTGTGTCTGGGGCGAGAAGCTCACTGCCGCAGAACTGCTGCCGGACGGCCGCGTCGGGCCAGTGGTTCAGGTGCAGAGCCGCATCCAGGCGCCACTTTAATCCTGACTATTGCCTTCGGTGCTGGCTGGCAACGCCAGGGGCTGGAACAAGGCTGCCACCTTGCGCTTGGAGCGGATATTGGCGCTCATGCGCGAGGCAGGACGGCGCGGGGCCACCTGCTCCCACACCGCGGCCTCGTCGCGCTGCGCTGGCTCATAAGGCTTGTCGAAGAACGGGTCGGACATGCGAGGTGCACGGCGATAACGGTCACCTTGCGTTTCGCGCTCGTTGTCATCATGGCGCTGCGGCCGGCGACCGCCATCCTCATGCCGGATGCGGCGGCTGTCTTCTCGGCGCGGACGGTGCTCGCCATGGCCGGAGCGCGGCGCCAGCGCCAAGGTTTCGGGCTCGATCTTCTGGCGCGTGAGTTTTTCGATTTCACCCACCAGCTTGCCATCCCCAGGACCGACCAGGCTGATGGCCAAACCTTCGGCGCCAGCACGGCCGGTACGGCCGATACGGTGCACATAGTCTTCCGCATTGAACGGGATGTCGTAGTTGAACACGGCCGGCACATCCTTGATGTCTAGTCCGCGTGCCGCCACGTCGGTACAGATCAGAAAATCGACCTCGCCGGCCTTGAAGGCATCGAGCGACTTGAGGCGTTCGTCCTGGCTCTTGTCGCCATGCAGCGCAGTGGTTTTCAGGCCCTCGCGCTCGAGGTGCCGCGCCAGACGTGCACAACCCAGCTTGCTGTTGGTAAACACGAAAGCCTGGCGCACGGCATTGTCACGGATCAGTTGCTGCAGCGCGGCGCGTTTGTCGTCTTCGCCCACGCGCACAAAACGCTGCGTGACCGTGGAAGCGGTGGCATTGGAGCGCGCCACCTCGATCACGACCGGATTCTGCAGATAGCTGCCCGCCAAACGCTTGATTTCAGGCGAGAAAGTGGCAGAGAACAGCAAGGTGGTGCGCTGCTTGGGCAGGTAGCCCAGAATGCGCTCCAGATCGGGCAGGAAGCCGATGTCGAGCATGCGGTCGGCCTCGTCCAGCACCACGTATTCGACCTGGTTGAGCACGCAATTGCGCGCCTCGATATGGTCCAGCAAACGGCCCGGCGTGGCGACCAGCACCTCGACGCCTTTTTTGAGCTCGGCGGTTTGCGGCTTCATGTCCATGCCGCCAAACACCACGGTGCTGCGTAGCTGCGTGTACTGGGCGTACTGGCGGATTTGCTGCGCGACCTGGTCGGCCAGCTCGCGTGTGGGCAGCAGCACCAAGGCGCGCACCGGGTGGCGCGCGGGCGAAGTGGAGCTGCTGGCGTTCTTCAGCAGGCGCTGCAGCAGCGGCAGCGAAAAAGCTGCCGTCTTGCCGGTGCCGGTTTGTGCGGCGCCCATCACATCCTGGCCGGCCAGCACGACGGGAATCGCCTGCTCCTGGATCGGCGTGGTGTGCACATAGCCCATTTCTGCCACGGCGCGCTGCAACGGTTCGGCCAGCGGCAACTGGGCATAGGTAATGGTGGCGGTTTCAGTCATGCAGCAGGGATCTTTCCATCAAAAGGCACAAGGCCAAGCAGCCAGTAAGCCTGTTCTTCCCGGCGTGATTCAATTCGTCTCGCAATGACGCGGCGGCACGGTGCCGTCGGTTACAGGTTGCTGGCGTTGAAAGTGTCGCAGGCCTGCACCGATCCGGTTTTCAGGCCTGTGGTGAACCAGCGTACACGCTGTGCACTGGTTCCGTGTGTAAAGCTGTCAGGCACCACATAGCCCTGACTGCGCTTTTGCAATGCATCGTCGCCTATTTTAGACGCTGCGTTCAGGGCGCTTTCGACGTCACCCTGCTCCAGGATCTGGCGCGCCTGATCGGCATGGTGCCCCCAGACGCCCGCCAGGCAATCCGCCTGCAGTTCGACGCGCACGCTCAGGGCATTCATCTGGCGTTCGCTGGCGCGGCCGCGCATGGCATCGACCTGGCCGGTGATACCCATCAGGTTTTGCACATGGTGGCCCACTTCGTGCGCAATCACATAGGCCTGTGCAAATTCTCCGCTGGCACCCATCTGAGTCTTGAGGGTGTTGAAGAAATCCAGATCCAGATACACCTTTTGATCGCCCGGACAATAGAATGGCCCCATGGCCGCCTCGCCGGTACCGCACGCAGTCGCAGTACGTCCGGAATATAACACCAGTTTCGGTTTGACGTAATTGGCGTTGTTTTGGCGAAACATGGCAGACCAGACATCTTCGGTATCGGCCAGCACGGTGGCCACGAAGCGGCCCATGTCGTCTTTTGGCAGTGCGGCCGGTGTGCGCGCTGGCGCCGATTGCGTGACCGGTGCACCGCCGCCACCCGACAGCAGGCTGAGAATGGTCATCGGATTGACCCCGAACACCAGGCTGCCGATCAGCGCCAGCACAATGGTGCCCAGCCCGATGGAACGACCGCCCAGCATGCCGCCACCCTCGCCACGGCGATCTTCCACGTTATCGGATTCGCGATTGCCTTCCCATCTCATGCATTGTTTCCTTCCGGAGAGTTTCCGGTAACAACCTTTCCTGGCCGCATTATCACGCAGCGTCCTTGGATATGGGTAGTATTCCTGTAGGTGCGCATGCCGATCTGCACACAAAATCACACCATGACCAAAGAATGACAAGGAGACCGCCATGGACTGGAAACCTTCCCTGATGCCCTACCCGGAGCTGGCACAGGAGATCGCCGCATTGCTCTCCGATGACAGCGTGCAGGTGCCAGCACGCATGGTGGAGTCGCTGCATGGCGGCGGCAGCCTGTTTGTCATGCCCGCCCACGACGCACAGGTGGCCATGACCAAGATCATCAGCCTGACGCCAGCCAATGCGGGCAGCGGGCGCCCCACGATCCAGGGGGATGTGCTGGTCATGGATGTGGCCACGGGCGAACGCCGCCTGCTGCTGGATGGCCCGATCGTCACGGCCCGCCGCACGGCGGCGGTATCGCTGCTGGCAGCGCAGCGGCTGGCGCCGCAAACCGAAGGCCCGGTGCTGATCGTGGGCGCTGGCGTACAGGGCAAGGCCCATCTGGAAGCCTTTGCCAGCGGCCTGGGCAGCACCGACTTCCGCATCACCTCGCGCTCGCCAGCCAGCATGCAGCAACTGGTGGAGCATGCCCAAGCCATGGGCTTGCGCGCCACTGCCGCACCTGATGCCAATGCGGCGCTGGCCGAATGCCCGCTGGTAATCACCTGCACGCCGGCACGGCAGGCGGTGCTGCATGCCGCACCGCGGCCCGACACCTTTGTGGTGGCGATTGGCGCCTATACGCCCGAAATGGTGGAGCTGTCGCCGGAGTTTTGCCAGTATTTTGCCGACCACGGTCACATCGTGGTGGATACGCCAGAGGCCGTGCAGGAAGCCGGTGATTTGATTCAGGCCGGGATAGATGTGGCCAGCCTGCCCACCTTGCGCGAAGTGGTGCGCGATGGCACCGCCACCCACCTGGACAAGCCGGTGCTGTTCAAGAGTTGCGGCTGGGCCGGCTGGGATCTGGCCGCAGCCCGGCTTGCCATGCGGCTGTCAGGCAGCGCCGCTTAAGCCAGTATTCAAGCCAGCAAGTAGAGAGATCAGGTCTTGGGCAGCGTCACGCCCACCTGCCCCTGGTATTTGCCGCCGCGATCCTTGTACGAGGTTTCGCACACTTCATCGCTTTCAAAGAACAGCACCTGGGCGCAGCCCTCGCCTGCATAAATCTTGGCGGGCAGCGGGGTGGTGTTGCTGAATTCGAGCGTCACGTAGCCTTCCCACTCGGGCTCGAACGGCGTGACGTTGACAATGATGCCGCAGCGCGCGTACGTGGATTTGCCCAGGCACACGGTGAGCACATTGCGCGGAATGCGGAAATACTCCACAGTGCGCGCCAGAGCAAAACTGTTGGGCGGAATGATGCAGACATCGCCATAAAAATCGACGAAGCTCTTTTCGTCGAAATTCTTGGGGTCCACCACGGTGCTGTGGATATTGGTGAAGATCTTGAATTCGGGCGCGCAGCGGATGTCATAGCCATAGCTGCTGGTGCCGTAGCTCACGATTTTCTTGCCATTGGCCTCGCGTACCTGACCGGGTTCGAACGGCTCGATCATGCCGTGCTGCTCGGCCATGCGGCGGATCCATTTGTCGCTCTTGATGCTCATGCTTGTCCCGGTACAGAGGGGGTAAATGCCAAAAGCGCCATTCTAAGCTTTACTGCCGCAGAATCCACTTGACGAGCGCACGCGCATCCGCTTCGGACAGGTTGGGGTTGGCTGGCATGGGCACCGCCCCAAAACTGCCAGAGCCGCCTTCGCGCACCTTGCGCACCAGCGCTTCGTCTGCGCCCTTGCCCTGGTAACGCAGGGCAATTTCCTTGAAAGAGGGGCCGATCAACCGCTTGTTGACCGTGTGGCACGACAGGCAATTGTTGGCTCGCGCCAGCGCCTCGGAAGCCTGCGCCGCCGGAACGCCGGCCAGCAGGCTAGCAGCCGTCAAGAGAGTGGCGATGAGAGGAACTTTTTTCATGGCAGCAAGCATAAGCGCAAACTTCAGATGGTTCTTGGACCTCAAATGGCTGGGCAAAGTTCCCATCGCCCTGCGCCATACCCTTGCTGCTGGTGGCGATTTTGCCCCACAACGGCAGCCACAAGGGCACAATGGCAACAGATATTTTTTTCAATGCCATGGTCACTGTCTCCATTTCCGAACCGGGTCGGCGCGCACCGTCCGCCACCTTCGAACAACCCGAATCGATGCTGCTGGCCTGCCACCAGCGCGTGCTGCGCATGTGCACACTGATCGAGCGCCTGCGCGAGCACGCCGCCAGCCATGGCGCCGACGAGCAGGCGCGCCAGGCTGCCAAGGACGTGCTGCGCTATTTTGATATTGCCGGCCCGCTCCACCATGAAGATGAGGAGCTGCATCTGTTTCCGCACATGCGCGTCAGCCCTGACGCGCGCCAGCGCGACCTGGAAAGCACCCTGCATGCCCAGCATCTGCACATGGGCGAATTGTGGGCGGTATTGCGTACGGAATTGATGGCCATGCGCGATGGCGACCTCGCCCCCCTGCTGGCCAGCGCCAGTGCCCAGCCCTTTGTGCAGGCATACCGCCAGCACGTGGCACTGGAAGAGAACGAAGCCTATCCGCTAGTGTTTGCCACGCTGGATGCGGCCACCCTGGAGGCAATGGGTAACGAAATGGCACAACGGCGCACCGCCAAGTAAATAAGCGCATTTGCAGGCTACCATGGAGCGCATGTGCCACTTGCCAAGGAGCCTGCCATGTCTCACAAGCAACCGCTCTCGCTGCGCGGTGCCGAATCCAATGCGCCCTCCCGCCGCCGCCTGCTTACATTGAGTATGGGCAGCGCCATGGCCGCCTGGCTGAGTTCCTTTTTGTCGGGCTGCGGCATTGGCGGCAGCCGGGGCATTGCGCGCAGCTCCTCTGACATGGCGTACCGGCGCGTGGCGGCCAATCATCTGTACAGCCGCTACTCCGGGCAGGTGTACCGAGGCATGCTGCCGTCCATGCTGCATGCCGTCGGCACGCTAGATGTATATCTTGGCCCCAATGGTCAGGTGCGCAGCCTGAACTGGCGCCGCCGCCCCGACCATGCGCCCGAAGTGATCGCCAGTATCGAATCCATGGTGCGCCGCGCTGCGCCGTTTCCGTCGCCGATCGGCGGCGGCACCGTGTATACCGACACCTGGCTGTGGACGTACGAAGGCCGGTTTCAGCTCGATTCCATCACCGAGGGACAATTACGCTCGCTGGAGTAAGCGCGGCAGCGCCGGTTGCCGTTACAATGGCCAGTTCCGGAGGTGTGGCAGAGTGGTCGATTGCACCGGTCTTGAAAACCGGCAACGGGCAACCGTTCGTGAGTTCGAATCTCACCGCCTCCGCCAATCAGCACAGCATCAGGCGGCAGTCATGCCACTTTTTTTGCCTGCCAGCAGACCATGCCGATATTCCCTCAGCATCGAGGTCCCGCATGTCCAGACACCAGCCCTTCGAAGCAAACGCCGGACGTTACGACACCTGGTTTGACAACCACCAGGCCGCCTACCTTTCCGAGCTACTGGCCGTGCGCGCCCTGCTGCCGATTGACGGAACAGGACTTGAAATAGGCGTTGGCAGCGGACGCTTTGCCGCGCCGCTGGCCATACAGTTCGGCATCGACCCATCACCGGCCATGCTGCACATGGCCGCGGCGCGCGGCATCCGCACACTGGTCGCCGTCGCCGAAAACCTGCCGTTTGCAGCCAACAGCTTTGACCAGGTGCTGCTGGTGACTACGCTGTGCTTTCTGGATACGCCGGCAACCATGCTGGCGGAAGCCCATCGGGTACTGAAGCCGGGCGGCACCCTGGTAATCGGGTTTATTGACCGCAGCAGCCCGCTGGGCCAAAAATACCTCGAACAGAAAACCGGCAACGTCTTCTACCGCGAAGCGACCCTGTACTCTGCCGCAGAAGTGGAGCACATGCTTGCCGCAGCCGGCTTTGCCATCCGCAACTGGGTGCAAACCATCACCCGTGCGCCGAACGACTTGAACCAGATAGAAGCATTGCGTCCCGGCCATGGCGATGGGCTGTTTGTGGTGGTTGCAGCGGACAAGTCCCGCTCCATGCCCTAGTCCCGTACTCGGAAGCTCCCGCCCATCCAGGCACCAAATGAGGGGCACTGGCAAAATTTACTCCCAGTTCATTTGCATGACAGGAGTTTCCATGCCTAGCCTTTTCTGCCCGCACCACGCCTGAGCCATGAAGAAATGCGTGGTATTGACCGGCGCTGGTATCAGCGCCGACAGCGGTTTGAAAACTTTTCGTGACGCGGGCGGCTTATGGGAAGGCCACGATGTGCATGAGGTGGCCACCCCTGAAGCCTTTGCGCACAACCCGCAACTGGTGCTGGATTTCTACAACGCCCGCCGCCGCCAGCTGCATGAGGTCAAACCCAACGCAGCCCATCTGGCGCTAGCCAAGCTGCAGGCCCACTACGACACCCACATCATCACGCAAAACGTGGACGACCTGCACGAACGCGCAGGCAGCCGAAACGTGCTGCATCTGCATGGCGAGCTGACCAAGTTGCGCAGTACCGTCAGCGCCGACCATGTGATTGACTGGCACGAGGACCAGCTGCTGGGCCACACCGACCCAGATGGCGCCCCCATGCGGCCGCACATCGTATGGTTTGGCGAAGAGGTGCCGCTGTTTGCGCAGGCGGCCAAGGCCATTGCCGACGCCGACGTGGTGCTGGTGGTGGGTACCTCGATGAAGGTGTACCCGGCTGCCAGCCTGCTGGAATATGCGCCCAGGCGCGCCCAGTGCTGGCTGATCGACCCGAATCCGGCCTGCAATACGCGCACGCGCCGTGCGCTGCAGGTGGTGTCAGAACGTGCCGCCGTAGGCGTGCCCTCTGTGGTGGATTACCTGCTGCACGGCGACTGACGCAGGTCAGCTGCGTTTGCGGCGCTTGTGCCAGGAGGTATACCACCAAATACCCAGCAGCAGCACCGCGGCCACGCCCAGTTGCGCCGCGCCCACCCAGGGCACATTCTGCGTAACGCCGCTGCCGATCATCACCGCCACCGCGCCCTGAGGCACAAAGCCAAGCAGAGAACCGATCAGGAAGGCTGTGTTGCGCACCTTGCTCAGCGCCAGCCCGACGTTGATGATGACATTGCTGACCGGCAGCATGCGGATCAGCAGTACCGAGGCCACCGTGGGCTTGGCATGCACTATGCGGCTGAAAAAACGGTTTTGCCCAAAGCGTTGCGTGAGCCAGTCGCGGCCGCCCCAACGTGCCGCCCAGAACGCCACGAACGAGCCCAGCAGACTGCCTGCCAGCGATGCCCACATGCCATCCCAAAAGCCGAATGCAGCGCCGGCCAGCGCGCAGAACAACAGGCGCGGCACACCCAGCATCATCAGGAAGCCGCTCAGCAGCACGAAATAGAACTCTGCGCGCATGCCACCGCCCTTGAACATGCGGGTGAGCTCGTCGATATTGCTGAGCCGATCCCCCAAGGGTGTAAAGCGCACCAGCACGAACAACAGCACGCCGATGACCACAAAGGTCAGCAGCTTGCGCGAGCTGCGCTGCGCGTACTGTTCGATTTCTTCCTCGGCAGGCAGTTCTCCGGCCGCCTCGTCATCGGCTGGCTGAGGCTCCTGGCCGGCAGGCGCTGTCATGGCGCGGAAATATCAGAGACGCATGGAACGCACGGCGCGGGACAGGTACCAGCGAATGCCGAAGCAGTCGCGGATGCCGCGCCACATGCGGTTGTGCACGCCGTATTTGGACACGCCGCGCACGCGTTCGCGGTGGTTGACCGGGGTTTCCAGCACGGTAAAGCCCTGTCCGCGCAGCAGCGTGGGCAGGAAACGGTGCATGCCGTTGAACACCGGGATTTCGCGCAAGGCGGTGCGCTGCACCACCCGGATGCCGCAGCCGCTGTCGCTGACCTTGTCACCGGTGATCCAGTTGCGGTAGCCGTTGGCCACCCAAGACGAGAGGCGGCGGATGAAGGTGTCCTGGCGGTTGGCGCGCACGCCGGTCACGCAATTCACGCCCTTGTCGATGGCCAAAGCCAGCATGCGCGGCAGATCGGCCGGATCATTCTGGCCGTCACCATCCAGCGTGGCCACCCACTCGCCGCGCGCCCCTTGAAAGCCGGACGCAACGGCGGCGCTCTGGCCCGCATTGATGCGGTGGAACAGCCCGCGCACGCGCGCATCATCGATGCCGCGGATCACGCCGGCAGTGCCATCGGTGCTGGCATCGTCCACCAGAATCAGCTCGAAACCGCCTGGCATGTCATTCAGTGCGGCGATGACCTCCTTGGCAAGGGGCAACACGTTTTCTTCTTCGTTGAAAGAAGGAATGACCACAGAGAGGCGCACGGGCGCCACGGATTCGGTACTGGCAATGGCAGAATTCATCGGAAATTGGAAGATGTTGGCATTGCACAGGGTTGCATGCAACGCAAGTATAGAATTTTACGCGAACATGCATCGGTGCATGTATATTCGCTTCCAGCGCACCCAACACAGCACATCCGGGAGAACCAGGCATGATTAACACCACCACGTCACAGACCAGGAGCGGGCACCGCTGGCTGTGGCTGGCCTTGGCGCTGCTGATCTGCATGGCCGCCATCGGCATCTACACCCGCCCCTTCACGCCGATCGATGAAACACGCTACCTGGGGGTAGCCTGGGAAATGTGGCTGCGCGGTGATTTTCTGGTGCCGTTCAAGAATGGCCTTCCCTACAGCCACAAACCGCCCTTGTTGATGTGGCTGGTGCAGTCGGGCTGGGCCTTGTTTGGCGTGAATGCCTGGTGGCCGCGCCTGGTCATGCCGCTGGCGTCGGCGGCCTCGCTGGGGCTGCTCTGGAGCCTGGCGCGCCGGCTGTGGCCGCAGCGGTCACAGCACGTGCCGGGCGTGGCCGTACTGATTATGGCCACGTGCTTCATGTGGATTGCCTTTTCCACCATGCTGATGTTTGACATGCTGGTGGCGCTGTTCACATTGGCGGGCCTGCATGGCATTTTGTCGCTGTCCGATGGCAAGCGCGGCCAAGGCGTGGTGGTGCTGGGTGCCGCCATTGGCCTGGGCGTGCTGGCCAAGGGGCCGGTAATCCTGCTGCTTCTGCTACCCGTGGCATTGCTGGCCCCGTGGTGGAATACTGGCCAGCGCTGGGGCCGCTGGCTACTCAGCCTGCTGCTGGCGGTGCTACTGGGCGCCGTGGTGGCCCTGGCCTGGGCGCTGCCTGCCGGCTTCTCCGGCGGCGAGGCGTACCGCAATGCCATTTTCTGGGGGCAGACGGCCAACCGCATGGTGGAATCGTTTGCGCATCGCCGTCCGATCTGGTGGTACCTGCCGCTGCTGCCGGTGATGCTGTTCCCATGGTTTGTCTGGCCGGGGCTGTGGCGCGCACTGCTGCGCTACTTGCGCCAGTCGCTGGATCGGGGCGGCCGTTTCTGTCTGGCCTGGTCGCTGCCGGTACTGATCGCGTTTTCGTTCATCAGCGGCAAGCAGCCCCATTACCTGCTGCCCATCTTCCCGGCTTTTGCATTGCTGGCTGCGCGCGCACTGGATGATGTCCCACGCGTTGGCGGGTTGTGGCTGCCTGCGCTGCTCTCGCTGGCAATTGGCGCGGTACTGGCATTTCCGGCCCGCTTTGGCATACACGCGGATCCCCAGCAGATGCTGCAGTGGCCTGCCTTGGTCCTGATGGCCGCTGCCGTGCTGCTGTGGCTGGCCGGCAGCCGCCTTGGTCAGCCGCTGCTGCCCATGGCCCTGCTGTCAGTGGCCGTGACGGCGCTGGTGCAACTGGGCGTGCTGCTGCCCCGGTACGACAGCTACGACATGCGTCCTTTGGGGCAGGCCATTGCGCAATCGCAGGCCAGCGGCCAGGCAGTGGCCAACATGGGCCAGTACCACGATCAGTTCCAGTTTGCCGGCCGCTTGCAGCAACCTCTGGCCGAGTTGGTGTCCCTGCAGGAACTGCAGCAATGGCTGCAGGCACATCCTCAGGGCCGTGTCGTGCTGTATGTGGAAAAGTCCGAAGCGCTGCAAGGCATCCCCACCCTTATCACACAGCGCTACCGCAACAGCACCGCGGCTCTGGTGGACGCACGCAATGCCAATGTCCTGCTGGCACGCCCCGGAGCCACTGACATGTTGAAGTGGTAATCTGCTACTTTTGGAAAGAAGACTCATGAAAATTGCGATTGCAGGCACCGGCTATGTCGGCCTGTCCAACGCCATTTTGCTGGCGCAGCACAACGAAGTGGTAGCGTTCGATATCGTGCCGGCCAAGGTCGACATGCTCAATGCACGCAAGTCGCCCATCGCCGATACCGAAATCGAGGACTATCTGGCGCACAAACCGCTGCAGCTGCACGCCACGCTCGATCCGCAAGAGGCCTTTGCCGGAGCGGATTTTGTGATCATTGCCACGCCCACCGATTACGACCCGGAAACCAGTTATTTCAACACCAGTTCGGTGGAGGCTGTGATCCGCAACGTGATGGCCATCAACCCCCAGGCGGTGATGGTGATCAAGTCCACCGTGCCGGTGGGGTATACCGCCCGCATCCGGCGCGAGCTGCAGTGCGACAACCTGATTTTTTCGCCCGAGTTCCTGCGCGAAGGCAAGGCGCTGTACGACAACCTGCACCCCTCGCGCATCATCGTGGGCGAAGACTCGGAGCGTGCGCGCACCTTTGCCGCGCTGCTGCAGCAAGGCGCCATCAAGCAAAACATCCCGGTGCTGTTTACCGGCCCCACCGAGGCCGAGGCCGTCAAGCTATTTTCCAACACCTACCTGGCCATGCGCGTGGCCTACTTCAACGAACTCGACACCTACGCCGCCACGCTGGGCCTGGACACGCGCCAGATCATCGAGGGCGTTGGGTTGGACCCGCGTATCGGCACGCACTACAACAACCCGTCCTTTGGCTATGGCGGCTATTGCCTGCCCAAAGACACCAAGCAGCTGCTGGCCAACTACCGCGAAGTGCCGCAGAACCTGATCCGTGCCGTGGTCGACTCCAACACCACACGCAAGGATTTCATCGCTGACCAGATCATAGACAGAAATCCCAAGGTGGTGGGCGTGTTCCGCCTGATCATGAAGGCCGGCTCGGACAACTTCCGTTCGTCCAGCATCCAGGGCATCATGAAACGCATCAAGGCCAAGGGCATCGAGGTGATCGTATACGAACCCACCTTTACCGAGCCGGCCTTTTTCCACTCGCGCGTGGTCAATGACCTGGAGGCCTTCAAGCGCGAGGCCGACGTGATCCTCGCCAACCGTCACAGCCCGCTGCTGGAAGATGTGCCGCAGAAGGTATATACCCGCGATCTGTTTGGCAACGACTGAAAGACATCCATGCAAGTTTTGGTGACCGGCGCGGCCGGATTCATTGGTGCAGCGCTGACGCAGCGCCTGCTGGCGCGTGGCGATACCGTGATCGGCATCGACAACCACAACGATTACTACGATCCGGCGCTGAAGGAAGCGCGCCTGGCGCAATTTGCCAAGCACCCCGGCTACACGCACTACCGCATCGACCTGGCCGACCGCGCCGCCGTGGAAAAGGTGTTTGCCACGCACCAGCCGCAGCGCGTGGTCAATCTGGGCGCGCAGGCCGGGGTGCGCTACTCCATCGACAACCCACTAGCCTATATCGAGAGCAACGTGCTGGGCTTTGCGCACATCCTGGAGGGCTGCCGCAACCACGGCTGCGAACACCTGGTGTATGCCAGCAGCTCGAGCGTGTATGGCGCCAATACCGACATGCCGTTTTCGACGGCGCAAAGCGTGGAACACCCGCTGAGCGTGTACGCCGCAAGCAAGAAGTCCAACGAGCTGATGGCGCATGTGTACAGTACGCTGTTCAACATTCCCAGCACCGGCCTGCGCTTCTTTACCGTGTACGGCCCCTGGGGCCGGCCGGACATGGCGCTGTTCAAGTTCACGCGCAAGATCCTGGCAGGAGAACCGATCGAGGTATACGGCTATGGCCAGCACAAGCGCGACTACACCTACATTGACGATATCGTCGAAGGCCTGATCCGTGTGCTCGACCGCCCGGCGCCGCCCAACCCCGACTGGAACGGCAAGCACCCCGACCCCGCCAGCAGCCAGGCCCCCTGGCGCGTGTACAACATCGGCAACAGCCAGCCGGTGGTGCTGCTGGACTACATCCACGCACTGGAAGCCGCTATCGGGCGCAAGGCCGACATGCAGCTGCTGCCGGCCCAGCCCGGCGACCTGCCCGATACCTTTGCTGATTCCAGCGCCCTGACCAATGACTTCGGATACCAGCCGAAGACGGCAGTTGCGGACGGAATCGCCCGCTTTGTCGCCTGGTACCGTGATTTTTATCAGGTATAAGAAAAACAAGGCGCTTGTTTACCCACCGCTAATTCAGGGAAATCCTTAGACGAACGGTCGCTCCTTCCACCGTAGACTGCAGACTCCAATGTCACAGGATTCGGCGATGAGCGACATTATTCTCGAAGCAAGACACCTCACCAAGGAATTCAAGGGATTCGTTGCCGTCAATGACGTCAACCTGCAGGTGCGCCGTGGCGACATCCACGTCCTGATCGGGCCCAATGGCGCCGGCAAGACCACCTGTTTCAACCTGCTCACCAAGTTCCTTACCCCCACGTCCGGCCAGATCCTCTACAACGGCCAGGACATCACCGGCGATAAGCCCGCCTACATCGCCCGTAAGGGCATCGTGCGCTCCTTCCAGATCTCGGCCGTGTTCCCGCACATGACCGTGCTGCAAAACGTGCGTCTGGGCATGCAGCGCCGCGAGGGCGTCGCCTACAACTTCTGGCACAGCGACACCTCGCTCGAGCGCCTCAACGCGCGCTGCATGGAGCTGCTCGCCGAAGTCGACCTGCAGGACTTCGCCCGCGAGTTTGCCGTCAACCTGCCCTATGGGCGTAAGCGCGCGCTCGAAATCGCCGCCACCCTGGCCATGGAGCCCGAGCTGATGCTGCTGGACGAACCCACCCAGGGCATGGGCCATGAGGACGTCGGCCGCGTCACCGACCTGATCAAGAAGGTTTCGGCCGGACGCACCATCATGATGGTCGAGCACAACATGAAGGTCGTCTCCAGCATTGCCGACAAGATCACCGTGCTGCAGTACGGCACCGTCATCGCCGAAGGCGACTACGCCACCGTCTCGCGCGATCCCCACGTGATGGAGGCCTACATGGGCACTTCCGCCGGCGAACTGCAGGGAGCGCACTGAGATGCAAGCCACCATCGAATCCACCCGTCCGACCAACACTGCCGCTGCCGCCACGCCGGTGCTGGAGATCCAGAACCTGCACGCCTGGTATGGCGAGTCGCACATCCTGCATGGCGTGAACCTCACCGTCAACAAGGGCGAGGTCGTCAGCCTGCTGGGGCGCAACGGCGCCGGACGTACCACCACCATGCGTGCCATCATGGGCCTGACCGGCAAGCGCACCGGCTCGATCCGCATCAATGGCAGCGAGACCATCAAGCTGCCAACCTACCGCATCGCCCACATGGGCGTGGGCTATTGCCCGGAAGAGCGTGGCATCTTTGCGAGTCTGAGCTGCGAGGAGAACCTGTACCTGCCGCCACGGGTACACAGCAAACAGCCGCAGCCGCCGATGCACACCCAGGAAATCTACGAGATGTTCCCCAACCTGGAGCGGCGCAAGAACAGCCCCGGCACCCGGCTCTCGGGCGGCGAGCAGCAGATGCTGGCGGTGGCGCGCATCCTGCACACCGGCGCCAACCTGCTACTGCTCGATGAGATCTCCGAAGGACTGGCGCCGGTGATCGTGCAGGCGCTGGCGCGCATGATCACCATGCTCAAGGCCAAGGGCTACACGGTGGTGATGGTCGAGCAGAACTTCCACTTTGCCGCTCCATTGGCCGATCGCCTGTACGTGATGGAGCATGGCGAGATCGTCGAGCAGTTCGAAGCTGCCCAGCTGCAGGAAAAAATGCCCGCCCTCACCGAGCTGCTCGGTGTCTGAAATCCTTGCCCCCAATAACCACAACATCCCCCACCGTCGAAGGAGACAACCCATGACCCGTACCCCCATCCTGCGCCTGTCGGCCATTGCCGCTTCTGCCTTGCTGTTTCTGACCGCCTGCGGACAAAAAGACAGTGGCAAGGCCCCTGCCTCCGTAGCAAGCGGTGCCACCACCTCCGCCGCCGGCAGCTCGGGCGACGTGATCCGCATCGGCTTTACCACCGACATGTCGGGCGTGTATTCCGACATCGACGGCAAGGCCGGCGCAGGCGCCATCCAGATGGCGATCGACGACTTTGGCGGCCAGGTGCTGGGCAAGAAGGTCGAGCTGGTCAGCGCCGACCACCAGAACAAGGCCGACATCGCCGCCAGCAAGGCGCGCGAGTGGCTGGATCAGCAAAACGTGCAGATGATGGTGGGCGGCACCAACTCCTCGGTGGCCCTGGCCACGGCCAAGATCATGGCTGAGAAGAAGAAGCCGTATTTCATCGTCGGTGCCGGCTCTTCCCGCATTACCAACGAGGACTGCACCCCGTACAACCTGCATTACGCCTACGATACCGTGGCGCTGGCGCGTGTGGCCGGCCAGTCCCTGATCGAGCGCGGCGACAAGAACTGGTTCTTCCTCACGGCTGACTACGCTTTCGGCCATTCGCTGGAAAAGGACGCTTCCGAGATCGTGACCAAGGGCGGCGGCAAGGTGCTGGGTGCAGTGCGCCATCCACTGGGCGCTTCCGATTTCTCGTCCTTCCTACTGCAGGCCAAGCAGTCCAAGGCCCAGGTGCTGGCGCTAGCCAATGCCGGCGGCGACTTCACCAACAGCGTGAAGGCTGCCAATGAATTCGGCCTGACCAAGGACATGAAGCTGGCCGGCCTGCTGGTGTTCATCAACGACGTGCACAGCCTGGGCCTGAAGGAAGCGCAGGGCCTGATGGTAACCACCAGCTGGTACTGGGATGCCGATGACGAGACGCGCAAGTTTGCCAAGCGCTTCGAAGAAAAGTACAACCGCAAGCCCAGCATGCTGCAGGCAGCGGATTATTCCGCGACCATGACGTGGCTGAACGCAGTCAAGGCGGTGGGCAGCACCGATGGCGACAAGGTGGTGGAGTACGTCAAGAAGACGCCGATCAACGACATGTTCGTGAAAGACGGCAAGGTGCGCGCGGACGGCCGCCTGATGCAGACCATGTACCTGATGCAGGTAAAAACCCCCGAAGAGTCCAAGGGGGCGTGGGACTACTACAAGCAGATCAAGGCCGTGCCGGGCGATCAGGCCTACACCTCACTGGCCGATTCCAAGTGTTCGCTGCTGAAGAAGTCCTGATGCACGGGCAGCAGCCTCCGGTCGGCGCCTGCCTGGCGCTGTCCGGTATGCACTGCCCTCCCCCGGACGGCCATGCTGGCCGCCGGGTACTTCCGTGCGATCACACAACAAGAATGAACGCTGCTGTCTCCTGACCCCGCCACCTGTCTGACACACCACTACATCGCCATGGAAATCTTCGGCATCCCCGCTTCAGCCTTGCTGTCCCAGCTGCTGCTGGGCCTGGTCAACGGCTCCTTCTACGCCATGCTCAGCCTGGGTCTGGCCATCATCTTCGGCCTGCTCAACGTCATCAACTTCGCGCACGGTGCCATGTTCATGCTCGGCGCCATCTTCGCCTGGATGGGCCAGCACTACTTCGGCCTCAACTACTGGGTCATGCTCTTTCTGGCCCCGCTGCTGGTGGGCATCATCGGTATCTTCGTCGAACACCTCTTCCTGCGCCGCCTCTACAAGCTCGACCATCTCTACGGCCTGCTGCTGACTTTCGGCCTGGCGCTGATCATCGAGGGCGTGCTGCGCTCCCTCTACGGCGTCTCCGGCCAGCCTTACAGCACGCCTGAGCTGCTGAGCGGCGCCACCGATCTGGGCTTCATGACCCTGCCCAACTACCGCGCCTGGGTCGTCATCGCCTCCTTGGTCATCTGCCTGGGCACCTGGCTGATCATCGAGAAAACCCGCCTGGGTGCGCTGCTGCGCGCCGGCACCGAAAACGCCAAGCTGGTTGAAGCCTTCGGCATCAATGTCCCCCTGATGGTCACCGCCACCTACGGCTTGGGCGTAGCCCTGGCCGCTGTCGCCGGCGTACTCGCCGCCCCCGTGCTGCAGGTCACCCCGCTGATGGGCTCGCATCTGATCATCGTGGTCTTTGCCGTGGTCGTCATCGGCGGCATGGGCTCGATCCTCGGCTCCATCGTCACCGGCCTGGCCCTGGGCGTGATCGAAGGCCTCACCAAGGTGTTCTATCCGGAAGCTTCCAGCACCGTCGTCTTCGTCATCATGGTGCTGGTGCTGGTGTTCCGTCCCGCCGGGCTGTTCGGCAAAGAAAAATAAGCCTCAGAGGACCCCATTCCATGAACAAGAAATTCGGTTACGCACTGCTGTTGCTGCTGGTACTCGCTGGCCCCTTCATCTCCTACCCCGTCTTCATGATGAAGCTGCTGTGCTTCATCCTGTTCGCCTGCGCCTTCAACCTGCTGCTGGGCTATACCGGGCTGCTGTCCTTCGGCCACGCCGCCTTCCTTGGCGGCGCCGGCTACATGACCGGCCTGGCCATGACCACGCTGCACCTGGGCCCGGCGCTGGGCATCCTGTTTGGCACCGTGTGCGCCGCCCTGCTGGGCCTGGTGATGGGGCTCATTGCAATCCGCCGCCAAGGCATCTACTTCTCCATGATCACGCTGGCGCTGGCCCAGATGGTGTACTTCTTTGCGCTGCAGGCCAAGTTTACTGGCGGTGAAGACGGCCTGCAGGGGGTGCCGCGCGGCATGCTGTTCGGCCTGCTCGACCTGGACAACGACATCACCATGTACTACGTGGTCGCCGCCATCGTGGCCGCGTCCTTCCTGCTGATCTACCGCGTGGTGCGTTCCCCCTATGGCCAGGTGCTCACCGCCATCAAGGAAAACGAGCCGCGTGCCACCTCCCTGGGCTACAACACCGACCACTTCAAGCTGATGGCTTTTGTGCTCTCCGCCGCCCTGTCGGGTCTGGCAGGCGCCACCAAGACCGTGGTGCTGGGCTTTGCCACCCTCACCGACGTGTACTGGAGCACCTCCGGCCTGGTGATCCTGATGACGCTCATCGGCGGCATGGGCACCCTGCTCGGTCCCGTGGTCGGCGCCACCGTGGTCGTGATCCTGGAAAACCGCCTGGGCAACATCGGCAACTTCCTGGCACACCTCACCGGCGTGACCTGGTTCAACAGCCTGGGCGAGCAAGTCAATCTGGTCATCGGCGTCATCTTCGTGCTCTGCGTGCTGCTCTTCCGCAAAGGCATCGTCGGCGAAGGCATCGCCTGGCAGGAGCACAGAAAAACCAGGCACCGTACCCACTGACCTGCATACCTTCCTCCATTGGCCGGCACTTGCCGGCCTTTTTTTGCTGATTTTGTCTGCCGATCCTTCTGTCAACCCAAGCCAAGCCAAGCCAAGCCAAGCCAAGCCAAGCCAAGCCAATCCAATCAAAATTTTGTCCGCGCAGCCTGGTGATTTTCAACACCACAACGGCACCTCTTGCCGACCGGGGGGACTACCATACTCACCTTGTATTGAAAAGTATCTGCATTGTGCCGCGTTCATGCCGCTGCGTTGCCCCGACCCGGCTGCACCGGCGCATACTGTAAGGAAGCCCCATGTCCGTCATCACCTCGATCGAAGACCTGCGCCAGCTAGCGCAAACACGCGTGCCCCGCATGTTCTACGACTACGCCGATACCGGCTCGTGGACCGAAAGCACCTACCGCGCCAACGAAGCGGATTTTCAGCCGATCAAGTTCCGTCAGCGCGTGGCAGTCAACATGGACAACCGCAGCACGGCCACCACCCTGCTGGGAGAGCAGGTGTCCATGCCGGTAGCGATCGCTCCCACCGGGCTGACTGGCATGCAGTACGCCGACGGCGAAATCCTGGCCGCGCGCGCTGCCAGGCAGTTCGGTATTCCGTTCACGCTGTCCACCATGAGCATCTGCTCGATCGAAGATGTGCACGCAGCCACTGACGGTCATCCCTTCTGGTTCCAGCTGTACGTGATGCGCGACAAAGATTTCATGCGCAACCTGATCGACCGGGCCAAGGCTGCCAACTGCTCGGCCTTGGTCGTCACGCTCGACCTGCAGGTACTGGGCCAGCGCCACAAGGATCTGAAAAACGGCCTGTCCACCCCTCCCCGGCCCACGCTGGCCAACCTGATCAATCTGGCCACCAAGCCGCGCTGGTGCCTGGGCATGCTAGGCACCCAACGCCGCACCTTCCGCAACATCGTCGGCCACGCCAAAAGTGTGAGCGACATGTCCTCGCTGGCCGCCTGGACGGCGGAACAGTTCGACCCGGCCCTGAGCTGGCGCGACATCGAAGAGATCAAGAAGCTTTGGGGAGGGAAAATCATCCTGAAAGGGATCATGGACAAGGAAGACGCTCGCCTTGCCGTAGAAAGCGGTGCCGATGCCATTGTGGTCAGCAACCACGGCGGGCGCCAGCTGGATGGCGCGCCAAGCTCTGTCACGGCGCTGCCCGCCATTGTCGATGCCGTCGGCAAGGACATAGAGGTGCACATGGACGGCGGCGTGCGCAGTGGCCAGGATGTGCTCAAGGCCCGTGCGCTGGGTGCACAAGGAATCTGGATCGGCCGCGCCTTCCTGTATGGGCTGGGCGCGCTGGGACAACCCGGCGTCACCAAAGCCCTGCAGATCATCCACAATGAGCTGGATGTGAGCATGGCCTTTTGCGGCCATACCCGCATCGACAATGTGGATCGCAGCATCCTGCTGCCGGGTAGCTATCCGCTCGCCTGATGCAGCCGCGGAAAACGGGCGCTCATTGCGGCACAATAACAACTGTAGCCGCTGGCGTACACGGACGCCGGCAGCGCATCATTGTTCATTGCCGCGAACGGAATTCATGCCCATGAGCCCACTTTTCCCGCGCCTGCTGACTGTCACAGGCATCGCCCTGGCCCTTGCTGCCTGTACCACAATCAACATGCCGCCCGACACGGCTGCCGCAGGCGCTCCGGTGGTAGATGCCAGCGTGCATCAGAATGGCAGTTCCGCTGCAGCCACCACCTATCCGGTGGGCAGCGCCACCGTGCAGCCCATGACCGGATCCGCCCTGAGCGGATTGCACCTGCAGGCGGGCACTTTTGCCAACCAGTCCAATGCAGAACGTGTGGCAGCCGAAATCCGCAGCAAGCTGCCGTCGTTGGCACAGCAGGTGTTCGTCGGTTCGCGCGGCAGCAACTTCCGTGTGCTGGTCGGCCCGTTTGCCACGGCACAAGAGCGTGAAGCCGCAGCCAATGCCATTCGCACGACCACTGGCAAGGATGTGGCCAACGCCGCACCCTGAGCCTGCCTTTGCAGCAGCCACATGCCGGTCGGCATGTGGCTGTTTTTGTTTCGACCCGCATGAACCCGCCGCTGCCCCGCCGCATCGCCCACCTCGACATGGATGCATTCTTTGCGTCAGTGGAGTTGTTGCGCTACCCGCAACTGCAGGGCTTGCCGGTGGTCATCGGTGGCAGCCGCCGTCGCCAGGATGATGCGCTGGCGGCACGCTTCGGCGCACCCGAACGCATTCCGATCGACGCTTTTGCCCGCCTGTCCGGCTACGTCGGGCGGGGTGTGATCACGACCGCCACCTACCCGGCACGTGCGTTTGGCGTCGGTTCGGCCATGGGGCTGATGAAGGCCGCGCGCCTGTGCCCGCAAGCCATCCTGCTGCCGGTCGATTTTGAACGCTATCGCGACTATTCGCGCCGCTTCAAGCGTGTCATCAGCAGCATCGTTCCGGTCATGGAAAATCGCGGCGTGGACGAGGTATACATCGACTTTACCAATGCGCCTGACGGCCAGCGCGATGGCGGCCGCGTCTTGGCCAGCCTGATCCAGCAAAGCATTTTCGCAGCCACCGGCCTGACCTGTTCCGTTGGCGTAGCACCCAACAAGTTGCTGGCCAAGATGGCCAGCGAGTTCAACAAGCCCAACGGCATCAGCGTTGTGCAACCGGAAGATGTACAGACCATGATCTGGCCGCTGTCGTGCCGCAAGATCAATGGCATCGGCCCGAAATCTGGTGCCAGGCTGGATCAGGCCGGCATTCACACCATTGGCGAACTGGCCGCACGCGACCGCGTCTGGCTGATGCAGCACTTTGGCAAGAGCTATGGCGCCTGGCTGCACGATGCCGCCTGGGGCCGCGACAATCGTCCCGTGCTTACCCATAGCGAGCCGGTCAGCATGAGCCGGGAAACGACGTTCGAACGCGATCTTCACGCCGCGCACGACAAGATCGAGCTGGGCCGGATCTTTACCCTGCTCTGCCAACAGGTGGCGGCAGACCTGCAGCACAAGGGCTATGCCGGCAAGACCATCGGCATCAAGCTGCGCTATGCCGACTTCCGCATCGCCACGCGCGACCACACCATTGCACACCACACGGCGGACGCCCGCGAAATCCGCCGTGCCGCGGGACAATGCCTCAAGCGCGCCAATCTGACGCGCCCGTTTCGCCTACTCGGCGTGCGGGTTGGCAACCTACTGCCACGCGAGCAGGCACAGTTGGCGGACAGCATGGCCCACGCCGCCGAAGACGCCACCTTGCCACTATTTTGACGCCAGCGCCCAAGCCTGGTACGACCGGCAGCAGTGGGCACAACTGGCTTCGGTTACAGCGAACCGAGCTGGCCGGCCTCCAGGTCCAGCAACGTCTGCTCAAGCTCTTCCTGCGTATTCAGAACCAGTCCTTCGCTGCCCACAATCGGCTCGTCCAGCGGCTCTGCACTCACCAGGATCAGGCGGGTATCCTCCCAGGCCGTCAGGGTCATCTGATCGCCCAGCGAGTCCACCACCACCAGTTGCCGCTCGGTCACGGGATGTGGCCAGTAGTTAACTTCCAGCCTGCCACTCTGAACCAGCAGCACGGCATACCATTTACGCGGCAGCTGGAAGCTGGTGGCGTGGCCCTTGCGCAAATCCATCGTCCAGAGCTGCATTGGCGCCACGGTTTCGGCCGGCCCCAGTGTCCCTGCATATTCACCGGCAATCACACGCACCGTCCCGGCGTCATCCGGAAGCTGCAGCACAGGGATGCTGGCGCGGGACAAATGCTGCTGATGGGGCGGCGTCATCTTGAACTGCGCCGGCAAATTGACCAACACATGCGCCAACTCCAGCGTGCCCTCGGCCTGTGCGGTTTCCTTGCGCAGCAAGCCGCTGCCGGCCGTGAGCCACTCCACGTCACCCTCCTGCAGCAGCACCTCGTGGCCGGCAGAATCCTGCGCACGAATGCTGCCTTGCAACACCAGGGTAACGCATTCGCAGCCACGCATTGCCTGCGCTTGCGTTTGCAGGGGCTGCGCCTGTGCAACAGGAGCCATTGGTGGCACGTAATCCGCACCAATCACCGGGTTCATCTGCCGACCCAGCCCTTGGGCGCCAAAGAAAACATGGGTAGCGTATGCATTGCCGACCTGACTGGCCGAAGGAGCCATGGAGACACCGATGACGTTTTTATTCATGAAATTCCTGTTGTGTGTTTAGTCATGCTTGTGCATGGCATGTGAACGAGTACCAGACAAGCTTTTGATGATAGCGGGCGTAATCTCGCCGTATGCCAGCACCTTGCCACCGCGCTGCCCGGCAACGCGCTGCGCCGCCTCCCGTGTGGAAAACGCCGCCAGGTCGCCGGTGCGCATGGGGCCAAGCGCATCGGAGCCGTGCAGGTACCAGGCCTGCTCGGCGGCCACCCAGGCGCCTGTGCCGGCATCGGCCACCCATGTCGACAAGACGTCTTCCCGGGCATGCTCACGGCTGAACCCCGGCACATTGGCAAGGAAAACCAGCATGTCGACCGGAGAGTCAAAAAAGTGCGCACGGGCGTCACGATACAGCACCTGTGCTGCCCACTTCGGCGTGCGTGCTGGAAACATGCCGCAAACCGGGCAACGCGCGTCGGCGGGCACCGGACGCGGCGCTTCTTTGGGAAGGCCGCTGGCAGGGTCATAGGCAATGGCGGGTGACACCACGCACACGTCCATGGCCTCGGTAGCGTCACCCCCGGTCGCCTTTGGCAGCCAGTACCGGAGCGATAAGCCGGCCGCCGTTGCGCCAGCCACAACCGCAACGCCGCTCCACCACAGCCAGCGGCGGCGGGACAAGCGCTGATAGCCCGCATCGGGGGATGAATCGGCACGCATGATGTACTCCCTGAAAGCCTGCGTCAGACCGCCTTACATGCGGTCATCCGTGTTCGTGCCCCCGCGCAAGTCCACCATTTCCGGCTTGATATCGGACATGCGCACGATAGTGCCACCGTACTGTGCCACAAATTTCTTGGCATCCTCTTCGCGGGAGAAGCTGGCGAAAGTCGGCCCCATGGACCCCCTGCGCTTGCTGCCATACACGTAGATGGCTGTGCGGGCATCGATCCAGGCACCCTTGGGATTGTCCCAATCCGTCTTGCCCATGTCCTGCACAAAAGCGGCATTCACCTTGCGCACCACCTCGGGGACGATCAGCGTGTTCAGCAGCTCTGTCGTATCGCAATAGAAGGACGGCTCCTTGGCGTCGGCAAAGTGGATCTGGCCTTTCGGGCCGGGATAGTCTGCCAGGTACATGCCGTCCAGCGCACAGGAGGTGCTTTGCGTGAAGTCCACCGGCTTGATCGAGGCGCTCTTGGCGTCCCCTTCACCGGAACTGCAGGCCGCCAGCGGCGCAATGCTGGCCAGTGCCAACATGCCCAGCAGCAGCAGCCGGCGCCCCGATGGCCGTTGGCCGGCGCTCTCATGCGGGCCATTGCAGCAATGACACGAATAGCTCTTGTTGATCATGGCTTGAACCTCCAGTTGGCCAGTGCCAGGGGCACGGCAATCCACGCCAGCATCACGCCGGCCAATATCCAGATATTTGACAGCAGGGGCGGTATCACGCTCATCAATCCATACGCGCTGCGGATGTCGTCCGCACTGAACACGTTCATGATGCGAAACACATCCGTCGGATTCAGCAATAGCAAATAGGGAAAGATGCCTCCACCATAGTGGCCGCTGGTGGCGACCAGAACCCCCAACAATACCAGATCAAACACCAGCACAAACAGGAACCACAGCACGATGGCGGCACCGGAGGCGCGCGTGCGGTCCCGCGCCACCACCGACATCAGCACAGCCATGCTCAGAAAGGCCAGCCCCATCAGCAAGGCGCTGACCACAAACCCACCATAGTGAAACAGCGCGGGCGCACCGAACTGCATGGTCAGCATCACGCCGACCACCGCCAGCCCGCCCAGCATGGAAAGCGTCAGGGCCAATGCCAGGCCCAGGTACTTGCCGACCAGCAATTCACCACGGGTAATCGGCAACGCCAGCAGCAGATCCAGCGAGCCGCGCTCGCGCTCGCCCACGATGGCATCAAAGCCCAGTAACAGTGCAATCAGCGGCACCAGGTAAATCACCAGGCTGACCAAACTGGTCACGGTGAACTCGATCGAGCGGATGCCCACGGAGCCCTGCTGCGCGCCGCCAGCATAGGCGATCACCAGCGAAAACACCGCAAACACCAGCGCCACCGCCAGCACCCAGCGATTGCGCAGGCGATCACGGAACTCCTTGGACGCAATAGTGACAATCTGTCCCAACTCCATCATGCCTCCTTGCCCTTGACGGGAACTGCTGCAGACTCTGCCTGCGCAAAGAACATGTCCTCCAGCGAGGGCTCGCTGACCTGTATGTCCTGTACTGTGCCGTTCCAGGCCAAGAGTTGCTGCAAGAGCGGCATCTTGCAGTCGCGCGGTATATGAAACTGCAGCCCGTGCGCTTCGCGTACGTGCGGCAGGGCTGCCAGCGCTGGCGGCAGGCTGGCCAACAGGCCATCAAGCCGATCAGCTGCCACACCAGGAGCCAGCTGCAAATGCACCGTCAGCGGCAGATTGTGGGCTTCGCGCAATGCCTGCACGCTGCCCAGTGCCTGCAGCTCGCCATTGGCCATCACTGCCACCCGGTCCACCCGGTTCTGCAGTTCTGCCAGGATGTGCGAGGTCAGCACGATCGTCATGCCCTGGTCGCGCAACTGCGCCAGTGTGTCCCAGAAGAAATGGATCGCATGCGGATCCAAGCCGGTGGTTGGCTCATCCAGAAACAGCACCTTCGGATTGCCCAACAAAGCCTGGGCAAACCCGAGGCGCTGGCGCATGCCTTTGGAATACGCCCGCACCGGCCGATCCAGCGCATGCCCCAGCCCGACTTTTTCGAGCAGAGGCTTGCACTCCGCCTGGTCGATGTGCTTGAGCTTGGCAAAGAAACGCAAGGTTTCCAGGCCGGAAAGGTTGTCCCACAAGGCGATGTTCTCGGGCAAATAGCCGATATGGCGGCGTACGGCGCGTGCGTCGCGGCCGGACACCGGTGCGCCGGAGACACGGATCTCGCCCGCGCTGGTGGCCAGCAAGCCCAGCAACATCTTGAACAGGGTGCTCTTGCCTGCCCCGTTGTGACCAATCAGGCCGAATACCTCGCCTTCCTGAATATCCAGGCTGACGTTATCGACCGCTGTAAAGGCACCGAAACGCCGTGTCACATTGCGCAGGGCAATGACCGGCCTTGCGCCCTCTGACGATGCCGCAGTTACTTCATTGGGCATAATTGATTTTCCTTGTCAGCATATAACGCCATTTTTCCCAGTCGGGCCTGGCGGGAGTCATGCGCGGGTGTTTTTCCACCACGCTGGGCACGCGCAGCACCGGAAATTGCTGCCCGACCATACGCAATACCTGCACAGCCGGACTGGCCAGCAGCATGCGCACCATCGGATAACGCCAGCTCAAGCGGTCCACGACGTCGTTGGCTTCGTACGAGACATCGCCGCGGCCGTCATTGTCGCGGTCCCAGCCACGGTAGTTGCTCCAGTAGTTGCCGCGTTTGCCGCCCCACTCCGTATCGCGCGTACCGATGAACTTGACCTGCTCGTGGTTGCCAATGAAATCATTGCCGTCCACCTCGTTGCGCGCCGAGCCTGACAGGTGCACGCCGATGTGATTGTCCACCACCACGTTACCTGTGATTTTGGTGTACTCGACGTCATAGATGAAAAAGCCACGCCCGTTGCGCATCACCACGTTGTTTTCCACCACCGAATCCTGCAGTGTGCGCAGCATGATGCCGTGATCGATGTTGTCCCAGGCACGGTTGTTGCGCACGATCTGGTCACGCACTTCCATCAGGGCCAGGCCGCTACGGTTGCCCCAGGTATCGTTGTCCTCCCACACGTTGTAGTAGGAGTTCATGTAGTGCGTACCATAGCGGCTGTGGTGCAGGTTGTTGCTCCTGAACACGGCATGGTGCGATACGTCGACGTAGAGGGCATCACGCACAAAACTGATCTGGTTGCCGATGATTTTTGCGCCGGTCGTGTTGTAGAGCTCGACGCCGTTGCCGCGCTGGGCGCTTGCGTAGTCGCGCTTGCCGGTGATGTTGTTGTTCAACACCTGCACATCCTCTGCTTTCTCGATCCACAGCCCGAACAGGTTGTAGGTCAGGAAGCAGTTTTGCACCTTGGCGCGGTGGGCGCCCGGCTGGATGTAGATGCCGGCATTCTGATTGAGCAGGCTGTCGCCGGAATCGGAAACAACCATGCCCTCGATGGTGACATCCGGAGACACCACCCGGATGGTGTCTCCCTGGTTGCCGCCGCTGAGGGTCGGGCGATTCAGACCGCGCAGGGTAATCGGCTTCTCGATGCGCAGGTTTTCCGCATAGCGGCCACGCTGCACTTCGATAACATCGCCTGCCGCCGCCTTGTTGATCGCTGCCTGGATGCTCTGCCCGGACTGCACGACCAGCGTGGCGGCCCCGGCAGCCGGCAGCCATAGCAAGGCTGCCAGCAGGAAACCCAGGCTACGGATCGGAAGGCTTCGGGGAACATGGGAGGTACTGCTTATTCCCATGTCGTTCAGCCCGTCACTATCAGGCCGGCTGCCCGCAGCGCCCAGAACAACGCCGCACCGATCAGCAGGTTCTTGAAGCCGACATAGGCCAGCATGTCCATGACGTTGGCGCGCCGGTACTCGGTGCCCCACCACGGACCATCCTTCACATAGCGTTTGCCCTGCAGACGAATCAGTACCTCGAACACGCTCCAGGCAAACCACCAACCAATCACATAGATCGGCGAGACGCTGCCCTGCGCCGCCAGCACCCAGACCAGGGTGGCCCCCAGTGCCAGGGCAATGCCGGCGGACTGCAGCAGGCGCCCTTTGCTCGAACTGCTGCGCGTGAACGGCCACAGGTGATCCACGATTTCGACCCACAGGCGCGCCAGGCCACGTGCCTGTTGCACCGGCGGATGCACCGCATCGGAGGGCCAGCGAGGATCAGGCTTGCTGGCCAGCAAATCCTTGGCATGCTGGTGTTGGCGGTCCTGCTCGATCGGCACGATCGGAATGTAGTAGCCATCCTTGCCGATTTTAGTCAGCGGCTGGCCTTCGCGTTCACGCAGCTTGCGCTCCTTGGCCAGCGGCGGGCAACCCTTCGTGTCCGTGTACAGGATCATGCAATCCAGGCAATGCAGACACTCGCGGTGGTCGATACGGCCATCGGCATCGATAGCTTGTGAGCCGCAGCCTTTGGCACACGCATGGCAGCTGTTGCAGTCTGCCTTGCGCTTGAGGGCGAACCAGCGGAAGGTGCTGGGCATGGCCAGAGATGCGCCCAGCGGGCAGACGTATTTGCAGTACGGACGCTCGATGAAGATGGAGATACCGAAGATCACCATCACGAAAGTCACGTAAGGCCAGCTGCGGTGCGTCAGGCCCACCAGGAAGGTGGTCTTGAACGGTTCCACTTCGGACATTTTCTCTGCCAGGCCCATGGAGAACAGCGACACCACCACCAGCCACAGGAACACCGCGTACTTGATCCATTTAAGGCGATCATGCCATTCCTGACGCACTTGGAACTGGAAACGCTTGAGGCCAATCGCGCCTGCCACTTTGTGGATGATCTCCTGGATCGAGCCGAACGGGCAGGTCCAGCCGCAGAACAGGCCGCGGCCAAACACGAAGATGGTGACGAAGATGAAGATCCAGTACAGGAACAGGAACGGATCGCTCAGGAACAGTGTCCACTCCCACTTGAACAGCAGCGAGTGCAACCAAGTCAGCACCTGCGTTACCGACGGCTGGGCCATCATGGTAAAGCCCACCCAGATGATGAAGATCAGCCAGGAACTGTACTTGAAGATGTTGACTGGCCACTTGTTCTTGTGCGTGGAAAGCCGCGTCAGCTTGAAGCGCTGCGAATAGACCACGGTCACGGCCAACAGCAGCGCTGCAAACAGGCCAATCTCTACCGCGCGCGACTTCCAGACCTTGAGCCAGCTCGGGTCCGGCTTGACAATGGTCGGGCGGCCGCCTTCCAAGTATTGCGCCGGCATCCAGTATTCGGTGTCGAAGTTGGCAAAGGAACGCTTGCCGGTTTCACGGTCCACCTTGTTGCCCAGGAAAGCCAGCTGCCATGGGTAGGCGTCTGAGAAGGCTTTGGAACGCACGATGAAAATGGACGCTTCAGTAACAGCCGGCGCCCCAGCAGCCGCTACGTTGTACAGATTGAGCGCATCGGTGTCACGAAAGGTAAAGGTTTGCCCTTCCTGGCGCACCTGCACCCGGTCATAAATACCACCACGCACAAAACCGGATCCCTTGAAGGATTCCTTGCCGGCAGTACGGACCACGAACACGGCGGTTTCGTTGGGCTTGAGCTGATCCATCAGGTTGTGCCAGTTGCTGGCGCCCAGTATGGCCTGGCCCACGATGGGTGAATTGAGCGAACCGAACCACAGTTCGATGAAAGGCTCGCCAGTGCGATCCAGCCCCACTTGCTGCGGCTGCACCACGATCTTGCGCACCGCTTCGTTCTTGACCAGAGTGTTCCAGTCGAGCGGTGCAGCGTCTTTTGCCGGTTGCACATATTTGGGCTGCGGGCGGATGACCTGCTTCATGATGCCGACCTGCTTGGCCACTGCCGTACCCGAAGTCGTGATCACCTGGTTCTGTGCAATCACCGTCACGGTGGCGCCGGAAATGGCATCTACGCCAATCACGCCATCATCCGGACGAGACTGCCCCACCTCAATCTTGTCCTTGACCGATTTTCCGACATACTGCTTGTTGAAATTGATCAGCGCAGATTCTGGAATGCCCAGCAGCAGGATCGGCTCGGAGTGCTTGAGCACCTTGATACCCACATACTTGCCAGTATTGTCCATGCCGATCAGTGTTACCACCGGCTTGCCGGAATACGCTGGCGTATCGGTAATGTCGGTGGAGAGCATGACATAGCCGAGCTTCTGCTTGCCGTCGGCGCCACCATAGGCCTCTACATACGGAGGCTGGCCTTTTCGCTCAGAAAACGAGGTCGCGCCCGGAAACACATCCTTGCACGGCAGCAAGGAGCACATATCCTTGGCCGTGGCCAAATCCGCAGGTAATTCCGCCTCATATACCTGGGAGCCGCCTGCGCCGGCCCCCAAATTGGCAGCATGCACTGTAGTTACTGCTGTCACGGCCATGCCAAGCGCGGCTATCAAGCCGCGTGTAATGCCCAACCAGTTCATGACTTTCCCACCTGTAACAATTGAAAATCGGAGCCGGCCCCTGACGGTACACCGGCCCCGACTGATCTTATCGTGTACGACTCATCAGTGTTCCACGAGCATCCGGCCGCGCATTTCAAGGTGCAGTGCGTGGCAGAAGTTGGTGCAGTAGTACCAGAATACACCAGGTTTGTCGACCTTGAAGGTCACCGACTTGGTTTCCCCAGGGTTGACCAGGAACTGCACGTTGTATTCAGGAATGGCAAAACCGTGCGTCAGGTCTTCCACCTTGTCGAGGTTGGTCAGGAAGATGGTGAGTTCGTCGCCCACCTTGACATTGAACTCGATCGGGTAGTAGGTTGGTGCAATGGAAGCCATGTGCACCGTGACCTTCTTGCCCTCGCGCTTCAAACCGGTTTCCTTCGGCTCTTTCACGCCATTCGGGAAGTCGGCAAGGTTGTACACCTGCTTAGTGTGCAGCCAGTCGCGCTTGAACAGGATGAAGTCATGCGGCTCTGGGCGCACGGCGTTGTCGTGTGCCAGGATCATCTTCTCGCCCGTGATGTCGACCAGCTGGTCGTTCTCGGGGTGCATCGGGCCTACTGGCAGGAAACGGTCCTTGGAGAACTTGTTGCCCACGGCCATCCATACGCCATCGGCCTCCTTGGTCTCGGCATGGGTGGCGTTGATGTGGCCAGGCTGATAGGTCACGTCCAGACGGTCCACCACCGGGTTGACGGTCTTGTCGCCAGCATATTTCTTGATGGCAGCGTCGATGTTCCACTTCACCACCTGACTGTCCAGGAACAGCGTGGTGTAGGCGTTGCCACGGCCGTCCCAGGTCGTATGCAGCGGGCCCAGGCCGACTTCCGGCTCGGCCACGATGGCCTTGTCGGGATTGTCGAGCTTGCCGTCAAACCAGTCCAGCACCTTTTGCAGTTCGATCACGGTGCAGGTCGGCGACAGCTTGCCAGAGCAGACAAAGTACTTGCCATCAGGCGTGGCGTTCACGCCGTGCGGGTTCTTGGGAACGGACACGCGCACGACCATTGCCGTCTTCGGGTCCTTGTTGTTGGCCAAGGTGCAATCCACCACCGGCACCTTGGAGTCACCAATGGTCGTGGTCTTGCCTTCCTTCACAGCCTGCTCGACGCGGGCGATATTGAAGAACAGGCAGGCGTCGCGTTCGGCCGACATCATTTCAGCGAAATGCACCCCGTTTTCGGTGTTGTACTGGTTGGTGGCTGCCAGTTTGCCGTCGTAGGACGTAGCCACGAGGTCACAGTTGCCATCGATCTTGGCTTGCCACTTCACTTCCATGCTCTCGGCATCGACACAGGTGAACAGGCAGTGGTACTTGGCCGGATCATCCACACCTTCGCCCTTGTTGGGCATGGGCACGTGGAATTCCTGGCCGCAAAATACACGCGTCGTGTAATTGATCTTGGGATCGACCGGATCACGTCGATCCGGGAAAATGCCATGAAAGCCCTGGACATTCGGGAGCTTGGTGATCTTGTCGCAGATCATGTAATCCAGCCGCAACCGTGCCAGACGGGCATTGATCTTGTCGTTGATCCAGGCGTATTTGCCGTCGTAGATGCCGTCTTTGTAGGATGCGTGGATATGGTGCGTATCGGCCACCGTGAATTGCAGCGAACCATCGGGCTTGGTGCCCATTACCGCCTTGGATTCGTTGGTAACGCCCCAGCCGATCAGTGCATCCGGCACAAAACAGGGAATGCGCAGCAGTTCGCGGCCCGACGGAATGCCGATGACACGCGCGTCACCGGTGTGGCCGCTACTCCACAAGCCATAGTGGGTATCCAGCTGGCCCGGGTGGACTTCCACCGTGCCGGCTCCACCGACCTTGAATTCACCCTTGCCACCGGCTGCAGCAGCGCTGGCACCCGATGCGGCACCACCGGCAGCTCCTTTTTTATCGTTGCAACCAGCCAGGCCAATGGCTCCGACTGCAGTAGCACCGATCGCAGCGGCCGAGCTCAAAAACCGGCGACGCCCCAGACCACTGGCAACAGATTCGACGATCTTGCCTTTTTCCTCGTTCATGACACACTCCTTTATGTGTTTGGCGCCATTCACCAGCTCCCGTGCCGGAGGCACCGCACGTGCAGGATCATACGTGCAATACCCGGATACAACCAAGGGCAATATACAAAGCTTTGATAGTTATCAAGATTTGTGATTCGTTTCGAAAAGTTTCTCTTAGAATATTGCGGCTGGCGATCCAGAGTTTCTAGAATTACAGATGCCGCCTTGGGTTCTTCGTTGCGAGATGTTGTACAAATGCGCAGCCGCCAAGCCGCGGATGCAGAGGCGGCAAGCCATTGATGGAGAGTAATGATGATGGGATATCCCGCCTTCTCCCGACGCGCAGTTCTGACTGCGCTGGGAGCCATGGCACCTTTGGTCGTGTTGCCTGTTGCTGCCATGGCGGCACCCTATCGCGTCCGTCGCAGCATCATGGGCACGGTGGTTGACATTACAGTGGCCGACGGATCGCAGCCGGGCGTTGCCGCCAAAGTGGAAGCCGCATTTGACACCATGCAGCGGCTGGAAGCCATGATGAGCCGGTTCGAGACGACAAGCCAGCTCAGCCGTCTCAACCAGGCAGCCGGCAAGCAGGCCGTGGTGGTGCCATCCGAAATGATGCAGGTACTGCAAAAAGGCCAAAGCCTGTCCCGCAAGACCGGAGGCGACTTTGCGCCGCTGCTCGGACGGCTGACTGCGCAGATCGATCCGGGCGCCGGCCCGCTGGACAACCGCCAGATCCAGCGCCTGCTGCCGCATACCCACAGCGAGGCTCTGCAGCTGGACGCCCGCACCGGACGTGCCCACTTGGTAGATCCGCTGGCGCAAATCGACCTGGGCGGTGTGGCCAAGCTGCCCATTCTGCAGGCTGGCCTCGAGGTGCTGACCCAGTCGGGGCTGCGCGGCAGCATGATCAACGGCGGCGGCGACGTGCTGGCCTCTGCGCGTGCCGATGGGCAAGCTTGGCGCATTGGCGTGCGCGATGCCAGCCAACCCGACAAATTGCTGGCGGTCGTGCCGCTGCGCTCCGGCATCGTGGCGTCGTCAGGAGATTACGAGCGCTTCATCACTGTTGGCGGCTCCCGCTTTCACCACATCATGGATCCTCGAACCGGACGACCGACTGCCGGTATCCATGGGGTCACGCTGGTGGCCGACACGGCGGATCAGGTCAACGGCCTGGGCACCGCGGCCATGGTGGCAGGGCCGGCGCATGCCTCCTCCCGCCTGCAGCAGTGGGGCGCCTCCGAATTCATCGTCATGCACTCCAGCCGGCAAGTGGAAATCAGTTCTGCGCTGTCGCGCAAGCTGTTGCCCCCACCGGGCCAGGCAGCCATCCGTCGCGCCTGAACGGCCCTCAATAGAAAGAAACATGCCCGCCAATGAGCGGACATGTGTGCGTTGGCGTAATCGAGGCGAACGATGCGCACCCAGCGGGGGGCCCGGCCCCCCCGCTTATTCAGGAATTTCGAAGAACTCTTCCTCGCCCAGTCCGCAGTCCGGACACACCCAGTCATCGGGCAGTTTGTGAAATGGGGTTCCCGGAGGAATACCGTCTTGCGGACGCCCTTCTTCTTCGTCGTAGATATAGCCGCAAGGCCCACACATCCACTTCATGCCTGTCACTCCTGCTCATTGCGCGGGCAAGACATGGTGCAGCGCCAATCCAAGTGCATCAGCGTCACCATTCCGCCGCGAATAAAAACCGCAATGGTACTGCTGCGCGGCTGACCCCATCTTGAGCTTGGTCATATGGCGCTGAATACCAGCCCGTCCGCCTTTTGATCTTGCGACACACAGGCACTCGTCCGCCATACCGTGCGGACACAGCCGTCAACTGCCCTGTAGCAACAGGCAGGCGATGGCCAAGGACAACGGATACTTGGAGACACTTGGTGACACAGGTTCTCGTAACATTTGCACACATGTTCCCCACCAAGATCAAACACTTCTTTTGTTATCGATAATAAAAACCATTATCATTTGATACAGATGAGCCGCGGCATGAATGCATGCGGACGCATTGGATTTGTATTCAACTGATGGGAGTTTTCATGTCTGCTACGTTCCGTACCCTGTCCCGCCGTACCGTCATGGCGGCAGCCAGCAGTTCTGCGCTGACCTTGTTGGCCGGCCTGGGATTTGCCCCTGCTGCCCATGCCGAGCAAGGTGTACTCAATGTATATTCGGCCCGCCACTACCAGACCGACCAGGCGCTGTACGACAACTTCGCCAAGGCCAACAACGTAAAAATCAACCGCGTGGACACGGACGATGCCGGAGTCACCCAGCGCCTGAAAGCTGAGGGTGCAGCTTCGCCTGCTGATGTGATACTGCTGGTGGATGCTTCCCGTCTCACGCGCGCCGACGCCGACGGCCTGTTCGCCCCGATCAAATCGGCCAAGCTGGATGCGGCCGTTCCCGCCCAGTACCGCGGTGTCACACCCCAGGGCAGCACCTGGTTTGGTCTGTCCACCCGCGCCCGTGTCATCGTCTACAACAAGGCCCGCGTCAAGCCGGGCCAGGTCGACACCTACGAGAAACTGGCAGATCCGGCCAACAAGGGGCTGGTGTGCACCCGCAGCGGCTCGCACCCGTACAACCTGAGCCTATTCAGCACCATGCTGTCACACCTGGGCGCAGCCAAGACCGAAACCTTCCTGAAAGGCATGGTCAGCAACATGGCACGCGCGCCCAAGGGTGGTGATACCGACCAGATCAAAGCCGTGGCCAGCAGCGAATGCGGCGTGGCCCTGACCAACTCCTACTATCTGGCACGCCTGATGCGCTCGCAAAACCCCGAAGACCGCAATGTGGCCGAAAAAGTCGGTGTGGTCTTCCCCAACCAGTCGAGCTGGGGCACGCACATGAACATCGCCGGCGGTGCCGTCGCCAAGCACTCCAGGAACAAGGCCATGGCCCAGAAGTTCCTGGAATACCTGGTCAGCCCCGAAGCCCAGGGCCAGTTTGCAGACGGCAACAACGAGTGGCCGATTGCCAAGAACGTGAAGTTCGACAATCCCGCCCTGCGCGCCATGACCGGCGGCAAGCCGTTCAAATCCGAAGTCATCCCGGTTGCGGTGGTCGGCAAGAACCAGAACACCGTGCAACAGATACTGGACCGTGTGGGTTACAAGTAATCGGTAACGACCTACTACCAACTGCCGATGGCAAGCCATGCGGCTGGTGTCTCAGGTGTTCTTCTTTGCGCCGCGGACGTGGCGCTTTTTTGCAGGTCTGCTGCGTGGATCGGCCTTGGTCCTATGCAGCCATTGGCTGGTAGCAAAGACCGCAAAATCCGTCAGTTGAACGTGTGGATCGGCCTCAGGTCCGGGCCGTCATCCGCCTGCGCCGCAGCCACTGGTACACCGGCAAGGCCGATCCCAGGCACAAGCACATCGCCAGCAGACAGGAGGGCGACACTTGTGTCATCTCGAGCGTCAACAGCAGCGCCGTCAAGGGCATGTTCTGGGCGAGGGCCAGGAAGATGGCCGCGCCGACCAGCGCCGCCGCCGCCGGGGACACTGCCGGCATGGCTGGCAACAACAGATTCCAGAGGTGCGCCAGCACCAATGCCAGCATGCTGCCCAGCATCAATGACGGTGTGATACGGCCGCCCCAGGCCCCGCCTCCCGTTGCCAGCGCCACCGCCAGCCATTTGGCCGCAAACAGCGACAAGGCCCCCTGCCACGACAAGGCTGCAGCGAAGCTGAGTTCATTGCCGGCCTTGCCATTGCCCAGGATTTCGGGCCAAAGCCCGGCCAGCAAGCCAATCAAGACGAACGCCACCAGGGAAGCCATCAGCATGCGTGCGCTGCTGCGCGGTACCCATGGCAGATTGGCAAGACTGCGGGTAAATGCATCTGCGGCCAGCGCCAGCACTGGGCCTGCCAGCACGGCCCACACCGCCAGGATCGGCTCGGGCTTGAGGCCGCTCAGGTTGTACTGAGTGGCATCTCCCAGACCCAGCCTGGCCACGGCCACTGCCACCCCGCAACTGATCAGCGCGGCAGCAATGGTGCGCACATCACGCCGCACAGGCAGCGTTTCCAGGGTAAACACGGCGCCTGCCAGCGGGACGTTGTACACGGCCGCCAATCCCGCGCCGGACGCACAGGCCACCAGCATGCGCGAAGTGGACGCATCGCAGCCGACGCGCCGCACCCATTGCCATGCCAGCGCAACACTGAACTCGCGAGGGGCCCCTTCACGGCCCAGCGGCGAGCCCAGTCCCACCGTCACAATCTGCAGCACGGCATGCAGCATGGTCTTGAAGAACGGCAGTGGCGCTTCCAGCGGGCGCCTGACCACGGCAGCGACCGGCCACAGCGGTTTGCCCCAGCGGTGCAGCGCCACCCAACCTGCGCCGGCCAGTACACCACACGCCAGCATGACCAGCAACCGATGCCGGGCAGTCGCATGCTCGGTCAGTTCCCGGAAACTGACATGCTGCAGCTGCCCTGCCGCATCATAGGCAAGATGCTGCGTGGTGTGCAGCAGCCTGGTCAGCAGCATGCCGACCAGCCCGGCCATCACACCGATGGCAAGCAGCGAAACAAAGGTTTTGAAAGGGAAACGTGGCATGCTTGTTGCGGTGACAAGCCACGATTCTATGCAGGGAACATGACCAAATGCGAGACACAAGGACAATGGTCCCACGCAGTGTCAACTGCGACTGCCCTGCCGCACAGATATGACACAGACTGTCGCCCTGCTCCCATCCGGCGCAGTAGCCTCAACGGCCCTTCTGGCGCAAGGATCGGCTCAGCAGAATAACCGGGACCAATCCCACCAGCACCAGCGCCAGGCTGGGCAGCGCCGCTTCGGTCAAGCGCTCGTCGCGCGCCAGCTGAAAGGCGGATACCGCCAGCGTATCCATGTTGAACGGACGCAGCACCATGGTCGCGGGCAGTTCCTTCATCACATCCACAAATACCAGCAAGATGGCTGCCAGCACCGGCCCGCGCAGCAGCGGCAGGTGCACCTGACTCAGAATACGCCAGCCGCCCGCCCCCAGCAGGCGCGCTGATTCGTCCTGGGTGGTAGGAATGCGTGCATAACCGCCCTGCGCACTTTGCAGGGCCACTGCCGTGAACCGGACCAGATAAGCCCACATCACGCCCAGCATGGTGGTGGTGACCAGAGCGCCCAGCGTCCATTCGGGTTGCCAGCGCTGCAGCGCTGCCACCGGCAGCAACAGGCCCACCACAAGCACTGCCCCAGGCACCGCGTAACCCAGCGCTGTCAATTGCTGCACGCCGTTGGAGACCCAACCGGGCAGCAGGCGCGCACTGGCCGCCACCAGGAACCCCAGCAAAGTGGCCAGCAAGGCGGCGATCCCGGCCAGCTTGATGCTATTCCAGGCCCAGGGCAGGAATTGCGCCCACATCACTTCCTGGTCGAGTGCCAGTCCGTGTAGCAGCGGACGCAGCATCATCAGCACGGGCAACACAAACCCCAGCAGCACCGGCACCGCACACAGCATGTGCGCCACCAGGCCGGCAGCCCCACCCAGCCAGGGTACACGGCCCTGCGTACCGCCCTGGCGCTGGCCGCGGCTGCTGGCAAAGCGCATGCGACGGCGCGCACGGCGCTCCAGATACAGCAACAGGGCCACCGACACGAGCAGCACGACCGACAGTTGCGTGGCGGCAATAGGGTCATCCATCACGACCCATGCCTTGATGATGCCGGCCGTGAACGTCTGGATGCCAAAGTAGCTGGACACGCCGAAATCGGCCAGCGTTTCCATCAGGGCCAGCGCCACGCCGGCCGCTACCGAGGGACGCACCAGCGGCAATGCAACGCGGCGAATCCGTGTCCATTGCGTGGCTCCCTGCATGCTGGCCGCTTCCATCAAATGCGTCGCACGCTGCGTCAGCGCGGTACGCGCCAGCAGATACACATAGGGGTAAAGGGTCACGGTGAAAAGGAACGCGGCGCCCCACACCGTGCGCACCTCGGGCAGCATGCGTCCTTCGGCGCCTAGAAGCTGGCGCAACCAGGTCTGGGCCGGGCCGCCGAACTGCAGGAAATCGGTATAGGCATAGGCGCTCACGTAGGCCGGCATGGCCAGCGGCAGCAACAAGGCCCACTCCCAGGCCTTGCGCGCACGGAAGTCATACAAGGTCACCACACAGGCTGCACCCAGCCCCAGTGCCAGCGTACCCAGCGCCACCAGCACACATAGCAGCAAAGAGGTGCGCACATACTCCGGCAGCACGCTGCGCGCCATTTCCAGGACGATGTCCGCGCTGTCGGCATTCCACTGCATGGCAGCAGCGAACACAGCCAGCACCGGCAACAATAGAAGCACACCCATCACCAACAGGCCGAACTGCCACAGCCCCGCACGACCAACACGCAATGCGGCCCATGCGGGGCGCCTGGAAACGCCAGTACCCACGCCAGGCGGGCGAGAAGAATTGGTAGAACTCATGAATGAGAATTATATTTATTTATAATAGAAAACCCGACCCACTTTGTACGAATTACCCATGCAGCTCAATCTGGACAGTCTCAGCGTGCAATATTCCGGCCAGGCACGCCCTGCGGTACGCAAGGTCGACCTGTCACTGCCGGCAGGCGCGGTCGGAGTATTGCTGGGCCCATCGGGGTGCGGCAAAACCACCTTGCTGCGTGCGGTTGCCGGACTGGAACAGATCAGCCATGGCAGCATCACGCTGCAGGGCCAGCAAATCAGCACACCCGATTACACCCTGCAGCCCGAAAAACGCCACATGGGCATGGTGTTCCAGGACTACGCCCTGTTCCCACATCTCGACGTGCAGGCCAATGTCGGCTTCGGCCTGAAGTCGCTGTCCCGTAGCGAACGCCAGCAACGAGTGGCAGAGATGCTGGAACGGGTCGGTCTGCAGGACATGCAGCAACGCTATCCGCACGAACTCTCGGGCGGCCAACAACAGCGTGTGGCACTGGCGCGGGCGCTTGCGCCACGGCCGCAATTGCTATTGCTGGATGAGCCTTTCTCTAACCTGGATGCCGGCCTGCGCGACAAGCTCGCGCACGAACTGCGCGACATGCTCAAGCAGGTGAGTACGACGGCCCTGCTGGTCACACACGACCAGCACGAAGCCTTTGCCATGGGAGACCAGATCGGCGTGATGCAGGAAGGCCATCTGCTGCAATGGGCCGATGCCGCGACCTTGTACCGCCAGCCCGCCACGCCCTTCGTGGCGCAGTTCATCGGCCATGGCATGCTGCTGCCAGCACACTGCCAGGATGGCAGGCTGCATACCCCACTGGGCGTGCTCGACGCCTGCGACGCTCCCACCGGCACCAGCCAGATTCTGCTGCGCGCCCATGACATCCTGCCCGACCCGCAGTCGCCCATTCGCGGCACGCTCCTGCACAAGACCTTCCGTGGCGGGCACTGGCTGTATGCGCTGCAGCTGGCCGATGGCCAAGAGCTGCACGCAGAAATGCCGGCCACACTGGCGCATGCGGTAGGCGACCAGATGGGCATCCGCCTCCAGCCGCATCATCTGGTCGTGTTCTGAGCCGGAGCGAAAAAAGATCGCGGGGACCGGTGCACCCGGCGGGCAGCCGGGTACAGGATGCGTCAGGCCTCGATTGCCTTGACCATGTCCTCGACCACTTTCTTGGCATCGCCAAACACCATCATGGTCTTGTCCATGTAGAACAGTTCGTTGTCCAGGCCGGCATAACCCGCCGCCATGGAGCGTTTGTTCACGATCACGGTGCGTGCCTTGTAGGCCTCGAGAATCGGCATGCCGTAGATCGGGCTGCCCTTTTGCAGCGCAGCCGGGTTGACCACGTCGTTGGCGCCCAGCACGATGGCCACATCGGCCTGCGCAAATTCGCCATTAATGTCTTCCATCTCGAACACCTGGTCGTATGGCACTTCGGCCTCCGCTAGCAGCACGTTCATGTGGCCAGGCATGCGGCCTGCCACCGGGTGGATCGCGTACTTCACGGACACACCCATGTCGGTCAGCTTCTGTGCCAGCTCGTTCACGGCATGCTGCGCACGGGCCACCGCCAGACCGTAGCCCGGCACGATGATCACGCTGTCGGCGTTGCTCAGCATGTAGGCCGCGTCATCGGCGCTGCCACTCTTGACGGCGCGCTGTTCCTGGCCACCGGCTGCTGCCGCAGAGACATCTCCGCCAAAGCCGCCCAGAATCACGTTGAAGAACGAGCGGTTCATGGCCTTGCACATGATGTAGCTCAGGATCGCACCGGAAGAACCCACCAGCGAACCGGCAATGATCAGCATGGAGTTGTTCAGGCTGAAACCGATGCCTGCCGCCGCCCAGCCGGAGTAGCTGTTGAGCATGGACACCACCACCGGCATGTCGGCGCCGCCGATCGGAATGATCAGCAGCACGCCCAGCACAAAGCCGATGAGGGTCAGCAGCACAAAGGCCATCCAGCTTTGCGTGACGGCGAACAGCAGCACGAAGAACAGCGCTGCCAGGCCCAGGCCCAGGTTAATCCAGTGCTGGTTGGGGAACACCACCGGCGCGCCCTGGAACAGGCGGAACTTGTACTTGCCCGACAGCTTGCCGAAGGCGATCACCGAACCGCTGAAGGTGATGGCGCCGATGAACGCGCCCAGGGCCAGCTCGATGCGGTTGCCCATGGGAATCAGGTCGCCCATTTCGGCGATACCGAACGCACGCGGTTCGGCCACTGCTGCCAGCGCAATGCACACCGCGGCCATACCGATCATGCTGTGCATGAAGGCCACCAACTCCGGCATCTTGGTCATTTCGACCTTGAATGCCATGCGGGCGCCAATGGAGCCACCGACCACCAGGCCGAGCAGCACCCAGCCCACCCCGACGACCGAACCGGAAATGGTGACGATCATGGCGGCAGTGGTGAGTACGGCAATCGCCATGCCCACCATGCCGAACAGGTTGCCGCGGATGGAAGTGGTCGGGTGCGACAGCCCCTTGAGCGCCTGGATGAAGCAGACGCTGGCCACCAGATACAGCAGCGTGACGAGGTTCATGCTCATGCGTGCTCTCCTTTGCCAGCCGCGGGCTTGCGCTCTTTCTTCTTGAACATCTCGAGCATGCGCCGCGTGACAAGGAAGCCGCCGAACACGTTGACTGCCGCCAGCGCCACGGCCAGCACGCCCATGGTCTTGGCAAAGCCACCTTCAGTAAGGCCGGCTGCCAGCATGGCGCCAACGATGACAATCGCGGAAATGGCGTTGGTCACGGCCATCAGCGGCGTGTGCAGCGCTGGCGTGACGTTCCACACCACGTGGTAGCCGACATAAATGGCCAGCACGAAAATGGTGAGGTTGATCAGGGTATGGGATACGGCTTCCATGTTTATTTCCTCCTCACAGTTCCGTCCTGCGTCATCAGGCAGGCTGCCACGATATCGTCTTCCATGTCGACCTTGATGCCGTTTTCAGCGGACAGCACCAGCTTCAGAAAATCGAGCACATTGCGTGCGTACAGGTTGCTGGCATCCGCCGGCACCAGCGCCGCCAGATTGGTTTCGCCCAGGATGGTGACGCCATACTGCACCATAGTGTGGCCAGCGCGCGTCAGCGTGCAGTTGCCATCCTGCCCGCCAGGGCCGCGGCCGGCAGCCATGTCGACGATGACCGAACCCTGCTTCATGGATTGCACCATGTCGTCGGTGACCAGCGTGGGAGCCGCACGGCCGGGAATCAGCGCAGTCGTGATGACCACGTCGGCTGCTGCGACGCGCTTGGCCACTTCGGCCTTCTGGCGGTCCAGCCAGCTTTGCGGCATCGGACGCGCATAGCCGCCCACGCCTTCCGCGGCTTCCCGCTCCTCGTCGGTTTCGTAAGGCACGTCGATGAACTTGGCACCCAGCGACTCCACCTGCTCCTTCACGCTCGGACGCACGTCGGAGGCCTCGATCACGGCACCCAGGCGCTTGGCCGTGGCAATGGCCTGCAGGCCGGCCACGCCGACACCCAGGATCACCACGCGTGCCGCCTTGACCGTTCCCGCGGCCGTCATCAGCATGGGGAAAAAGCGCGGATAGCAGGCGGCCGCCAGCATCACGGCCTTGTAGCCGGCAATGTTGGCCTGACTGGACAGTACGTCCATGCTTTGCGCGCGGGTGGTACGCGGTGCTGCTTCGAGTGCAAACGCCGTCAGGCCGGACGCGGCCAGGCGTTGCAAGCCTTCGGCATCGAAGGGATCGAGCATGCCGACCAGCGTAGCTTTGGGGCGCATGCTGGTCAGCTCATCGGCGGAAGGTGCGCGCACCTTCAATACCAACTCGCTGCCAAGGGCTCCTGCTGCATCCGTGATGGTGGCACCCGCTGCCAGATAAGCCGCGTCGGTGACGCCGGCCTGAAGGCCTGCACCCGCTTGCACCTGTACTGCATGGCCCTGCGCCACCAGTTTCTTGACCGTTTCGGGCGTGGCCGCAACGCGCGCTTCTCCCGTCCCGGACTCTTTGGGAATTCCGATTTGCACTAGTTCCTCCGTTATTTTTGCTGACAGCCTGCAGGCAGGCTTATGCGCACCTTACAGACTGATTCGTTCATATTAGCAGCAGAAATAGCTAGTTCGAAAAACTGTCGCCTTGTTGCATATCAAGAACAATCCCATGCGTGTTTCAAATAACACAGTTATTGCCTTGCAGTACGAAAATTGGCCGGCAGTGCCTGTGGATGGCTGGTGCGGAAGGGATTGATGTCCAGCCCGCCGCGCCGCGTATAGCGTGCATATACCGTCAGTTTGACCGGCTTGCACCGGCGCCAGATATCCATCCAGATGCGCTCCACGCATTGCTCGTGAAACTCGTTGTGATTGCGGAAGCTCACGATGTAGCGCAGCAATCCCTCATGGCTGATCTGTGTGCCGCTATAGCTGATCTGCACGCTGCCCCAGTCGGGCTGGCCAGTTACCAGGCAATTGCTCTTGAGCAGATTACTGGTCAGGGTTTCGGTCACCAATCCTTGTTCCGGCACCGTGGTCAGCAATTCGGGCGCTGGCTGGTAATGCGTGCATTCGCAATCCAGCCGGTCCAGCGACAGGCCCTCCAGCCCACGCAGTTGCTGCGCCCCGAACTGTTCCGGTGGCAACAGCCGCACTCCAATGCTGGCCTGCACCGCCGGAGCGCCGCGCCATGCGGCTTCATTCAGGTCGGCAAAAATGCGTGCCCGCACGTCGTCGCTGCTGACCAGCCGGGTGTTGTTGAAGCTGTTCAGGTACAGCTTGAACGATTTGCTCTCGATGATGTTGGGCGTTTCGCAGGGAATCTGCACCTGCAGGATGGCCACCTGCGGCTTGCCCCGCAGATTCAGCCAGCTGAGTTCGTAGCCGGTCCACAGATCGGCGCCGATGAACGGCATTCTGCCCTGCAGGCCGATTTCATCGCGCTTGGTTTGCCGGGGCAGGGGGAACAACAGGCCTGGGTCGTACTGGTCCGCATAGGCGGATACCTTGCCAAGCTGTGAGTGTTCGGGTTGGTGCATTCAGGCCTCCTGTTTGCGACGGAACACCAGCCGATCTGGCGCCGAGGCATCGGGTGCAAAGGCATAGCCGTCCAGATGGAAGCCTTGCAGCCCCTTGACCGACCTGATCTTGTGCTCCACCGCATAGCGCACCATCAGGCCGCGCGCACGCTTGGCGTAAAAGCTGATGATCTTGTATTTACCGGCCTTGAAGTCCTCAAAGACGCATTCCACCACGCGCGCCTTGAGCGCCTTGCGATCGACCGACTTGAAGTATTCCTGCGACGCCAGATTGACCAGTATGGGCTCGGCGGCATCCTCTTCGTCCAGGCGCTGGTTCAGGTAATCGGCGATGCGGCTACCCCAGAACTGGTACAGGTCCTTGCCGCCAGCCGTTTGCAGTTTGGTTCCCATTTCCAGTCGATAGGGTTGCATCAGGTCAAGCGGACGCAACACACCATACAGGCCGCTGAGGATGCAGAGATGCTGCTGCAACCAGTCCAGCTCGGACGGCTTGAGCGTGGTGGCATCCAGCCCGTCGTACACGTCACCGTCAAACGCCAGCACAGCCTGCTTGGCATTGTCGGTGGTGGCCTGCTCGCTCCAGGCCGCATAGCGGCCCACATTGAGGGCGGCCAGCTTGTCGCTGATACCCATCAAGGCCGCCACCTGCTGCAGCGACTGCTGCCGCATCACTTCGATCAGCGCGGCCGACTGCGGGACGAACATCGGGTCGGTATGCCGGGCAACAGTGGGCAGCGTATCGTAATCGAGTGCCTTGGCAGGAGAAATGACAAACAGCATGACAAACAGGAAATGGAACAGATGCGGCAAATGCGAATACTGGCCATTTTGCCAGTTCCTGCCTGCGGCCTGCAGTGGCACGGCCAACAGCCCCATGCCACTGCGGCACTCACCTGGGCAGGAGTCAGCCTGTCGCATAGGCCCGGCGTGACTGACCCGATGAGGAACTCCCCTATCTGGCACCGAGGCTGCGGCTCTTTCGCATTTTATTTAAGATGCATCTAATATACTGAGTTATAGCCACAAGTTTCTGGAGTGACATGCCGATTTCTGCACCGTTTCTTTCATCGAGGTTGCCATGCTGCTGACCAGCGCGCTGCTGGGCGTGGGAATCGGCACGGTCATGGGCCTGACCGGCGCAGGGGGTGGCATTCTGGCCGTTCCGGCACTGGTGCTGGGTGTGGGCATGGGCATGGTGGCAGCCAAGCCAGTCGCCCTGCTCGCAGTGGCGTTGAGCGCCGTGCTGGGGGCGGTGGATGGCCTGCGCCAGGGCTTGCTGCGTTACAAGGCCGCGTTGTACATGGTGCTTCTGGGCGCGTCGGCCTCTCCGGTGGGGCAATGGCTGGCACGCCAGATATCGCCGCAACTGCTCGCACTGTTGTTCAGTGCCATCATGCTGGTGGTGGTAACGCGCACCTGGCGTGGCACGCTGGCCCGGCATGCAATCCCTTTCGCGCATCACAAGCTGCCCTGTACCTTAGACCCCGGCACCGGCAGGTTCAGCTGGACGCCAGCTTGTTTTGCTACCCTGGGCGCCATCGGTGCCGGCGCCGGCCTGCTGACCGGGATGCTGGGGGTGGGAGGCGGTTTCCTGATCGTACCGATGCTGCAGCGCTTTACCAACCTTGACCATCGCAGTGTCGTGCTGACCTCCCTGGGAGTGATCGCACTCGTTTCAGGAACCACTGTCACGCAATCGCTGTGGCAGGGGGGCGTGTCGATCGCCGGCACCAGCTGGCTGTTCATTGCTGCAGCCGCCGTCGGCATGCTCGCGAGCCGTCCATTGGCCAAACGCCTGTCTCCCGTCGCGCTGCAGCGGGGCTTTGCCCTGCTGGTGTTGCTGGCCACAGTGCTGCTGCTGTTGCGCACCTTCGCCCACTCCTGGCTGCCGTCAGGTCTGTGACCGCTCCCGGAGGATTCGTGCCCGCCATTGCCACACCGTTTTTTGACCGCTTTTCCAGCACGTTCAGTTATGTGCTGCACTACGCCCAGGAAAGTGCGTGCGCCATCATCGATCCAGTGCTCGACTATGACCCCAGGGCCGGGCGCACCAGCACCGACAGCGCGCAAGCCGTGGTTGACTACATCCGCCAGCAGGGCCTGCAGGTGCTATGGATCATCGAAACGCACGCCCATGCCGACCACATTTCGGCCGCGCCCTGGCTGCAGCAGCAACTGGGCGGCTCCATCGTGATCGGCCAGCCCATCACCACCGTGCAGCGCACCTTTGCCGGCATTTACCATCTGCCCGACCTGCCCTGCGACGGCAGCCAGTTCGACAAGCTGATGCAGCATGGGGACCAACTGCAACTGGGCAGCTTGCGTATCCAGGCCCTGCATGTGCCTGGCCACACCCCGGCAGACATGGCCTATCACGTGACCACTCCTGGCGAAGAAGCCGATCTGGTGTTCGTGGGCGATACCCTGTTTGCCCCCGACGCTGGCACCGCGCGCTGTGATTTTCCCGGCGGCAGCGCACACCAGATGTACCACTCCGTGCGCCAGTTGCTGAGCCTGCCGGACGACACGCGCATCATGCTGTGCCACAACTATGCCGAAGGCTGCGCCGCCGACCCGGCCGCTTTCTGCGAACACAGCGTGGCTGCGCATCGCCTGCACAACATCCACGTCCACGCTGGCATCGGCATCGAGGAATTCGTTGCCATGCGCACTGCGCGCGACGCCACACTCGACATGCCGCAATTGATTCTGCCCGCAGTGCAGATCAATATCCGCGCGGGCCAGATGCCAGCCCCGGAAGCCAATGGCACACGCTATCTGAAGATTCCACTGAACGTGTTGTAAACACGGCCTCTGCCAAATTGGTGCGCAAGTCGTAAAATTACGTTTTGCATCGATTTTCATAACCCTCTTTGCGGCAGCCGGCGCGCCTGTGCCCGGCTGCTTGCGTTCCAGCCATGACCGACACCCTGCAGCAACCGGCCCTGAACAGCCTGACCAAATCGTTTGAACCTGCCGCCATCGAGGCACACTGGGGCCCCGAGTGGGAGCGTCGTGGCTACGGCCATGCCGGTTTCCGCGGCACTGGCCAGCCCAGTGCCGAGGCCCACGCCGCAGGCCACGACTTCGCCATCCAGCTACCGCCGCCCAACGTGACCGGCACGCTGCACATGGGCCATGCGTTCAACCAGACCATCATGGACAGCCTCACGCGCTACCACCGCATGATGGGCTACAACACCGCCTGGGTGCCCGGCACCGACCATGCCGGCATCGCCACGCAGATCGTGGTGGAACGCCAGCTGCAGGAAAAAGGCATCAGCCGCCACGACATGGGCGCCACCCCGCCCGAGGCCCGCAAGAACTTCGTGGCCAAGGTGTGGGAGTGGAGAGAGCAATCCGGCAACACCATCACCACCCAGATGCGCCGCATGGGCGACAGCGTGGACTGGAGCCGCGAATACTTCACCATGGACG
>CAYPRU010000008.1:0-120640 GCA_964413485.1 uncultured Allobrachymonas sp. | reverse complement strand
CCGCTGAGCCGCTGAGCCGCTGAGCCGCTGAGCCGCTGAGCCGCTGAGCCGCTGAGCCGACCGGTGGCCGCGCAGCAGGGCGCTGCCTGCGTCACTCTGCGCTGCGCAGCGACTCCAGCCTGCCGATGACCTGTTGATCGGGCTCGCGCACGGTGGCGATGCGGCCGTGGTACACCCGTCCTTCGTTACCGTCCAGCGTCAGCGTGTCGCCTTCCTGCAGCAGCAGTTCTCCCAGCTGGACGCTGCGCGCGGCGCTGTCAATGCGCAGGCTTTCGCAGCCCACCAGACAGACCTTGCCCAGTTGGCGTGCCACCACCGCCGCGTGCGACGTGCGTGCGCCGTTGCGCGTGAGCAGGCCGGTGGATGGTTCCAGCGCGGCAATGTCTCTGGTTTCGGCATCGTTGCGTACCAGAATGACGGAGTGGCCTTTGGCGGCGCGCTTGGCGGCACGTTCGGCATCGAGCGCGATTTCGCCGCTGCTGACACCAGAGCAGGCGCTGGCAGCCTGCGCTACCGGTTGCGCCGGTGCCCCGCTGTCGTTGGCCAGATGCACCGTGCACAGGTCTTCTGCCAGCAGGGTCTCGGTGCGCTGCAGCGCTGTGTTGCGGTCGATCAGGCCTTCGTCGTGCAGGTCGAGTGCAATGCGTGCGGCCGCCAGCAGCGTGCGTTTGCCGGAGCGCGCCTGCAACAGGTAGAGCAGACTGTCTTCGACCGTGAATTCGAAATCCTGCATGTCGCCAAACAGCTGTTCCAGCGTGCGCGTGGCGCAGGTCAGTTCATGCCAGGCATCGGGCGCCAGATCCGCCATGGCTTCGTGGCCATGGGCGTTGCGGCGGCCGGACACCACGTCTTCGCCCTGTGCATTGGCCAGGAAGTCGATCCACAGCGCCGGTTCGCCATTGCTCGGGTTGCGCGTAAAGCCGACACCGGCGCCGCTGCGGCCGCCCGCATTGCCAAATACCATGCGCTGGATAGTAACGGCTGTGCCTATCGCCTCGTCGATCTGGTTGAGCTTGCGGTATTCGCGTGCCTTGTCGGAATCCCAGGAGGCAAACACGGCCTGGACGGCCTGGGACAGTTGTGCGTGCACGTCTTGCGGGAAGGGCTGGACGGCATGTTCGGCGTACAGCGCCAGATAGCGGCGGGTCAGGTCGCGCAGCTCGGTGAAGTCGAGTGTGCGTTCGTCACGGCCTTGCGTGGCATCCTGCAGCGCGGTTTCGAACAGTGCTGCGGGCAGCCCGGCCACCACTTCGGCATAGCTGGCTACCAGGCGGCGATAGGCATCCCACACCAGGCGCGGGTTGCCGGTCTGGCGCAGCAGCCCGGGCAAGGTCGCATCGCACAGGCCGATGTTGAGCAGGGTCTCCATCATGCCGGGCATGGAGATGGGCGCTCCGGAGCGCACTGAAACGATCAGCGGCTTGCGCGTGTCGCCAAAAACCTGGCCGGAGGCTGCTTCCAGGGCCGGGATGCCGGCCTGAAACAGTGGCTGTGTGACCTGCTTGGGCTGGTGTGCGAAATGGGTGCCGAGTACCAGCGCCGGCGGCACCGGCAAGCCTGCCTGCGCCATGCGCAGCAGGTTGTAGGCCTTGGAGCCCATGCTGTCACGGCTGGGGGCGAAGCCGGCCGTGACAGCGCCGTCGTGCGCGGCGTGCGTCTGGTTCACGGATGCGCTGATCAGGTAGAAGTGCTCGGGCCAGGTGGTGGCTGCAAGCTGGAGGTGTTTGCTCATGCCGGCACTCCGGTTTTCTGGAAAGCCATCTGGCGCAGGGTGTAGCCGGTGGCTACCAACGCGTCGGATGCCGATTCGATGGTGGCCGCCAGTTCGGTGGCAAGCAGCATGGCCGCGGGCTGCGCATGCAGGGTCTGCACGATGTGTTGACGCGCCGCGCGCAGCAGGTCGTCGCACAGGCGCTCCGCGCGCAGCATGCGCCACAGCGTCTGCAGGAAGGCGTCGCTGTCGGCGGTATCGATGCCGGCATCGAGCAGACGGGCAATTTCAATCGCCTTGACCAGATCCTGAATGGCTGCCAGCGTGGTGTCGGCCAGCTTGCCCAGAACCTCGATGACCGATGGCGGCAGGCCGTTGATCGGCTCGGCCTGCGTCAGCGAATAGATGAAGGTGGCCTCCTCGAGCACGTCGGCCACGTTGTCGGCCTGCACCAGCAGATCGACCACACCGCGCCAGTGCGCTTGCCGTTCGGCCCGCGTGCGCGCGGCCGCCAGCAGATGGTCGGCACGGTGCTCCCAGGTCTTGGCGCGTGCTACCGCCGGCTCGCAATCTTCGCAGCCGGGCTGTGCCAGCAGGTCGCACAGCGTCTGCGCCAGCGCGTGGCAATACGCTGCGTGTTCGGACAGCAGGTCGAATTCGACATGGCGTTGCTGCAGCGCACGGCCAAGTAGCAGACGGGCCTTGTCCTGCACCAGGGCCAGCGGCTGCTGTTGTTGCAGCAGCTCGCTGCAGTTGTGCAGCAGCTCAATCAGGAAGGAGCGGGCGCCTTGCTCGCCCAGCACGGTATCCAGGCGCTCGCCGATGCGGAAGGTGTCGCCGCCCACGGCTTCCATGGTGTCGAATACCAGGGTTTCGCCGCCGGCCAGCAGCCAGCCCATGTGGCCCCATTCATGTTCGGATGTGTATTCGAGGATGGAGATGGCCTGCGCCTTGCTGACGAACAGCTGCAGGCGCTTGCGTGCGCGGTTCCAGTCGATCACGAACACGATGCGCGCCGCGATGTCGTGCAGGCCCTGTTCGAGAGACTCCCGGCTCTGGGCCTGCAGTGTGGCGACGCCGACCGTGTAGGGCTTGCCCTCGTTCAGGTCCCGGGTAATGACCGGATCGGACACTTTCCAGCTGAAACCGGCATGTTCGAGCAGGCGCTGGAAGAACTTGAAGCGGGGCGGGTGCAGATCGGAATAGGTGAGGTGGATGCCGTGGTCTTCCACTTCGATCACCAGCACGTGCGCATCGTTGGTGCCGATGTCGTTCTGGATCAGCAGGCGCTTGCCGCTGCGCGTGGCGGCAGTGTCCAGGCCGGGATGGTCAAACTTGAGCGGCGCGGTCCGGTGCAGGCCACGCATGAAGGCGCGCACCAGTGGACGGTCCTCCTTGTCGATGTTCCAGACGTGGGCGCCATCCAGGTTTTCGGTGGCGACGCTGCTGGCCAGTGTATTGATCTGCTTGTGCAGGTCCATTACCAGCAGGTGGAAGCTGTCGCCGGACTTGCGGTTGCCGTGGGTGAGCGCCGTCAGGGTATCGGTTTGCAGGCCTTCGTCGTCGTGCATGGATTGCAGGCGCTGCAGCCAGTAGTCCTGGCGCTGCTTGAAGGTGGTGGCATCCGGGGCCATGCCACCGTCTACCACCGGACGTGCCATGATTTGCAGGTCGTCGCCCAGCGCCTGCAGCAATTGCGGCATGTGTGACAGCACCAGGGTGCCGTCGTCGTAGTAGGCATGGCGCACCAGATCCTGGGTCCAGCGCGCGTCGCGCAGGCCGGCGCGGGCCAGTTCCTGGCTCCAGTTGCCGACGCTGTCTTCGGGCTTGCGCGCGTGCTGCGCAGCGGCCTGCGTCAGCGAAAGGTAGAGTTTGAGTCGGTCATTGGCCGCCAGTGCGGCGGTGATCCAGGCCGGCATCAGCAATGACTGCTGGCCGAGCGAGGCGACGGCTTTGTCTTTCAGCAAGGTGGATCCTTTCCTGCCTGGTGCTCGACTATCTTGCGGTCTGCAAGGCGTGGACGCGCCAGAAATACTCACGGATCAGACCATTCTGGAATCTTGATATGAAAATATTGTGTAAATATTGTGACGCGCGCTGCACGCAGCATGACAGCGCCTGCCCTGTATGTCATTGTGCAAACCCATCCATGGTGAATGGGTCTTGTTCTTGATTGAAAGCCATCCCGCTATAAATTAGTAGAATCTAATTTTATGAACGTGAACACCCTCTCTATCGACCAGCGGTTCCTTGAGGAAGGCGCTACTGCCGCCACGGCGCTGCTGCGCTCCGTAGGCAATGAGCGTCGGCTGGTGATGCTGTGCCTGCTGATCTCGCACGGGGAAATGAGTGTGGGCGCCTTGCAGGAGCAGGTGGGATTGAGCCAGTCGGCGCTGTCGCAGCATTTGGCGCGCATGCGTGAAGACGGGCTGATTACCTATCGGCGTGAGGCGCAGACGCTGTATTACCGCATCGAAAATCCGGCAGTGCTGCAGCTGGTGTCCACGCTCAAGCAGATTTTTTGTCCCGATTGAACCAGCATAAGGAAGTTGATGTCCCTGCCTCTTATTTCTCCTCAGGAAGCCCAGCAACGCATGGCACAGGGTGCCGTGTTGGTGGATATTCGCCCTGCAGATGAATACGCCCGTGAACATATTGCCGAGGCACGCCATGTGCCGATGGAGCAGCTGGCAAGCGGCGGCCTGCAGGCAGAGGCCGGCTCCGTCGTGATTTTTCATTGCCGCTCCGGCAACCGTACACGCATGAATGCGGCTGCCCTGGCCGCCTGCAGCCCCTGCCAGGCCTTTGTGCTGGAAGGCGGCCTCGATGGCTGGAAAAGCGCCGGGCTGCCGGTCAGCCAGGATGCCAGCCAGCCCATGGAGCTGCAGCGCCAGGTGCAGATTACTGCCGGTTCGATGATCGTGGCGGGCACCGTGCTGGGGGCGACTGTTTCTCCTGCGTTCTACGTGGTGTCGGGAGTGGTGGGTGCCGGTCTGGTGCTGGCCGGCGTCTCCGGCGTCTGCGCGCTGGCTCGTGTGCTGATGCGCATGCCCTGGAACCGTCGTACTATGGCCTGAGTCCCTCGTTCAGACGCATGTTGTGCGTCTGTCGCTTGACCGGCCGCAGTCCCGTCAGGGTGCGGCTGGTTTTTTTATGCTCGCTGTGGCAGGGCATGAAAAACGGCCCCCGTCTCCCGTGCGGGAAGGGGCCGCTAGCGCCGCCCGGATGGCAGCAGCAGGGGCGGCAGCAGGCAGCTTAGACCGGCAGCACCACCAGCGGGTTGCCGAACATCGGGTCGTCCTTCTGCGAGGCCAGCGCCTTGTCCAGATCCAGGCCCAGCGCCTTGGCCACGCCGGCGCCGTAGGCCGGATCGGCCGCGTTGCAGTTGCGGATGTGGCGGAACTTGACGAACTCGGGCGCGTCGCCCATGGCACGGGCGGTGTTGCCGAACAGGGCTTCCTGCTGTGCAGGCGTCATCAGGCGGAACAGCTTGCCGGGCTGCTCGAAGTAGTTGTTGTCGTCCTTGTCATAGTCCCAGTGGGCAGCGTGGCCGCTCAGGCGCAGCGGCGGCTCCATGAATTCGGGCTGGGCCTGCCACTGGCCGAAGCTGTTGGGTTCGTAGTGCGGCAGGCCGCCGTAGTTGCCGTCCACGCGGCCAATGCCGTCGCGGTGGTTGCTGTGCACCGGGCAGCGCGCCTGGTTGACCGGGATCTGCTGGTAGTTGGTGCCCAGGCGGTAGCGCTGTGCGTCGGCATAGTTGAACAGACGCGCCTGCAGCATGCGGTCGGGGCTGGCACCGATGCCGGGCACCAGGTTGCCGGGGGCGAAGGCGCTTTGCTCCACATCGGCAAAGAAGTTGGCAGGGTTGCGGTTCAGCTCGAACTCGCCCACCTCGATCAGCGGATAGTCGCCCTTGTACCAGACCTTGGACAGGTCGAACGGATGCAGGCGGTACTTCTCGGCATCGGCCTCGGGCATGACCTGCACGTACAGCGTCCACTTGGGGAAGTCGCCGCGCTCGATGGCTTCGTACAGGTCGCGCTGGTGGCTTTCGCGGTCCTTGCCGATCAACTCTGTGGCCTCGGCATCGGTCAGGTTCTTGATGCCCTGCTGGGTGCGGAAGTGCAGCTTGACCCAGAAGCGCTCGTCAGCGGCATTCCAGAAGCTGTAGGTGTGCGAGCCGAAGCCGTGCATGTGGCGGTAGCTGGCCGGAATGCCGCGGTCGCTCATCACGACGGTGATCTGGTGTAGCGCTTCGGGGTTGAGCGTCCACCAGTCCCAGTTGTTGGTGGCCGAGCGCAGGTTGGTGCGCGGATCGCGCTTGACGGCCTTGTTCAGGTCGGGAAACTGGCGCGGGTCGCGGATGAAGAACACCGGCGTGTTGTTGCCCACCATGTCCCAGTTGCCTTCTTCGGTGTAGAACTTGAGGGCAAAACCGCGGATGTCGCGCTCGGCATCGGCGGCGCCGCGTTCGCCAGCGACGGTGGTGAAGCGGGCGAACATTTCGGTCTTTTTACCGACTTCGCTGAAAATCTTGGCGCGCGAGTATTGGGTGATGTCCTTCGTTACGGTGAAAGTGCCGAAGGCACCCGAGCCCTTGGCATGCATGCGGCGCTCGGGGACGACTTCACGCACGAAGTTGGCCAGTTTTTCGTTCAGCCAGACATCCTGCGCCAGCAGCGGGCCGCGCGCACCGGCAGTGAGGCTGTTGCGGTTGCTGGAGACTGGCGCACCAAAGTCGGTGGTCAGATGCGTTACGGGACATTTTGGGGTCTGGTCTGGCATGGTCAGCTCCTTGGCGGGGTGAAGAAAAACGGGATGAGTCAACTATAGCCAAGGTTGAAAGTTTAGAGAAATTTATAAAAACAAATCAAGCCATAGAAATAAGTAATTTAAGGAAATCATGGGGCTGGTGGTCCGCCGATGGGGAGGAGACTCGCCTATAATCCGTTGCACTTGAAGGTGCCCTGCGGCGGCTGTTGCTGTCAAAGGGTGAAACGGGAAGCTGGTGCGGATGTCCCATCCTATTCCAGCGCTGCCCCCGCAACGGTAAGTCAGGTAAACAGGCAGCAGCATGCCACTGTGTCCACGGATACGGGAAGGCGCTGCCTGCGGCTCACGCCACTGACAAGCCCGGAGACCGGCCTGCAAGCTTTTCATGCATTTCAGCATTGCGGCGGGCAATGCGGGCAGTGCCGTGCGGCACCCTCTCGTTGCTCCTCTGCGTTTGTTTTTACAACCCCAGGAGATCCCCCATGCATATCGAACCCGGCATTCTGGATGCCGCCAAAATCACGGCGGCCAATGTGGCTGCGGTCGGCCTTCTTGCCAAGTACGCCCCCCGACTCGTCGAGCGACCCGCGCTGATCGTGCGCACCCTGCTGGCAGCGCTGTTCTTTTCGCTGTTCATGCAATCCTTCCACATGCCGGTTGGCGCGTCCGAACTGCACTTCGTCGGCGCCATGCCGATTTACCTGCTGCTGGGTTTCGTGCCCACCTTGCTCGGGTTTGCCGCAGGCCTGCTGCTGCAAGGCCTGTTGTTCGAACCACAGGATCTGGTGCATCTGGGCGTGAACGGCCTGTCGCTGATGGTGCCGCTGCTGGTGCTGCACTTCGGGCTGGGCAAACGCCTGGGCCAGGATTTTTCCGTGCGCAATATTTTGAAGCTGGACGCCACCTACTATGCCGGCGTGACGCTGATGGTGGGTTTCTGGCTGTCCCTGGGCAGTGAAGCCACCCCGTTCCTGAACTGGGCTACTTTCGCGGCCAGCTATCTGGTGCTGGTGGCGGCCGAGCCGGTCATGACCCTGGCCATCGTGCGGCTGGCAGCCAAAGCCAAAGACCGGCAGTGGGCACGCCTGTGCCTGGATGAACGCCTGACTGCAGCATGAGCGCCGTGCCAGGCCATGTGTGGTTCGTCGGGGCGGGTCCTGGCGACCCGGACCTGATGACGGTCAAGGGACGTGACCTGATCGCCCGCGCCGGCGCCATCCTGTTTGCCGGCTCGCTGGTCAGCGAAGCGGCTACGCGCTGGGCGCCCGCCGGCTGCGAGATTGCCGACAGCAAGGACATGACGTTGGAACAGATCTGCGGCTGGCTGATCGAACAGGCGGGCCGGCACGCCGTGGTGGTGCGCCTGCAAACCGGCGATCCCTCGCTGTACGGCACGCTGATCGAGATGGTGCAGCCGCTGGATGCCGCCGGTGTGCCAGTGGCGGTGGTGCCCGGTGTCACCTCGGCGATGGCATCGGCCGCCGCTGCGGTGGAAACCTTCACGCTGCCCGAAGTCACGCAAACCGTGATCCTGACACGGGTTGAAGGGCGCACGCCCATGCCCGCGGGAGAAAGCCTAGCCGAACTGGCCGCGCACCGCTGCACGCTGTGCATTTACCTGTCGATCACGTTGCTGCACAAGGTGCAGTCCGAACTGCGCGCCGCCGGCTGGTCGGAGGACTCTCCGATGCTTGTGGTGCACAAGGCCAGCTGGCCGGGCGAGGAAAAGATACTGCGCGGCACGCTGGCTACCATCAAGGACGTGTGCCGCGAGGCCGGCGTGGTGAGCCAGAGCATGATCGTGGCCAGCCCGGCGCTGGGCGCACGGCACTGGCCGGAACTGGCCAAATCCAAACTGTACGACGCCAGCTTCACCCATCGATTCCGCCGCGCCACCGACGCTGGCAAGGAGCATGCATGAACGACACGCTTTTGTTGGTAGGGCACGGTTCGCGCGAGGTGAGCGGCAATATCGAGATCGAACAGTTTGCCGAACAGTGGCGCAGCCGCCAGCCTGGCTGGCGCATCGAGGTGTGCTTCATCGAGTTCGCCGAAGTGCTGCTGCATGAGGGCTTCGACCGTGCTGCGGCGCATGCAGCCCGGGCCTCCGGTCGTGTGCTGGTGCTGCCGCTGATCCTGAATGCGGCCGGCCATGTCAAGGGCGACATTCCGCATGCGCTGCAGGCTGCGCGTCGGCGCCATCCTTCCATCCAGTTCGATTGCGCGCCGCACCTGGGTGCCGGTGAGCCCATGCTGCAGATCCTGCGCCGCAACCTGCGCAAGGCCATGCGCAAGCTGGACGCACCCGATCCGCACGGCACTGGCGTGATCGTGCTGGGGCGTGGTTCCAGCGACCGCAAGGCCAATGGCGAGGTGGCCAAGATGGCGCGCTGGCTGTGGGAGGAATGCGACCACGAGCTGGTGGAGATTGCCTTTACCGGCATTACCTATCCGCGGCTGGAGCGCGTGGTGCAGCGCCAAGTGCAGCTGGGCATGACGCAAATCGTGGTGCTGCCGTACTACCTGTTTACCGGCACGCTGATCCAGCGCATCGACCGGCAGATGCAGCATCTGGCACGGCAGTACCCGCAGATCCGCTTTGCGCACAGCCGCTACTTCGGTTTCGAGCCCGAGGTGTTTGCCTTGCTGGAAGAGCGCGTGCGGCGCTGGCAGACTGGCGCGCCGCATGCCAAGGTGGAGTACGACCCGGCCAGGTATGCGCACCACCATCACCACGACCACGATCACCCGCATGGGCACCAGCACGAGCACGAGCACGAGCACGAGCACGATCACGATCACGATCACGCCCATTTGCACGCCGCTGCCCTTTGAGCGGTGAACAGGAAACCATCCATGAGTACCGTCAATACCGTTACCGAACAGCTGACCCGCGCCGGCCAGGTGATCGAGCACGACAGTTTTTCCATCATCGACCGCGAAGCGGGCAGTCATGTCTATACGCAGGCGCAGTGGCCGATTGTGCGCCGCATGATCCATGCCAATGCCGACTTTGAGTTCAATGGCCTGACGCGCTTTCACCCGGATGCCGTGGCGGCCGGCCTGCAGGCCATTCTGCGGGGCGGCACGCCAGTGGTAGCCGATGTGGAAATGATCTGCGTCGGCCTGTCGGTGCCGCGCCTGAGCCACTTCGGCATGGCCACGCACCAGTTCATTAGTGACGAGGATGTGATCGAGCAGGCCAGGGCCGAAGACACCACACGTGCCGTGCAGGCCATGCGCAAGGCGTACCGGCTGGGGCTGCTGGAGGGCGCCATCGTCGGTATCGGCAATGCGCCCACGGCGCTGATCGAACTGGTGCGCCTGATCCGGGAAGAGGGCGCGCGTCCGGCACTGGTGATCGGCATGCCGGTGGGCTTTGTCAGTGCTGCCGAAAGCAAGGCGCTGATGGCGGAGGTGACCGAAGTGCCCTGGATCGTGATCGATGGCCGCAAGGGCGGCTCCACCCTGGTGGTGGCGACGATCCATGCGCTGCTGGCGCTGGCAGAAGCGCAGCAGAAACAGGGTTGACTCCCGTGGACAACAGCCCAACAAAAGCCAGGGGTACCCGCACCGGCTTTACCACTGGCGCCTGCTCCGCTGCGGCGGCGCGCGCCTGTGCCATCGGCCTGCAGGAAGGGAAAGTGCCGGAGCAGGTCACCAGCCTGCTGCCCAATGGGGAGCGCGTGCGTTTTCTGGTGCAGGATGGCCGGGTGGAAGGCGCAGGCATGGCGTGCACCGCGCATGCCTATGTCGAAAAATTTGCCGGCGACGACCCGGACTGCACCGACCAGGCGCACCTGACCGTGGATGTGCGCATTCTGCCCGGCCAGGCCGGGGCCGTTGTCTACCACGCCGGCGACGGCGTGGGCACGGTGACCATGTCTGGCTTGGGCCTGGAAGTGGGCGGCCCGGCGATCAACCCGGTGCCGCGCCAGAACATTGCCGACAACCTGCGCGAAGTGGCTGCGCCGCTGCTGCAGGAACACGGGCTGGACGTGACCATCAGTGTGCCCGGGGGCCAGGATATGGCCAAAAAGACCACCAATGCGCGGTTGGGCATTCTGGGCGGCATCAGCATTCTGGGCACCACCGGCATCGTCAAGCCGTATTCCACCAGCGCCTGGCGTGCCAGCGTGGTGCAAGGTGTCCAGGTGGCGGCCACGCTGCAGCGGGGCGTGGTGGCGCTGACCACCGGCGGCCGCACCGAAAGTTTTGCCATGGCCGAGCTGCGCGCCGTGCAGCCCGATTTGCCAACGGCCTGTTTTGTGCAGATGGGTGATTTTCTGCGTTACGCGCTGGACGAAGCGGTGGCGCAGGGCATACCGCTGGTGGTGCTGGGCGTGATGGTGGGCAAGCTGACCAAGATTGCGCAGGGCGAAACCATCACCCATGCCAACCGCAATGTGGTGGATACCGATCTGGTGGCCGAAATTGCGCGCCGCATTGGCGCCAGCGCAGACGATTGCCAGGCCATTGCCGACGCCAAGACCGCCCGCTTCGGCGCCGAACTGATGGTGGAGCGCGGCCTGGGCGATGCCTTCCACACCGCGCTGGCGCAGGCCGCCATCGACACCCTGACCGCCCCCGAGCGCTATGGCAACGCCTTCCAGTTGCGCGTGCTGGTGTGCGACTTTGCCGGCAACAAGGTGGCCGACGTGATGTCGCCACCAGGGCAGCCGCACCCCACGGCCGCCGGGCGCACCGGAATCGGCCACACGCATTCGGCAGATTTTGATACGGAATGAGCATGCATCGCAAAGACCCCAACCCCTGCCGCGTGATCGGCGTACTGGACGACGGCGCCGCCAGCCTGAGTGCCACGGCGCTGGCCTATATCCGCAATGCCGATGTGCTGATCGGCGGCGCGCGCACGCTGGCGCTGTTTGCCGTGCACACCAAGCCGGGCGTGGTGCAGCATGACCTGAGCGGTGCGTTGCGGCAGGTACCGGACTGGATCAGCGCAGCGCGCGAGGCCAACCAGCAATGCGTGGTACTGGCTACTGGCGACCCGCTGTGCCATGGCATTGCGCCATACCTGGCCAATCACGTTTGCATCGACGCGCTGGACATACTGCCGAATTTGAGCACGCTGCAGCTGGCATGCGCCCGCATCGGGCTGGCCTGGCAAGAGGCGAAAATCGTTTCCGTGCATGCGAAGGATGCGGGCGAATGGCAGCGCGGCGCCTTGCCCGGCCATGGCCTGTATGCCCTGGCGCAGGCCGTACGCGCGCACGACCGCCTGCTGGTGCTGACCAGCCCGGACAACACGCCGGCGCGCATCGCCCGCCTGCTGTTGGCCGAGGGCCTGGGCGATGTGTTCCAGATGGCGGTGGCGGAAAATCTGCTGCAGGCAGATGAGTGCGTGCATGCCCAGCTGACGCCGCGGCAGGCGGCTGCCATGGAATTTGCCGCGCTCAACGTGGTGGTGTTGTGGCGCACGCAAGCACGCGCCAACCCGGTGCTGCTGGGGCTGGCTGACCAGGTCTACCAGCAGCGCCAGCCCGACAAGGGCCTGATCACCAAGCAGGAAGTGCGCGCAGTGTCGCTGGCGCGGCTGCAGTTGCGCGCGGACAGCGTTGCCTGGGACATCGGTGCCGGCAGTGGCTCGGTCGGGCTGGAGGCGGCGCGCCTGTGCCGCCAGGGCCATGTCTGCGCCATCGAAAAGAACGAGGCCGACCACGCCATTGCACAGGCCAACCATGCAGCGGCGGGCCTCAGCAACTACAGCCTGTTCCATGGCAAGGCGCCGGAATACCTGGACGGCTGGCCCGATCCGGATGCGGTGTTCATCGGTGGCAGCGGCGGCGAACTGGCCGAGCTGATCCGCCTGGCGCTGCAGCGCCTGCGCCCCGGCGGCCAGCTGGTAATGAACTTCGTCACGCTCGAAAACCTGGCCACGGCCACCGCCACGCTGACCGAACTGCAGGCCGACTGGGACGTGCTGCAGCTGCAAGCCGCGCGCAGCAAGCCGATTCTGCACATGCACCGCATGGCAGCCGAGAATCCGGTGTGTCTGGTGTGTGCGCGCCGGGCAGAGGAGTCGGCATGACGAGGATAGACAAGGTGGGCCGCCTGATCGGCCTCAGCCTGGGCCCCGGCGACCCCGGCCTGATCACGCGCGCCGCCTGGGATGCGCTGCAGCGCCGCGATGCGGTCTGGGTCTATCCCGCGCGCAGCGGCAAGGCGCCGAGCTATGCGCTCGACATCGTCACCCGTGCCGGCGTGCCGCTGCCTGTCGAACATGCGCTGCTGCTGTTTCCGATGACGCACGACGGCGACAAGCTGGCACGCGCCTGGATGAAGGCGGCCCACACCGTGCTGCCGTGGCTGCAGGCCGGCCAGGACGTGCTGTTCCTGGTGGAGGGCGATGCCAGCACCTATGCCACCTTCGGCCATCTGGCGCGCACCGTGCGCCTGCTGGACGAGCGTGTGCACACCCCGGTGGTGGCTGGTGTCAACTCCTTCACCGCCGCCTGTGCCGACGTGGGCGTGCCGTTCTCCGAGCAGGACGATACCGTGGCGATCGTGCCTGCCGCTTATGGCGTGAGCGCGGTCGATCGCCTGCTGCCCGACTTTGACACGCTGGTGCTGATGAAAATCAAGCCGATCCTGGACGATTTGCTGGGTTGGCTGCAGCAGCATGACCTGCTGGCGGGCAGCCATTTCATCGAGCGCGTGGGTGCCGAGGACGAACGCAGCCTGAGCGGCGCCGAGCTGTTGCAGTTGCGCGGCACCAAGGTCAGCTATCTGTCGCTGCTGATCGTGAAGAACCCGCACCGCATACGCGGCGAACGCATCAAGGGCTGCCTCAGGAAGGGCAGCCCGCAACCGGAATCCGAACATGTCTGAAGTGAAACTTTCCGCGCCCGCCGTGGCCGATGAGCAGGTGCGCGTCTGCCTGGTGGCCATCACCAGACACGGCGCTGCACAGGCGCTGCAGCTGGCGCAGCGCTGGCCGGATGGTCTGCCCATGCCGCATATCTGCACCAGCGCCAAATTTGCCCCGGTGTTTGACGGCCTGTCGACCACCGTGCGCGCCTACGATGGTGCGCTCAAGGACGAAATCGGCCCGCTGTTTGCCAATTACGACCAGATCGTGTGCCTGGTTTCGCTGGGCGCAGTGGTGCGCCTGATCGCGCCGCACCTCAAGAGCAAGGACGAAGACCCGGGCATCATCGTGGTGGACGATGCCGGCCAGTACGTGATTCCGGTGCTGTCCGGCCACGTGGGCGGCGCCAACGCCTGGAGCGAGCGTGTGGCTGTTCTGCTCGGCGCCACCCCGGTGCTGACCACGGCGTCGGATGTGGGCCGGACGATTCCGGTCGATATCTTGGGCCGGCACCTGGGCTGGCGTGTCGAGGCGCCCAAGATCAACATCACGCGCGTGTCGGCGCATGTGGTCAACGGTGAACCGATCGCCTTTGTGCAGGAAAGCGGCAGCCGCCACTGGTGGACACGCAGCACGCCGCTGCCGGCCAACGTCGAGCTGCTGTCCGGCTTCGAGCAGGTGCGTCCGGAGCATCACCGGGCCGTGCTGTGGGTGACGCAGCAGCCGCTGGACCAGGCCTTTTGGCAACAGTGGGCCGAGCGCCTGGTGGTGTACCGCCCGCCGCAGGGCCAAGGTGCGGAGGACCGCGCATGACGGCCTGGGCTTTGGGGCTGGGTTGCGACCGCGGCACTCCGGTGGCCACGCTGATGCAGGCGGTGCAGGAAGCGTTGGCGCAGGTGGGCGGCACGCCGGAGCAGGTGCAGGCGGTGGCCAGTATCGATTTGAAGGCCGATGAGGCCGGCCTGCAGCAGTTGGCGCAGCTGTACGGCTGGAGCATCCGTTTTTATCCGGCGCCGGTGCTGGCGCGGGTGCCGGTGCCCAATCCGAGCGAGACCGTGCGCAAGTACACCGGCACGCCCTCGGTGAGCGAGGCGGCCGCCTTGCTGGTGGGCGGCGGTAACACGCCCTTGCCCGCCAGCGCGCTGCGTGTGGAAAAGCACAAGCGCAGGGGCGCTGACGGCCGCAACGCGACGGTATCAGTAGCGTCGCTGGCGCAGGGCGAAGCTGCGGCCGCAGGCGCTGCCAACGACCCCTATTTTGCCGATGCAGCGCGTGACACGCTCTACCGCATCATGGCCGCGCGGCGCGACATGCGCCATTTCACGCCGGGCGCCAGCGTGGCGCCCGATGTGCTGGCGCGCATCGTGCAGGCTGCCTACCTGGGCCCTTCGGTCGGCTTGATGCAGCCCTGGCACCTGATCCGCATCACGCGGCCGCAGCTGCGCGCGGCACTGGCCGAACTGGTCGATGCCGAGCGCCTGAAAACCGGCGAGGCGCTGCAGGCCAGCGATGGCCGGCGCGAGGAATTCCTGGCGCTCAAGGTCGAGGGCCTGCGCGAGTGCGCTGAGCTGCTGGCCGTGGTGCTGCCGCCCGACGATGGCACCGTATTTGGCCGCCGCACCATGCCGCGTGACATGGCGCTGGTCTCGCTGGGCTGCGCCATGCAAAACCTGTGGCTGGCGGCACGTGCCGAGAACCTGGGCCTGGGCTGGGTCTCGCTGTTCGATCCCACGGCTGTAGGTGAACTGCTGCAGCTGCCCGCAGGCGCCAAGGCGCTCGGCCTGCTGTGCCTGGGTCCGGTACCCGCTTTTTACGACCGTCCGATGCTGTCGGCGCTGGGCTGGCGCCAGCCGCGTGCACTGGACGAACTGCTTTCCGAAAACTCCTGGAACACAACGACATGACCGCACCTTTCCCCGCCGCCAACGGCAAGATCATGCTGGTGGGCATCGGCCCCGGCAGTGCCGAACACATGACGGCCCGTGCCCGTGCTGCCATCGCCGAGGCCGACACCATCATCGGCTATGTCACCTACATCAAGCTGGTCGCGGACCTTGTCGAAGGCAAGGAGGTCATCCGCAAGAGCATGACCGAAGAGCTGGACCGCGCCATCGAGGCGCTGGAGCGCGCGCGCCAGGGCAAGAAAGTGGCGCTAGTGTCCTCGGGCGATGCCGGCGTGTACGGCATGGCCGGCCCTACTTTCGAGGTGCTGTTCCAGGCCGGCTGGACTCCGCCGGCGCAGCGCGAGGACGGCAGCTTCGCAGACGGCGTGCAGGTCGAGATCGTGCCGGGCGCGTCGGCCATCAATGCCTGCGCCGCGCTGGTCGGTGCGCCGCTTACGCACGATTTCTGCGCAATTTCGCTGTCGGATCTGCTCACGCCGTGGCCGACCATTGCGCGCCGGCTGGATGCCGTGGCCTATGGCGACTTCGTGGTGGCGCTGTACAACCCCAAGAGCGGCCGCCGCACGCAGCAGATCGTCGAGGCGCAGCGCCTGTTCCTGCGCCACCGCAGCCCCGATACGCCGGTGGCCATCGTCAAATCGGGTTACCGCCGCCGTCAGAATATCGTGTTCACCACGCTGGTGCACATGGCCGACCAGGACATCGGCATGCTGTCTACCGTGCTGATCGGCAACAGCAACACCTTTGTGCGCGATGGCCTGATGGTGACGCCGCGCGGCTATGCCAACAAGTACGAGGTGGACGGCGAGAAGAACACCCGTGCCGGCGAAAAGGCAGGCCGCTCGCTGTCGACCGGCCTGAGCGGCTGGCTGGAGGACCTGCGCATAGCGCACGCCGCAGGCGAGGGCGTGGCCGAACTGGCGCAGCGCTACCGCCTGCCCGAAGACTACATCCGCCTGACGCTGGAGCAGCCCTTGCAGGGCGCACCCGACAAGGAGCAGGAGGAGGCCGAAGCATGAGCGAAACCAGCACCGTGACCAAGCCGAAGATAGGCGGCTACAAGCGCCACCTGCTGATCTGCACCGGCCCGCGCTGCACGCAGGATGGCGCTGCGCAGGCGCTGTTCGACAGTCTGGGCGACAAGTTCAAGGCCGCCGGCATCCATGATGGCGACTTGCGCGTCAAGCGCAGCCGTGTCAGCTGCTTTGCCGCCTGCAAGGGCGGCCCCATCGTGTGCGTGCAGCCGGATGGCACCTGGTACTACAACGTGACCGATGCCAACATGGACCGCATCGTGCAGCAGCATCTGGTGGCTGGCGAAGTGGTGCCGGATCTGGTGTTCCACCAAGGTCCTGGCAGCTGTGAAGGCGACGCAGCATGAGCCGCTGCGTCGCCTTGCTGGTGGCCGCCCCGGCTTCGCGCCAGGGCAAGACCACGCTCACTGCGGCCTTGGCGCGCCTGCATACGCGGGCCGGCCGCCGCGTGCAGGTGTTCAAGTGCGGGCCGGACTTCCTGGACCCGTACTGGCACGAACTGGCCAGCGACCGGCCGGTGTTCCAGCTCGACCTGTGGATCAACGGCGAAGCCGATGTGCGCCAGCGCGTGCAGCGTGCCGCCGACGAGGCGGACCTGATCCTGATCGAAGGAGTCATGGGCCTCTACGACGGTACCCCCAGCGCGGCCGATATCGCCCGCATGCTGGGGATCCCCGTGCTGTGCGTGATCAGCGCCGCCGCCATGGCAGACACCTTTGGCGCCGTGGCATTCGGTTTGCAGCACTACCAGACAGCCCGCCAGGGAGCCTTGCCCTGGGCCGGCGTGCTGGCCAACCATGTGGGCAGTGCCCGCCACGCTGGCATGCTGGCCGCCAGTCTGGCCGAAGGCCAGTTCTGGGGCGCCTTGCCGCGCGATGCCGCCTTCACGCTGCCCGAGCGGCATCTGGGGCTGGTGATGGCGCAGGAAGTGGCCGACGCCACTACACGCCTGGACGCCGTGGCCGACGCATTGGCCGCCACGCCGCTGGGCCAGCTGCCGTGGGTGGCCGATGGCGGCCCCAGCTGGCAGCAGTGGCAAGTTGACCTGCAGGCACAGCCGCCAGAGCCCGTCGCGCCGCTGCTGGCCGGCAAGACTGTGGCGGTGGCGCGCGATGCAGCCTTTTGCTTCATTTACCAGGCTAATCTGGATGCCTTGCGGCAACTGGGGGCGCAGCTGGTGTTTTTTTCGCCGCTGGGCGACGAGCCCTTGCCGGATTGCGACGCCCTGTGGCTGCCCGGTGGTTACCCTGAATTGCACGCTGCGGCCTTGGCGAATGCGCAGCGCAGCCGCGCCGGTGTGGCAGCGCATATTGCGGCCGGCAAGCCGGTCTGGGCCGAATGCGGTGGCATGCTGGCGTTGATGGAGTCGGTGCAGCACAAGGATGGCACGGTGCAGCCCCTGTGGGCCTTGCTGCCAGGGCAGGTGGTGATGCAGCCACGGCTGGCGGCACTGGGCAGCCAGCAGGTCGACCTGGGCTATGGCCACTTGCGCGGCCATACCTTTCACCACTCGCGCACGCACACGCCGCTGGCGCCGGTGGCGCACACCATGCGCCCGGAAAGTGGCGAAACGGTGGAAGCGGTTTACCGTCACGGTAGCGTGCAGGCCAGCTATTTCCATGCCTGGTTTGCCTCGAATCTGGTGGCTGCAGCCGGTCTGTTCGGCTAAACCCGAAGGTCGCACGGCTGACATGGCAAGCCACTACAATTGGTTGCAGCCTGGGCCAGGGTGGCTCGGGGCGGTTCTGTATTGGCACCGGTAACATGAAAATTCTGATCTGTAACGACGACGGCTACCAGGCTACCGGCATCCAGGCCCTGCATGACGCACTGCGCGATGTGGCCGATGTGCAGGTGATCGCCCCGGAGTTCAACAACAGCGCCAAATCCAATGCACTGACGCTGCATTCCCCGCTGTACGTGCAGCGGGCTTCCAATGGTTTCCGTTACATCGATGGCACCCCGGCCGACTGCGTGCATATCGCGCTGACCGGGCTGCTGGACGAGCTGCCCGATCTGGTGGTGTCGGGCATCAACAACGGCGCCAATATGGGTGACGACACTATTTACTCCGGCACCGTGGCAGCCGCCATGGAAGGGTTTCTTTTCGGCGTGCCTGCCATTGCGTTCTCGCAGGTGGAGAAGGGCTGGGCTAACCTCGATGCGGCCGCCCAAGTGGCGCGTAGGCTCGTGCTGGATATGGCGCCGTTCCTGCCTGAACAGCCAGGCAAGACCGCGCCCTGGCTGCTCAACGTGAACATTCCCAATCTGCCGCTGGAGCAGCTCAAGCCCATGCGCCTGTGCCGGCTGGGGCGCCGCCATGCGGCCGAATCGGTCATCACCCAGGTCAGTCCGCGTGGCGAGACCATGTACTGGATCGGTAATGCAGGCGCGGTCAAGGACGCGACAGAAGGAACCGATTTCCACGCCACGGCCGACGGCCATATCTCGGTCACGCCGCTGCAGGTGGACCTGACCAACCACCAGTCGCTGGGGTACTGGGCGCAGGCCTTTGCCATGCAGCGCCCGGAAGGTGTGCGCCAGCCATGAGCCGGCCCACGTTCCCTGCTCGCAACCAGTGGAGCAGCGAGGCACCGCCAGAAACGCCTGCGCCTGCGCGCGGCAGGCCGCGGGTGCCGCCGGGGAGCGGGCCGCTGGTGCCCACACTGCCGCTTGGCACTGTGCCGCAGCCGGTGCTGCGCCGTGCTGCTGTCGCAGAACGCCACATCGTGCCGGTGCAGCAGCCCGGCACGGTGGGGCAGGCCGGGCTGCATGGCGCGGTGGCGATGCGCGAGCGCATGGTGCAGCAACTGCAAGCCGATGGCCTGCAGGATGCACGGGTTGTGCGGGCCATGCTGGCGGTGGAACGCCACTGCTTTGTGGACAGCGCCTTGCTGAACCAGGCCTATCAGGAAATCAGCCTGCCGATCGGCTGGCAGCAAACCATTTCCAAGCCCAGCGTGGTGGCGCGCATGGTCGAGTTGTTGCTGGCCAGCCCGGACATGCATGGCCGCCGTCCGCATGAGCGGCTGGGCCGTGTGCTCGAAATCGGCACCGGCTGCGGCTATCAGGCAGCCGTGCTGAGCCAAGTGGCCAGCGAGGTGTACAGCATCGAGCGTCTCAAGGGCTTGCACGACAAGGCCCGCGACAACCTGCGCCCGTTCCGCATCCCCAACATCCATTTGTTGCTGGGAGACGGCATGGCGGGTTTCCCGTCCGGCGCCCCCTATGCCGGCATCATTGCGGCGGCAGGCGGAGCGGCCATCCCTCAGAGCTGGATCGACCAGCTGGCAGTGGGAGGCCGCATCGTGGCGCCCATGATGACCGGCCCGTCCAGCCAGGTGCTGGTGGTGCTGGATAAGACCGCTCACGGTTTGCAACAAACTGTGCTCGAGCCGGTGTTTTTTGTTCCCTTAAAATCGGGGCTGGCATAACGCAACCCGTTTCCATTGACTCGGGCCATTGCTTGTGCCGGATTTTTTGTGCGCAGGCCATCCATGCCTGCAAGACGAGGACAAGTGCATGATAGTGAAACAAGTCCCGGGCGTGTCGCAGCGCATGTTGCGCCTGGTGGTATGTGCAGCGATGGCAGCCGTGCTGGCAGCCTGCGGCTCTTCGCCGCGTGCCCCGGTCGAAAACCGCTCCATCGGCAGCGCCCCCGTGCCGCGCATTGATCCGGCCACCTTGCCGGGCCATGAGTTCGACGGCAAGCCGGGTTACTACACGGTGCAGCCGGGGGAAACCATTCGCAGCATCTCCCGGGCGCAAGGCCTGGACTGGCGCGACGTCGTGCGTTGGAACAGTCAGTGGGTGCCCAACCCGAACCAGATCGAAGTGGGACAGGTACTGCGTGTCGTGGCGCCTGCCGGCAGCGCGCCGCACGTGGCGGCAGCCCCTGCCACGCCGCGTCCATCCGCCGCTGTCACGCCCGCACCCGCACCGTCAACTGCAGCTGGCACCCAGCCCTCGGCTGCCAATGGCATCAGCCTGAGCTGGCCGACGCAAAGCCGCACCATCGTCACACCTTATGACGAGGTCCGCAGCAAGGGCGTCGGCATCGGGGGCAAGGAGGGCGACCCGATCATGGCTGCGGCCGATGGTTCCGTCATGTATTCCGGCTCCGGCCTGCGTGGCTATGGCAACCTGATCATCCTGAAGCACAGCAACAACTTCCTGACCGTGTATGCGCACAACAGCAAGCTGCTGGTCAAGGAAAACCAGATTGTGAAGCGGGGCCAGACCATTGCCGAAATGGGGCGCACCGACGCCGATCGCGTCAAGCTGCACTTCGAAGTGCGTCGCAATGGCCGCACCGTCAACCCGATGGGGTACCTGCAGCGTTGATCGCTTGCCAGAACTGGCACGCTCCGCTTCTTGCACCCGGGTGCAGGAAGCGGTTTTTGTTTTATAAAAGGAATCGTGATGAACACGAACCAAGCAGCCCCTTCTGAACAGCCTGCCGTGGATGACAAGCTGGCTGAATTGTTACCTCATTTTGGCGAGCGCCCGGCCCATGCGCAGGACGACTGGTTGCTGGTGCACGCCATGGATCTGGACGCACAGGGCGTGGCCCGCCGTGCCGACGGCAAGGTGATCTTCATCGACGGGGCATTACCTTATGAATGGGTGAGCGCCAGCAGCTACCGCAAGAAGAACAACTGGGAGGCGGCCACGCTGACGGAGTTGCACCGCGAATCGTCCCAGCGCGTGACGCCGCCTTGCCCGCATTTCGGTCTGCATGCCGGCGCCTGTGGCGGCTGCAAGATGCAGCATTTGCATCCGGCGGCACAGGTGGCCATGAAGCAGCGTGTGCTGGAAGACAACCTCTGGCACCTGGGCAAGTGCCGCGCCGGGCATCTGCTGCGTCCGATCCACGGGCCGGATTGGGGCTACCGCTGGCGCGCGCGCCTGTCGGTGCGCCATGTGATCAAGAAGGGCCAGGTACTGATCGGCTTTCATGAACGCAAGAGCCGCTACATTGCCGACATGCAAAGCTGCGCCATCCTGCCGCCGCACGTGAGCGACATGCTGCTGCCGCTGCGTGCCCTGATCGCCAGCATGGATGCACGCGACACCTGCCCGCAGATCGAGGTGGCCTGCGGCGACAAGGTGGTGGCGCTGGTGCTGCGCCACCTGGAGCCGCTCAGCCAGGGCGATCTGGATAAGCTGCAAGCCTTTGCCGCCGCGCATCCCAGCGTGCAGTGGTGGTTGCAGCCCAAGGGTCCGGATACCGTGCACTGCATCAGCCCCGACACGCCACAGCTGGACTACAGCCTGCCCGAATTCGGCATCACCATGCCGTTCAAGCCCACCGATTTCACCCAGGTCAATCCGCACATCAACCGCGTGCTGGTGGGGCGTGCCCTGCAATGGCTGGATGTGCAGCAGGACGAGCGCATCATCGACTGGTTCTGCGGGCTGGGCAACTTTACCCTGCCTCTAGCCACGCAGGCGCGCGAGGTGCTGGGCATCGAAGGCAGCGAGGCGCTGGTGGCACGCTCGCGTGAGAATTACGCTGCCAACAATCCCAATGCCCATGGCCGCACGCTGGCGCCCACGCAATTCGTGGCGCGCAACCTGTTCGAGATGACGCCCGAGATGCTGGTGGCCGACGGTGTGGCTGACAAGTGGCTGGTGGACCCGCCGCGCGAAGGCGCCTTTGCGCTGGCCAAGGCGCTGGCCGACATCCATCAGCAACGCCTGGGCCTGGGCGTGGAAGGCGGCTACACGGCTCCGGCCGATTGGCAGCCGCCCCGGCGCATCGTGTACGTGAGCTGCAACCCGGCCACGCTGGCGCGCGATGCCGGGCTGCTGGTGCATCAGGCCGGCTATACGCTCAAGGCAGCCGGCGTAGTCAACATGTTCCCGCACACCGCGCATGTGGAAAGCATGGCGGTGTTCGAGCGCGCTGCAACCGCCTGATGGCGATCCTCCAGCAGGTTCCGCTTATTGCAAATCGTCCAGCATGACCGCGTAGGTTTTGCTGGACGCATCGTACTGGATGCTGTAGCTGGAAGGGTACAGGCCCGCCTTGCTGTAGCTGGCTGGCCGGGGGATGGTCGCCCGGAACGGTGTTTTCGACTGCAGGAAGGACAGCGACGCCATCGGCTCCAGGAAGGCCTGGCGTTTGTCATGGTAGCCGTAGATGAAGGTCGCGGTGAACGGCTGTCCCTTGAATTCGGTCGCTTCGGGGTTGATGGCGTGTACGCCCATGCGTGACACGGCGGTTCCGGGCGGCAGGACGTAGCTGGCGGCCATGAACTGGGGGGCAGGCCTCTGGGCCGGGCTGCCGGATTCGGCAGCGCTCCGGTACCTAGTGTGCATCCGCTCCTTGCTGCTTACCAGGTAGAAGTGAAAGTCAAAGTGCGGCACATCGTACACCTTGGGCGGAGGGTGGCCAGTTGACTCCCAGTTGATGACGACGTGGTCGACCACGGTTTTCGGTCCACTGGTGGGCATGGGTAGCGCGTAAGCAAAACCGCCGGGTACGCTCTTCTTGGCGGCCACCGGCAGGCCGTTGAGCATGTCTTCGGTGAAGACGATGCCGATCGATTGCAACTGGCCATTGGCACCGGTTCGCACCACGGTGTGTGCCTTGCCATTGCCTATGGGGATTGCCTTGCCATCGTAAGTGGTGGATTTGTCCTGTGCCATCAGGGGCGTTGCGGACAGCGTCATCAACAGGATGGCCGGGAGCGCGACACCAGCGCGTGGGCCATGGATTCGCATCGAGAACATACAACTTCCTTCTTGCGCAGGGTCGACAACATATGGCGCGGATGACCCTTGGTCCACGCAGTTGCATCTAATCACTTTATTGTGAAATATGCAACATTTTTGATGCTGCTGCAGGTGCTGCCGCGGGGCTCAGGCGGAATAGAAATGGGGCAGCGCAAGGCACGAAAAAGGGGCCGCAAGGGCCCCTGGGACTGGTTGTGCCACGGAATCGCGGCTGCGCGACGCGGTATCAGTCGCTGCTGCCGCCGATGCCTAAGATCGCCAGCAGGCCCTGGAACACGTTGTAGATGTCCAGGTACAGCACCAGCGTGGCGCTGATGTAGTTGGTTTCACCACCATCCACGATCTGCTTCAGGTCGTACAGCATGTACAGGCTGAACACGCCCACCATCAGGGTGGACAGTGCCAGCATGGCAGCGGTGGAGCCGATGAAGATATTGACGATCAGGCCGAAGAACACCACCAGGGTGCCCACGAACAGCCACTTGCCCATGCCGGACAGGTCACGCTTGATGACGGACGACAGGGCTGCCATGACAAGGAACACGCCTGCGGTACCGGCAAAGGCGCTCATCACCACCTGGGTGCCGTTGTTCATGCCCAGCACGATGGCCAGCATGCGCGACAGCATCAGGCCCATGAAGAAGGTGAAGCCCAGCAGCACCGGCACACCGGCGGCCGAGTTCTTGGTGCGTTCGATGGCATACATGAAACCGAAGGCACCGGCCAGGAACACGATCATGCCCAAGCCGCCGCCCAAGCTGCGGGTAATGCCGGTGGCCAGACCCAGCCAGGCGCCCAGCACGGTCGGTACCATGCTCAGTGCCAGCAGCAGATAGGTGTTGCGCAGCACCTTGTTGCGTTGTGCCGGTGTGGTGACCGGGATGCTGCGGCCCCAGCCCATGCCGGGGTTGTTGGAAACTTGGAAACGATTGCTCATGGTGGTCAGAACTCCAGGGTTGGGTGGTGGCCAGATGCGTCTGCTACATGCAAACAACTGGACCCCATTATCCTATATATGGATTTTTTTGTATTTTCAAGGCTTAACGCAACCCGGTAGACCGACTGGTGCCGCCGGGTCCTTGTACGCGGGTAGTTCCAAAGCCTACATCTGCGGTGCCATACATTTGCACGCCGCTGCCGGAGCTGCCACTGATGCCGATGCTGCTGCCGTTGCCCAGGCCGGGCTCATAGCCTTCCAGGCCAGGTGCGCGCGTGCCCATGGAAGAACACGCGCCCACCGCCAGCAGGGTGGAGGCGGCAGACAGGATAAGGGCGGTACGGCGAAGGGAATGGATAGTGCGTTTCATAAATGCAGAATTTCCTAGAGCTAAAAGGGTACCGCATGCACGCTGTCACTGTCCGGCCGCCATCGCGCCCAATCGTGACGATTGGTAAGACAACAGTGTTTACTTGCTCAAGGTCAGCTTGCCTTGGCGCGTTGGTTGCGGGCGGTAGTGGTAGTGCAGGCATTGGGCTGGCTACGTCACGAGGCCGACTTGCCCCAGTCGGCACGGTAGACAGCTGCCAGCGTTCGCACCGTGGGATCGTAACTTGGGTTGCGGCCTCGCAGGGGGATGACTGGCAAGACAGTGATGTTAGCGCAGCACGCGCAACAGGCGCAGGACCTGTTCGAAGCGCTCACCATACGGTGGACGCAGCCACTGCGTGCCGCTCAGGCGCGCTTGGTGAAAAATCGGTTTTTCGTGGCTGAAGGTGCGGAAGCCCCATTCACCGCGGTAGTGGCCCATGCCACTGGCGCCCACGCCGCCGAATGGCTGGCCGAGCTGGGCAAAGTGCTGCAGGCAATCGTTGATGGTAACGCCACCCGCCAGCGTGGAGTGCAGCATCTTGTCGCGGGCCTGTGCATCCTCTCCGAACCAGTACAGTGCCAGCGGATGCGTGCCTTGGCGAATCACCTCCAGAGCCTGTTCGGTGTTGTCATAGATGACCACCGGCAGGATGGGTCCGAAAATTTCATCCTGCATCAGCTGCATGTCGGGGCGCGGCTGCAGCACCAGACAAGGCGCCAGCTTGCGCTGCGCGGGGTCGGTGTCGCCCAGTGCAATGATCTGTGCGCCGCCTTGGTGCGCCTGTTCCAGCATGCCGACCAGACGGCCAAAATGGTTCTGGTGAATGATGCTGGTGTAATCCGGGTTGTCGCTGATAGAGGGGTAGAGTGTGCGTACGGCCTGAGAGTAGGCCTCGACAAAAGCATCGTGCTGGCTGCGGTGCACCAGCACGTAGTCGGGGGCAATGCAGGTCTGCCCGGCGTTGAGCAGCTTGCCGGCAGCAATGCGCTGCGCGCTCAAGGTCATGTTGGCCGACAGGTCGATCAGCGCGGGTGATTTGCCGCCCAGTTCCAGCGTGACTGGCGTGAGATTGCGCGCCGCGGCCTGTGCCACCTGCCGCCCTGCTGCGGTGGAACCGGTAAACAGCAGATGATCGAAAGGCATTTGCACGAATGCCTTGCCGATCTCTGCATCGCCCAGCACCACGGCCAGCTCGTTGGCGCCAAAGTAGCGCGCCGCGGCCTGCTGCAGTTCGGCGCCAAAGTTGGGCGAAAACTCCGATGGCTTGATCATGACACGGTTGCCGGCAGCCAGCGCCCCTATGGCGGGCCCGATCGAGAGCTGCAACGGGTAGTTCCAGGGAGCCACCACCCCTACCACGCCCAGTGGCTGGCGCAGCAGGCGGTTGTGCGCGGGCCGAAAGCTGATGGCTGTGGCTACCCGGCGCGGTCGCATCCAGCGCCTGAGCTTGCGGCGTGTGTAGTGCAGTTCCAGATCTAGCACCACCTGCTCGGCCAGCCGGGTTTCATGCCGGCTGCGATGACCGTAGTCTGCGGCAATGGCATCGGCAAACTGCTGCTGGTGCTGCTCCAGCATGCGCTGCAGGCGATCCAGCCGGTCGAGCCGTTGCAGCAGCGTGGGATAGGGCTGGGTATGAAAAGCCTGCTGTTGCTGCTGCAACAGCTGTTGCAGTTCGTTGGCACTGGCGGTGCTGCCGGTGCCGGCTGTGAGGGAGAAAGCAGTATCGAACAGTGGATGGAAAACAGTCATGGGGCTAGTTTACGCAGCATGCATGACAAAGCCGTTCCTACAAGGTGAAGGGGGTGTTCGCTTTTGTAAGCGGGTATTACATCCTGACTCACACTCCGAGCCATGCGCTGCCGTGCCCGGCATTGGCCAGCATGACCTCGTTGACGCCGCGCCCCAGGGCGTCGGACAGCGCCTGCGCGGCCAGTTCCGGCCGGTTGTTGCGTTCGCTGAGGTGGGCCGCCAAAACATGGCCCAGCGACGCATGGTTGAGCAAGCGGGCCAGTGCCGCGGAGGCGCCGTTGCTGAGGTGGCCGAAATCACCCGCCACGCGTGCTTTCAGGAACGGCGGATAGCGCGAGGCTGCGAGCATGGATGGGTCGTGGTTGGCTTCGAGCAGCAGGGCGTGGCAGTGCTGCAGCATGCTCGCCACATGGGGGCTGGCATGGCCCAGATCGGTGGCAATGCCGAGCCGGCGGTTGCCGTCGCTGCACAGCAGCTGCAGCGGTTCGCGCGCATCGTGCGGCACGGTAAAGGGCAGCACCTGCATGGCGCCCAGATCCAGCGCGTCTCCGTCACGGGCAAACTGCACCAGATCGTCCAGAACCTCTGGGCAGCCGATGGCAGCATGGGTGCCGCGGCTCATCCAGACCGGGATGCGATGGCGCGGCGCGAACACCGGGGCACAGCCGATGTGGTCACTGTGCTCGTGCGTGATGAAGATGGCGCTGAGCTGCGCCGGTTCCACGCCGGCCTGCTGCAGGCGCAACGTCAACTGCCGTGGCGACATGCCACAGTCGATCAACAGATAAGCGGCCTGGGTGCCGCTGCGGGCCTCTACCAGAGTGGCATTGCCCGCACTGCCGCTGCCCAGGCTTTTGAACCTCAGAGCCAATTCAGTGGCGTTTCAGATCCTCGGCCAGCAGATTCAGGATGCGGTTGGCATCGCTGGCCGGAGCAGCTTGGCCCTGGGCATCCACTACGCGCACCACCGTATCGGTACCCTGCTGCTGCAGGAGGACACGGTATTGCACCGGCTTGGCTTCAGGCGTCTTGCTGCCGAACAGGCGGCCGAAGAAACCAGGCTGTTTGGCATCGCCAGCGGTAGGGGTCACGTAGCGCAGCTGGTAGATACCGGCCGTGCGATCGCGGTCTTCCACGGTAAAGCCGCTGCGGTCGAGCGACAGGCCGACGCGTTGCCAGGTGCTGTCAAAGCTGCCGGGCAGCGTCAGCGTGCCGTTGGTGGCCTGCAGTGCGGGAGCCTGCTGCTGGCCGGCAGCGGCAGCAACCGGTGCGGCGCTGCCGGCGGACTTGGCCAGCGCGTCGGCGCGTTCCTGCGGGACACCCAGCGCCACCATCATGCGGCGCATCATTTCGCTTTCCAGGCCCGGATCGTTGGGACGGTCGACCCAGGTGCTGCTTTCCTTGTCGCGGCCGGTCAGGACTTCCTTCATGCCACGGTGCGTGATGTAGATATTGGTACCGCCGCTGCTGTTGCGCTCGATGCGGGTGCGGAAGCGGTCCAGTTCGCCGGTGGAATACAGCGAGTCGAGCGCCTTGCCCAGCACGCGGCGCAGGCCGTCCATCGGAATGTTGGCGCGGTTTTCGGCCCAGTCGGTTTCCATCACGCCGACGCGGCGGTCGTTGGTGGACAGCACAAAGCCGTTGTCTTCCCAGAAGGCGCGTACGGGTTCCCAAACCTGTTGCGGAGCGCGCGAGACCACCAGCCAGTGCTGATTGCCTTCGGTGTGGATGCGCACATCGCCGGCCTGATCAATGGCGGTGGCGGCAGGTTCGCCCTTGCTGGCCTGGCGTTGTGCCTGGTAGGCACTGGCACTGGTGCTGGCCGGCATGTTGTAGCGGCTCTCGGAGCTGATGCGGGTCAGGTCAGGAGGCACTTCCAGCGCGTTGGCGCGCTGCGCCGACTTGTAGTCGATGCCACCACCACTGCCCACAAAGGGTGAGCACGCAGCCAGGCTGGCGGCCGCCATGGCTGCCAGGGACAATTTCAGCAATGTCTTCACAGGGTTTCCTTCGTCCGTCATTCGGATCAGAGCAGGCCGGAGGCCTGCAGGGCGCTTTCCAGCACGGTATGGTTGGCGGGGGACAGCGGAGTCAGCGGCAGGCGCAAGGTACCGCCACACAGGCCCATGCGTTCCATGGCCCACTTCACCGGAATCGGGTTGGGTTCAACAAACAGGTACTTGTGCAGCGGCATCAGCTGCAGCTGGATGCGCATGGCCAGGTCGCGATCACCCGCCATCGCTGCCACGCACAGTTCGTGCATCTGGCGCGGAGCCACGTTGGCCGTGACGCTGATATTGCCCTGGCCGCCGCACAACATCAGTGCCACGGCAGTGGGGTCGTCGCCGGAAAACACGGAAAAGCCCTTGGGGACGTCGCGGATCAGCCACTGGGCGCGGGCGATGTCGCCGGTGGCTTCCTTGATGCCCACGATGCCGGGGATCTGCGTCAGGCGCAGCACGGTATCGTGTTGCAGGTCGGCTGCGGCGCGGCCGGGTACGTTGTACAGGATCATGGGCAGGTCGCCCACGGCTTCGGCAATGGCCTTGAAATGCTGGTACTGGCCTTCCTGCGTGGGGCGGTTGTAGTAGGGCACCACCTGCAGCTGGCTGTTGGCGCCGACGCGGTGTGCCGCCTTGGCCAGTTCGATGGCTTCGGCCGTGGAGTTGGCGCCACAGCCGGCCATGACGGACACACGGCCGGCGGCCTGCTCGACGGTCACACGGATGATCTCGATATGCTCTTCGACATTGACCGTGGGGGATTCGCCGGTGGTGCCGACTACGCCGAGACAGTCGGTGCCTTGCTCGATGTGCCAGTCCACCAGTTTGCGCAGGGTCGGGTAATCGACCTGGCCGTCAGGCAGGAAGGGGGTCACGAGCGCAACAATGCTTCCGGTTGGGATGGTCATGAAAGACTCTTTTCTGGATCGGTTCTGAACTGTGGGGCTGGCCGGCCATGCAGCGGCATCACCTGGCACCCGATTGTAATCTTGCGATGTTGCCATATTTTTACCCTGTCGTGGAAGTCCCCCTGATTTGCCAGCGTTACGGTCGGTATCTCTGCGCGTCTCAGGGCGCCAGCCCGAAACAGGCCCAGACCAGCTGGTTGACCGCCAGCATGAAATCGGGCCGGGTGTACAGCAGCAGGGTGGCCAGCAGCACGACCAGCGCCAGTGCGCCCCATGCCAATTTGACGGGAGTGTGCGGCGAGGTCTTCATGCGGCGGCTCCGGCCGGCTGGCGTACGATGGCGTGTTCGCGGATCGGCAGGTTGACGGCAGCGGCCAGCACGCCCAGCACAATCGCCATGTACCAGACGATTTCATAGCTGCCGGTACGGTCGTACAGCACGCCGCCCAGCCATACGCCCATGAAGGAGCCGATCTGGTGGCTGAAGAACGCGAAACCGCCCAGCATCGACAGGTGCGACACGCCGAAAATGTGGGCCACCATGGCGTTGGTGGGCGGCACGGTGGACAGCCACAGGAAGCCGATCACAGCCGAGAACAGGTAAACGCTGGTGGGCGTGAGCGGCACTGACAGGAACACGATGATGGCTACGGAGCGTGCCAGGTAGATGCTGGCCAGAATGTACTTCTTGGTGATTTTCTGGCCCAGCGCACCGGTAAGATAGCTGCCGAATACATTGAACAATCCGATCAGCGCCAGCGAATAGCTGGCCACCTGCGGCGCAAAGCCATGGTCGCGCAGGTAGCTGGGCATGTGCACGCCGATGAACACCACCTGGAATCCGCACACAAAGTAACCCGCCGTCAGCAGCTGGAAGCTGGGATAGCGCAGCGCTTCCGCCAGCGCTTCCAGGATGGTTTGATCGCGGCGTGCCGGGCCGTTGCCGTGAAAACCCGGCTCGTGCAGGCCCAGCGCCAGCGGGATGATCAGCAGCGTGGCCAGGCTGAGAATCAGCAGCGCAGTTTGCCAGCCGGTGTCGGCAATCAGCCAGCCTTCCAGGGGCAACATCAGGAATTGTCCGAACGAGCCGGCCGCTGCGGCAATGCCCATGGCGAGCGAACGCTGATCCGGCGCGATGTTGCGGCCGATCACGCCGTAGATGACGGCATAGGTGGTGCCTGCCTGCGCCATGCCGATCAGCATGCCGCAGGTGAGCGCCAACATGGTGGGACTGGCCGAGTAGGCCATGCCCAGCATGCCGGCACAATACAGCAGTGCGCCGCCCATCAGCACTTTGACGGCGCCAAAGCGGTCTGCCAGCATGCCCGCGAAAATGCCGGCAAAGCCCCACATCAGGTTCTGCACCGCCATGGCCAGCGAGAAATGTTCACGCGTCCAGCCGTTGGCCGTGGTCATCGGCTGCAACCACAGGCCGAAACCGTGCCGCACCCCCATGGACAGCGTCACGATCAGGGCTCCGCACAGCAGGATTTGCGTCATGGAAAGCGGGCGGTGAGCTGGAGTGGCAGGGTGCATGGTGGGGCAGATGGGACCAAGGGAAACAGGTTCAGCCGGATGGTAGCAGCAACACGCTCAGGCTGCTTGCGGACTCTGCGCAGGGTGTGGCGTGAAGGAGAAAAGACTGTAAAAAACCACAGTCCTGTTGCATTGCACCACGTAAAATAAAAAGATGGCCATTGATACATCCAGCACCACTTATTCCGAAAGCTCCATTCGCGTCCTCAAAGGGCTGGAGCCGGTTCGTCAGCGTCCCGGCATGTATACGCGCACCGATACGCCGCTGCATATCGTTCAGGAGGTGATCGACAACGCGGCCGACGAAGCCCTGGCCGGTTTCGGCAAGAAGATCAAGGTCATCCTGCATGAAGACGGTTCGGTCACGGTCGAAGACGATGGCCGTGGCATTCCGTTTGGCATGCACCCCGAAGAAGGCGCGTCGGTGCTCGAACTGGTGTACACGCGCCTGCATGCCGGGGGCAAGTTCGACAAGGGGAAGGGCGGAGCCTACAGTTTTTCCGGCGGCCTGCATGGTGTGGGGGTCAGCGTTACCAATGCCCTGTCCGAGCGCATGGAGGTGACCAGCTACCGCGATGGGCAGGTGGCGCAGATAGTGTTTGCACAAGGCGAGGTGCTGCAGCCGCTGCAGGTGCGCCAGGCCGGGCCGGGCGACCGCAGGCAGGGCACCACCGTGCGTGCCTGGCCCGAAGCCCGCTACTTCGAAAACAGCCAGCTGCCCTGGGGTGACCTGGTGCATCTGCTGCGCAGCAAGGCGGTGCTGATGGCCGGTACCGGCGTCTGGCTCACCAACGAAAAAACCAGGGAACAGCTGCAGTGGCAGTACAAGGGCGGTTTGCGCGACTACCTGATGCAGGAGCTGCCGGCCGATGCGCTGATTCCGCTGTTCGAGGGTGAACAATATGCCGATGGCAGTGAGGTCTATGCCGATGGCGAGGGCGCAGCCTGGTGCGTGGCTTTCACCGAAGACGGCGCGCCGGTGCGCGAAAGCTACGTCAACCTGATTCCGACTCCATCCGGCGGCACCCATGACAGCGGCCTGCGCGAGGGCCTGTTCCAGGCGGTCAAGAGCTTCATCGAGCTGCATGCCCTGCTGCCCAAGGGGGTCAAGCTGATGCCCGAGGACGTCTTTGCCCGCGCCAGCTTCGTACTCAGCGCCAAGGTGCTTGATCCGCAGTTCCAGGGGCAGATCAAGGAAAAACTCAATTCGCGCGATGCGCTCAAGCTGGTCTCGGGTTTTGTGCGGCCGGCGTTCGAGCTCTGGCTCAACGAGCACGTGGAGCATGGCAAGAAGCTGGCCGAGCTGGTGATCAAGGCAGCGCAGTCGCGCCAGCGCGCCGGCCAGAAGGTCGAAAAACGCAAGGGCAGTGGCGTGGCCGTTCTGCCAGGTAAGCTCACCGATTGCGAAAGCCGTGATCTGGCCCACAACGAGATGTTCCTGGTGGAGGGCGACAGCGCCGGCGGCAGTGCCAAGATGGGGCGTAACAAGGAAACCCAGGCGGTGCTGCCACTGCGCGGCAAGGTGCTCAACACCTGGGAGGTCGAGCGCGATCGCCTGTTTGCCAACACCGAAATCCACGACATTTCCGTGGCGGTGGGTGTGGATCCGCACGGTCCCGACGACCATCCCGATCTGTCCGGCCTGCGTTATGGCAAGATCTGCATCCTGAGCGATGCCGACGTGGATGGCTCGCATATCCAGGTGTTATTGCTTACACTGTTCTTCCGGCACTTTCCCCGCCTGATCGATGCCGGGCATGTGTACGTGGCGCAGCCGCCGCTGTTTCGGGTGGATGCGCCCGCGCGGGGCAAGAAACCCGCCTCCAAACACTACGCACTCGACGACGCCGAGTTGCAGGCCATTCTCGAAAAACTGCGCAAGGATGGCATCGCCGAGGGCAAGTGGACCATCTCGCGCTTCAAGGGTTTGGGCGAGATGAGCGCCGAACAGCTGTGGGAAACCACGCTCAACCCCGATACGCGCAGATTGTTGCAAGTGCACCTGGGAACTCTGGACCGGCTGCAGACTCAGGCATGCATGACCCGCCTGATGGGACGCGGAGAGGCCGCGGCACGGCGTGAATTGATGGAATTGCATGGCGACGCCATGGAACTGGATATCTGATGGCCTACAAGTTTTTCCGCTATGCGGGCTGGTTGCTGGCAGCAGCCGGCAGTGTCCTGCCGCTGGCCGCCCAGGCCGATGTGTGGGGGTTTGTCGACAGTGACGGCATGACGCACTTTGCCGACCGCAAAGTGGACGAGCGCTACCAGCTCTACTTCAAGACCGATAACGTCAGCCGGTTCAATCCGCGCCAGGTGGCGACCCTGAGCCGCGGCTTCAACAGTGTTGGGTCTGGCCGTGCGCTGGCCTACAACCCGGCTGCCGATGCCGCCGCCGGCACCAAGGCCAACCGACTGGTGGCCCTGATCCACCAATCCAGATCGTACAAGGCAGTCAGCCGGCACATGGAGCGCGAGGCATCGCGCAATGGGCTGGATCACGAGCTGGTCCAGGCCATCATCGCGGCCGAATCCGGCTTCAACAGCATGGCCGTGTCCAATGCCGGCGCCGTCGGCCTGATGCAGATCATGCCGGCCACCGCGCGCGACATGGGCCTGCAGTCCGATGCCAATCTGTCGGTCGAGCAAAAGCTGACCGATCCGGCGCTCAACATCCGTCTGGGCACACGCTACATGAAGTACCTGGTCAACAAGTTCCCGGGCCGGCTGGATCTGGCCGTGGCTGCATATAACGCCGGCCATGGAGCCGTGCAGCGCGCCGGCAATGCCGTTCCCCGTTTTGCCGAAACGCAAAACTACGTGCGCACGGTGCTGTCCATTTACCAGACGCTCAAGCCTGGCGCTGCCGTTGCGTATGCGGGCGCGGCGCCGATTCCGCTAGCCAGGATGCCGCGCCAGGGCCGCGTCAACAAGAGCTTTGCAGCCGGCAATGCCACCGGCGCCCGCGTCGCAGCGACACAGGCCACCCCCGTGGTGCTGAAAATGTCCAATTCGCATGCGGCCCACGCTGCTGAGGATGCTGCAGACCCTGCCGGGCCTGCCACTGCCCTGGATGTGGTGGCCGCCAAGGTGAACCGTGCGGAGACCCTGCCTGCTCCGGTGGCCGTTACCGCCCTGAGCGACGATGTCGTTCTCAGGGATCCGAGCGACAAGCCTGTCGCACGCTGATTTTTTTCGTTCATGGATATTCCCGAATTTTCCGATATGCCACCGGGTGACCAGCAGGACGCCACTCCCAACCTGGCCGATTACGCACAACGTGCCTATCTTGAATACGCCCTCAGCGTGGTCAAGGGCCGCGCCTTGCCCGATGTGTGCGACGGGCAAAAGCCGGTGCAGCGCCGCATCCTGTACGCCATGGACCGCATGGGCCTGTCCTTTGGCGGTAGCAACGGTGTGGCTGGCGCCAGGCCGGTCAAGAGTGCGCGCGTGGTGGGGGACGTGCTGGGCCGCTTCCACCCGCACAGCGATCAGGCTGCCTACGATGCACTGGTGCGCATGGCGCAAGACTTTTCGCAGCGCTACCCGCTGATCGATGGCCAGGGCAACTTCGGCAGCCGCGATGGCGACGGCGCCGCAGCCATGCGCTACACCGAGGCGCGGCTGGCGCGCATCGCAACTTTGCTGCTGGACGAGATCGACCAGGGCACGGTGGATTTTGTGCCCAATTACGATGGCTCCACGCAGGAGCCGTTGCAACTGCCGGCGCGCTTGCCCTTCGCGCTGCTCAATGGCGCCAGCGGCATTGCCGTGGGGCTGGCCACTGAAATTCCCAGCCACAACCTGCATGAAGTCGCCGATGCCTGTGTGGCCTTGGTCAAGAACCCGCTGCTGTCCGAAGAAGAATTGCTGGCGATCCTGCCGGGGCCGGATTTTCCGGGGGGCGGCCAGCTCATCAGCAGCGAGGCCGACATTGCCGATGCCTACCGCACCGGCCGGGGCAGCCTGAAGGTGCGCGCGCTCTGGACCATCGAGGACCTGGCGCGCGGCCAGTGGCAGCTGGTCGTGCAGGAATTGCCGCCAGGCACCAGTTCGCAAAAGGTGCTGGAAGACATCGAGGAGCTGACCAACCCCAAGGTCAAGTCCGGCAAGAAGGCGCTGACGCAAGATCAGCTGCAGCTCAAGGCCAGCGTGCTGGCCGTGCTGGACGGCGTGCGCGACGAATCCAACAAGGATGCGCCGGTGCGCATCGTGGTCGAACCCAAGAGCCGCACTGTCAGCCAGCAGGATCTGATCACCACCTTGCTGGCATACACCAGTCTGGAGATTTCGGCTCCGATCAACCTGACTTCGGTTGGGTTGGATGGCCGGCCCACGCAGAAATCGCTGCGCCAGATGCTGCAGGAGTGGATCAGTTTCCGCCAGACCACCATCACCCGCCGCAGCCAGCACCGGCTGGGCAAGGTGCTGGACCGCATCCACATCCTCGAAGGGCGGCAGCTGGTGCTGCTCAACATCGACGTGGTGATTGCCATCATTCGCGAAAGCGACGAGCCCAAGGCCGCGCTGATGGCGCGTTTCGCCCTGAGTGAACGCCAGGCCGATGATATCCTGGACATCCGCTTGCGCCAATTGGCACGGCTGGAAGCGATCAAGATCGAACAGGAACTGTCCGAGCTGCGTGCCGAGCAGGAAAAACTCGAAGAAATTTTGGGCAGCCCGGCCAGCCTACGCCGCCTGATGATCAAGGAGATCGAAGCTGATGCCAAACAGTTTGGCGACGAACGCCGCACCCTGATTCAGGCCGAGAAGAAAGCCGTGGCCGAAGTACGCGTGGTGGACGAGCCGGTCACGGTGGTCATCAGCGAAAAAGGCTGGGTACGCGCACGCACCGGCCATGGCCATGATCCGGCTGGCTTTGCCTTCAAGGCCGGCGACGGCCTGTACGGCACTTTCGAGTGCCGCACCGTGGACACCTTGCTCGCCTTTGGCAACCATGGCCGCGTCTACAGCGTACCGGTGGCCAGTCTGCCTGGCGCGCGCGGCGACGGCCAGCCGGTGCTCACCCTGATCGATCTGGAGCCGGGCACGCACTTGCTGCACTATTTTGCCGGTCCGGCGCAGGCGCAACTGCTGTTGAGCGCTAGCGGCGGTTATGGCTTCCTGGCCACGGTCGAGCAGATGGTGTCACGGCAGCGTGGCGGCAAGGCCTTCATCACCTGCAACGAGGGCGAAACCGTGTGCGCGCCTTCACTGGTGCAGGGTGACAGCAGCAGCCAGCCGGTGCAGCCGGCCACGCATGTGGCCTGTGCCAGCGCTGGTGGCCGTTTACTGACCTTTGCCGTGGACGAGTTGCGGCAAATGCCCAAGGGCGGGCGCGGCCTGATGCTGATGAGCCTGGAAGAGCAGGACACCCTGGTGGGCGCGGCTGCCTATGTGCGCAGCATCCGCGTGACGGGCACCGGGCGTGGCGGCAAGCCGCGCGAAGAGATGCTCGAAATCCGCAGCTTGAACAATGCGGCAGGCCCACGGGGACGCAAGGGCAAACCGGCCAGCTGGACTTTCAAGGTGCAGCGCATCGATCGCGTCGAATAAGGCCGCATCGGCGGCACACAGTATCATCGCGGCATGTCGAAAACTCTCGTTCTTACACTGGCCGATCTGCTGTTCAGCCAGGGCTTTGGCACCCGCCGCGTTTGCGCCGGCCTGGTGCAGCAAGGCCTGGTGCAGCTTGATGGCCAGACGATTACCGATGCCAGCCATCTGGTTGAGCCGCGCGAGGGCATGCCATATGAGGTGCAAGGCCAGCCGTGGCAATACCATGCGCAGGCCTATATCGTGCTGCACAAGCCGACCGGCACCGAATGTTCGCAAAAGCCGTCGGCCTGGCCCAGCGTATATACGCTGTTGCCGGGGCCATTGCGGCAACGCCCGCAAAAAGGGGCGGTGCAAGGCGTGCAGGCGGTAGGTCGGCTCGATCAGGACACCACCGGCCTGCTGGTGCTGACCGATGATGGCAAGCTGATTCACCGCATGGCTTCTCCGCGCTACCATGTGCCCAAGGTCTACCAGGTCACCTGCAAGCACTCGGTAGATGCGCGCCAGGTGCAGCGTCTGCTGGACGGCGTGGTGCTGGACGATGACCCCAAGCCGGTACATGCCGTGGCATGCACCGTGACAGGTGAATACACGCTGGACCTCACCCTGGGCGAAGGCAAATACCACCAGGTCAAGCGGATGCTGGCCGCCGTGGGCAATCGCGTGGAAGCATTGCATCGCAGCCGGATCGGCGGCTATGCGCTGCCGACCGACCTGGCGCCGGGCCAGTGGTGCTGGCTCAGCCCGGAAGATGTGGCCAGCCTGCAACAGCGTCAACCCTGAACACAATGCTGGTGCCCCGGGTCCATCGCTGCGGCAGTGGCTGCGGGTGCGCTACACTGCCGCCATGAAAATCATGTTGGAAGCCTTCTGGCGCGCACTGGTTTATTGCCTGCATCCGCGCGTCATCATGTTGTCCCTGTTGCCCCTGGCGCTGATGGTGGCTGCCGGGCTGGCGTTCGGACAGTGGGGTTGGTGGCCGGCGGTTGATACGGTGCAACGCTTGCTGGAAGGTACCACGGTGCAAACCGTGCTTTTCCAGCTGTTCGACTGGGTTCAGCTGCCGCAGCTCAAGGCAGTGGTGCCATCGCTGGTGGTGGTCATGGCGATCACGCCGCTGATCGTAATCATCTCGTTGCTGGTCGTATCCCTTTTCATGACCCCGGCGCTGGTTCGCATGGTCGAGCAGCGCCGCTTTCCGCGCCTGGAGCGCAAGCACGGTGCCGGCTTCGTCGGCAGCGTGTTCTGGGCCCTGGGGCACACCGTGCTGGCGCTGCTGCTGTTGCTGCTGAGCCTTCCGTTCTGGCTGATTCCGCCGCTGGTGTTGGTGGTGCCGCCGCTGATCTGGGGCTGGCTCAGCTATCGCCTGATGAGTTTCGACGCCTGGGCCGAGCACGCCAGCAAGGCCGAACGGCGTCAGCTGATGCAGCAGTACCGGCTGGAGCTGCTGGCCATGGGCATCATTACCGGACTGATGGGCGCCGCGCCCAGTGTGGTGTGGGCTTCCACGGCCTTGTTCATTGCCGCCTTCGTGGTGCTGATTCCGGTGGCGATCTGGATCTATGCGTTGGTGTTTGCATTCTCGTCGCTGTGGTTCAGCCATTTTTGCCTGCATGCGCTGCAGCAGCTGCGTGCCGGGCAGGCCGCCAGCCAGCGCCCGGCGCCTGGCGCTACCATGGATGTGACTGCGCGTGACATCACGCCCAAGCCTTTGCCATTTCCCCCATCAAGGAATTGAAATGAGTGCTACTTCCGCCTTGCCTTATGGCATCCAGGCACCCCTGCCGCATGCGCAGATGCCGCGTTTCGGATTGATTCTGGTAGGCGACGAACTGTTGTCCGGTCGCCGCACTGACAAGCACGTGCCCAAGACCATCGAGCTGCTCGAGGCGCGCGGGCTGAGTTTGTCCTATGTGCACATGGTGGGGGATGAACGCGCCGACATCGCCGCGCAGCTGCGACAGGCTTTTGCCAGTGGCGATGTAGTGTTTTCGTGCGGCGGCATCGGCGCCACGCCGGACGACCAAACGCGCCAGGCCGCCGCCGAAGCACTGGGTGAGGAACTGGTACTGCACCCAGTAGGGGCTGAATTGATCACCGAGCGTTTTCGCGAGCTCGCCGCGCAGAAGGGTGAGCCCTTCGATCCGCAGCGTGCCGAGCATAGCAAGCGCCTGAACATGGCGGTGTTTCCTGCCAGTGCGCAGATCGTGCCCAATCCTTACAACCGCATTGCCGGTTTTTCGTGCGGACACGTGCATTTCTACCCCGGCTTCCCGGCCATGGCCTGGCCGATGATGGAGTGGACGCTGGACAGCTATTACTCGCGCTGGTTCGGCAAGCGCCAGTGGGCCGAGAACGCCGTGGTTGTCAAGGGCGGCATCGAAGCCAAACTCACGCCGCTGATGGAGCAGATCGAGGCGCACTATACCGCCGTGAAGGTATTCAGCCTGCCTACGCTGCAGCATCCGGAATACGGACCGCATATCGACTTGGGCGTGAAGGGCGATCCGCACCAGGTGAAGCAGGCATTTGTCGAACTGCTGGCCGGCTTGAACGCACTGCAGTGCGCACTGGGCCCGATCCAGCACCCGGAACAGTTGTGATGCACCAACGATGTGCACACCCATGGAGTGTGCACCACAATGGATTCTTCGCACGCGGCAGGTGCACTCAAAGCGCAGCCGGTGCACAATATTCATTGTGGCGATGTTCTGTTGCAGGTGTAGGCAGTGCATTCAAAAAGCAAGCATGAAAGTTGGCACGCTTCATGCTTGTATTACGGGCAACGGGTTGGCCTGATGGGCAGGCCGCCTACCGTTTCAATGTGCAAACCCTCTTGAGGAGAGACAGATGGCAAAAACCGTCGCAGACGTGATGAAAATGGTGCAGGAAAACGAAGTCAAATTCGTCGACTTCCGTTTCAGCGATACGCGTGGCAAACAGCAGCACGTCACGGTGCCCGTTTCGCACTTTGACGAAGACAAATTCAGCGAAGGCCATGCTTTTGACGGTTCGTCCATGGCTGGCTGGAAAGGCATCGAAGCTTCCGACATGCTGCTGATGCCCGATCCCAACACCGCCAACATCGATCCCTTCTTTGAAGAAACCACGCTGATCATGAACTGCGACGTGCTGGAGCCGGGTGACGGCAAGGCCTACGATCGCGATCCGCGTTCCATCGCCAAGCGCGCCGAAGCCTACCTGAAAGCTTCTGGCATCGGTGACACCGCCTTCTTTGGCCCGGAACCCGAATTCTTCATTTTCGACAACGTGCGCTGGAGCACCGAACCCGGCCACAGCTTCTACAAGATCGACGAGTACGAAGCTCCCTGGAACACGGGCACCGAATTCGACGGCGGCAACAAGGGCCACCGTCCCACGCTCAAGGGCGGCTACTTCCCGGTGCCCCCGGTCGACAGCACCCAGGACATGCGCGCCGAAATGGTGCTGATCATGGAATCGCTGGGCATTCCGGTGGAAGTGTTCCACCACGAAGTGGCCGGCGCCGGCCAGTGCGAAATCGGCACCAAGTTCAGCACGCTGGTCGAGCGCGCCGACTGGACCCAGCTGCAGAAGTACGTGATCTGGAACGTGGCCCATGCTTATGGCAAGACCGCTACCTTCATGCCCAAGCCCTACGCTGGTGACAACGGTTCCGGCATGCACGTGCACCAGTCCATCTGGAAGGACGGCAAGAACCTGTTCGCGGGCAACGGCTACGCTGGCCTGAGCGATCTGGCGCTGTACTACATCGGCGGCATCATCAAGCACGCACGTGCCCTGAACGCCATCACCAACCCCGGTACCAACAGCTACAAGCGCCTGGTGCCGCACTTCGAAGCACCGGTCAAGCTGGCCTACTCCAGCCGCAACCGTTCCGCATCGATCCGCATCCCGCACGTGGCCAGCGACAAGGCACGCCGCGTCGAGGCCCGCTTCCCGGATCCGCTGATGAACCCGTACCTGGGCTTTGCGGCGCTGCTGATGGCTGGTCTGGACGGTATCGAGAACAAGATCCATCCGGGCGAAGCCGCCACCAAGGACCTGTACCACCTGCCGCCGGAAGAAGACAAGCTGGTGCCCACTGTGTGCCACAGCCTGGACCAGGCGCTGGAAGAGCTGGACAAGGACCGCGCCTTCCTGACCAAGGGCGGTGTGTTCACTGACAGCATGCTGGATGCCTACATCGACCTGAAGATGACCGAAGTGAACCGCGTCCGCGTTCAGGTCAACCCGGTTGAATTCGACATGTACTACTCGCTGTAAGCAATTGCAGCAGGGCAAACAGGCGGCTTCGGCCGCTTTTTTGCTGTCATGAATTGTTTGCAGATTTGAGGCAAAATGGCAAAAGCCATGAAGCGAGAATTGCACTTTCTACTGCCCCTGATCCTGTGGATCCCGTTTGCAGCGCAAGCCAGCAACAGCACCATTTACCGGTGCGGCAACGAATACACCAACCAGGTCACACGTATCAGCAAGGGCGGCTGCGTTCCTTTGCAGGGTGGGGCTGTCTCCGTCGTACGCAATGCCGGTCGTGGGGCTGTGCCGGCGCCGCGCCCGCCGGTTGTGCAGCCGGCGCGTGCCACCATGGCGCGCACTGCCGTCAACAGCCAGGCACAGCTGGCACGTGAATCCCAGGCGCGAGCCATTCTCAAGGCCGAGCTCGACAAGGCCACACAGCGGTTGGGCGAGCTGCGCCGCGAATACAACAACGGCGAACCCGAGCGCATCGGCGGCGAGGCCCGCAACCACCAGAAATACCTGAACCGCGTGGCCGACCTGCGCGCCAATATCCAGCGCACCGAAAGCGATATTGCCGGCATCCAGCGGGAGCTGCAGCGTGCCGGCGGCTGAGTCCAAGCGTGCGGCGGGCCAGGACCTGCCAGGCTATGCCGCGTTTGACCAGCTGGCATCGCTGATCGCGGTGCTGGACGCCTCCGCCCGGGTGCACTTCGTCAATTCCGCGCTGGAAGATGCCATCGGCCATTCGCGCCAGATGCTGCACGGCAGCAGCCTGGCCAGCCATGTGTCCGATCCGCAGCAACTGCTACAGGCGGTACACGATGCAGGCAACGAGCCATTCACCACCTTGCGCTACGACGCGCAATTGCTGCGCCCCGGCGCAGATGCGCTGCCGGTGCATGTCATCGTGACGCCGGCCGAAGAGCACCACCGGGTGGTGCTGGAAATGCTGCCGCTGGAAACCCAGGCGCGCCACGACCGCGAAGACCGTCTGCTGTCGCAGTCGCAGGTGCACAAGGAACTGATGCGCAATCTGGCGCACGAAATCAAGAACCCTCTGGGCGGGCTGCGCGGCGCTGCGCAGCTGCTCGAAATGGACTTGCCCGACCCGGCGCTGCGCGAGTACACCCAGGTCATTATCCGCGAGGCCGATCGCCTGCAATCGCTGGTGGATCGCATGCTGGCGCCGCACCGCAGCGCTTCGCGGGTGGAAAGCGTTAACATCCATGAAGTGTGTGAGCGCGTGCGCAGCGTGGTCATGGCCGAGTTTGCGCAAGGGCTCACCATCGAGCGGGATTACGACATCTCGATTCCCGAGTTTCCCGGTGACAAGGAGCGCCTGATCCAGGCCGTGCTCAACATCGTGCGCAATGCGGCGCAGGCACTGCAGCAGCGGCGCGCGCAGGGCGACGCGTGCATCCGGTTGCGCACGCGCATCGTGCGCCAAGTCACGCTGGGGCGGCAACGCCACAAGCTGGCACTGGAATTGCTTGTAACGGACAACGGTCCCGGCATTCCGCCAGGACTGCTGGAGCAGGTGTTTTACCCGCTGGTGACCGGCAAGGCCGATGGTACCGGGCTGGGGCTGACGCTGGCCCAGACCTATGTGCAGCAGCACCATGGCCTGATCGAATGCGAAAGCGTGCCGGGAAACACTACCTTCCGCATCGTGATTCCGCTGGCCTGAGCAGCTGCGCCATGTCAATGCATAGATGCACTAAAACGGTGCATACTGTGCTCTTGAGAGGTGCGACCATGAAATCTGTCTGGATTGTTGATGACGACGCGTCCATCCGCTTTGTGCTGGAGCGCGCCTTGCAGCGCGAGCAATTGCCGGTACGTTGCTTCGCAAGTCCGTCCGAAGTGTTGCAGGCGCTGGAAGATCCGGACACCTTCGGCTATCCCGAAGTGCTGCTCAGCGATATCCGCATGCCGGACAGCGCAGACCTGTCAGGCCTGGAATTGCTGGCGCGCGTGCATGCGCAACGGCCCGAGTTGCCGGTCATCATCATGACGGCATTTTCGGATCTGGACAGCGCCGTGTCGGCGTTTCAAGGGGGGGCGTTCGAGTACCTGCCCAAGCCGTTTGACGTGCCCCGTGCCGTCGAGCTGGTGCGCCGCGCGCTGGAACAGGCGCGCGCCAGTGGCGAGGCCTTGCAGGAGGATGGCGACTTGCAGCAGCAGGAAATGCTGGGCCAGGCGCCGGCCATGCAGGACGTGTTCCGCGCCATCGGCCGGCTGGCGCACAGCAGTGCCACGGTGCTGGTGACTGGAGAAAGCGGCACTGGTAAGGAGTTGGTGGCGCGTGCGCTGCATCGGCACTCGCCGCGCGCGCAAGGCCCGTTCGTGGCCATCAACACCGCCGCCATTCCCAAGGATTTGCTGGAAAGCGAGCTGTTCGGCCATGAGCGAGGCGCCTTTACCGGCGCCCAGGCGCAGCGGCGCGGTCGCTTCGAGCAGGCCGACGGCGGCACGCTGTTTCTGGATGAAATCGGCGACATGCCGTTCGAGCTGCAAACCCGGCTGCTGCGCGTGTTGAGCGACGGCCATTTTTACCGTGTGGGTGGGCACCAGGCAATCAAGGCCAATGTGCGCATCATCGCGGCCACACACCAAAAGCTCGAGGAGCGTGTGCGCGACGGGGTGTTTCGCGAAGACCTGTTCCACCGCCTGAATGTGATCCGGCTGCGCCTGCCGGCGCTGCGTGAGCGTGCCGAAGATATCCCTATGCTGGCGCGGCACTTCCTGCAGCGCAGCGCGCAGCAACTGGGTGTGGAAGCCAAGCGCCTGAGTGTCGATGCCGCACGGCGGTTGTCGGCATTTGCCTTTCCGGGCAATGTGCGCCAGCTGGAAAATGTATGCCATTGGCTCACGGTGATGGCGCCCTCGCAGGTGGTGGAAACCAAGGATCTGCCGCCCGAAGTGCTGGAGGTGGAGGACGCCGTACCGCCAGCCATCACATTGTCTGGCCGCTTGCCCGAAACCGAAGTAAGGCCTGTGGCTGACTGGGAGTACGGGCTGCAGCAGCAGGCCAGCGACATGCTGGCCTCGGGCGAAACCGATATCTGGCCCAAGCTGATGGCCGAATGCGAGCGCGCCTTGATCCGCGCCGCGCTGGATGCCACGCAGCAGCGCCGCATCGACGCCGCGCACCGCCTGGGCATCGGGCGCAACACCATCACTCGCAAGATACAGGAATTGCGGCTGGATTGAGCGGCGCGGCGCAGGCCGGTTTGTCTAAGGCTGCATGCCCGCCAGCCAGCGCCCCAATTCGCGCGCAATCGGGGCGCCCGTGGCGTTTTCGAAATAGCTGTAGCCCGGGCTGGGATTGACTTCAAAGCAATATGTCAAGCCATCTTCACCCAGCAGCAAATCCAGCCCGGCAAAGGGCAGACCCAGCTGATGGGCTACCTGGATGCAGCGCCAGCGCAGGTCGGCGGGCAGGGTGGTGCTGCGCAGCGTGGCCGGTTGACCATCACGAGTGCCGTAGCGATAGTCTATGCTGGCACAGTCCACTTCGGCGCAGAATGCCTGTTGTCCCACTACATGCACGCGCACATTGGTGCCTGCCAGTTTTTTCTGGAACATGGTGGGGCAATGGCGCACCAGATCCAGCCGTTGCTTGCTGCCCTGATCCAGCGCGCGCACGATGGAGCGCACGCCACTGGCCGACTTGAAGATCAGCTCGCCCTGTTCAACCTCAAAGGCCAGTACCTGCTCCGGGATGTTCGTGATCAGCGTAGGCGGAATATGAAAACCGGCTGCAGCCAGCAATTGCGTCTGATAGGGCTTGCTGGCATTGCTGTTCATGGCCGATGCGGGGTTGGCCACGCGGCAGGGCAGCACCTCCGCCAGTTCCACCCAGCTGTTGATCCATTGCTGCATGGCCTGCCCGCGTGCGGCGTTTTTGCCCCATGCAGCCGGTCCGTCCAGCGGGCGCAAGTAGATACCCGACAGGGTATCCACTGGCACCGGTTCGCGCCCGTCGGGTGGCGAGAAGCTGCCGTGCAAGCCTCGCTCGTCCAGGCTCCAGTGCAGGGGCCAGTGCTCGAACTCTTGCTGGTTGATGGCATACACTTCGATATCTTCCTCAGCCAAGGCATCCAGCAGCAGTTGGCAGGGCGCTTCGGCACACAGGCCGACTACGGCTACACGGGGTGTCATTGTCATATGCAAAACTCCCGGACCTGCATGGGCATGTCCATTCGTTCTGCCAGACGCTCGGCCAACGCGTTGCCTCCGGATTGCAAATCGGGAGTTGGTTGCAGACCCGCAAACAGCCAGAGTCCTTTTGCATTTATGCAAAATTGCAGGCCGAGTATGTCGTAGCCAAGCACTTCGGTCAGGCGCAGCGCTGGTGCGTGCAGGGCAGGGGGCAAGTATCCACTGTCCGGGCCCCACAGCCTACCATTGCCGGTCAGCACAATCACTTGACGCCCATGTGCGCCTTCATCGTCCATCGCGCCGGAATGGGCATGTACCGCCGCGATGGGCAGACCCAGCTCTTTGGCCACCATGCGCAGCCTGAGCAGCGGTGGTAGCGGGCCACCCAGATTTTCCGGGCTGGGGCGGTTGAGCACCCTGACTCCCAGTGCATGCAGCCAGGCCAGCAGGCTGGCATGACGTTCCATCAGTTTGTATTCTGCATCCGTGCCGTGCAGTGGGGCGCGGCAGGGCTGATGCCGGTTCAGCACGCCGAGTAGCTGGCTGGTATCGACCAGAGCCGCTGGCTGTCCAGGCACTGTGATGTGCCAGAGGCCTCTGGACTGTCCGGTGCTGTCCAGGTGCCAGACTTGCCGGACATGTCTATTTAGTGTGAGCGTGTCGACAGCCAGCAGCGAATCCGCTGCCGGCCCCAATCGGGCGCGCCACTGGCGCATCAGCCAGGGCGCGCTCGTATCGAGCAGATCGTGCAGTACAAGCCAGCGCACGATTCGACCACTGTGGGGGTCAGAAGTCACTTGATCCATCGTTGCGTAGGTTGTTTTGCAGGTCCTGCATCGAGGCACCTGCAACGTCCGGGCGCAGTGATTCGTCAATGAAATGCTCGCCGTTGCCCTGCAGCATTTGCGCCAACTCCAGCATGGCAGCCTCCAGGGTTGCCAGCCGGGCCAGCAGTTCCTGGTTGTCGCCTGCCGCTGGCAGTTTCTGTCCCAGATCGCTGAAACGTGAGCCAAACATGTCGCCGCCTTCGCGCACGTCCTTGCCGTCCTTGGGACCCTTGTCACCGATCCGCTTGTCGAACATGGTTTCCTTGCCGTGCTTCTCTCCTGCCCACTTTTCCAGGACACGCTGCTTGTCCGTAACCCGCTTGGCATCCTGAAATTTCGGCACCGCATGGGGATCTGCAGCAATGTCACACTGCTGCCCCAATATCTGCACCAGTTCTGCCACCGTGGCTTCCAGCACTTCCAGGCGGTCAGCCTGTTTCAGACTGGTACCCTGCGTGGGCTGCAAGGTATCGTGTATGGCGGGCTGAATACGCTGCCGGATGTCATGGATCTGATCCAGCGACTTTTCGATTTCCTTGAGCTCCTTGCGGGGCTTTTCGATTTCCTTGAACTCCTTGACGTCCTTCCGGTCCTTGATGTGTTCCTTTACCCGATCTTTCAGTTCCTTGACCTCGGATTTTTCCTTGCGATCCTTGACCGCATCCTTGATGGAGTCCTTGGTGCGGTCTTTCGCATCCTTGACTACGGATTTCGGGAACAGGCTGGCATGAATCTGGCGCAGATCCGGCAGCTTGCCGATGCGTTGGCTGGCCGGCCGGCCGGTGGCATCCTGCTGGGCCGAGCCGGTAGCACGCAGCACCTGACGTGCCGTGTCGGGCGTGAGCAGCGCTTTTCCTGCGGCCTTGAGCCAGCCCTGGGCGCAGGCCAGCACCCCGGTCACGATCGGACTGGCGCTGGAGGTGCCGGAAAACTGGTCGGTGTACCAGGCGTTGGGACCGCCGTTGTACAGATCAGCCACGCCCCAGCTGCGGCCGGTGGTGGTCACTTCGCGGCCCCAACCCTGTACATCGACGGCTGAGCCGTAGTTGGAAAAATCCAGACGGGAGCGCGCCGGACCATAGTCGCGTCCGTGCGTGCCTTCAGGCGGCGCACCGGCTCCGACCAGAATGGCGCCACATTGCGGATTATTGCGGTTGAATGGGTTGGTCCAGCTGCTAGGGAAGCCCGTCGGCCGCGTGGAATAAATGGCGGCGTCCAGATCCTGGGCGCCGTTGCCTGCAGCTTCGACCACGACGATGCCCTTGTTGGTGGCATAGCGGATAGCTGCAAAATCATCCGGCCACCATTCGATGGCGATGTAGCCTTGCTGGCCGCTGCCGGTGGCATTCGGGCCGGGACGGTGAATTTCGAGCAAAATGATGTCACCCGCAGACAGCCGGTCAGCTGCCTTGCGAATGGCAGCGGCAGAAGAATTGCCATTGAAGGAGATCGCCGAAAGGGCCGCGTTGTGGGCAATGCCGAGCACGCCCTGCTGGTTGTCGTCCGCACCGATCACGCCCAGCACTGCAGTACCGTGGTCGGTATCGCTGCCATTGGTGCCGTCAAGCAGGCCCCCGCTATTGGCCAGCAAGTCTTCATGGGTAAAGTTCCATCCCCATTCCAAGTCGATCACACGTACATTGTCACCCCGGCCGCCGGGCTTGCTCCAGGCAAAGCGGGCGTCCACCCCTGTCGGAGCTGCTTCCAGATAGCCTTGCCTGCCGCTGAAATCCGGCGTTGGCGCAGGACTGAGGTCTTCGCCCGGCGCAGCGCTGCGCAGCACCTCGAGATCTTCGCGGTACATCACGGGCGGTTCCCCTGGCGGCTTGTAGTAAGCGGCCTCCACAGAGGGCTGCTTGAGCAGATCGGCAAGCAGCTTGTCAACGTTCTTCACATCTCCGACAACCGAGTAGAACAGCGACGGGTCCAGCTCAGGCGGAAGCCCGGGCATCACCCTTGGGCTCATGCGGGCAGCGACCAGTTCTTCGGTCAGATCGAACATGGGCATCAAGCTGATCTTGTTGGCCTTGAGCACTGCATTGAGTGCATCGGCTTCGGACGGCTCCGCGCTGCGAACGTGAGCGTTCGGGGCAGCACGCAGCTGGGCAGAGGGGCGTGATATGACGACAATCTCGCCAGGGTTTTGAGTCTGTGGCATGGGATGACTCCAGAAACGGGGCCTTGCGGGCCATGAAATGGGGATGCCTTTTGCTGCAGGCTCTGCAAAGATAGTTTTTTTTGTATCGCGCGAATAGCCATGACATTCGCCGATATGCAATCTATAAAAATAGAAGTAACATATCTTTTTTAGTCGTGATGTATGTCACGTTTATTTTGAATAAAACTAGTACTATGGAATATGTTGTACTTTTAAGAGTGCCAGATGTGCCGCCAGACCTGCACGCCTGGCTGGCTGCCCGGAGCGCGCGGCTGCGGCCCATGTATCCGCAGGCCACGGATGCAGAAGGTCGCACCTGGCATTTGCTGGAGCCGGACCAGCCGGAGCGGGCGCAGGCGCTGCTGGACGCCCTGCAGCAGCGGCCTGAAGTGGAGGCTGCCTACGCCAAGCCTGAAGGAGAGGCGCCGCAGTAAGGCGCACGTTTCCTGACTCAGAACGCAGCGCCTGAAGGCAGTTCCGAAATCACGCCTGCGGCCCAGACCATGGCCTGATTGAGGCAGAACTTTCCTGTCCTGAAATTTTCTGGGCACCAAACGGGGCGTCGTATCGCGTGTAACCAGATCTGGCGATGAATTTATCGCCGTAGCGCTTGTACGCTGGCCATGCCCAGCAAGGTCATCAGCAAAGAGCCCGCCACATGCACACTGATGGCGCCCATGGCCGTCAGCAGGCGCCCTTGCTGCAACAGTGTGACCACTTCGGCCGAGAAAGTGGAAAACGTGGTCAGCCCGCCCAGAAATCCGGTAATGGCCAGCAAGCGCCAGTAAGCCGGGACTTCCGGGTGGTAGGCAAACCAGGCAATGGCCACACCGATCAGATAGCCTCCCAGCAAATTGGCAAGCAACGTACCGGGCGGAATGGCCGGATACAGCGCATTCAGCCCCAGACCGAAGAGCCAGCGCAACACTGCGCCCAACGCAGCGCCAAAGCCAATGACGAGCAGTGAAGTCAGCGTGGAAGATACCATGATGGCATTGTAATATGGCATTTTATAATCATATAAATTTATTATTTCAATATAATATAAACAAATGATTGCTTATGAAGACTTTAATGCATTGAATTTCTGTAGTGCCGCACAATCCTCTTCTACAAGCATGAACGCCTTCCCAAACCCCGCATTGAAGCTCGCCCGCTGCGGCCGCAGCCGCCAGAACGCAAAGTCCGCAAAATCCACATACAGCGCCGCCTTGGGCTGCCATGCTACAAAGGCGGCACGCAAGGCAGGACGTTCCTCTTCAGGGCAGTGCTCCGCCAGGCAGTCGATGCTGATGCGTGGATGCGCCAGAGGGTCGCCGGCGCCGGGTTCGCCCACCAGCAGGCAGCAGCGTGCGTCGGCCTGCAGCGCGGCAAAGTGGGCCGACAGCTGCGAGATCAGAATCAGCGGCGTGCCCTGCGCGTCGCGGCCCAGTGCCACGCGGCTGACTTGCGGCCAGCTGCTATTTGGCTGCAGCACGGCCAGGTAGCCATGGTGGGCCGGAGCCAATACGGCGGCGGCTTTGCGCAGCGCGGCCTCATCCACGGGCTGGAACAGATCGGAAGGGCGAGAGGTGGTATTCATGCTGGGGTTTCCACACGGAAATGAAGCGCCGGTTACAGGCATAATTCCAAGGAGTCAGTTTATGTTTATTTGCGCAGGCCTGCAGGCGTATCTTGCAGACCCAAGACACAAGGAGCCCGCTGCATGGCAACCACTTCCCGTACGGCCAAACAAGCTACCGCAGAGCAGCAATCCGAACCAGAACAGGCGGATACATCCATCCGTATCATCAAAAAGTATCCAAATCGCAGGTTGTATGACACTTCCAGTTCCAGCTATGTTACGCTGGCCGAGGTCAAGGCCTTGGTGATGGCGGCCGAGCCCTTTGTGGTGCGCGACGCCAAAACCGGCGACGACATCACCCGCAGCATCCTGCTGCAAATCATCCTCGAGGAAGAGGCCGGCGGCAGCCCCATTTTTACCGAGCAGGTGCTGGCCAACATCATCCGCTTCTATGGCCACGCCATGCAGGGCTTTTTCGGCGCCAACCTGGAAAGCAGCATCCAGGCCTTTGCCGACATGCAGAAAAAGCTGATGGACATGGCGCCCGGCTTCCAGCCCGAGGCCTGGCAGACCATGCTGCAGATGCCCGGCCAGAAGATGATGCAGGACATGATGAACAATTACACCGAGCAAAGCCAGCACATGGCGCAGCAGTTGCAGGAGCAGATGCAGAACCAGTACCAGGCCAACCTGCAGCAGTGGCTGGCTGCATTCCAGCCCAAGCGCTAAATCCGCACCGCAGCGGCGTGGCCGCCACAGCACCTCCCTAGCCGCTGGGCAGGGAGGCGCCAAACTGCGACAATAGCGGCCATGACTGCTTCCAGCACTACTACCAATCCCAAAATCGGCTTTGTCAGCCTGGGCTGCCCCAAGGCACTCACCGATTCCGAACTCATCCTTACCCAGCTCAGCGCCGAAGGCTACAGCACCAGCAAAAGTTTTGCCGGCGCCGACCTGGTTATCGTCAATACTTGCGGCTTCATCGATGACGCAGTCAAGGAAAGCCTGGATACCATTGGCGAAGCACTGGCCGACAACGGCAAGGTGATCGTCACCGGTTGCCTGGGCGCCAGAACCGGCCACGACAGCGACAACCTGGTGCGTGAGGTGCACCCCAGCGTGCTGGCCGTGACCGGCCCGCATGCCACCCAGGAGGTGATGAGCGCGGTGCACCAGCACCTGCCCAAGCCGCACGATCCCTTCATGGATCTGGTGCCGGCCGCCGGCATCAAGCTCACGCCCAAGCATTACGCCTACCTCAAGATCAGCGAAGGCTGCAACCACCGCTGCACCTTCTGCATCATTCCCAGCATGCGCGGCGATCTGGTCAGCCGCCCGATCGGCGACGTGCTGCGGGAAGCGCACGCGCTGTTCGAAACCGGCGTCAAGGAGTTGCTGGTAGTCAGCCAGGATACCTCCGCCTATGGCGTGGATGTGAAATACCGCACCGGCTTCTGGGACGGCAAGCCCGTCAAGACCCGCACCTTCGAGCTGGCGCAGACCCTGGGCCAGATTGCCAAACAATACGGCGCCTGGGTGCGCCTGCACTATGTGTACCCGTACCCCAGCGTGGATGAGATCATCCCGCTGATGGCCGAAGGCCTGGTGCTGCCCTATCTGGATGTGCCGTTCCAGCACAGCCACCCCGAGGTGCTGCGTCGCATGAAGCGCCCCGCCAGCGGTGAAAAGAACCTGGAACGCATCCAGCGCTGGCGCGAACTGTGCCCGCAACTGGTCATCCGCAGCACCTTCATTGCCGGCTTCCCCGGCGAAACCGAAGAAGAATTCCAGCACCTGCTCGATTTCTTGCAGGAGGCGCAGATCGATCGGGCGGGCTGCTTTGCCTATTCGCCGGTCGAAGGCGCTACCGCCAACGAACTGCCCGGCGCCTTACCGGATGCCGTGCGTGAAGAGCGCCGTGCCCGCTTCATGGCCGTGGCCGAGCAGGTCTCGGCGGCCAAGCTGCGCCAGCGCATCGGCAGCGACATGCAGGTGCTGGTGGATGCCGCGCCCAACCAGGGCAAGAAGGGGGGCGTGGGCCGCAGCTACGCCGACGCGCCCGAGATCGATGGCGTGGTCAAACTGCTGCCGCCCGAAAAAATCAGCAAGACGCTCAAGGTCGGCACCTTCACCCGCGCGCGCGTGGTGAACACCGACGGCCATGATCTGGTGGCCTTGCCAATTTAAGCTGCCTGGCGGCCTCGTCGCTAAGCTACGTTCACCAGTGAAGTGCGGCACAAGGCCTTGCCCCTAGGCTGCATCCACCAGGCGGTTGCGGCGCAGGGCTTGCTGTGCCAGCTGGCTCAGGTGCTGCAGTTCCTGTGCGTCCGCGCGCAGCTTGGCCGCCCGCTCCTGCAAGACGGCGCGTGTGTGCGGTGAGCTGCCGGGAAGCGTTTCCGCGGTGAGCGGCAGAGTGGCCTCTGGGGCCGCCAGTGTCTCTGCAGCGCCGTTGGCGTGCGTGTTCCCTGTCACCTGGTCGGCCATGGCAAGGTGGTGTGCCGCTTCGCGCAGGGCCAGATCCACCAGTTGCTGATAGGCCCGGCTTTGCTGAAAGTCGGGATGGCGGCGCAGCAGCATGCGCAACCCGGCCACGTGGGAAGCGATCAGGTAAATGCGCACCAGCAGACGGTTGACTTCGGTCACCCCTTGCTGACGCCGGCGCGGTTCGTCCAGCATGCGCAACAGCGCGGCGTTGACGCCAGCAACATTGTCCAGAAACTGCTTGCGTGCCAGTCGATAGGCCTGGTCCTGCGCCAGATTTTGCAGCAGCAAGGCGCGGCTTTCCTCCAGATAGCGGCGCGCGCTGCCAAACAGCCTACGCAGTTGCCCCGGTAGGGATTGCCGTTCCCAGTTGGGGAACACATGACTGAAGGCCGTGGCAATCAGCACGCCCAGTGCGGTATCGGTCAGGCGCTCCAGCACCATCTGCGTGCCGCCCCCCTGGGTGGTCAGCTGCAGCAGCACCAGCACCGTGACCGTGGCCGCCGCCGACGAGTACATGTAGCGGATCTGCATGAAGGTGGACGAGGTCATCAGCGACAGGTACAACACTAGCAGCAGGGCCAGTGGCTTGTGCACCAGCTGCAATATCCCGATGGCCAGCACGCAGCCAATGGCTGTTCCCAGCAGACGCTGCTGGCGCCGCTTGCGTGTCATGCTATAGGTGGGCTTGAGGATGATCACGATGGTAAGCATGATCCAGTACGCGTGCGAGGCGTAAGGTAGCACCTGGGCCAGCAGCTGTGCTACAGCCACCGCCATGCCGGTGCGCAGTGCGTAGCGGAAGATGGGCGATTCCATCGACAGGTTGCTGCGCAGCATGTCCAGCCCGATGCGCGGGCGCGAGACGAACAGCCCCAGGTTGAGGGGCGGCAGCTGTTCGGGCCGCTGTCGTGTCGCCATGTGCAGGGCCCGGATGCGGGTGGCGGTTTCCAGAATCTTGTAGTAGGTGGAGCGCAGCAGCACCAGCGCTTGCGGGTCGATGTCTTGCTGCGTGAGCGCGTGCAGGTCAAATTCGATGGCGCGCTGCTCGGCTACGTAGCTGACCGGACTTTCGCTGGGTCGGTCGCGTGTGACCGCATAGGCGACAGCTTCGATGTCGCGCATGGCCTTGTCGATCAGGTCGCGCAGGAACAGCAGGACTTCGTGCTGGCCAAAATGCCGGTGCAGCGCCGTATAGTCGGCATGGGTGGACAGGATCTGCTCGTACACGTCGAGCATGGCCAGGTGGATCTGAATCAGGCGGGCATCGTCCGGACCTTGCTTGCGCTGCAGCACCAGGTCCCGGGCGCCCTGTTGCTTTTCGGACAGCTCCACCTGCTTGCGGATGAGTTTGGTGAACTGCTGGTCCAGGTTGACATGGCGCTCGTAAAAGCCGCGCTTGATGTCAAAGTAATGGGCCAGTTCGAACAGGCATTCGGCCAGCACCTGCTGCTTGAGGCGGGGCTGCTGCACCCAGGCCACGCACAGCGCATACACCATGTAAAGCAGGCCGCCGCCGCCCAGGCTCAGGCTGACCCAAAGCGCGTCGGGACGTTCGTCCACATGCACCATGGACAGCGTCATGGCCAGCAGCATGGCAAATTGCACCGGCATGCCGCGCTTGCCATACAGCAGCAGAAAGCCCGAGGCAAAGGCGAGCAGGACCGTGAACACCGCCTGCGTCCAGGGAGAGCCGGTCAGCAGGCCCACGCCCAGCGAGGCGCCGGTGTTGAGCAGCAGCGACACCACCATTTCGCGCATCTTGGTGTGCCAGGGCCCGACCTGATCCACCAGCGCCATGGCAAATGCGCCAAATGCCGTGGCGATGGCCAGAAGCGGGGACAGCAGCCACAGCGCCAGCAGGGCAATCAGCAGAATGCCGCTGCTGGTGCGCAGGCCGGTATACAGATAATGGCTGAACCAGAAAGTACGACGATCCAGGGCGTACTGCATGGGGCCGGAGCTGTCAGGGGTCAGCAGGTCTACAAGATAGTCGCGCAGCATGAAGACGTGGTCAACAAAAAAGGGCAGCAAGGTGCATTACACCATGCTGCCCTGTGGCGCCTGCAGACGCAAGGGGTGATCAAGCGCGAATGAGACCATTGAGACGTGCCGTGTGGATGGCTTGAGTGCGGCTTTTGACGCCCAGGCGGCGGAACAGACGCCACAGATGTACCTTGACGGTGTGTTCGCTGATGCCCAGGCGGTCGGCGATGTCGCGGTTGCTCAGACCTTGTTCGAGTGCCACCAGCAGCTGCGTCTGGCGCTTGGACAGCTTGGTATTGCTCAGTTCGCCTTCGATCTCTTCGGCATCGGGAACCAGCATCTGGCGCAGCGTGGCCAGCACTTCGGCGCTGGAGAGGGTCTTGGCCAGGGTGCCGTCGGCGCCGGCTTCCATGCAGGCGGTTTCTTGCTGTTCGGTGGCCTGGTCGATCAGGGCGATCAGCTGGGTGCCGGGGTAGGCGTGCTTGATTTCGCGGATGCCGGACAGGCCGAGCGTATCGCTGAGCGTCAGGTCAAGAAAGACGATGTTGGGCTGGCCGTGCGACTTGGCGGCAAGCGGCAGGCTGCCGATGCGGTCGAGTTCCACCACGTCCTGGTCGTGCACGAGGCGACGCAGCAGGCTGGCAAATGCTTCACGGTATAGGGGGTGGTCTTCGATCAGAAATAGCGACATGGATTTAAGCTAAAGGGCAACATGATTACAGGAAAAAAGCCTGCACTAAGGTGTGAGTGCGAATCATATAGCTAATAATGCCAATGGGCTGTGAATGTTTTTCACAATTTATGTAATTGTTGGAAAATTGTTGTCACAGCATGGGCTCAAATAGAGCCTTAATGCACTATATCAGTGCAAAAACTTGATGACGATCAATGCGATCGGCTGTAAAACTTGCTTATGGTGCTTGCCACTGGTAAGCGGATACAAGTTCAGAGTGGAACAAAGAACCTATGCACGCAGCTGCAGAAGCGGGGCGGTTGAGCGTGCACTTTCCTTGCCGGCCTGAGGTAGGTCGGCAAGGGTGGTTCTACAGCCATTTGGTCAGAATAGCCACTTCAGGGGCGACAGCACACCTTCAATCAGCGCATAGGTCAGGCTCATCAGCGGGAACATCCACAACTGGCTGATCACGCCAGTAATGACCAGCGCCATGACGATGAAAAAACCAAAGGGCTCCAGGCGGGCAAAGGGAATCGCCAGGCGCGGCGGTAACAGGCCGGTGGCGATGCGGCCGCCGTCCAGAGGCGGCAGCGGAAACAGGTTGAACACGAACATCACCACGTTGACCAGCACGCCGCCCTTGGCCATCTGCACGAAGAATGGCTGGTTGAGGCCCATGCCCAGCAGCAGGTACAGCAGTGCGCCCCAGCCCACCGCCTGCAGCAGGTTCGATGCCGGGCCGGCCAGGGCCACCCAGACCATGTCGCGGCGCGGATTGCGCAGCTTGTCAAAGCGCACTGGCACCGGCTTGGCGTAGCCGAACAGGAAGGTGCCAGAGGTGACAAAGTACAGCAGCAGCGGCATCAGGATGGTGCCGACCGGGTCGATGTGCTTGAGCGGATTGAGCGTGACACGGCCGAGCATCCAGGCAGTGGAATCGCCATAGTGGTGTGCGGCGTATCCGTGTGCGGCTTCGTGCACCGTAATGGCAAACAGCACCGGCAGCGCAAAAACGGCAATGGTCTGGATGATGTTGGCGATATCCATGGGGTGCTTACAGGCCCAGCTGGGCCGGATCGCCGGCACCGCGACGAATCAGCTCCGGTGCATCGCCGTGGGTCATGGTGGTCAGGTCCACCACGGTGGTGGGTTGATGGGGGCAAGTGCCACTGTCGATGATACCGCCCACCTGCCGGTCGAGCAGGTCGCTGACGTCCGAGACATCGTGCAACGGCTCCTGCGTGTCCGGGTGGAACAGCGTGCTGCTCAGCAGCGGGCCGTTGTGTTCGGCCAGCAGGGCCTGCAGTACGGCATGCTCGGGCACGCGCAGGCCGATGGTTTTGCGCGATGGATGGCTGAGCCGGCGCGGCACTTCCTTGGAGGCTTCCAGAATGAAGGTGAACGGACCCGGAGTGCCCAGCTTGAGCATGCGGAACTGGCGGTTGTCCACACGTGCATAGCTGGAGAGCTCGCTCAGGTCGCGACAAAGCAGCGCCAGCAGGTGCTTGTCGTCCACCTGGCGGATCTGGCGCAGGCGATCGGCGGCAGCCTTGTCATCGATATGACACACCAGCGCGTAACTGGAATCGGTGGGCACGGCCAGCACTTCGCCTTTGTCCAGCAGCGCAACGGCCTGCTTGATCAGGCGGGGTTGCGGGTTGAGGGGGTGGATTTCAAACAACTGGGCCATGGCTTATACAGGGGATGCAGGGTAATGAATGCGGTGTTCCAGCGCCTGCCACACCGGCTTGACGCCGGCAGGCAGCGGAGGCAGCAGGCCCAAGTCGAGCCGGCTTTCGGAAGGTGAGTGAAAATCGCTGCCGCGCGATGCGTACAGGTCAAATTCGAGGGCCAGGTTGCGGTAGGTTTCGCATTCGGCAGCAGAATGGCTGGACGTCGTGACTTCCACACCCTGGCCGCCCAGTTCCTTGAAGCGGACGAAAAGGGCATGCTCCTGCTGCGGTGTGTAGTCGTAGCGTGCAGGATGCGCGATGACGGCGATGCCGCCGGCCTGCGTAATCCACTGGATGGCATTTTCCAGTGTGGCCCAGCGATGCGGTACAAAGCCGGGCTTGCCTTCGGTGAGGAAGCGGCGAAACACCTCGGGCACATCGGCGCACACGCCGATTTCCACCAGATAGCGTGCAAAGTGCGAGCGCGAGATTAGATCCGGGTTGCCTACATACTTGAGCGCGCCTTCAAAGGCGCCCTGGATGCCCGCCTTGGCCAGTTCGTCGGCCATGTCGCGGGCGCGTTCCTCGCGGCCGCCGCGTGTTCTGCGCAGTCCTTCCACCAGCAGCGGGTTTTCGGCATCAATGCCCAGGCCCACGATATGCACCGTCTTGTCGAGCCAGGTGACGGAAATTTCGACGCCTGCCAGAAACGGCAGGCCCAGCGCCAGCGCTGCGCTGCGCGCCTCGGCGATGCCGTCCACCTCGTCATGGTCGGTCAAGGCCCACAATTCCACACCATTGGTGCGGGCGCGCTCTGCCAGCCAAGCGGGCGATTGGGTGCCATCCGACACAGTCGAATGGCAGTGCAGGTCGGCATTCAATGCCGTGGAAAGGCTCAGGGTGGATATAGTCACGCACCTATTGTATGCGTGCCTTACCCGACTGGTCCAATCAGGTTTTGCGTCCCTGCAGGGCGGAGGCCAGGACGCGCAGGCCTTCGGTGTACGGGTTGTCGGGCAGCGTGGTGATGGCGGCAATGGCGCGCTCTGCCTCGGCGGCAGCGGCAGCACGTGCTCCGTCCAGTGCACCGGTGCTGCGCACGATGTGGGCGATTTCCTGCAGTGCATCGACCGAGCCCTGCTCGATGGCATTGCGTACCACGGCGGCTTGCTCGGGGGTGCCGCGGCGCATGGCAATGATCAGCGGCAGGGTGTTCTTGCCTTCACGCAGGTCATCGCCCAGGTTCTTGCCCAGTTCTTCCACGTTGCCTTCGTAATCCAGCACGTCGTCGATGATCTGGAAGGCGGTGCCCACGGCTTGGCCGTAGGCGGCGCACAGTTCTTCGCGTTCGGCATCGCAACCCGCCAGCACGGCCGCAATGCGGGTGCTGGCCTCGAACAGGCGCGCCGTCTTGGAGCGGATCACGCGCAGGTAGGCGTCTTCGCCGAGCGATGCGTCGTGCATGTTCATGAGCTGCCAGACTTCGCCTTCGGAAATGACGTTGGTGGCATCGGCCAGGATGTCCATCACGCGCATGTTCTTGCATGCGACCATCATCTGGAACGAACGCGAATACAGGAAATCCCCCACCAGCACGGCCGCCGGGTTGCCGAAGGTGGCGTTGGCTGTGGGGCGGTTGCGGCGCAAGGTGGATTCGTCGACCACGTCGTCGTGCAACAGGGTGGCGGTGTGGATGAATTCGACCACGGCGGCCAGCGTATGGTGCTGCGTGCCATGGTACTGCAGCGCGTTGGCCATCATCAGCAGCAGGGCGGGGCGCAGGCGCTTGCCGCCAGCCGAAATGATGTACTGCGATACTTCGGCAACCAGCGGCACGCCGGTGTGGAGCCGTTCGTGGATCACGCGGTCCATGGCCTGCATGTCAGGGGCGATCAGGGACAGGGCGGAAGCTGCGGGGGACTCAGACAAGGTATTCATCCAGTAGAACAATGGGCCGCAATGCAGGCAGCCGACAGGGTCGCCTTGCGCAGACCTGACAATTATAGAAACAGGATGCAGCTCAAATGGACTCGAAGGGCCGCCGGATACCGTGTTTCCTGCGTTTGCATGATGCAATGCGCGAGGGGCTTGTGTTTATTGGGTGGGAACACTATAATATGCGGCTTGCCGGAAATTCGTCTGGCAGGCTTTCAATTATTTGAGGTTTACACATGTACGCAGTCATAAAAACCGGCGGCAAGCAGTATCGCGTTGCAGCCGGCGACAAGATCAAGGTAGAACAGATTGCTGCGGACGAGGGTAACGAGATCACCATCGATCAGGTGCTGGCAGTCGGCAACGGCGGCAGCCTGACCGTGGGAACTCCCCTGGTGTCCGGTGCAACCGTGGTGGCCAAAGTGGTCGCACACGGCAAGCACGACAAAGTGCGCATTTTCAAGATGCGCCGTCGCAAGCATTACCAGAAGCGCCAGGGCCATCGCCAGCTGTTTACCGAGCTGGAAATTGCCTCCATCAACGCTTGATGCACTAAGGAGAGTAAGTCATGGCACATAAAAAAGGCGGCGGCTCTACGCGCAACGGGCGTGATTCCAAGCCCAAGATGCTGGGTGTGAAGGCATTCGGCGGCCAGCTGATCAGCGCTGGTTCCATCATCGTGCGTCAGCGCGGTACCCGTTTCCACGCTGGCAACAACGTGGGCGTGGGCAAGGACCACACCCTGTTCGCCCTGGTGGACGGCCACGTGTCCTTCGGTCAGCGCGGTGCGCAGAACCGGGCAGTGGTGGACATCACTCCGGCCGAGTAATCCGGCACGGTGATCTCCCGCCGGAGCCCAGGCTCCGGCCCAGCAAGCCCCGATGCGTTCGGGGCTTGCCTGTTTCTGGCGAAGCCCTTTCGCCTACAATGTCAGCACTCAATGGATGGCAGCAGGCCACCCCTAGGAAATTTTCATGAAATTCGTTGACGAAGCGTTCATCGACATCGCTGCGGGCGACGGCGGCAATGGCTGCGCTTCGTTCCGCCACGAAAAATACAAGGAGTTCGGCGGCCCCGATGGGGGCGACGGCGGCCGTGGCGGCCACGTCTGGGCGGTGGCCGACGTCAACCTCAACACGCTGGTGGATTACCGCTATGCACGCCGTTTCGAGGCCAAGCGTGGCCAACACGGCATGGGATCCGACATGTTCGGCGCGGCCGGTGCCGACGTCACGCTCAAGATGCCGGTCGGGACCATCATCAGTGATGCCGAAACCGGCGAGCAGCTGTATGAGCTGCTGGTACCTGACGAGCCGGTGCTGATCGCCAAGGGGGGCGACGGCGGGTTTGGCAACCTGCGCTTCAAGAGCGCCATCAACCGTGCGCCGCGCCAGAAAACCCCCGGCCATCCGGGTGATCGCAAGAGCCTGAAGCTCGAACTCAAGGTGCTGGCCGACGTGGGCCTGCTGGGCATGCCCAATGCAGGCAAGTCCACCTTCATTGCTGCAGTCAGCAATGCGCGCCCCAAGATTGCCGACTATCCCTTCACCACGCTGCACCCCAATCTCGGTGTGGTGCGCGTCGGCCCCGAGCAAAGCTTTGTGGTGGCCGACGTGCCAGGCCTGATCGAAGGTGCGGCCGAAGGCGCCGGCCTGGGCCACCAGTTCCTGCGCCATTTGCAGCGTACGCGTCTCTTGCTGCACGTGGTGGACATGGCGCCGTTCGACGACGCCGTCGATCCGGTGGAACAGGCCAAGGCCATCACGCAGGAACTCAAGAAGTACGATGCCGAGCTGTATGCCAAGCCACGTTGGCTGGTGCTCAACAAGCTTGACATGGTGCCGCAGGAAGAACGCGAACAACGTGTGCGCGACTTCGTCAAGCGCTTCAAGTGGAAGGGTCCGGTGTTCCAGATCTCGGCACTCACGCGCGAGGGCTGCGAACAGCTGATCCGCGAGATCTTTCAGCATATCCATCGCCAGGTCGAGGCCGAGCAGCCGCCGGCCGAAGTCGACCCGCGTTTTGTCGAACTGGCCTCCGAACCGGCACCGACGCCGGTGGCCGAGGTGCCACGTGCACGCCGCAAGCCGGCCGCCAGTTGAATTTGCCGTACCGGCTTTCGTCCCATTCCTTGCTGTTTGCACCATGAGCCATCTGATTCCTGTCGCCGATCCCGCTGCCGCGCTGCAGCAAGCCCGCCGCATTGTGATCAAGGTGGGCTCCAGCCTGGTCACCAACGAAGGTCGCGGTCTGGACGAGCAGGCCATTGGCGAATGGTGCCGCCAGCTGGCGGTGCTGCACGCACAAGGGCGCGAGGTGATCATGGTGTCCAGCGGCGCCATTGCCGAGGGCATGAAGCGCCTGGGCTGGCATACGCGGCCGCGTGAAATCCACGAACTGCAAGCCGCCGCCGCAGTGGGACAAATGGGTCTGGCGCAGATGTACGAAACCAAGCTGCGCGAGAACCATCTGCCCTCGGCACAGGTCCTGCTCACGCATGCCGACCTGTCCGACCGTGAGCGCTACCTCAATGCGCGCTCCACGTTGACCACGCTGTTGCAACTGGGCGTGCTGCCGGTGATCAACGAAAACGACACCGTGGTCAACGACGAGATCAAGTTTGGCGACAACGATACACTGGGCGCGCTGGTGGCCAATCTGGTGGAAGCCGATCTGCTGGTGATTCTGACTGACCAGAAGGGCTTGTACAGCGCCGATCCGCGCAAACACCCCGATGCCAAGCTGGTGGCCGTGGCCACCGCCGGTGACGCTGCGCTGGAAGCCATGGCGGGCGGCGCCGGCAGCAACATCGGAACCGGCGGCATGCTGACCAAGGTGTTGGCAGCGCGGCGAGCGGCCGGCTCTGGCGCCAGCACGGTGATCGCCTGGGGGCGTGAGCCCGACGCGCTGCTGCGGCTGGTGCAAGGCGAGGTGGTGGGAACCGTGCTGCTGGCGCCCACCGGCAAGCAGCAGGCGCGCAAGCAATGGATGCGCGATCATCTGAAAATGCATGGCGCCGTGGTGGTGGATGCCGGCGCGGTGGCCAAGCTGCAGCAGGAAGGCAAGAGCCTGCTGCCGATCGGTGTGACCGAGGTGCGTGGCCACTTCCGGCGCGGCGAGGTCATTGCCGTACTCGGTGCCGACGGCGTGGAAGTGGCGCGTGGCCTGGCCAACTATACCGGTTCGGAAGCACGCTTGCTGTGCCGCAAGCCGTCGAGCCAGATCGAGGCGGTGCTGGGCTATACCGCAGAGCCCGAAATGATCCACCGCGACAACATGGTGCTTTCGCCGCGGCCCTGAACGGAATCAGCGGCTGGGCGTGCCGAAATCCGGATTCATCCAGGAGGCATTGCCACGGCGCACTGCGCGACGCGCCTCGGCAGTAGAGACCGGAGGCGTCATGTTGTCGCACAGGCCCTTGCGCACCAGATCATTGGCATAGCGCGAACGGGCTTCAAACAGCGAACTCCACTCGGTGTTGGTCTCGATCCAGCCAGGTGGATTGGCATCGAAGTCGTAGCGCGCATAGGTGCGGATTTCATGGGTGGTGCAGCGCACGCCCTGGTAATAGGCATTGCTGGTGCCGTTCTGGCTCTTGAACAGCATCACATAACGCACCACGCCATCGGTGGCGCCCACAGTGATGGTGTCCACGTCCACGCCGACTTTCAGGGTGGAATAGGGACGCTGCGCCACTTCGACCAGGTTGCGGGTGCTGAAGGAAGGCGCAGCAGGCACGGCCCCTTCCTGCCAGGTACGCATGGCTTCTTCCTTGTCGTATTGCGCCAGCGCTGTGCCGCCGGACAGCATGGCGGTGGCAGTCAGCAGTGCGGCGCCCAAGGTGCGAAATGCGGTCATGATTTGGAAAATGGATGAGAAGGAGCCTCGGGCGAGCCCGGAGGTTGGGGGTCATAACAGGCGTCTGGCGGCAGGTCGAAACCGGCTGCAGGCCCGAACGTGCCGCCCAGGTGGCGCACATCCTGTGTCGGCATCTGCTGGCGATCGCGCAGCTTGTGGTTGGTGCGCAGATAGCGGTTGCGCGGATCATTGCGCGGCACAAAGCGGGCCAGCTCGGTGAGGGCCATTTCGTACACGCCGCGCTTGAATTCGACCACGACATCCAGCGGCACCCAATAGTCGTTCCAGCGCCAGGCGTCGAACTCAGGGTGATCGGTGGCGCGCAGGTCGAGCTCCCAGTCGCCAGCCACCAGCTGCAGCAGGTACCAGATCTGCTTCTGGCCCTTGTAATGGCCGCGTGCTTCGCGGCGGATATAACGGTCGGGCACCTCGTAGCGCAACCAGTCTCGGGTGCGGGCCATGATGCGCACGTGGTGCGGGAAGAGGCCGATCTCCTCCCGCAGCTCGCGAAACATGGCTTGTTCTGGCGATTCCCCGCGATCTATGCCGCCTTGCGGGAATTGCCAGCTGTGGGTGCGGATACGCTTGCCCCAGAACACCTGATTTTTTCGGTTGAGCAGAATGATGCCGACATTGGGACGGAAACCTTCCCGGTCTAGCATGTCCAACTCCAGATTCTCTAATTGAAGCCATTATGCACGGCTGGGCGCAGTTATCAACGAAAATATCGGCATAGCCGTGCAGTGGGCTGCAGTATCGCAGCCCCTGTCTGTTCCTGACTCCAACCGTTTGCCATGAAAGCTTCCCAGTTCCTGATCACCACTCTCCGCGATGCCCCGGCCGATGCCGAGGTCGTCAGCCATCAGCTCATGATGCGCGCCGGCTTCATCAAGAAGCTGGGGGCGGGGGTTTATACCTACATGCCCATGGGCCTGCGCGTGATCCGCAAGGTCGAGGCCATCGTGCGCGAAGAAATGAATCGTGCTGGCGCCATCGAAGTGACCATGCCGGTGGTGCAGCCGGGCGAGCTGTGGCAGGAAACCGGCCGTTTCGACAAGATGGGCCCCGAGCTGCTGCGCTTCAAGGACCGCCACGAAAACGATTTCGTGCTGCAGCCCACCAGCGAAGAGGTAGTCACCGACATCGCACGGCAGGATTTGCGCAGCTACAAGCAGCTGCCCAAGAACCTGTACCAGATCCAGACCAAGTTCCGCGACGAGCGTCGCCCACGCTTCGGCCTGATGCGCGGCCGCGAGTTCATCATGAAGGACGCCTACAGCTTCGACAAGGACGCCGAAAGCGCCAAGGCCAGCTACCAGAACATGGCGCAAGCCTACCGCCGCATCTTCGACCGCTTCGGGCTGGATTACCGCGCCGTGGCAGCAGACAGCGGCGCCATCGGTGGCGATCTGAGCGAGGAATTCCAGGTAATCGCCGCCACCGGCGAGGACGCCATCGTGTATTGCCCCGACAGCGATTACGCCGCCAACATCGAAAAGGCCGAAGCCCTGGCGCCGACGCAGCCGCGTCCGGCCGCCGGCCAGCCCATGCAGGTGGTGCCTACGCCGGGCAAGAGCACCTGTGTCGCAGTGGCCGAATTTCTGGGTGTGCCGCTGCAGAACACCATCAAGTCGCTGGTGCTGGCCACTGACCGGACTGATGCGGACGGCAATATCACCGGCAGCCAGGTCTGGCTGCTGCTGCTGCGTGGCGACCATGACATGAACGAAGTCAAGGTGGGCAAGCTGCCGGGCATGCAGGATGGCTTCCGCTTTGCCACCGAAGACGAAATCATGGAGCATTTCGGCGCCAAGCCCGGCTACTTGGGCCCGGTCAACCTGCTCAAGCCGGTGCGCATGGTGGCCGATCGCGAGGTGGCGGTCATGGCCGACTGGGTCTGTGGCGCCAACCAGGTGGATGCCCACATCACCGGTGTCAACTGGGGCCGCGACCTGCCTGAGCCCGAGTTGGTGGCCGACTTGCGCAACATCGTGGCCGGTGACCTGTCGCCCTGCGGCAAGGGGCGCCTGGCCATCGAGCGCGGCATCGAGATTGGCCACATCTTCTACCTGGGTACCAAGTACAGCAAGCCGATGAACGCCACCTTCCTGGACGTCAACGGCAAGACGCAGCACTTCGAAATGGGCTGCTACGGCATTGGCGTTACGCGCCTGCCGGCGGCGGCCATTGAGCAGAACCACGATGCACGCGGCATGATCTGGCCGGATGCGATTGCACCGTTTACCGTGGTGATCTGCCCGATCGGCATGGACCGCAGCGAAGCCGTCAAGGCCGAGGCCACCAAGCTGTACGACACCCTGCGTGCCGCTGGCGTCGATGTGATGCTGGACGATCGCGGCGAGCGCCCGGGCGTGATGTTTGCCGATTGGGAGCTGATTGGCGTGCCGCACCGTGTGGTGCTGTCCGACCGCGGCATCCAGGCTGGCGAGTGCGAATACCAGCACCGCCGCGATGCCGAAGCGCAAAAGCTGCCACTGGGGGATATCGCCAGCTGGCTGCTGGAGCGTGTAGCCTGCTGAGCACAATGGCAAGCCCATGTTGGCATGAGGGCGCCAGGACAGGGCGTCGCGGCTGGCTGCTCCATGCAGCACAGCTGGGCCTGGGCGCGGCGGCATGGGGAGCCGGCCTGTCTGCCCGGGCCGGCGCGCAAAAGGAAGAGTATCTGGCCGATTCGGTGCGCAATGCGCTGAGTGCGGCAGTGCATACCTCGGCGCCGCCGGTGCCCGTGTTTGCCGACCGCAGCGCCCAACTCGAATACTACCGCTGGCAGGCACAGATGAAGCAGCGCCTGGGCAGCCGCATGATCGACGACTTTACCCGGCACGAGTTTCTGCAAACCGTGTGGTATGAATCAATGCGCGCCGCGCTGGAAGTCTCGCTGGTGCTGGGCCTGATCCAGGTCGAGAGCAATTTCCGCAAGTTTGCCGTCTCCCCAGTGGGCGCGCGCGGCCTGATGCAGGTGATGCCGTTCTGGGCCCGCACCATTGGCGATGGCGATTCCGGCAAGCTGTTTCACCAGCAAACCAATCTGCGTTTCGGCTGCGTGATCCTGCGCTACTATCTGGCGCGGGAAAACGGCAGCCTGTTCATGGCGTTGGGCCGCTACAACGGCTCACGCGGCCAGTCCCGTTATCCGAATGCCGTGCTGGCCGCCGAACAACGCTGGCGGGCATGAATCCTGTCAACGGATGTTGCGCATCCAGATGGCATTGACCGTGAGCAGGCCCGCCAGGAACGCGTACAGGCTGGTCATGTTGCCCCACTGATCACGCCCCAGCACGATCAGGATCGGTACCGCAATGAAGGCCACCGTGGTCAGCACCATGCGGCGACCGACCGCGCGTGCGTATTCGGGCGGGCGGCGCTTCATGCCGAGTACGCCGCGCAGGATCTGGTAGCTGGCCGTGACGGTCAGCGCCAGCATCAGGCCGAGCATGATTTCGAGCTGCGTCATGCGGCGTGATCTGCCTGCAGACGCGCCTGATGGCGTGCCAACTGCGCCTGCACCTGCGCCGGCGCGGTGCCGCCCAGGGTGTTGCGCGCATTCAGCGACGCCTCCAGGGTCAGGGCCTGTTCGTACACATCGGCTTCGATGCTGGCGTTGAAGCCTTGCAGGGTTTCCAGCGGCAGTTCGGACAGATCCACGCCTTGCTGTTGTGCCGTCTTGACGGCATGCGCCACCACTTCGTGGGCATCGCGGAATGGCAGCCCCTTCTTGACCAGGTAGTCGGCCAGATCGGTGGCGGTGGCATAGCCCCTGCTGGCAGCCAGGCGCATGGCATCCGGGCTGACGCTGATGCCGCCTTCCTTGACGCCGGTTCGCGGGTTGGTCTGGCCGCCGATCATTTCGGCAAAGATGCGCAGCGTGTCGCGCACGGTATCCACCGTGTCGAATAGCGGCTCCTTGTCTTCCTGGTTGTCCTTGTTGTAGGCCAGCGGCTGGCCTTTCATCAGCGTGATCAGGCCCATCAGGTGGCCCACCACACGTCCGGTCTTGCCGCGCGCCAGTTCGGGCACGTCCGGGTTCTTCTTCTGCGGCATGATAGAGCTGCCGGTGGTGAAGCGATCGGCAATGCGGATGAAGGCAAAGTTCTGGCTCATCCACAGGATCAGCTCTTCGCTCAGGCGGCTGATGTGCACCATGATCAGGCTGGCGGCAGCGGTGAATTCGACGGCAAAGTCACGGTCACTGACGGCATCCAGGCTGTTCTGGCAGACGCCCTCCATGCCCAGAGTGCGTGCCACGCGCTCGCGGTCGAGCGGATAGGTGGTGCCGGCCAGCGCCGCGCTGCCCAGCGGCAGGCGGTTGACGCGCCGGCGCACGTCCTGCAGGCGTTCTTCGTCGCGTGCAAACATTTCCACATAGGCCAGCAGGTGGTGCGCAAAGCTCACCGGCTGTGCCACCTGCAGATGGGTGAAACCAGGCAGGATCACATCAACGTTCTGACGGGCAACCGACAGCAGGGACATCTGCATGCCGCGCAGCAGATCCAGGATCAGGTCGATTTCGCCACGCAGCCACAGGCGGATGTCGGTGGCAACCTGGTCGTTGCGGCTGCGGCCGGTATGCAGACGCTTGCCGGCATCGCCCACCAGCTGCGTCAGGCGCGCTTCCAGATTCAGGTGCACGTCTTCGAGTTCCAGTTTCCACTCGAAACTGCCGGCTTCGATTTCGCTGCGGATCTGTGCCATGCCCTGCTGGATGGCCGCGTGGTCGTCCTGGCTGATGATGCCTTGCGTGGCCAGCATTTCGGCATGGGCCAGGCTGCCCTGCATGTCGGCCTGCCACAGCCGCTTGTCGAAAAACACGCTGGCGGTGTAGCGTTGCACCAGTTCGCTCATCGGTTCGGAAAACAGGGCCGACCAGGCCTGGGATTTGGTGTCGAGTTGGTTCTGGGATGTGGACATGGTGCAGTCGAATGGTTGCTGGGTGCGCCCCTATGGGCAGCGGACGCGATGCCACGATTGTAGTCAATCACCGCCACCGCCTGAGCACCATCAAGAGACAGCCTGGTGGCAGGGCCGTTGGCCGGCAGCCGTGCTAGCATGTGTGCCAGTTGAATATTGCGCCCGGCTGCGGCCGGGACATTGCCACCGAGATTGCTATGTCCGATGTTGTTTCCAGCCCCCTGAATCTGACCATTGCCACCCGGGAAAGCCGCCTGGCCTTGTGGCAGGCCGAACACGTGCAGGCACTGCTGCAGGCCCAGGGTCATACCGTCACCCTGCTGGGCATGACCACCCGCGGCGACCAGATCCTGGACCGCACGCTGAGCAAGGTGGGCGGAAAGGGCCTGTTCGTCAAGGAACTGGAGGTGGCGCTCGAGGAAGGGCGTGCCGATCTGGCTGTGCACTCGCTGAAAGACGTGCCCATGGAGCTGCCCGAAGGCTTTGTGCTGGCCTGCGTGATGGAGCGTGAGGACCCGCGCGATGCCTTTGTTTCTCCCCAATATGCGAGCCTGCAGGGTTTGCCGCAGGGCGCCGTGGTGGGCACTTCCAGTTTGCGCCGTACCGTGCTGCTGCGTGCGGCCCGTCCCGACCTGAAAATCGAGCCCCTGCGCGGCAACCTGGATACCCGCCTGCGCAAGCTGGACGAAGGCCAGTACGACGGCATCGTGCTGGCTGCAGCCGGCCTGAAGCGCCTGGGTCTGGCGCAGCGCATCCGCCATGTGCTGGAACCGGGGCAGATGTTGCCAGCGGCGGGGCAGGGGGCGCTTGGCATCGAGATCCGCAGCCACCGTCCTGATCTGCTGGCCGCACTGGCGCCGCTGGTGCACCAGCCCACCTGGCTGCGCGTGAGCGCCGAGCGCGCCGTGAGCCGTACCATGGGCGGCAGCTGTTCCATGCCGCTGGCGGCGCATGCCACGCTGGAGGGCGATCAGCTGTCCGTGCGTGCGGCCTGGGGCGATGCTGAAGCGGCGGACGTGCCCTTGATCGAGGCGCAGGTGCAGGGCCGCGTGCAGTCGCTGGAGGAGGCAGCTGCGCTGGGTGAGCAAGCGGCTGCCGCGCTGATCGCGCAAGGCGCGCGTGTGGCTGCCAAGGACTGACATGCAGCAAGCCATGGTGCTGGTCACGCGTCCCCAGCCGCAGGCTGATGTGTGGGCGCAGGCACTGCAACAGCAGCTTGGCGATGCCGCACAGGTGCGTGCGCTGCCGCTGATCGAGGTGGACGCCGTGCCTGCAGCTGCGTACCAGCAGCGCCTGCAACAGGTGTGGAGTAATCTGCCGCAATGGCAGGCCGCCTACTTTGTCAGCATTCCGGCGGTGCGTTATTTTTTTGCAGTCGTGCCGGACGCGCTGGCGCGCTGGCAGGCGGCCACGCTGCGGGCCTGGGCGCCGGGGCGTGGTACGCGACAGGCCCTGCTTGAGCAGGGAGTGCCCGCAGACCGCATCGACAGTCCCCCTCCCGAGGCCGGGCAATTCGACTCCGAAACCCTGTGGCCGCTGATTGTGCAGCACCTGGCACCGGATCGGGCCGTGTTGCGCGTGCGCGGCACGGACCACGTGCTGGAAAACGGCGAGGTGCCGGATGCCGGCGCCGGGCGTGACTGGATGGCACGCCAGCTGGACGCCATCGGCATACCGGTGGACACGGTCGTCGCTTACCAGCGCCGCGCGCCGCAATGGTCCGACCAACAGTGCAAACAGGTGCGGGCATGGAACGGGCCGAACGCGCTCTGGGTGTGCAGCAGCTCCCAGGCGCTTGACCATCTACAGCAACTCCTGCCCGGGCATGACTGGCAGCAGGCTACCGCTCTGGCCACCCATCCGCGCATTGCCGAACGCGCCGCCCACTGTGGTTTTGGCCGTGTGCTACAGACGCGGCCGTCACTGGCGGATGTATTGCAATCGATACAATCGTGGCTATGACTACGGAAACCACACAGACACCTGTGCCCGATTCGCCACCTGTTGCGCCGCGCAACAGGTTGTCGGCCTTGTCGCGGGTGATGTTGCTGCTAACCATGGTGCTGGCCCTGGTGGCGCTGGCAGGCGCTGCGCTCGCCTGGCGCACCGCGCAGCAACTGCAGCAGCAGGTGGCGCGGCAGGTGGCAGGCATGGGTCTGCAAAGCCGCGACAGCAGTGCGTTGGCCAGGCTGGCCAGTGAGCAGAGCAAGGAGTCCGGTGCGCGCGTGGCGTTGCTGCAGGTCAAGGTCAGCGAGCTGGAGGCGCAGCGTGCCCAGATCGACAGCGTATTGCAGGGCCTGGCGCACGCCAAGGACGAAAACCTGCTGGTCGATATCGACGCGGCGGTGCAACTGGGCCTGCAGCAGTCACAGCTTACCGGCAGTGCGCAACCCATGCTGGCCGCCTTGCTCAGCGCCGACAAGCGTCTGCAAAGTGCCAGCCAGCCGCAATTGGTGGCCTTGCAGCTGGCCATCGAACGCGACATCGATGCCATCCGCAAGGCCAACGTGAGCGATGTGCCGGTACTGGCCGGGCGTATAGATGGTGTGTTGCGCATGGTGGACACATTGCCGCTGCAAAGTGAATGGGTGCAGCCGGTTTCCGTGTCCGCACAGGCCGGGCGCGCGCCTGCAGGGCAGAACGCCGCCAACTGGTGGCAGCGCACCTGGAATCAGGTACGCGATACGGCCGCGGGACTGGTGCGGGTGCGCACCATCCACAGTCGTGATGCCGCGCTGCTGGCGCCCGAACAAGGATATTTTCTGCGCGAAGGTCTGCGTCTGCGCCTGCTGAACGCGCGCATGGCCCTGCTGGCACGTCAGGTCGAACTGGCGCGTAGCGACGTGCAGGATGTGCAGCAACAACTGGCACGCTATTTCCGGACGTCCTCGCCGCTGCTGGTGTCTGCGCGCCAGCAGCTGGATGAAGTCCTGAAAAACATCCATTCCACCGAATTGCCAGCCATTACCGATACGCTGGATGCGTTGTCGCGTGCACAAAGCGCCGCCGCGGCCTCGGCGGTTGCCGCTCCGGTGGCAGCGCGCCCGCAGACCGCTGCCAGCAAGGCACAGCCCGCAGCCAGCGGCATCCGGAGCTGATCGCCATGCGCGCGCTTGTCTGGCTGATTTTCCTGTTTGTCCTGGCAACCCTGCTGGCCTTGCTGGCCGGCAGCAATCAGGCTGCCGTCACTTTCTATCTGTCACCCACGCGGGCTGTGGACATGTCGATGAACATGGCCATTTTGCTGGTGGTGGGCCTGTTCCTGTTCGGCCATGGCGCACTGCGTCTTTTTTCGGGCCTCTACCGCTTGCCGCGCCATGCGCGTCGCTGGCGTATCCAGCAGCGTGAACGGGCCATGCATGGGCATTTGCTCGATGCACTCTCCTATTACCTGTCGGGACGCTTTTCCCGTGCGCGTCAGGCCGCCGAGAAGGCGCTACTGCAGGAGGAAGCACTGCACGGTGACAGTGACGAAGCGCGTGAGCTGGCCAGGGAAGGGCGGCAGCTGCCTTATGGCCAGCAGCTGCGTGCGCTGGCGCATTATCTGCTGGCAGAAAGCAGCCAGGCCATGCAGGACGGCAATGAACGCGATCGCCACGAGACGCTGGCGCTGGCGGCAGCCGGCCAGGTACAGGGGGATGCCGCCAACGATGTGCGCGAGGGTATTCAGCTGCGCGGTATCCGCTGGGCGCTGGAAGATCGCCACTCCGATCTGGCGATGCAGCGCCTGAAGTCCTTGCCACAGGGTGCTGCCCGCCGCGTGGTGGCCTTGCGCTACAAGCTGAAGGCAGCGCGCCAGCAAGGGGAGACCGGTACGGCGCTGGAAACGGCCCGTACCTTGGCGCGTCACAAGGCATTCACGCCGCAGGCGTCCAGGGTGCTGCTGGGCCGACTGATTTCCGATCGGCTGCAAACGGCATTCGATATGGAACAGCTGGAGCAGGCTTGGCGCCAGCTCGATCCCGCTGAGCGCAGCTGGCCCGAGGTGGCGACCCAGGCGGCGCACCAGGTGCTGCGCCTGGGAGGTCAGCAGGCGCGGGCGCGTGAATGGCTGCTGCCGGTATGGCAGCAATTTGCCACGCAGCCCAATACCTTGTCGGCGCCACAGCGGCAAGCCCTGCTGCTTGCCATTGAAGGCAGCCTGCAGGATTGTGACGGCAGCTGGCTGCAGCGCATCGAAACCGCCTGGCAACAACACCCTGCGCGCGCCGACCTGCAGTATCTGATGGGCATGGCCTGCATGCAGCGCCAGTTGTGGGGCAAGGCGCAGCAATTGCTGGGCCAGGCTGTGCGCGGCTTGCAGTCCGAGCCGGAGCTGCGCCGCAACAGCTGGCGTGCCATGGCGGTCCTGGCTGAACAGCGCGGTGATGCTGCTGCGGCTGCCGAGGCCTGGAAGCAGGCGGCACTGGTCTGAGCAGGTGCCTCTTTGGAGGCCCCGTAATGGCGGCAGCAAATGTCACAGCCTTGCTGTGGCAAGCGCGCATAGACTTTTGCATCATGATTGCGCTCTGCAAAGGGGTAAGTTCAGGCATGCATTTCACACGCGCCAGGCTGCCGTTGGCATGGGTTGTGTGTACCGGGTGCAGGCGCGTGCAAGGTGGCGTGCAGCGCCATCATGTGGGGGAGCTCTACCTTGAAAACATCATGAACATTCCCGTCGCTGTATTCGCTATCGAATTCAGGCAAAGAACAGAGGTGTGCGGCCATCCAGGCATTCGGTAAGCCACTTGCTTTCCTCCAGGCAAAGGCCAAAAAGGGCTTGCCTTGTAAGCAAGCCCTTTGCAGGGAAGCGGGTACAGACTGGATTTAACCCTGCTGTGTTTCGCTTTCAAACGGCAGCACGACCGAAGCCAGATCGCGCCGGGTTTCCACCAGAATCAGCGGACCTTCGTCGAGCACAACCACCGGAGGGCGTTCACGCGGTACCCGGACCGGCTTGGGCTCGGCTGCAATCGCAGCTTGTACGGCGGCGATCTTGTCCGGGTCGGAATTGACCCATTCCAGGCCTGCAGTGCGGGCGACTTGTTGCAGCTCGTTCAGCGGCAGCACGTAGGCTTGCACCTTGGGCATGTGGTGGCTGACAGCAGCTGCTTCTTCGGGGGCAGCGGGAGCCTGCAGTGCCAGCGGCGGTTCCTCGACAGTCAGGGCCAGTACCGGCGCGGGGGCGGGCAGTGCGGATGCGGCTTCTGCCTGCGCAGGGACAGCCACTTCGGCAGCGGTTTCGACCAGGCTGGGGACCGGTGCATTGGCGTTGGCCGAGAAGTAACTGCGCGGAGCTTCGCCTGCCTCAGCAACTGGAACAGCTTCCGCATCCTGCTCGGTGCCGGCCTGCTGTTCCTGCTGCGCGGCGCGTTCGCCACGGTTACGGCGGTCGCGGCCATAGCGGTCACGCGATCTGCGTTCACGACGCTCGCGCACCTCGCCTTCGGCTGCTTCAGGTGCAGCAACTTCTGGTGCGGCGGTGTCGGCCTGGGCGGCCAGGGCCACGGCGGCGGCTGCACCTGCTGCCCCGGCAGCGGCAACCTCAGCGACTGCAGGCTGCTCGATGCTGCTCAGTTCGGTCGGTTCGGCGGTCTGACGCTGGCGACGGCTTTCGCCCCGCTCACGACGTGGACGACGTGCTTCCTGGCGGCTGTCGTCCGCCACCTGCTGCACGGCTTCCTGCTCTGCGCGCTCTTCACGGCGGCCCTCGCCGCGGTCTTCCTTGCGGTTACGGCGCTGTTCGCCCTGGCGTGCTTCGCCTTGGCGTTCGCCACGCGGCGGACGGCCCTCGCCAGTGCGTTCTGTGCGTTCAGCGCTGCTGCGCTCACCGCTACCCCGTTCGCCGCTGCGGGTGCCTTGGCGGCCGCGGCCGCCGCGTCCATTGCTGCGGCGAGCTTCGTCGGCCGGTTTGCTTTCGACCAGTTCCGGCGTAACCACCATGGGAGTAGTTGCCTCCGGGGCGCCGCCAAAGCCGAACATGCGCTTGATTCTCGCCCACAGTGCGGCCAAGCCAGTCAGGGGCTGCGCCGGCACGGCTTGCGGCACCACCGGTGCGGGAGGCGGCGTTTCCTCCTTGGGCGGCATGACCGGAGCCGGCACGTCCGGCAGCACGCCCTTGATCAGCGGCGTCTGGCGGTTGGTAGGCTCCTGGCTGCGGCGTGTGACCGTGGTCGGATCTTCGATCTCCTCGGCCATCTTGTAGCTGACGTCCAGGTTTTCCAGCCGGCTGTCATCGTGCTTGAGGCGTTCGAGCTTGTAATGCGGTGTTTCCAGGCCCTTGTTGGGCACCAGCAGCACCTGCACACGCTGCTTGAGCTCGATCTTGGCGATCTCGGAGCGTTTTTCGTTGAGCAGGAATGAAGCCACCTCGACCGGCACCTGGGCGTGCACGGCGGCTGTGTTGTCCTTCATCGCCTCTTCCTGGATGATACGCAGGATTTGCAGCGCGCTGGATTCGGTGTCGCGCACGTGGCCGGAACCGCCGCAGCGCGGGCAGGGGATGGAGGCGCCTTCACTCAGTGCCGGGCGCAGGCGTTGGCGGCTCATTTCCATCAGGCCGAACTTGCTGATGGTGCCGAACTGCACGCGGGCGCGGTCCTGGCGCAGTGCGTCGCGCAGGCGGTTCTCGACTTCACGGCGGTTCTTCTGCTCGTCCATGTCGATGAAGTCGATCACGATCAGGCCACCCAGGTCGCGCAGGCGCATCTGGCGCGCCACTTCGTCGGCAGCTTCCAGGTTGGTGCGGGTGGCGGTTTCCTCGATGTCGCTGCCCTTGATGGCGCGCGCCGAGTTGACGTCCACCGAAACCAAGGCTTCGGTGTGGTCGATCACGATGGCGCCGCCGCTGGGGAGCGTGACGATGCGGGCATAGGCCGATTCGATCTGGTGCTCGATCTGGAAGCGCGAGAACAGTGGGGCGTCGTCGCGGTAGCGCTTGACCTTGCTGGCATGCTCGGGCATCACGTGGTTCATGAACTGGTGTGCCTGCTCGAAGATGTCATCCGTGTCGATCAGGATGTCGCCGATTTCGGAGCTGAAGTAGTCGCGCAGGGCACGCACCACCAGGTTGGATTCCTGGTAGATCAGGAAGGCGCCCTTGCCGGCGCCGCCGGCGCTGTCGATCGCTTCCCACAGCTTGAGCAGGTAGTTCAGGTCCCATTGCAGCTCGGGGGCGCTGCGGCCGATGCCGGCGGTGCGCGCGATGATGCTCATGCCCTTGGGGTATTCGAGCTGGTCCATCGCCTCTTTCAGCTCGGCGCGGTCCTCGCCCTCTATGCGGCGGCTGACGCCACCGCCGCGCGGGTTGTTGGGCATCAGCACCACATAGCGGCCGGCCAGGCTGATGAAGGTGGTCAGGGCGGCGCCCTTGTTGCCACGTTCTTCCTTTTCGACCTGGACGATTACTTCGTGGCCTTCGCGCAGGACGTCGTTGATGCGGGCCTGGCTGACCGGCACGCCCTCGGCAAAATACTGGCGCGAAATTTCCTTGAACGGCAGGAAGCCGTGGCGGTCTTCGCCGTAGTCGACGAAGCAGGCTTCGAGCGAGGGCTCGACGCGGGTGACGACGGCCTTGTAGATATTGCCCTTGCGCTGTTCGCGCCCTTCGATTTCGATCTCGTAATCGAGCAGTTTCTGGCCGTCGACAATGGCCAGACGACGTTCTTCGGACTGAGTGCCGTTGATGAGCATCCGTTTCATGATGCGAATTCCTTCCCGGGGCCGCATAGCCCGCAATAATCTGCACGCGGCCCGCCTGATGGTCAGGAGGCCGCACAAATGCCTGGAAAGACGCCGGAAACGAAGGGAATTGCCTGGGCTGCCTTAACCTGCCTGTGGGGCAGGATGGACGACAAAGGGCGCGGGGAGGAGGAATGCGGGCAGCCGCCAGCATGCCGGCCGCACACGCTCAGGTGGCGGAAGCGGCATTGGGCGAAAAGCCGGAAGCGTGGCAGACAGGTGCCGGAAACGGCGCCGGGCGGATGGTGCTGGCTTGCTCCGGCGCACGCAGTGCTGCGCTGGTGACAACAGACCAGTCAGCTTCACGCCAAGGGAGAACAGCAACAGCAACATGCCGGGCACTTGCATTCATCCAGCCGGCTGGCAAACCGGAAACGGGCCAGCCGGACAAGGTATTCCATATTCGGGGTTTCGTGGCGTCAATCCTGCACCAGCCAGGCCACTGCCACGACAAGCTCGGGCTTGCGGTTTACAGTGCTGCTGACCAGCGGCATTGACGGTTTCTGTACGGACTTGCCCTCCGGGCCGCTGCTTCTGCCTTAAACTTATTCAAATCAAGCAGTTACAACATTCGACCATACAGTGAAGAACATTATAGGCGTGAAAGCCCCGATTTCAGCTGCCGCAACCGTCAAGTACCTAACAGTGGACGAAGATTCGGCGGGGCAGCGCATCGACAACTATCTGCTGCGCCAGCTCAAGGGCGTCCCCAAGACGCATGTCTACCGCATCATCCGCAGTGGCGAGGTGCGCATCAACAAGGGCCGTGTCACCGCCGACAGCCGTGTGGCCGTTGGCGACGTGGTGCGCGTTCCGCCGGTGCGCGTGGCCGAGCGCAGCACCCAGGCCGCTGCGATACCGGGGCGCGAATTTCCCGCCCTGCTCGAGGACGACTGGCTACTGGCGGTCAACAAGCCTGCCGGTGTGGCGGTGCACGGTGGCAGCGGGGTCAGCTTTGGCGTGATCGAGCAGCTGCGCCGGGCGCGCCCGCAGGCCCGCTTTCTGGAGCTGGTGCACCGGCTGGACCGTGAAACCAGCGGCATCCTGCTGGTGGCCAAGAAACGCTCGGCGCTCACCGCGCTGCAGGACCAGTTCCGCCGCCGTGAAACGGGCAAGACCTACCTGGCGCTGGTGCAGGGCGACTGGCCAGCCAGCAAGAAGGTGATCGACACGCCCCTGCGCAAGTTCCTGGTGGCGGTGCCGGGCAGCCCTGACGGCGAACGTCGCGTCAAGCCGACCGGCAAGGACGATCCGGAAGGCATGAAGGCGCTCACCTTGGTGCGGGTGGCACGGCGCATCGCGCACCCGCTGGGCCCCATGACGTTGCTGGAAGTCACCATCAAAACCGGCCGCACGCACCAGATCCGGGTGCATCTGGCCTCCAGCGGTCATCCAATTGCCGGTGACGAAAAGTACGGCGATTTCGAGTACAACCGCGCCTTGCATAAGGCCGGCCTCAAGCGCATGTTCCTGCATGCCTGGCGCCTGCGCTTTACCCATCCCTCCACCGGACAGGCAGTCCAGCTGGAGCAGCCGCTGGAGCCGGCGCTGCAGGCGTTTGCCGGCGGTTCAGAGCCAGCTGCCGGTACGCAAGCCGACGCCGGTGAGCACGAATAGCACTGACAGCAGGGTCACGGCGCGCGCATGCCAGGCCATCAGGGGCAGGGTGTCCGCGCGCAGACGCGGGATCACGCGCAGGCGCGCATGCGCCGCGATGCCCGCGGTCAGCGCCAGCAACACCAGCTTGGTGGCAATTGCGTGGCTGAGCGGTGTCTGCATGGAAAACCACTGCGACGGCGGCAGCAATTGCGCAGCCAGCCACAGGCCGCTGGCCACCTGCACCAACAGGGCCGGCATGCCGATTTTTTCGTAACCCTGTTCGAAGTCGAGCAGGATGCGCGGATCCCGTGCGCGCAGGGCACGCGGAAAAACGGTGAACACCAGCACCAGATGGCCGCCGGTCCAGATCGTGGCGCCCAGAACATGCAGGGCAAGAATGACTGCGTACATGGCAATTCCTGATGGTTTGCTGCCATTGTGACAAAAGCCGTGTCGGCTGCAGATGCACCTGCATGATTGCGGTCATGTCTTTGCGGATCGGTGACAATGCAGCCATGAACCCGATTGATGACGCTCCCGACCGCCGCTTTGACCTGATCGCTTTCGACTGGGACGGTACGCTCTTCGACTCCACCGCCAGCATCGTGCAGTGTCTGCAGCAGGCAGTGGTGGACGTGGGCGGCCAGCGCCCGACGCGGGAACTTGCCAGCTATGTGATCGGCCTGGCCTTGCCCGAAGCCCTGGGCCGGGTGGCGCCGGACGTGCCGTCCAGCAGCTACCGGCAACTGTCCGAGCGTTACCGTTTCCACTACACGCGCCACATGAACGACATTACCTTGTTTGACGGTGTGCCGGAGCTGCTGGCCGATTTGCGTGCGCAGGGATATTTGCTGGCGGTGGCCACCGGCAAAAGCCGGCGCGGCCTGCGCGAGGCACTGGAAGCGGTGCAGTTGCGCACGCTGTTCGACGCCACCCGTACGGCAGAAGAAACCGCGGGCAAGCCAGACCCGCTGATGCTCAATGAGCTGATGTCCGAGCTGGCGGTGCCGACGCAGCGCACACTCATGATCGGTGATACCACCCACGACCTGCAAATGGCGCACAACGCAGGCTGCCCGAGCGTGGCAGTCAGCTATGGCGCCCATGGCACCGTGGGTTTCGACGAATGGCAGCCACTGCATGTGGCGGACAGCATTGCCGACCTGCGTCAGTGGCTGCTGGAGCGCTGAAGGGTGCACATGGAGGCCATCGCCATTTGCGCATCCGGTGCATTGCTCGAAGGGGGCGATGTAGTGCCTTTCGAGGTGGTGCATCTGGGGCAGCCGGTGCGTGCCTTTGTCGGCCGCTTCGAGGGCATGCCTGTTGCCTATCTGAACCGCTGCACGCATGTGGCGATGGAGCTGGACTGGCAGCCCAACCGCATTTTTGACGACACAGGCCAGTGGCTGCTGTGCGCCAGCCACGGCGCGGTGTACGATCCGGCCAGCGGGGATTGTGTGGGCGGGCCGTGCCAGGGTGGGCTGATCAAGCTGCAGGTGTCCGAACACACTGGCCAGGTGTGGTGGCAGCCGGATCACCACACTGTGCCGGCAAAGTTATCCTGATCGGGGCAGGCTGAAACTACAATCCTGAATTGCAACCCTTTTCCAAATCCGGCCGGACCCGCCTGCGTGGATTCCGGCTCATGCGTGTGCCATGCCCGATACTTCTGACAACTTGAAACCACTTGAAGAGCGAGCGAGCGGATGGGAACGTGCCATGCTGGAACGCGTGGCCCTGGCCTCCATTCGCGAACAGGCGTCGGCACGGCGCTGGCGCACATTTGTGCGCATGGCCTGGCTGGTGTTCTTTGCCGTCATGGCGTGGGTGCTGCTGCAGCGCGGCATGCCGGATGCCGCCCGGACAACCGCCCCCCATACTGCGCTAGTGGAAATCCGTGGCGAGATCGCCGACGGGGGCGACGGTAGCGCCAGCACGATTCTGGCAGCGGCCAAGGCGGCGTTTGAAGATGCCGGCTCGCGCGCCGTGATCCTGTCCATCAATTCCGGCGGGGGTAGTCCGGTACAGTCCGGCATCATCAATGACGAACTGGTGCGCATGAAAACGCACTACAAAAAACCGTTGTATGCCGTGGTGGGAGATACCTGCGCCTCTGGCGCCTACTATGTGGCTGTGGCTGCCGACCAGATTTTTGTAGACAAGGCCAGCATGGTCGGCAGTGTGGGTGTGCTGATGGATGGCTTCGGCTTTACCGGCACCATGGAAAAACTGGGCGTGCAACGGCGCCTGATCACGGCTGGCGCCAACAAGGGGTTCCTGGATCCGTTCAGCCCGATGAACGATACCCAGAAAGCCCATGCACAGAGCATGCTGGACCAGGTGCACCAGCAATTCATCGGTGTGGTGCGCAAGGCGCGCGGCAGCCGCCTGCACGAGACCCCCGACATGTTCAGCGGACTGGTCTGGACCGGACAGCAGGCGGTGCAGATGGGCCTGGCTGATAAATTGGGTAATGCCGACTATGTGGCGCGCGAAGTGGTCAAGCAGGAACGCATCGTCGACTACACCAAGCGGGACAACGTGGCCGAGAAACTGGCGCGCCGTTTCGGGGCAGCCGTGGGGGTGGGCGCCATGCAGGCGTTGCAGGCGGGTAGCACTGCCTTGCGCTGAAGCTTCTGCAGTTTGCAGTGATTGCGTGGCCATGCGGCAGATGTCCTCGGCCGCGTCTGGCGCGCGGTTACACTGGGCCAGAGCTGCTGTGCCGGATGTTGCGCAGCGCAGCTGTTTGACCATGACACTTTGGAGATGCCATGTCCATCGATTTGACGGCGCTGATTCAGACAAAGGTGGGTAGCGTGCTGTCCGGTTACCTCACCAGCCAGCTGGGCGAGTCGCACGCTGTGGCTAGCAAGGCCATCGGCCTGGCGCTGCCGGTGCTGCTGGGAAAACTGGAGATGCAGGCCGGTGACAAGGACAAGGCCAGTCAGCTGTTCCAGCTGGTCACTGGCCCGCAGATTGACAGCACCATCACCGCAGTACAGCCTTCGCTGCTGGAGTTTGGCGACCAATTGCTCGCGTCCATGCTGGGGGATACGTCCATTCTGGTCAATCTGCTGGCGGGCAAAAGCGGCATGTCCACCGGCAATATCGGCCATCTGCTGTCGGCAGCTTTCCCGCTATTGCTGGGTGTGCTGCGTGCGCACATCCAGACCAACGGCATGACACAGCCGCAGTTTGCACAGCTGCTGTTCGCGCAGCGTGGCCATGTGGAACGTGCCCTCGGCAGCGATTTGCTCGGCATGCTGGGTCTGGGGGCCGCCGTCGCAGCGACTGCTCCGGCCACGGACGCCGCCACGGCAACTGCCGTTCCGGCGCCGGTGTCTTCTGCGCAGGCCCATTCCGGCGGCTGGATGAAATGGCTCTGGCTGGCAGTGGCTGCACTGGCGGCACTGCTGTTGCTCAGGGTCTATGGTCCGAAGCCCGCTGATACGTCCATGCCGCCAGCCGCGGCCTCCGCTGCTTCTGCAGTCGGCCTGAGTGTTTCGTCTGCAGCTTCTGCGTCCTGACGCAGCATCTTGGCTGATGCACAGCCGTCGCACCGATGTAACGGTGCGCCCATGCGGGTGACAATTCTCCACAAAGCTCCGTCGCAGCAGAGCCTTTTTGCAGGCACGGCACTGTTACCATACATGCCATGCTGATGTATCCCCAAATCGACCCCGTCGCCATCCAGCTCGGCCCGTTCGCTGTGCACTGGTACGGCCTGACCTATCTGGCTGCCTTTGCCGCCTTCCTGTCGCTGGGCATTCAGCGCCTGAAGCATCCGCCGTTTGTGCACCTCCAGGGCGATCGGGCCTGGAGCCGCCAGGATGTGGAAGACATCCTGTTCCTGGGGGTGATGGGGGTCATCATCGGTGGGCGCCTGGGCTATTGCCTGTTTTACAAGCCCGAATACTACCTGCTGCATCCGCTCGACATCTTCAAGGTATGGCAGGGCGGCATGAGCTTCCATGGGGGCTTGTTGGGTGTGATCTCGGCGATGTTTTGGTTTGCCCGCTCGCGCCAGCGCCCCTGGCTGCAGGTGGCGGACTTTGTTGCGCCCTGCGTGCCGATCGGCCTGGCCTTCGGGCGTATCGGCAATTTCATCAACGGCGAGTTGTGGGGCCGCTTTGCAGACCCTGCCTTGCCCTGGGCCATGGTGTTTCCGCAAAGCGGCAGCATGCTGCCGCGCCATCCGTCACAGATCTACCAGTTCCTGCTCGAAGGCCTGCTGCTGTTCGTGCTGCTGTGGCTGTACGCGCGCAAGGAGCACAAACCGGGACGGGTGGCCGCCATGTTCCTGTTCGGCTATGGCGTATTCCGCTTTACCGCCGAATACTTCCGTGAACCGGACGATTTCCTGGGCCTGCTGGGGCTGGGGCTGAGCATGGGGCAGTGGCTGTCCGTGCCGATGATTCTGGCCGGCATCCTGATGTGGCTGTGGGCCGGCCGCCGTGCGCGATAGGGAGGCCGGTATGTCCGAAGTCACTTGCATGATTGATGAAACCCCCGGCGCGCGCCATGCCAGCGTCACTTTGCACCACGCCGGCCGCTTCAACGCCATGTCCTGCACCATGTGGCGCCAGCTGCGCGATGTCTTCCTGCACTTGCAGCAGCAGACCCGCACCGATGACCCGCTGCGCTGCGTCGTGGTGCAGGGGGGCGATGGCAATTTCTGTGCCGGCGGAGATATTTCCGAATACAGTGCGTTCCGCTTCGACGTTGACAGCCTGCGCCATTTCCACGAAGAGCTGGTATGGGGCGGCTTGTCGGCCATGCTGGACTGCGATGCGCCGCTGATTGCAGCCATCGAAGGGCATTGCATGGGCGCCGGCGTCGAGATTGCCAGCTGCTGCGACATCCGCATTGCCGAGCAGGACAGCAATTACGGCGCGCCAATCGCCAAACTGGGTTTTCCGATGGCACCGCGCGAAGCGGCGCTGGTAGCGGGGGTGCTGGGCCCGACCTTGTCGCGCTCGATCCTGCTCGAGGCTGGCGTGTACCAGGCGCCCGAAATGCACAGCCGCGGTTTCCTGACCCGCATGCTGCCGGATGCAGCGGCATTGCGCGAGGATGTGCAGCGCAGCGTGGCGCGCATCGTCCGGTTGGCGCCGGCAGCGGCGCGCATGCACAAGCAGATGATGCGCGACTGGATGCAGCTGCACGCTCCGGTGCTACGGGTACAGCTGCAGACTGCCTATGATTACGCCGACAGTGCAGAGCACCGCGAAGGCATAGGCGCTTTCCTCGAAAAACGTCCCGCACGCTTTTAACTTGACTGCCATTCAGGGCGATATGTAAAACCGTCCGCGCAAATTTTACGGGTGCCTACAATTGCGGCAGTGAAACTTTCCATGCCGTATGGAATGGGCAGGACGTGGGTGTGTGATGTCTGCAGTTGTTATGGCGCCAACGGCCACACAGGTCGAGCTGCTGGATGATCCCGATGAATGGGGTGCGTTCAGCCGCCGGTGTGCGGATCAGCAGGATGTGTGGGAGTCCAGTGTCGCCATCGAGGGCATGCACTGCGCCGCTTGTGCCCTGACTGTGGAAGATGCCCTCAAAGCCGTACCCGGCGTACAGGACGTGCGCGTCAGCCCGGGCAGCCATCGTGCCCAGGTCACCTGGAAGCCCGACCAGGTCAAGCCTTCGCAGTGGATGCAGGCGGTAGAGCACGCCGGTTACCGTGCCGTGCCGGCCAATGATGCCTTTGCCGCGCAGCGCCGCCGCCTGGAAGCGCGCGAAACCGGCTGGCAGTGGGCGGTTGCCTGCATTGCCACCGCGCAGGTGATGATGTATGCGTGGCCCGAATACGTTTCCCATGCGATTGCCCCAGACCTGCGTTACCTGCTGCGCTGGGGCTCCTGGCTGTTGTCGGTGCTGGTGCTGATCTTTTCGTGCAAGCCGTTTTTCCGCAACGCCTGGAATGACATCCGCCATCGGCGTGTCAGCATGGATCTGCCGGTATCGCTGGGCATGCTGATCTCCTTCGGCGCAAGCACCTTGGGCACCTTCGAGCCGGACGGCATGTTTGGCGCCGAGGTGTACTTCGATTCCTTCACCATGTTCGTGTTCTTCCTGCTCAGCGGACGCTGGCTGGAATGGCGCATGCGCGACCGCACCGCGGGAGCGCTGGAAGCGCTGATGAACCGCTTGCCCGAAAGCGTGGACCGGCGCAACAAACGCGGCGAATACGAGCGTGTGACGCTGCGCCGCCTCAAGGTCGGCGATATCGTGCGGGTACTGCCGGGTGAAGGCTTTCCGGCTGATGGTGTAGTGATCGGTGGCCGCACCATGGTGGACGAGGCGCTGTTGACCGGCGAATCGCGGCCGCTGCGGCGCGAAGAGGGTTCCAGCGTGATTGCGGGCAGCCACAATATCCAGTCGCCGGTTGAAATGCGCATCGAACGGCTGGGGGACAGTACGCGCTACGCCCAGATCGTGACCATGATGGAAGGCGCTTCGGTGGACAAGCCGCGCCTGGCGCAGCATGCAGATCGTCTGGCCAAGCCGTTCCTGGTCATCGTGCTGTTGTCGGCGCTGGCAGCCGCTGCCTGGTGGTGGCCGCAGGATCCTGCGCGCGCCGTCATGATCGCCGTTGCCGTCTTGATCGTGACCTGTCCTTGCGCGCTGTCGCTGGCCACGCCGGCGGCCATGCTGGCAGCGGCGGGTGGCCTGGCACGGCATGGGGTGCTGGTGCGCCGTCTGCAGGCGCTCGAAAGTCTGTCGCAGGTCGACACCATCGTATTCGACAAGACCGGCACCCTGACTGCCGATACCATCGCACTCGAGTGCGTGCTGGTGCGCCCGGGCGTCGATCCGCAGCAGGCCTTGCTGCAGGCGGCTGCGCTGGCACGCCATTCGCTGCATCCGGTGTCGCGTGCCATCGTGGCAGCAGCCGGTCTCGAGGGAGAGGCATTGCTTGACCAGCAGTGGCTGGCCAGCGAGGTGTCCGAACATCCGGGCAAGGGGCTGGAAGGTACGATGGCCGCAGCCAGCGGTGATGCTGCGGGCGTCATGCGGCTCGGCTCGGACGCCTTCTGCAACGTGTCGCCACACACCGTGGCTGAACTGCCGGCAGACGCCCTGCATTCCAACCTGAGCGATGAGCACGGTTGGCTGGCTACCTTTGTCCTGCGTGAAGACTTGCGTACCGATGCCCAGACTGCCGTCGATACGCTGCGTGACGCGGGCCTGCGTCTGCAGGTGCTGTCGGGCGACCGTCCCCATGCCGTGCAGCGCATCGCCGACCAGCTTGGCCTCGAGCAGGCACAGGGTGGCTGTAGCGCCGGCGACAAGCTGGCCTTCCTGCGCGCCGAGCAACAGAATGGCCACCACGTAGCCATGGTGGGAGATGGCATCAACGACGGTCCGGTGCTGGCGGGCGCGCATGTTTCCTTTGCACTGGGCAAGGCGGTACCGCTGGCCCAGGCGCAATCCGACTTCGTGATTCTGGGCAGCAGCCTGCAAGCTGTTGCCGATACTTATCAGCTGGCGTGCAGCACCATGCGCGTGGTGCGTGAAAACCTGACATGGGCTGCCGGCTACAACCTGCTGGCCATCCCGCTGGCAGCGATGGGCATGGTGCCGGCCTGGCTGGCCGGGCTGGGCATGGCGTTCAGTTCACTGTTGGTCATTGGAAATGCCTTGCGCCTGGTGCGCAAGCTAGACCGGATTTAAAAGGAGGCAGCGTGGATATTCTGTTCTTGTTGATTCCCTTGTCGATCGGATTGGTCTTTTTTATTCTAGTCGGACTGTGGTGGGCCATCCACAGCGGACAGTTCGAAGACGTTGAAGCCGAAGGTCAACGTATCTTCAAGCAAGACTGACATGTGACCACATGTTTTTTAAGGATAAGATGACGTCGAGCAGGTTTTTTAAAGAGAGAGGTGAAAATGAGTTTCTCCAATATGCAGGCAACAACGTACAACGATAAGGTTGTACGGCAGTTCGCCATCATGACCGTCGTGTGGGGCGTGGTCGGCATGCTGGTAGGCGTGACCATCGCCGCCCAGTTGACCTGGCCTGAGCTCAACTTTGGTATTCCATGGCTGTCGTATGGGCGTCTGCGTCCGTTGCACACCAATGCCGTGATCTTCGCCTTTGGCGGTTGCGGTCTGATGGGTACCTCCTACTACGTGGTACAGCGCACCTGCCAGGTGCGCCTGTTCAGTGACAAGCTGGCTGCCTTCACATTCTGGGGCTGGCAACTGGTCATCGTAGCTGCTGCCATCACGCTGCCGCTGGGCTACACCTTTGCCAAGGAATACGCTGAGCTCGAGTGGCCCATCAAGCTGCTGATCGCCGTGGTCTGGGTGGTGTACGCCGTCGTGTTCTTCGGCACCATCGGTACCCGCAAGGTGCGCCACATTTATGTGGCCAACTGGTTCTACGGAGGTTTCATCCTGGCCATCGCCGTGCTGCACATCGTCAACAGCGCGTTCGTTCCGGCTGGCCTGATGAAGTCCTATTCTGCCTATGCCGGCGTGCAGGACGCCATGGTGCAGTGGTGGTATGGCCATAATGCCGTGGGCTTCTTCCTGACCGCGGGCTTCCTGGGCATGATGTATTACTTCGTGCCAAAGCAGGCAGGGCGTCCGGTGTATTCCTATCGCCTCTCCATCGTGCACTTCTGGGCACTGATCTTCACTTACATGTGGGCCGGTCCGCACCATTTGCACTACACGGCGCTGCCCGACTGGACCCAGTCCGTGGGCATGGTCTTCTCCCTGATCCTGCTGGCACCGAGCTGGGGCGGCATGATCAACGGCATCATGACCCTGTCTGGCGCATGGCACAAACTGCGTGACGATCCCATCTTGCGTTTCCTGATCGTGTCGCTGTCGTTCTACGGCATGTCCACTTTCGAAGGCCCGATGATGGCGATCAAGACCGTCAACGCGTTGAGCCACTATACCGACTGGACCATTGGCCACGTGCACTCCGGCGCACTGGGTTGGGTGGGTCTGATTACCATCGGCTCCATGTACTACATGATTCCGCGTCTGTTCGGCAAAAAGGAAATGTACAGCGTCAAGGCCATCGAACTGCACTTCTGGGTAGCCACCATTGGCATCGTGCTGTACATCGCTGCCATGTGGATTGCCGGTGTGATGCAGGGTCTGATGTGGCGGGCCATCAACCCCGACGGCACCCTGACCTATACCTTCGTTGAAAGCGTGAAAGCTACCTTCCCGTTCTACGCAACCCGTCTGCTGGGCGGTGTGCTGTACTTGGGTGGCATGGTCATCATGCTGTGGAACACCGTCATGACGGCGACCAAGGGCCGTTCCGTGACCACGCAGATTCCTGCACTTGCCCCGGCGCACGCCTGAGGAGAACAACACAATGGCAAACCCGCAAGCTACAGGTGGCCTGAGCCACGAAAAAGTTGAAACTAGCAACTTCTGGCTGATCGTACTGATTGTGCTCGTGATCTCCTTTGGGGGTCTGGTCGAAATCGTTCCGCTGTTTTTCCAGAAGTCCACGACACAGCCTATCGAAGGCATGAAGCCGCCGACCGCCCTGCAGGTGGCCGGACGCGACATCTTCGTACGTGAAGGTTGCTACAACTGCCACTCGCAGATGGTGCGTCCGTTCCGCGCCGAGACACTGCGGTATGGCCACTATTCGGTGGCCGGTGAATCGGTGTACGACCATCCGTTCCAGTGGGGTTCCAAGCGTACCGGGCCCGATCTGGCGCGCGTGGGTGGCCGCTACAGCGACGACTGGCATGCACAGCACTTGCATAACCCGCGTGATGTCGTGCCCGAGTCCAACATGCCGGCTTACCCCTGGCTGTCCAAGAACCTGGTCGATGACACCACCATCGCGGCGCACATGACTGCACTGCGCAAGGTCGGGGTGCCCTTCAGCGACGCGGAGATCGCTGGTGCGCCGGCTGCTGTGAAGGGCAAGACCGAGCAGCAGGCACTGATTGCCTACCTGCAGTCGCTGGGCAGCGCCATGGCTGCCCTGCAGGAAAAGCAGCGTGCAGCCGCTGCAGCTGCGCCTGCTCCGGCCGTGCCTGCCCCGGCTCCCGCTCCCGCTGCGGTGGCCGCAGACGAAGCCGCGGTCAAGGTCGAAAACGGCGTGGTGCAGTTCTTCTTTGCCACCGGCAAGAGCGAAGTCGCCAAGGGTGGCGCCGAAGCCCTGACGGATGTACTGGCCGGCGTGAAGGCCGGCAAGAAGGCCGTGGTGAGCGGTTACACCGATGCCACTGGCAACGCTGCCCAGAATGCAGAGCTGGCTAAGAAGCGCGCCTTTGCCGTGCGTGACCTGCTCAAGGCCAATGGTGTGGCAGAAGACCGCATCGTGCTGTCGAAGCCTGCAGACAACAATGCAGGCACTGGTGGTCAGGCCCGTCGTGTGGACGTTGCACTGCAGTAATAAAAAAGGAGCTCGGGGGTTTCCATGGATATCAATGACCTGCGCAGTTTAGCGACTGTCACCAGCCTGCTGGTCTTTCTGGGGTTGATTGCGTGGGCCTTGTCCCGCCGCAATCGCCACCGATTCGATGAGGCTGCACAGCTGCCATTCTTGAACGAGGACGCGCCCGGCACCGACAAACAAAGTGAGGAAGCAAAATGAGTGACTTCAACAGTCCGTTCTGGGCCGGCTACGTGGTGGCCATCGTAGCCTTCGGCATTCTTTTCTGCATTGGCATTCTTCTGTTTGGTGCACGTGCACGCGCACATACCGCCGAAGATAAGACCACCGGCCACGTGTGGGACGGTGACTTGCGCGAGGTGAACAACCCGTTGCCGCGCTGGTGGGTGGGTCTGTACTGGCTGACGGTGATCTTTACGATTGTCTATTTCATCCTGTATCCGGGCTTTGGCACGAACAAGGGCGCACTGGGCTGGACCTCCAAGGGCCAGTATGAAGCCGAGAAGGCCAAGCTGGATGCCCAGGTGGCGCCGTTGTTTGCCAAGTATGCGGCCATGCCGGTGGAACAGATTGCCAAGGATCCGCAGGCCGTGGGCATGGGTCAGCGTCTGTTCCTGAACAACTGCGCCCAGTGCCATGGCTCTAGCGCCAAGGGCGGCAATGGCTACCCAGACCTGTCCGACAAGGATTGGCTGTGGGGCGGCAAGCCGGACACCATCATCCAGACCATCACCAAGGGCCGCCATGGTTTCATGCCGCCCCAGCTTGCCGCTATCGGCGGTACGCCGGCAGATGCCAAGGCGGTGGCCAACTACGTGATGAGCCTGTCGAATCTGCCGCATGATTCTGCCCAGGCAGCCATCGGCAAGGCCAAGTTCACCACCGTATGTGCGGCCTGCCACGGTGCGGACGGCAAGGGCAACCAGGCGCTGGGCGCCCCCAACCTGACCGACAACGTCTGGCTGATGGGTGTGCCGAGCGAAGCGGCCATCATGCGCCAGATCACCGAAGGCAAGACCAACATCATGCCGGCGTGGGAAAACAGGTTCACGCCTGAGCAGATCCGCCTGTTGGCTGCTTATGTGTGGGGTCTCTCCAACAAATAAGCCGACCTGATAACATGTCACGTTGCAGCTGACAGTGTTGCTCGCCATGGCCCGCCGCAGTCAGCAGGTCATGGCGATTTTGTATATATGGCTGCAAAAGCTGGCAAGGTGCCGGGTGCATTGTGGTGCCAGCTGGAAGGTTGACTGACTATGTCAAAGGAAAAGCAGGATAACTCCGGCTACGCGTCCGGGGACCCTGACAAGAAGATCATTCCGATCGAGAAGGATTCGATCATCAAGGCCGCTGGCGGTGGGTCGCTGTTTGCATCAAAGAAGGCCATTCATCCGCGCACTGTCTCCGGGATATTCACCTCCTGGCGCTGGATTTTCGTGTGGCTTACGCAAATCGTCTTTTATGGCCTGCCCTGGCTGAATTGGGGAGAGCGCCAGGCCGTGCTGTTCGATTTGGGCACGCGCAAGTTCTTCATTTTCGGCCTGGTCCTGTATCCGCAGGATCTGGTGTATCTGGCCGGCATCCTGATCATTTCGGCGCTGTCACTGTTTCTGTTCACGGCAGTGGCGGGGCGCCTGTGGTGCGGGTATACCTGTCCGCAAACCGTCTATACCGAAATTTTCCTTTGGGTCGAAGCCAAACTCGAAGGGGATCGCAGTGCGCGCATGCGTCTGGACAAGAGCGGCTGGAACGGCGAGAAAATCCTCAAGCGCGGTGGCAAGCACCTGGTCTGGCTGGCGATTGCACTCTGGACGGGGCTCACCTTTGTGGGGTATTTCTCCCCCATCCGTGATCTGATGAGCAATTTTGCCACCTGGAATCTGGGCAACTGGGAAACCTTCTGGATCTTCTTCTACGGTTTCGCCACCTACGGCAATGCTGGTTTCATGCGCGAGCAGGTGTGCAAGTACATGTGCCCGTACGCCCGTTTCCAGAGCGCCATGTTCGACGCCGACACGCTGATCGTGACTTATGACGAACAGCGCGGTGAGCCGCGCGGCCCGCGCTCCAAGAGCGCTGACCGCAGCACATTGGCATTGGGCGATTGCATCGACTGCACCATGTGCGTGCAGGTGTGCCCGACCGGCATCGATATTCGGCAGGGCTTGCAATACGAGTGTATTGGCTGCGGTGCGTGCGTCGATGCCTGTGACGAGGTGATGGACAAGGTGGGCTATCCGCGTGGCCTGATCAAGTACTCCACCGAAAACGCCATGACCAACAACTGGGGCAAGAACGAAATCTGGGACCGCATCAAACGCCCCCGTGTGCTGGTGTATACAGGTATCCTGCTGCTGATTTCCGCCATGCTGGTGGTCAGTCTCGGCATGCGCGCACCGATGCGCGTGGATGTGATTCGCGACCGCGGCGTGATGTCGCGCATCGTGGAGGGCGGTAAGATCGAAAACACTTATGTGGTGCGCATCATGAACACTACAGAGCGTCCGCAGACCTACGAAATCCGCGTCAATGGTTTGCCGGGCGCCGTAGTGGCCGAAGGCGAAAAAGTGACGATTGGCCCGGCCGAGGTGGAGCAGCATGCCCTGGGCGTGCGGGTGCCCTACGGCGCCGTCGAACCTGGATCACACCCGATCTACCTGGAAGTGCGTGAACTGGAAAGCAACAGTGTGGTCACCGAAAAAGCGGCCTTCCTGGCGCCGCAGTAATGGACAAGGAATTGAGTAATATGAGCAATACCAAGGCAACCTTGCCCGGCATGCCGGTGCACGAGGACGACCGCCCCTGGTGGAAGTATCCGATGGTGTGGATGGTGATTGGCGGGCCGCTGGCCGTGGTGGTGGCCTGCATCATCACTTGGTTCGTCATCATGCAATCGCCCAACGAAGTGCTGAACACGTTCGACGATGCCGAAAACCATACCCTGAGCGCTTCGGGCACCCAGTACTCGCCGGCCATGCGCGCGCGTAACCACGCGGCTACCGGCGGCGGTGACAATCAGCAGCACTGAATCCAGGGCGGCACCTTGCGCGCCGTCCGATCCATGAAAAAGGCCTCATGCCATTGCATGGGGCCTTTGTATTGCTGAAGCCATCGGGCAGAAACTGGGAGGTGACTGGTCTTTGGCGGCTTGAAGGGCCGGTTTAGCCCGGGTTGACGATCTGCTGCAAGGCGTCCGTATTCAGAATGCGTACGTGGCGCTGCCTGACTTCGACAATGCCTTGTTCGGCAAAGCGCGAGAAGGTACGGCTGACGGTTTCCAGCTTGAGCCCCAGATAACTGCCGATTTCCTCGCGCGTCATGCGCAGCACCAGCTCGTGCTGGGAAAAGCCGCGAGCATGCAGGCGCTGCACCAGATTGAGCAGGAACGCCGCCAGGCGTTCTTCGGCGCGCATATTGCCCAGCAGCAGCATCATGCCGTGCTCGCGCACGATTTCGCGGCTCATGATCTTGTGCACGTGGGCCTGTAATGCCGTGACTTCGCGCGACAGCGCTTCGAGCTGCTGGTAGGGAATGACGCAGACTTCCGCATCTTCCAGGGCAATCGCATCACAGGTGTGCAGGTCGTTGACGATGCCGTCGAGCCCGATGATTTCACCTGCCATCTGGAAACCGGTTACCTGGTCGCGACCATCCTGGGCAGCGACCACGGTCTTGAAGAAGCCGGTGCGGATCGCATACAGCGCGTTGAACGGATCGCCGTGAGTGAACAACGCCTCGCCGCGACGGATCTTGCGCCGGGTTTCGATGATCGAGTCAAGGTGTTTCATCTCGGCCTCGGTCAGGCCGACAGGCATGCACAGTTCCCGCAAATTGCAGTTGGAACAGGCTACTTTGAAGGTCTTGTGGACAGAGGAGGACATAAGTGATGAACAGACTAAGCCAAGCTTGATATAGCTGAAGGGAATAGGGGTATTATCACATGCTGGCCATTAGCGTTGATGCAGGTCAAGCAACACCCTAAAGTGGAGTCCAGTAAAATGCTCTCAAGATGAGCAGCACCACCGCCCCCACCCTCACTCCCGAACTGCTGGCCCGCTACGACATTGCAGGCCCGCGGTATACCTCTTACCCCACGGCTGACCGCTTTGTCGAGGCCTTCGGCGAGTCCGACTACGTCGGAGCGCTCGAAATGCGTCACAACTCGCAGCCGGGGCATGTGCGGCCGTTGTCGGTGTATGTGCATGTACCGTTTTGCGAATCGCTCTGTTATTACTGCGCCTGCAACAAGATCATCACCAAGCACAAGGAGCGCGGCACCGAGTACCTGCGCTACCTGCAGCGTGAGCTGGACCTGCACGTGGCGCGCATCGGCAGTGGCCAGACGGTGTCGCAGCTGCACTTCGGTGGCGGCACTCCGACCTTTCTGAATGATGAAGAGCTCGGCGAGCTGATGCACATGATCCGCCGCGCTTTCGTGCTGGTGGAGGGAGGCGAGTATTCCGTCGAAGTGGATCCACGCACGGTGGATGCGGCCCGCCTGCAGGTTCTGTTCGACCTGGGCTTCAACCGCCTGAGCTTCGGTGTGCAGGATTTCGACCCGGCCGTGCAAAAGGCGGTGCACCGCATCCAGCCGGCCGAGCAGGTGTTTGCCCTGGTCGAGGCGGCACGCCGCATCGGCTTCCATTCAGTCAACGTCGACCTGATTTACGGTTTGCCGCAGCAAACGGCGGCCTCGTTCGCGCGTACGCTGCAGCAGGTGTGCGAACTGCGGCCGGACCGCATTGCGCTGTACGCTTATGCACACCTGCCGGAGCGCTTCAAGCCGCAGCGCCGCATCGATGCCTACACCTTGCCTTCTGGCGCAGAAAAAATCCAGATGCTGGCGCAGTCGCTGCAGGCATTCCAGGGGGCGGGCTATGTGTACATCGGCATGGACCACTTTGCCTTGCCGGATGATGCCTTGGCCATCGCCAAGCGCCAGGGCAGGTTGCACCGCAACTTCCAGGGCTATAGCACGCAGCCCGATTGCGATCTGATCGGCCTGGGTGTATCGGCCATCGGGCGCATCGGCCCGACCTACAGCCAGAATGCCAAATCGCTGGAGGAGTATTACGATGCCATCGATCGCGGCCATTTTGCGGTGGTGCGCGGGCTGGCCCTCAGCCGCGACGACCTGATCCGGCGCTCCGTGATCATGGCCATCATGTGCCAGGGCGAGGTGCAGTTCGAATCCATCAACGTGAGCTGGTTGATCGACTTCAAGAGCTACTTTGTGCGCGAAATCGAGCAGCTCAAGGTCAAGGAAGCCGAGGGCATGGTGCAGATCACAGATAACGCCATCACCGTCACGCCACAGGGGTGGTATTTCGTGCGTGGCGTGGCCATGGTGTTTGACAAATACCTGCAGGCCGGGACTCCGATAAAATTCTCCAAAATTATCTGATCGTTCCGGCGGGCCTGCTGCGGCATGGCGCCGCTTCTTCTGGACTGCCATGACACTTTCCCTGGCCCTGACGGCCTTGCTCATGGGGCTGGCCGGCGGCCCCCATTGCATCGCCATGTGCGGTGCCGCCTGTGCCGGCATTGGATATACCGCTGGCGGCAAGCCGGCGCAGCAGACCATCGCCATGGGCCTGTTCCAGCTCGGGCGGCTGATCGGTTACGCAGCGCTGGGAGCGCTGGCCGCGGCCACCCTGCAGGCGCTGGGCTGGCTCACGATTCAAAGTGCGGCCTTGCGCCCGTTGTGGAGCATGCTCCACGTGGCGGCCTTTTTACTGGGACTGGTATTGCTGGTGCAGGCACGCCAGCCGCTCTGGCTGGAGCGCTCGGCGCGCAATGTATGGTCGCGCATCAAGCGCCTGCAGCAAAAGGGCGGGCGCCTGGGCCCGGTGCTGGTCGGCATGCTGTGGGCCTTTTTGCCCTGCGGCTTGCTGTATTCGGCGCTGATGGTGGCCGGCCTGACGGGGGTTGTTTGGCAGGGCGCGGTCGTCATGGCGCTGTTTGTGCTGGGTACCAGTGTGTCGTTGATGGCAGGGCCGTGGCTGCTGCTGCGCCTGAAAGACCGTGGCCTGGCCGATGGCCGCTGGGGCATCCGCTTGGCCGGACTGGCCCTGATGGTGATTTCCGCCATCGCCCTGTGGCTGGCCCTGATGCACGATCAGGCGCCCTGGTGCGTGACGCCAGGGCAATGAGCGGCAGGCGCGGACCGCTTAACGCCAGCCCAGCAGGCGCAGGCCCTGCATCAGCATGCTGATGGCCAGCAGCATCAAGACCATGGCAAAAATACGCTTGAGTGTCTTGACCGGCAGCGCATGCGCTGTGCGGGCGCCCAGCGGTGCGGTCAGCACGCTGCAGCACACGATCACGGCCAGTGCCGGCAGCCAGACGTAACCGACAGACAATGCTGGGCGATTGACCACGCTCCAGCCGCTGATCACATAGCCGAACACGTTGAAGATCGCGATCGGAAACCCGAGCGCTGAACTGGTGGCCACGGCATTGTGAATGGCCACGTTGCACCAGGTCATGAAAGGCACGCTCAGAAAGCCGCCTCCTGCGCCAAGCAGGCCGGACAGGAAACCGATCACACTGCCGGCAGCCATCTGACCTGGGCGCTGCGGCATCTGGCGCGTGGGCTTGGGCTTGCGGTCGAGAAACATTTGCGATGCTGCCCCGATGACCAGCACGCCGAATACCACCGAGAGCCAGGCGCCCTTGAGCAGGGCAAATACGCCCAGGCTGACCACCAGCGCGCCGATCATGATGCCGGGGGCAATGCCCTTGACCAGGTCCCAGCGCACCATGCCGCGCTTGTGGTGCGCGCGCATGCTGGAGATGGAGGTAAACATGATGGTGGCCATGGAGGTGGCAATGGCCATCTTGACGGCCAGGCCGTCTTCGACACCACGGCCGGTCAGGATCCAGACGATGAATGGCACCAGTACCATGCCGCCGCCAACGCCCAGCAGGCCAGCCATGAAACCGCCGGTCAGGCCAAGCGCCGCCAGCTCCAGAATAGTGACAGGTTCCAGAATCATGGCCGGAATTGTAGGCGAAACGGGGGGAGATAGGGAGAAGGGTGAGAGGTGTCTGCAGCGGAACCTGATCGTCATCCTGAACGGAGGGGTTCAGGTGGGCGAGGGCAGCAAGGCCGTGGGTTCATCTGACGCGAGATGATCACGCTGGCCAGGCAATGTACCAAGCCCGGGCTCAGAGAGCATTGGTTCAAGGAACTATAAAACCAGGCTCGCTGCAGACGTCTTCATTTTAGGCTTTTCGGGCCGGAAGGAACAGCCCGCGAGATGTAAAAAATGCGGGGGCTGCTCAGAGCAGGCGACCGTCCTCTGCCAGCACCTGGTCCATGCGCTGCAGCAAGGCTTGCAGGCGGGCGCTGCCTTCTGTGTCTGCGGCGCCATCGGCAATGGCGAGAGCCTGGGCTTGCTGTTCTTCCCGGATGATCAGGTCGTAGGCCAGGTTGAGCGCTGCCAGCACGGCAATGCGCTCGCGCGCACGGATCTTGCCGGCATCGCGGATTTTGCACATGGCCGCATCGACCCGCTGTGCGGCGTCACGCATGCGTTCCATTTCATCGTCGTTGCTGGCCAGGGTATAGGCCTGGCCCATGATCGTGTGTTCGATCTGCTTCATGGCTTAATCATCCTCGGCAGGCAGGTTGTCAGGGGAGCCCCAGGCGGTGATGGGCGCCGGATGGCCTTCGGGTGTGGCAAGCACGTCGGCTGGCAGGCGTTGCAGCAGGGCATCGACGCGGGCGCGGGCTGCGGCCAGACGGGATTTGAGAGAGTCGCGCTCCTGGGTGACCTCATGCAGTTGCTGCTGCAGCAACCCGTTGGTTTTCTGCAATTCCTGGTAACGCAGCAGAATGTGCTCCAGGCGATCGGCAACCTGATCGAGCGACATTGGAGAGGGCGAAGTGGTCATGGCACGGAAAATTGCAGGCTGTCGGCCGGAGACATGCAATTTGCCTATCATCCGGTTCCAAACTTCAATTGTAGGATAAACATTGCGAATCCTGACCGTACAATGGTCGATTCGGTTCGCGCCGCATGGCGATGCGGCAGGAAAACAGAAGGAGTGCCCGTGGGGGGCGTACAGCATGAGTTGATTCTGGGGGGGCAGAAGTCCGGCAAGACGGCACGCGCCGAGCGTGCTGCGGCACATTGGCTGCAACAGTCGGCGCAGCACCGTGCGCTCTATCTGGCCACAGCACTGCCTTGGGATGCCGAAATGCAGGCGCGCATCGCGCGCCACCAACAGGAGCGCGCGCAGCGCGTACCCGGCATGCAGACCTTGCAGGCTGCAGATGTGCACACGCCGCTGGACGTGGTATCGGCACTGAGCAGGCATGGCCGCGCCGATACCCTGATCGTGCTGGATTGCCTGACACTGTGGTTGACGCAGCAATTGATGCCGCTGCATGGCAGCCCGAGCGATGCGGTGGCTAGCGGAGAGCTGCTGCAGGCAATTGTCGCCTGCCCCGGGCCGCTGCATATCGTGAGCAATGAAATCGGCCTCGGCGTGATTCCTCTGGGCGGCGAAACCCGTGCCTTTGTGGATGCGCTGGGTGCACTCAACCAGCGTGTGGCGGCCGTGTGCAGCCATGTGACCTTGATGGCGGCCGGGTTGCCGCTTTGTCTGAAAGCCCAGGAGGAGCGTGCATGAAAATCGAAGAACCACCCAAAGAAAAGCCGTACGAGACACCGGAAGGAGAGCGCCGCGGCATCCTGATCGTCAACACTGGCGACGGCAAGGGCAAGAGTACTGCCGCCTTTGGCTTGGCACTGCGCGCCACCGGGCGTGGCAAGCCGGTCAAGATCTACCAGTTCATGAAAGTGCCCAGTGCGCGCTTTGGCGAGCACCGCATGTTCGAGCAGATCGGCGTTCCGGTGGAAGGGCTGGGAGATGGTTTTAGCTGGAAAAGTCAGGATCTGGAAAAGTCGGCCCAGCTGGCGCGCGATGGCTGGCAAAAGGCCAAGGCGACGATTCTGGGAGGCGAGTATTTCCTGGTAGTGTGCGATGAGATCACCTATCCCCTGGTGTACGGCTGGCTGGACCTGCAGGATGTGCTGGAGACCCTGAAAATGCGCCCCCGGCATGTGCATGTCTGCCTCACGGGCCGGCGTTGCCCGCAGGAAATCATTGATCTGGCCGATACGGTCACGGAAATGCGTCAGATCAAGCACGCGTTCGAAGCTGGTATTCCGGCGCAACGCGGCATTGAAGACTGATGCCTGTCAGCTTCACACAAGCCGTGTGTGAAACAATTTTCCCCTACCCGCGAGGGCGGCATCCGGAAGCAAACTGATCATGTTGAATACTCCTGAAATCCATAACCCCGTTAGCTGCCACGGTGGCAATGCAGAACAGCCCGTGCATCTCTGCACTCCGCGCAATGGCCAGCCGGTGGCGCCGAGCACCGACCGTTGGGCGGTTGATGACATCGAAGAGTTGCTGTCGCTGCCGTTTCCGGAGTTGCTGTTCCGTGCGCAGCAGGTGCACCGTGAGCACTTCAATCCGAACGAGGTGGAGTTTGCCACCCTGCTGTCGATCAAGACCGGTGGCTGCCCCGAAGATTGCGGCTACTGCCCACAGTCGGCGCACTATGACACCGGCGTGGATGCTTCCAAGCTGATGGAAGCCGGCGCCGTGCGCGAAGCCGCCGAGGCGGCCAAGGCGGCTGGCGCCACGCGTTTCTGCATGGGGGCTGCATGGCGCGCGCCCAAGGACCGCGACATCGAGCAGGTGGTGACACTGATCAAGACCGTGAAAGAGGTCGGTCTGGAAGCATGCTGCACGCTGGGCATGCTCACCAGGGAGCACGCCGAGGAACTCAAGGCCGCCGGCCTCGACTATTACAACCACAACCTGGATACCGCGCCCGAAAACTACGGCAACATTATCAGCACGCGGGACTACCAGGACCGCCTGGACACGCTCGAGCACGTGCGCAGTGTGGGGGTGAGCGTGTGCAGCGGCGGCATCATCGGCATGGGCGAAAGCCGGCGCCAGCGTGCCGAGCTGATCGGCCAGTTGGCCAATCTGCATCCGCGCTACCCGGACAGCGTGCCAATCAACAACCTGGTCAAGGTGGAAGGCACGCCGCTGGCCGATGCCGAAGATATCGACCCGCTCGAGTTCGTGCGCATGATTGCTGCCGCCCGCATCACCATGCCCGAGGCGCGTGTGCGCCTGTCGGCCGGCCGCCGCGCCATGGACGACACCATGCAGGCCCTGTGCTTCCTGGCAGGTGCCAATTCCATTTTCTATGGTGACAAGTTGCTCACCACCGGCAATCCGGATGTGGATGCCGATTTGAACCTGATCGAGCGGCTGGGCATGACGGCAGGAAAGTCTGGTGACTGATGGGGCGGGCTGCTGACCGTCTGCGAGCGGGTGGGCCGGCAGGAGCGCGGCCGTGACGGACAGCCTGCTTTGGTGGACCGACGTTGCTGCTGTGCTGGTGGCGCTGGCCATTGACCAGTGGATGGGTGAGCCCTCGCCGCGCTGGCATCCAGTGGTATGGATGGGGCAGTACTTGCAGCGCGCCGGCCGCTGGCTGCAGACACGGACGCGGGAGGGCGCGAGCGACTGGCCCTCTTTCTGGCGTGGCGCCGCTGCCTGGTGGTTGGGTGCCATGGGGGTGGTGCTGGCGGCAGTGGCGCTGCAGTGGTTGATCCTGCAACTGCCGTGGGGCTGGGCCGCCTTGCTGCTGGGGGTGCTGCTCAAGCCGCTGCTGGCCTGGCGCATGCTGGTCGATGAAGTACTGGCGGTTGATGCGGCCTTGGCGCACTCCTTGCCGCAAGGGCAGGCGCAGCTGGCGCGCATCGTGAGCCGAGATGTGACGCAGCTCGATGCCACGCAGGTGCGTGAAAGCGCGATCGAAAGCCTGGCCGAGAATCTCAACGATTCAGTGGTTGCGCCGCTGTTCTGGTTTGCTGTGCTGGGTTTGCCAGGTGCGGCGCTGCAGCGTTATGCCGACACGGCAGATTCCATGTGGGGGTATCGGGGCCATTACCGCGGACAGCACTGGGAGTGGGCTGGCAAATGGGCTGCGCGCATCGATGACGCGTTGGCATGGCTACCCGCGCGGCTGACCGGTCTGGCCTTGCTGCTGGCCGGGGGCGGCAGCAACTGGCGGCGCTGGCGGCGGGAAGCCGTGCAAACGCCATCTCCCAACAGCGGCTGGCCGATGGCGGCCATGGCGCTGGCGCTGGATGTGCCCTTGCGCAAACCTGGTGTTTATGTGTTGCACGCCGCAGGGCGGCCACTGGCCGCGCAGCATGTGCAGCACGCGGCACGTTTGGCGCGGTACGCACTGTGGTGGATATTGGGCGTGGGAATGTTGGCGGGATGGCTTGCCGTGGCCTGGAAAGGGGCTGCATGATGTGGACTGAAGAGTTGCCGCAGGGCAGCAGCGTGCATGGCGGTGCGGATGCGATGGGGGTGCCGCGTTGGGATTTTTCCACCAACAGCAATGCCGCCGGACCTTGTCCGCAGACGCTGGAGGCAGTGCGGCAGGCGTCCTTTGAGCACTATCCTGATCCAACCTATGTGGCCTTGCGTGAACGGCTGGCGGCGTACCACGGGGTGGCGCCGTGGCGCATTGTGCCGGGGGCCAGCGCCAGCGAGCTGATTGCACGAATTACCGCCGATGTGGCGGCGACCCAGCACCGGGCCGCTGTCTGGATGCCCGAGTTCCATTATGGGGATTACACACGCGCCGCATTGACCCATGGCATGCCGCAGGTCACCAGCATGGCCCAGGCCGATTTGATCTGGTTATGCGCCCCGACCAGTCCGCTGGGGCAGGTGCAGCCCTGGCCCGAGGAGTGGACGCAGCGCAAACCCGATGCCACCGTGGTGCTGGATTGCGCCTATGCACCGTTGCAGCTCACACAGGTTGATGTGACGCCGGGGCTGGATCGTGATGCCGTATGGCAATTGTGGACACCGAACAAGGCGCTCGGGTTGTGCGGCGTGCGCGCCGGCTATGCCATCGCTCCGGCGCACGAGGACCGGCACCGCGTGCAAGGCTTGTTGCGGGCTGCACCATCCTGGCCTCTGGGAGCGGCCGGTGTGGCGCTGCTGGAAAGCTGGTGCCAGCCAGAGACACAGGCGTGGCTGGAGGTGGCGCGCGACACGCTGCGGCGCTGGAAAGTGCGGCAGATCAATTGCCTGCAAATGCTGGGCCTGGAATGGCTGGATAGCGAGACCAATTTTGGCGTGATGCGCCTGCCGTGGCCTCTGGCCACAACGTCCGCAGCCGACGAGGCGCTGACGTTTGACGTGCTGCAGTTGTCGCATGAGGCTGGCCCGGTGCTGAGCGGTCTTGCGCCGAAATGGGATGAAGTGCAGTCCAGCCTGCGCAGGCGTGGTGTCAAGCTGCGCGATTGCACGAGCTTTGGCCTGCCGGGGTGTGTGCGCGTGTGTGTGCATACGCCCGAAGCACAGGATGCCCTGGCCGCAGCCTGGCTGCAGGCCATGCAGGAGGTCCATTTATGAGTCAGGAAACGTTGGCGCCGTGCGTGATGGTGCTGGGATGCACCAGTGGCGCAGGCAAGAGCTGGCTGGCCACGGCCTTGTGCCGCTGGTATGCCCGCCAGGGCTTGCGGGTGGCGCCGTTCAAGGCGCAGAACATGAGTAACAACGCCCGCGTGGTCGCGGGTACGGCCGCTCATCCTGCCGGGGGCGAAATCGGCAGTGCACAGTATTTCCAGGCGCTGGCCGCTGGCGCTGAGCCCGACGTGCGCATGAATCCCTTGCTGCTCAAGCCGGAGGCGGATACGCACAGTCAGGTGGTGCTGCTGGGCAAGGTCGATGCGGCATTGACGGCCATGCCCTGGCGCGGGCGCAGCCAGCATGTCTGGCCGCACATTGCCGCCGCGCTCGATGCGCTGCGCGCCGAGAACGATGTGGTGGTGATCGAAGGGGCGGGCTCGCCGGCCGAGATCAACCTGATGGCCAGTGATGTGGTCAATCTGCGCATTGCCAGGCATGTGGGTGCCGCCTGTCTGCTGGTGGCGGATATCGATCGGGGCGGCGCCTTCGCCCATCTGTACGGCACCTGGGCGTTGATGCCCGAGGCAGATCGGGCCTTGCTGCAGGGTTTTGTGCTGAACAAGTTTCGCGGGGACAGTGCGCTGCTGGCGCCGGCACCGCACATGCTGCAAGAGATGACCGGCGTGCCGGTCATGGCTACCTTGCCGATGTGGCGCAACCATGGCTTGCCGGAAGAGGACGGCGTGTTCGATTCCAGCACCACAGGGTCCGCAGAGGCGACAGTGCGCGTGGCCGTGGTGGCCTATCCGCACATCAGCAATCTGGATGAATTCGAGCCGCTGCGGCAGTTGCCGGGCGTGCGTCTGCAGTGGGTGCGTGATCCCGCTGCGCTGGCTGGTGCAGACTGGGTGGTGCTGCCGGGCAGCAAGAACACCATGGCCGATCTGCAGTGGCTGCGCACACAGGGGCTGGATGCGGCCATCACTGCCCATGCGGCCGGTGGCGGTCGTGTGCTGGGCATCTGTGGCGGCCTGCAGATGCTGGGCGAGGCCGTGATCGATCTGGATTGGCTGGAAGGCGGGGGCAGCGGCCCGGGCCTGGGCCTGTTGCCGCTGGTGACCCGGTTCGAGCCGGGCAAGACCGTGCAGCGCACGCAGGCGATCCTGTCTGCCGATCTGGCCGATGGCTGGCAGGCGCTGGCCGGCTTGCCGGTGCAGGGCTATGAAATTCACATGGGAAAGACCCAGGAACACCCGGCCATGGTCCGTTCGGGCCATGTGGCGGCGCCAGCGTTGGCAACGCAGGATGGCACGGTGCTGGGCTGGACCAATGGTGCGGCCACCCCCGGTGTGCCGCAGGTGGGGCAGGTATTGGGCGTCTACCTGCACGGTCTGCTGGAGAACGCCAACGTGCAGCAGACCTTGTTTGGCGCCTCGGTGCCTTCGCTCGACACGGTGTTCGGGCAGATGGCTGACTTTGTGGAGCAGCACTTTGGCGCATCCGCCTTGCGTAGCCTGCTGCATCCTCGGCAACAAGGAGCATGAGATGACGATGAGGTTGACATTGGATACGGTAGCTGATCTGGACGATGCACAGCTGCTCGCTGAACTGCAGGCCGCCATTGATCACAAGACCAAGCCGCTGGGTTCCCTGGGGCGACTGGAAGATCTGGCGCTGCAGATCGGCATGATTCTGGGCACTACACAGCCGCGCCTGGAGCAGCCGCACATGGTGGTATTTGCCGGCGACCACGGACTGGTGCGCCGAGGCGTGTCGGCCTATCCACAGGATGTGACTTGGCAAATGGTCGAAAACTTTCTGGCCGGTGGCGCGGCCGTGAGCGTGCTGGCGCGCCAGCATGGCATCGCCTTGAGCGTGGCCGATTGCGGCGTGGCGCGTGACATTGCACCGCGCTCGCAGTTGCATCAGTACAAGGTGGCGCCAGGAACGGCAGACTGCAGCCAGGGCCCTGCCATGACGAAGGAGCAGTGCCTGCAGGCCATCAGCAACGGGCAGGAGCTGGTGCGCAAGTTGCCGGGCAATGCCCTGATGCTGGGGGAGATGGGCATCGGCAATACATCGTCGGCCTCGCTGCTGCTGGCACGCCTGCACGGTGTGCCATTGGCGGCCTGCACCGGTGCTGGCACCGGCCTGGATGCTGCCGGTGTGCAGCGCAAGATGGCCGTGCTGCAGGAGGCGCTGGATGCCAACCCCGACACCGGCAATGCACTGGATGCCCTGGCCGCGCTGGGCGGTTATGAGATTGCCACCATGGTGGGCGCCATGCTGCAGGCAGCCGCCGAGCGGCGCGTGATTCTGATCGATGGCTTGATCGTGACGGCGGCGCTGCTGGTGGCGGTGCAGATGGAGCCGCTGGTGCGCCAGCGCTGCATTTTTGCCCATTGCTCGGGTGAGCCGGGCCACCGTTTCATGCTGGACATCCTGCAGGCACAACCGCTGCTGGAGTGGGGTCTGCGCCTGGGCGAGGGCTCCGGCGCCGCCTTGGCCTGGCCGCTGCTGCCGTCGGCCTGCACCATGCTGTGCGACATGGCCAGCTTTGCCAGTGCCGGGGTGTCAGAAAAATCGGAGTAACGGGAATGCCGGCCGCAGTCTGCCGGCGCCTGGTACGGTGCTGATTCAGCCGGCGGTCTTGCGGGGCGTGCGCCGTGCCGCTGGCGCCGGCGTCTTGGGCTGGTAGTCGCAGCAGTCGGCCACGCTGCAGCGCCAGCATTCGGGCGTGCGTGCCTTGCAGATATAGCGCCCGTGCAGGATCAGCCAGTGGTGCGCATGCACCAAAAACTCGGGTGGAATACGCTTGAGCAGCTTCTTTTCGACCTCGAGTACGGTTTTTCCGGGGGCCAGTCCGGTGCGGTTGCCCAGCCGGAATATGTGCGTATCGACCGCCATGGTGGGGTGGCCGAAGGCCACGTTGAGCACCACGCTGGCGGTCTTGCGGCCCACGCCGGGCAGCTGCTCCAGCGCGGTGCGGTCGTCCGGCACCTGGCCGCCGTGCTGCTCCAGCAGGATGCGGCACGACTGCAGGATGTGTTTGGCCTTGCTACGGTACAGGCCGATGGTTTGGATGTAGCTTTCCAGCCCGTCCTGTCCCAGATCGAGGATGGCCTGCGGCGTGTTGGCCACTGCAAACAGCAAACGCGTGGCCTTGTTCACCCCCACGTCGGTGGCCTGCGCACTGAGCAATACGGCAATCAGCAATTCGAAGGGCGTGCTGTATTCGAGCTCGGTTTCGGGGTGCGGATTGGTCGCTTGCAGGGTCTGGAAAAAGCGGACGATTTGTTCTTTTTTCATGGCATGGGCGAAGGCGCATTGGCAGGCGGCGCTGTTGCAAAGGCGTATAGTTGCAACGATGGTTGGCCGTGTCTGGTATTGTGGCACGCGCTGCTGCATTGATTTTCAGGATATCTTCCATGCAATTTGCTCAACGCCTGCAAAACTGCGAAACTTCTGCCATTCGCGAATTGTTCAAACTGCTGGGAAAGCCAGGCATCATCAGTTTTGCCGGCGGTTTTCCCGATCCTGCCTTGTTTGACGTGGAAGGTTTCCGTGCGGCCAGTGCCGATGCCCTGCAACAGTGGCCGGGGGCAGCGCTGCAATATGGCGCCACCGAAGGCTTCGGGCCGCTCAAGGAGCAGATCGCCCGGTATTCCGCCAACAAGAGCGCGCCGCTGGCCGAGCAGGATTTCATCGTCACCACCGGCAGCCAGCAGGCGCTGGACCTGATCGGTAAGTGCATGGTGTCGCCCGGCGACAAGGTGATCGTTGAAGGTCCCACCTTTCTGGCCACGATCCAGTGCTTCCGACTGTATGGCGCGGAAGTCATCAGTGCGCCGATCGACGGTGACGGCGTGCAGGTGGACAAGCTGGAGCAGCTGATCATCGAGCACAAGCCCAAGCTGGTGTACCTGATTCCGACCTTTGGCAACCCCAGCGGCGCCATGCTCACGCTGGAGCGGCGCAAGCGCGTGCTGGAACTGGCAGCGCAATACCAGACTCTGGTGGTCGAGGACGATCCCTATGGCGATCTGTATTTCGATGCGCCGCCGCCGCCCAGCCTGCTGGCACTCAGCAGCCAGGTGCCCGGCAGCCGCGACTGGCTGGCGCACTGTGGCAGCCTGAGCAAGATCATGTCGCCTGGCCTGCGCCTGGGCTGGCTGGTCGGCCCGCCCGCGCTGCTGGCCAATGCCGTCATGTGCAAGCAGTTCAGCGATGCCAACACCAGCACCTTTGCACAGGCCACGGCTGCAGCCTACCTGCAAAGCAACCGCCTGCCGCAGGCGGTGACGCAGGTGCGCCGCGCATACGCCGAGCGTGCACAAAAAATGGCCGATACCCTGCGCAGCGTGCTGGGTGATACGGTCAGCTTCCATGCGCCCGCTGGCGGCATGTTCTTCTGGGTGCGCCTGACCGGCGCCCATGGCGGCGAAGCCGATTCCAATGTCTTTGCCCAGCGTGCTGTGGAACAATTGGTGGCCTTCGTGCCGGGCGCACCGTTCTTTGCGCAGGATCCGGACGTGTCCTGCTTCCGCATGAGTTTTGCCACCAGCAATCTGGCGCAGATTGAAGAAGGCGTGCAGCGCATGGCGCGCGCGTTGTAATCAAGGGGTCGGCCAGGTGCCGCACTGCAGCGAGGCGGCGGTAGCGGCAGAATGCTGATCTAAGCCTGAAAGGACATGCCATGCTGACTGCAGAAGAAATCGCCTTGCTACAACAATGGGTAGGCCGGCAGGAGTCAGCCACCGATACGCTGACGCCAGCACCGCTGCGCGGACTCTTGGCCACGCTTGATCACCCGGTGCCGGATGCGTCTCAGCAATGTCCGGTGCTACCGCTGTCGCACTGGTTGTATTTCTTGCCGCAGCATCGCCAGAGCGAACTGGGCCCCGACGGGCACGCCAGACGGGGCGGTTTTCTGCCGCCGGTATCGCTGCCGCGCCGCATGTGGGCGGGCGGGCGCCTGCACTGGAACACCGACAATCCCCTGCGTGTGGGTGATGCCCTCCAGCGCGTGTCGCACATCGAAGCGGTCACGCACAAGCAGGGCAAAAGCGGTGAACTGGTATTTGTGTTGGTGCGGCATGAGGTGAGCAATCGTCACGGTCTGGCTCTGACCGAGTGGCACGATATCGTGTACCGCCAGGCCGCCGTTGCGAATGATCAGGCCCCGGCTCCGCTGGCGCCCCCTGCGCAGGCCGATTGGCAGCGCGAAGTGTTCCCTGATTCGGTGCTGTTGTTCCGTTATTCGGCACTGACTTTCAACGGCCACCGTATCCATTACGATCGCAGCCATGTGCAGCAAGAGGGCTATCCGGGGCTGGTGGTGCATGGCCCGCTGATGGCCACGCTGCTGCTGGATCTGGTGCACTGCCATTGTCCCGAGGTCCAGGTGCGGACCTTCCGTTTCCGTGCAGTGCACCCGGTGTATGACTCGCGTCCTTTGCGCGTGTGTGGCAAGCGGGAGGCCGGTGATGGCAAGGTGGTGCTGTGGGTGCAGGACCATGAAGGCTGGCTGGCGATGGAGGCCGAAGCCACATTGCGCTGAAACCGGTCCGATCCGGTGGTATCCTGAAAAATCCGTTTTTTTTGTCAATTGATATTCACCTTGCCCGCCCGCCATGCCTACCTCTACAAACCAAGCTGCCGCCAAAGAACAGCCCCTGATTGACGATATCCGTCTGCTGGGCAAGCTGCTTGGGGATGTGATCCGGGAACAGGAGGGGGCGCCTGCCTTCGAGCTGGTGGAGCGCATCCGCCAGCTGTCGGTGGCCTACCGCCTGCATGATGACACTGGCGCCGGCAAGGAGTTGGCAGCCCTGCTCAAGGGTCTGCCGCTGCCGCAGACCGTGCAGGTGGCGCGCGCCTTCAGCTATTTCTCGCATTTGGCGAATATCGCCGAAGATAACCACCATATCCGCCGCCGCCAGCACCACGAGCGCAAGGGCGAGTTGCAACATGGTTCGCTGGCCGCCAGTTTGGAGCGCTTGCGCCAGCAGGGTGTGCAGCCGGCGCAAATTTCCGGGCTGCTGCAGCAGGCCTATGTGTCGCCGGTGCTCACGGCGCACCCCACCGAGGTGCAGCGCACCATCATCCTGACAGCTGAGCGCGCCATTGCCGAGTTGCTCGCGCAGCGCGATCAGCTGGCCGGCGAGCGCGAGCGCGCGCGCAACGAAGTGTTGCTCAAGGCACGCATCACCCAGCTGTGGCAAACCCGCATCCTGCGCGACCAGAAGCTCACGGTGGCCGACGAAATCCGCAATGCGCTGGCGTATTACCACACCACCTTCCTGCGCGAGGTGCCACGGCTGTACGCCGAGCTGGAAGAGTCCTTGCCGGGTGAACAGATCGCGCCGTTCTTCCGCATGGGCCACTGGATGGGCGGTGACCGCGATGGCAACCCGTTCGTCAACGCCGACAGCATGGCGCTGGCCTTCAGCCTGCAATGCGAAACCGCGCTGACCCACTATCTGCATGAGCTTCACGCGCTCGGGCAGGAGCTGTCCATGTCCACCGGGCTGGTGGACGTCACGCCCGAACTGCAGGCGTTGGCCGATGCCTCTGGCGATACCCATGTTCACCGCCAGGATGAGCCCTACCGCCGCGCGGTGATCGGCGTGTATGCGCGCGTGGCTGCCACGCTGCGGGAGCGTACCGGCCATGCCGCGCCGATGCCGGCGGTCGTGCAGGCAGTGCCCTACGACAGTGCCGAGGCCATGCTGGCTGATTTGCGCGTGATGGCGGATTCGCTGCAGCAGCATCACGGCGTGCCCTTGCTGGCACTGCGCCTGAACGAGCTGATGCGCGCCGTGGAGGTGTTCGGCTTCCATTTGGCCACGCTGGATTTGCGGCAGAACTCGGAAGAAAACGAAGCCGTGGTGGCCGAACTGCTGCGCGTGGCGCAGCTGCAGCCCGATTACAGCGCCCTGGACGAGGCCGGCAAGCGGGCCTGTCTGCAGGCGGTGCTGCGCGATGTGCGGCCGTTGAAGGTGCCCCATGCCGACTACAGCGACCATCTGCGCAGCGAACTGGCCGTGTTGCGCACCGCGCTGCAGCATGTGCGTCGATATGGGCGCCATGCGCTGCGCCACTGCATCATTTCGCATACCGAAGATGTGAGCGACCTGCTCGAACTGGCCGTGTTGATGAAGGAAACCGGGCTGCTGCGCCACTTTGGCACGCCGCAGGTGCAGGCCGACCTGATTGTCGTGCCGCTCTTCGAGACCATTGCCGACCTGCAGGGGGCCACCCGCATCATGCGCGAATGGTTCGAGCTGCCGGGTGTGCTGGACATGGTGCTGGCCAACGGCGGTGAACAGGACATCATGCTGGGCTACAGCGACAGCAACAAGGACGGTGGCATGTTCACCAGCACCTGGAACCTGTACCAAACCGAGCAGGAATTGCTGGGTTTGTTCGCTCCGCTGGGCGAGCAACACGGCGTGCGCATGCGCCTGTTCCATGGCCGTGGCGGCACGGTGGGACGGGGCGGTGGGCCGAGCTTCCAGGCCGTGGTGGCGCAGCCGCCAGGCACGGTCAACGGCCAGCTGCGTCTGACCGAGCAGGGTGAGGTGATCGGTGCGAAGTACGCGAACCCCGAAATCGGCCGCCGCAACCTGGAAACACTGGTGGCTGCCACGCTGGAAGCCAGCTTGCTGGCCCCGGCACAGCCGGTGCCGGACAGTTATCTGGAAGCGGCCCAGCAGATCAGCGATGCCTGCTATGTGGCTTACCGCGCGCTGGTGTACGAGACGCCGGGCTTTACCGAGTATTTCTTTGCCTCCACGCCGCTGCGCGAAATCTCCGAGCTGAACATCGGATCACGCCCGGCCAGTCGCAAGACCTTGCGCACCATCGAGGATTTGCGGGCTATTCCCTGGGGCTTCAGCTGGGGCCAGTCGCGTGTGGCACTGCCTGGCTGGGCCGGCTTTGGCAGCGGCGTACAGCGCTGGCTCCAGGGCGAGTCTGGCAAGATCGATGCGTCGCGCTTGCAGCAGCTGCAAGCCATGCACCAGGACTGGCCGTTTTTCCAGATGCTCCTGTCCAACCTGGACATGGTGCTGTCCAAGACCGACATGGCGATTGCCGAGCGTTACGTGGAGCTGGTCCCGGACCAGGCGCTGGGCCGTCGCATCTTCAATGCTATTCACCACGAATGGCAAACCACGCAGGACATGCTGCAATTGATTACCGACGAGGCCGCACGTCTGGCATCGAATCCGGCGCTGGCGCGTTCGATTGCCCACCGATTCCCGTACATCGATCCGCTCAACCACCTGCAGGTGGAAATGATGCGGCGCTATCGCGCGGGCGAGGCGGCTACCCTCAAGCAGGGGGTGCCTGCCTGGGAGCAAAGTCCGGCACGCCTCAAGCGTGGCATTCACATTTCCCTCAACGGCATTGCGGCCGCCTTGCGCAATACGGGCTGAGCCTCAGCCAGTCAGACCGGTCCACCACAGGCGCAGGCGCAAGCCCCAGGGGCTGGTCAGTCCAACGGTGCGGCTGGCGATGCGGCCATCGCCGTCCAGCACGACGAAACTGGGCGTGGCGTGCACGCCAAAGGCACGCGCGATGTCGCCTTGGGTGTCGACGGCGCTGTTCCATTGCAGGCCGCTGCGCTGTTCGTAGGCGGCGACAGTGGCAGCCGGTCCGGACTGCAGCGCGAGGGGCAGCACCGGGTGGCTGCGTACCAGATCGTCGATCATGGGTTGCTCGACCTTGCACACAGTGCACCAAGTCGCCCAGAAATACAGTACCACTGGCTGGCCGCCGTGCGTGGCGCGCCATTGCGCCAGGGTCTGTTCGACGGTGGGGCTGGTGGCGCGCTGGAAGCTGGCTTCGGGGGCCGGGCCACTGGCCATGTTGCGGGTTTGCCAAGCCTGCACGGCCAGCAGCACCGCCGCAATCAGTGCCAGTTGCAGCAGCCAGGAACGCGCGCGGCGCCAGCGCGATGGGGAGGTGGACGTCGTCATGGTCACAGCATACTGGTTGCTGGCCGCGATTGCGTTGCAGAATGTGATCAGTGCAGTACTTCGAGCAACCGGTCCAGACCGCCTTCGTTGATGGCCACCATGGCCTGGCTGCGTACCGCCGGCTTGGCGTGGTAAGCGACAGACAGGCCGGCTTCGGCCATCATTTTCAGGTCGTTGGCGCCATCGCCCACGGCAATGGTCTGTGCGGGTGCAATGCCCATCAGGGTGGCCACTTCCTGCAAGGTGCGGGCTTTTTCGGCCCCATCCACGATATCGCCCCAGGGCTGGTCGATCATGCGGCCGGTAAGCTTGCCGTCCACCACTTCGAGCTGGTTGGAGCGCGTGAAATCCAGTCCCAGGCGCGGACGCAGCCGTTCGGTGAAGAAGGTGAAGCCGCCCGACACCAGCAGCACCTTCAGGCCGGCCTGCTGGCAGGCGCGCAGCAGGGTTTCGGCGCCGGGGTTGAGCTGGAGTCGATGGTCGTAAATCTCTTGCAGGGCTGTCTCGGGCACGCCCTCGAGCAGGGCGACACGCTTGCGCAGGCTTTCTTTGAAGTTCTTGATGATGCCCTGCATGGCCGCTTCGGTGATGGCCGAGACCTCTTCCTTCTTGCCCACGGCGGCGGCAATTTCGTCCACGCATTCCAGATTGATCAGGGTGGAGTCCATGTCGAATGCGATCAGGCGATAGTCCGATAGTTTGGGCAGGGGAGGTTGAACGCGGATTACCAGGGAAGAATCAGTCATGACGGTGAACGGTGCAGGCAAAAGATGATTTTAGGCTGGCTGGAGATGGCGCCGCCTGTGCCAATGACCGAAAAATCAACCGGGCTGCCGTTGGCAGCGCTTCAAGGCAGGCAGTGCCGGTCTTGTCTACATCCACCAGCCGGTGGGCGTGACCGGACGATTGTCCAGCATGCGGATGATGCCGACCACCACACGAAAGATGTACCACACCCCTGCCAGCGCCAGCACCAGGTAACCCACCAGCACCACCAACAGGAGCACGCCCAGCAACGTGCCCAGCAAGGTGCCCCAGAAGGTGCGGATCAGGTAGCGCATGTGGTCGTGGAAGATGGTGCCGCGCATGTCGTCACGCTTGACATAGGCCAGGATCACGCCAACCAGCGGGCTGATACCCACCAGCAGGCCCAGTGCATACAGCCCATAGGTCACATACATGTAGTTGCGCTGCGAGTCGGTAGGCTCCTGGTAGCTGCCGCCCGTGACTGCGGGGACTGGGTAGTCGGGATAAGTCATGACACCTCCTGTTGAAGCATTGACAACTTCAGTATACAGAAATGCCATGACACACCAGCCGGTGTTGTGCGCAGTTAACGGGCCGTTTCCTCCAGCGGCTGCCCCAGGTTCTTCAGGATGTCGCGCACCAGCAGCGCGCGGTCCAGCGGCTTCTCCAGCGCACGTTCGATGCGCAGCTTTTCGTTGCCGGCCAGCTTGATGTGGTGGTGTTTCTGGATCAGCTTGATGATGGCCATCGGGTCCACCGGTGGATTGGGTTTGAAGGTGATGGTGATCACCGTGGGCGCTGCTTCCACCTTGAGCACGCCGTAGGGCTGACTCATGACACGCAGCCTGTGCACGTAGACCAGGGTTTCGGCCTGCTGCGGCAGTTTGCCGAAGCGGTCCACCAGTTCTTCCAGCAGGCGGTCCACCTGTTCCGCGGTCTTGGCCGTGGCCAGCTTCTTGTAAAAGCTCAGGCGCAGGTGCACATCGCCGCAGTAATCGTCCGGCAGCAGGGCGGGGGCATGCAGGTTGATTTCGGTCACGGCTTGCAGCGGCGACAGCAGGTCCGGCTCCTTGCCGGCCTTGAGCTGCTTGACGGCCTCGGCCAGCATCTCGTTGTAGAGCTGGAAGCCGATCTCCATCATGTTGCCGCTCTGGTTTTCGCCCAGCACTTCGCCGGCGCCACGGATTTCCAGGTCGTGCATGGCCAGGTAGAAGCCGCTGCCCAGTTCCTCCATCTGCTGGATGGCGTCCAGCCGCTGCGCGGCCTGCTTGGTTAGCCCTTCGATGTCGGGCACCATCAGGTAGGCATAGGCCTGGTGGTGGCTGCGGCCGACGCGCCCGCGCAGCTGGTGCAGCTGTGCCAGGCCGAACTTGTCGGCGCGGCTGATCAGGATGGTGTTGGCGCTGGGCACGTCGATGCCAGTCTCGATGATGGTCGAGCACAGCAGGATGTTGAAGCGCTGCGCCACGAAGTCGCGCATCACACGTTCCAGTTCCCGTTCGGGCATCTGGCCGTGTGCCACCGCGATGCGCGCTTCGGGCAGGATTTCCTGCAGACGCTGCCGGCGGTTTTCGATGGTTTCCACCTCGTTGTGTAGAAAGTACACCTGGCCGCCGCGCTTGAGTTCGCGCAGCACGGCTTCGCGGATCACGCCGGTGCTTTCGCTGCGCACAAAGGTTTTGATCGCCAGCCGGCGCTGGGGTGCGGTGGCAATCACGCTCAGATCACGCAGACCTTCCAGCGCCATGCCCATGGTGCGCGGAATAGGCGTCGCGGTCAGCGTCAGCACGTCCACTTCGGCGCGGAATTTCTTCATCTGCTCCTTGTGGCGCACGCCAAAGCGGTGTTCCTCGTCGATGATCAGTAGGCCCAGGTTCTTGAATTGCACATCGCTGGACAGTAGCTTGTGGGTGCCGACCACGATGTCCACCGTGCCGTCGGCGATGCCCTTGATGGCGGCTGTGACTTCCTTGCCAGAGCGGAAGCGCGACACCTCCGCCACCTTGATCGGCCACTTGGCAAAACGGTCCTTCAGCGTCTGGTAGTGCTGTTCGGTCAACAGCGTGGTGGGGGCCAGGAAGGCTACCTGCTTGCCGCCCGTGACCGCCACGAAGGCGGCGCGCAGGGCCACTTCGGTTTTGCCGAAACCCACGTCGCCGCACACCAGCCGGTCCATCGGGCGTGGGCTGACCATGTCCTGGATTACAGCGTGGATGGCGGCCAGCTGGTCGGCCGTTTCGTCAAAACCGAAATCGTTGGCAAACACCTCGTAATCGGCGGCGCTGAAGCGGAAGGCAAAACCCTCGCGGGCGGCGCGGCGTGCATAAATATTGAGCAGTTCGGCAGCGCTGTCGCGCACCTGTTCGGCGGCCTTGCGCTTGGCTTTTTCCCATTGGGTGCCGCCCAATTTGTGCAAGGGCGCCTCGTCGGCGCTGACACCGGTGTAGCGGCTGATCAGGTGCAGCTGGCTGACCGGCACATACAGTGTGGCATCGTTGGCGTACTCCAGGTGCAGGAACTCCTGCAGCGCGGGCGTGCCGTCGGAATTTTTCTGTCCCACGTCCATGTTGACCAGACCGTGGTAGCGGCCGATGCCGTGCGCGCTGTGCACCACCGGATCACCCACTTTCAGCTCACTCAGATCCTTGATCAGGGCATCGACATCGCTGGCCTGTTCCTGCCGGCGCCGGCGGCGCTGCTGTACGCTGCCACTGCCGGCAAACAGTTCGGACTCGGTGATCAGGTCGATGGCCTGTTCGTTCCAGGCAAAGCCCAGCATCAGCGCCGAAGTGGCCAGGCCGACTTTTTCGTCGCTGGCGGCAAACTCGGCCAGGGTATCCATGGCCACCGGCTGCACGCCGCTGGCGCGCAGGAAGTCGAGCAGGCTTTCGCGGCGTCCGGCGCTTTCGGCCAGCAGCAGCACGCGGTGCGGTGTACGGGCAATGTGTGCCTGCAGATACATCAGCGGATCTTCGCTGCTGCGGTTGGCGGCCACGCTGGGCAGGGCGGTAAATTCGGCGTAGGCGGTGGCCTGGTGTTCGCTTGGGCGCAACGCCAGCTGGGCAAAGCGCTTGCCTTGCAGGTAAAACTGGTCCGAGCTCAGGAACAGCGCCTCCGGCGGCAGCGGCGGGCGCTCCGGGTCGCCGGTGGCTAGCCGGTAGCGTTCGCGTGTGTCCTGCCAGAAGCGCTGGAAGGGCGTTTCCAGATCATCGTGCAGCACCAGGGTGCTGGCCTCTGGCAGGTAGTCGAACACCGTGGCTGTTTCGTCGAAAAACAGCGGCAGGTAGTATTCGATGCCGGCGGTGGCGATCCCGGCGCCCATATCCTTGTACAGGCGGCTGCGCGTGGGGTCGCCCTCGATCAGTTCGCGCCAGTGCGAGCGGAAACGCGCGCGGGCAGCATCGTCCATGGGGAATTCGCGCCCGGGCAGCAGGCGCACTTCGGGTACCAGATCCAGGCTACGCTGTGTGTCCGGGTCGAAGGTGCGGATGCTGTCGATCTCATCGTCGAACAGGTCCACCCGGTAGGGCTGCGCAGCGCCCATCGGAAACAGGTCGATCAGGCTGCCGCGCACCGCGTATTCACCTGGACTGACGACCTGGCTCACATGTGCATAGCCGGCCAGTGTGAGCTGGCTTTTCAGCGCGGCTTCGTCCAGTTGCTGTCCCTGCTTGAAGTGAAAGGTATAGCCGGCCAGGAAGGCGGGCGGTGCCAGCCGGTACAGCGCGGTGGTGGCGGGAATCAGCACCACGTCGGCGCCATCGTCCTTGTGGTGCTGGCTGATGCGCCACAGCGTGGCCAGGCGCTCGCTGATCAGGTCCTGGTGCGGTGAAAAGCTGTCGTAGGGCAGGGTTTCCCAATCGGGAAACAGCACGCAGCGCAAGGCCGGCTCGAAGAACGGCAGTTCTTCCAACAGACGCCGGGCATCAGCGGCGTCGGCGGTGACGATGGCGGTGCAGCGGTCTGCCGCCTTGTCGCGCGCGGCCAGTTGCGCCAGCAGGGCGGCATCGGCGCTGGCCAGGGGACGCGGCAGGGTATAACGCTGGCCGGTGGAAAGTTTGGGCAGATCCATGCAAAAACCGGGTAAAACACAAATACCCGCGGCCATGATGGGCGCGGGGGATAAGCGTCATTTTAATGGGGGTGTCAAGCTGTGACCAGCGGTGAAAACACAGACATTTGGTGTGCTGGTTGTACGGTAGTGCCGATTCATGGGCACAATCCCGCCATGCACCTCGGTATTTCACACATTCACGCCTTGATTCCTTGCGCTGGCACCGGCAGCCGTGCCGGCACAGCCCTTCCAAAACAATACCAGCCCATCGCAGGCCGCGCCATGCTTTGGCATACCCTGGCCGCGTTTGCTGCCTGCCCCGCAGTTGCCCAGACCCTGCTGGTGCTGGCACCAGGTGACACCTGGTTTGCACAGCAGCCCAGCCCTGCCGATATCCCTGCAGAACGTTGGAGCACCGCACCTGTCGGTGGCGCGAGCCGGGCAGAGAGCGTATTCAATGGCCTGCAGGAACTGCTGCGGCGAGGGGCGCAGAGCGACGACTGGGTTCTGGTGCACGACGCCGCGCGCTGCCTGATAACGCCCGATCTGATCGCTCGCCTGATCGTCAATTGCCAGGACGATAGCGTGGGCGGCCTGTTGGCGCAGCCCTTGCCGGACACCCTCAAGGCTGAGCATCCCAACAGCATGCCGCTGCGTGTGAGCACTACCGTGGTGCGCAGCGACAAGTGGCTGGCGCAAACACCGCAGATGTTCCGCCTGGGCGTGCTGTTGCAGGCGCTGGAAACCGGTCTGCAGCATGCCGCCGACACCATCACCGATGAGGCCAGCGCCATCGAGCGGCTGGGGCTGCAACCCATGCTGGTGGCCAGCAGCAGCTGGAATTTCAAGGTGACCTATCCCGACGACTTTGCACTGGCCGACGCGGTGCTGCAGGCGCGTGCGCGCACCTGAATTCCGGCAGTGCGACAATGGCGGGCATGAATACCCCTTCTGTTTTCCGTCCGCCGTTTCGCATGGGTGAGGGTTGGGATACGCACCAACTGGTTGCAGGGCGCGCGCTCTGGCTGGGAGGTGTGCAGGTCCCGCACCATTTGGGTTTGTTGGGTCATTCCGACGCCGATGTGCTGTTGCATGCCATCACGGATGCCGTGCTTGGTGCTGCTGGCCTGGGCGATATCGGCACCTTGTTCCCCGATACCGACCCTGCCTTCAAGGGCGCCGATTCGCGCGTGTTGCTGCGCGAGGCCATGCGCCGCGTGCAGCAGGGGGGCTGGCAGGTGGGCAATGTGGATTGCACCGTGGTCGCCCAGAAGCCCAAGCTGGCGTCCTACAAGGCGGCCATGGCCGGCAGCATTGCAGAGTGCCTGGGCATTGCTGCAGGGCAGGTCAACGTCAAGGCCAAGACCGCTGAAAAACTGGGCCCGGTGGGGGAAGAGCGCAGCATGGAAGCGCGCGCCGTGGTGCTGCTGTTTCCCGTGTAGGTTTATTTGACCCGGGGCAAGCGCAGATCCGCCTGCAGGCCGCCTTGTGGGTGGTTGCTCAAGATGAGCGTGCCGCCCATGTGCTCGACTACCTTCTTCACGATCGACAGGCCCAGCCCGCTGCCCACGGCGGAGGTGCGTGCTTCATCGGCGCGGTAGAAAGGCTGCGTCAGGCGATTCAGGATCTCTGGGGGCACCCCCTTGCCATGGTCGCGGACGTTCACGTGCGCGAAATTGCCTTCGGCCTTGGCCGTGATGCTGATATCGGTGATGTCGGTTTCCGGCGTCTTGCCGTAGCGGCGCGCGTTTTCGAGCAGGTTGGACACCACGCGTGCCAGTTCTACCTCGTCGGCCCTGACGCGCAAAGTGTCGGACACCTCCACCTCGATTGTCACATCGTCGGTGTTCAGATACGGATAGGCACAGGTTTGCACCACGTCGGACAGTGCCACCGTGGTCAGCTGCTTGGCCTCGGGACGCGCGTAGTCCATGAACTTGTTGATGATGCTGTCGACCTGCTCGATGTCGGCCGCCATGAACTTGCTGGCTTCCTCGTCCGGCACGCTCATTTCCACTTCCAGTCGCAGGCGCGCCAGCGGTGTGCGCAGATCGTGTGAGATACCCGCCAGCATGACGGCGCGTTCCTGCTCGACCCGGGCCATCTGTTCGGCCATGCGGTTGAAGCCGATATTGACTTCGCGCAGCTCCCTGGTGGAAACCGACTCGTCCAGGTGCCCGGCGTTGAAATCTCCTTCGCGGATCTTGGCGATGGCAATCACCAGCTGCTTGAGGGGACGGTTGACCAGGCCGGCCATCAGGGCCGCGCCGGTGAGTGACAGGCCCGCAGCCATCATCATCCAGACCAGCCAGGTGGTGCCGCCCACAGGAATCAGGCGGGACTGGTCGGTCAGCAGCCAGTAGGCGTCGCCGTCGATATCAAAGCCGATCCACAGGCCTTCCTCGCCGTTGACGGCGCTGGCCACCACGGTGCGCGGCCCGAGACGGCGCTTGAGTTCGTGGGTGATGCGTTCGTCGAGCTGGTCCTGGTCGATGAGTTCTATGCGGTCATCGGCTTCGCGCGGCAGGATCCGTACGCTTTCTTCTTCCGCCAGCGTTTTCATCAGTGAAAAACGGCCGATGGCATCCGAGTACACCAGGGCGGCGCGGCTCAGGTTGACCAGGGAGGCGATCTGTTGCGCGGTTTGGGTGGCACGTGGCTCGAAATCGAGCGAGCGGATCGTCATCAGCCAGCCAATCGTGCTCATGGTCAGCAGCAGGCCCACCATGATGAAGGTGCGCCAGAACAGGTTCAGCCCCCAGCGCGACGACATGTGGGGCGCGACCGGGACGGCCGGCGCAGGCACGGACGCCACTGCCGGCCCGGCGGGCTCGGCAGTGGCGTCGTGGCTGCGCTGTTTCAGCAGCCGGGTCAGTGTGCGCAGGGAAGCACGGGTCATGAAAGCAAGGCTACGGCGCAACCGGAGAACAGGTCAGACGGCGCTGCGCGCATCAGTTGCCGCTGCCTCCGTCGGGTACGAACACATAGCCGACACCCCATACGGTCTGAATGTAGCGCGGCGATGCCGGATCGCTTTCGATCAGCTTGCGCAGGCGGGATACCTGCACGTCCAGGCTGCGGTCAAACGGTTCAAATTCGCGGCCACGTGCCAGCTGGGCCAGTTTTTCGCGCGACAAAGGCTGGCGCGGGTGGCGCACCAAGGCCTTGAGCATGGCAAATTCGCCAGTGGTTAGCGGCAGGTCCTCACCGTCCTTTTTCAGCGTGCGCGCGCTCAAGTCAAATACGAAATTGCCGAAGTTGACGATTTCGGTTTCGGTGGACGGAGCCCCCGGGGCTTCCATGGCCGGACGACGGCGCAACACGGCATGTACGCGCGCCAGCAGCTCGCGCGGATTGAAAGGCTTGCCCAGGTAGTCATCCGCGCCGATTTCCAGGCCGACGATGCGGTCCACGTCTTCGCCTTTGGCCGTGAGCATGATGATGGGGGTCTTGTCATTGGCTGCGCGCAGGCGGCGGCAGATCGACAGGCCGTCCTCGCCGGGCAGCATCAGGTCAAGCACGATCAGGTCGACGGTTTCGCGCAAAAGAATGCGGTTGAGGTTCTTGCCGTCTTCGGCCACCATTACCTCAAAGCCTTCCTGGCTCAGGTAGCGGCGCAGCAGGTCGCGGATACGGGCGTCATCGTCCACCACCACGATTTTGTCGGGACGGGCGAGATTTGCCTGGGTCATTGCGGTACTCCGTGAATTTGTAACATGGGAAGATGTTAGGTCGCAAAAAGGGAAAAACCAGCCCTTTTTGCGCAGCTTTTCATACTGTTACATCTATTGCCCCCACTTTGCCTTTTTCACGAGAAAGTTCCTAGTAAGCGCGCGCGCGGGTAGCTATGCTAGGCTTCCTGAAACCTTGGAAGATTGCCCATACAGGGCCTTCCAGAAACCTTCTCTTGTCGGCCTGAATGGTGCCGGCACAGACCAGTCAGACAGCATGAAGTTTTCCATCCGGCCTTCTTCTCATCCAATATTTGCCATCATTGGGGGCATACGCACGCTGCGCGGTTTTCGAGCGTTGCTGCCGGCGGCCGGGGTGTGGCTGGCTCTTGGGGGCGTCAGCCAGGCACACGCGCAAGCGGGGTGTGCTGATCCGGTGGAAGTGGGCAAGCAATTTCCTGGCCCACCAGTCCAGGACGACCTGCGTAGATCCCTGTCCATGCCTCAGTCTTGCGTGCAAAATGCCAGACAGCGCCGTCTCAGCAACCACGAATTGCAGGAATTGCGCCGCGCCATCCGTTCCCAGTTACGCACGCAACGGGTTGGGGATCGCAAGCCGGCGCCGCCCGGCCGCTGATGCCGTCTGTTGATCCCTGACCGATTTTTGAAAGGATGACCTTCATGCCAGGAACCCCCACATTGCGGCGTAGTTTGCAGCCGCTCTGGCTCGGCAGCATGCTGGCCGTGTTTTCCCTGAGTGCACAGGCGCAGGGCGCTGCTGCGCCGTCGCCCGTGCTGAACAATGTGGCTAGCCTGTCCGCCGATGGCACGGTGGAAGTACAGCAGGACGAAATGCGCATGGTGCTCAGTACGACCAGGCAGGGCCGCGATGCAGCCAGCGTGCAGTCGCAGCTGCGCCAGGCACTGGATGCGGCGTTGCAGGTGGCGCGTCCCCAGGCGCGCGACAAGGCCATGTCACTCCAGACCGGCAACTTCAGCCTGTATCCCACCCATGATCGGGACGGCCGCATCAACCAATGGCAGGGGTCGGCCGAACTGGTGCTTTCCGGCAACGACATGCCGCGCATCAGCCAGACTGCCGGCCGCATCCAGACCATGACCATCGCCGGCATCAGTTTTGACGTGAGTCGCGACCTGCGTCGGCGCACCGAAACCGAGGCGCAAACGCTAGCCATCCACGCTTTCCGCGACAAGGCGCAATCCATCAGCCGTGGCTTTGGCTTCAACGGCTACAGCCTGCGCGAGGTATCCGTCACTGCCGACGGCTCTGGCGGTGTGCGTCCGATGGCAGTGCGCGCCATGGCCTTCAAGGCGGGGCCTGCAGATGCGCCGGTGCCGGTCGAGCCGGGCAAATCCACCGTGCGGGTGGTGGTGCAGGGCTCGGTGCAGATGCACTGAGCCTGTCCGGGATCCGGATAAGGCAATACTGACAGAAAAGGCGACCTCCCGGTCGCCTTTTTTGCGGATCATGGTGTTGACCGCGAGCCGTCAGAGTTCCTCGATCCGGCGTGGCGGATAGCTGTCCCAGCTCTGGCAGCCGGGGCAATGCCAGTAATGGTGCTGTGCCTCGAAGCCGCAGGCCGCGCAGCGGTAGCGCGCCAGCGGGCGAATGGCCGTCTGCAGGGCTCGGCCCACACTGTCCTGCTCCGGGGTTCCTTGCAGCTTCTCCTGTTCCAGCCAGCGCGCGGCGGCAATCAGGGACGGGTGGTGCTGCAGGTGTTCCAGGTAGCGCGCTGTGGCGGTGTCGCCATGCTGCTGTTCGCGGTCCAGCCAGGCCAGTGCCTCAACCAGGTCGATGGAGGGGGCCTTGTCCTGCAGCGCCTGCAGGGTATCGCGCGCCAATTCGGTCTGTCCTGCTTCGCGGGCCAGGTGTGCATACATGGCCGCCATCAAGGGGGCAAAGGCAGGAATTTCCTGTAGTGCCTGCTGCAGCCCTTCCATGGCCTGTTCAGGATGTTTTTGCTGAATGGCCAGTTCGGCCTGCTGCAGGCGAGGCCGCGCTGCCTCTGGCGCCGTGGCAATCGCCTGCTGCAGCAGGCTGGCAGCATGTTCGGCTTCGCCGGCCTGCTGTGCAGCGAGCGCCAATTCACACAGAAAGTGTGAACGCCGATTGCTGAAATCCTGTTCGCCGTCCTTTTCCAGGGCCTGGGCCGCTTTGCCGGCCTGCACCCAATCGCGGGAGCGCTCGTAAATGCCCAGCAAGGCCATGTTGGCCTGGGATGCATGTGTGGGGCTGGCTTCGAGTACGCGCAGCGCGGTTTCAGCGTGGTCCAGCAGGCCCGCTTTCAGAAAATCCATGGCCAGGGCATACTGCGCACGATCGCGGTCGGCAGCGCTCAGGTCGGCGCGCGACAGCAGGTGCTGGTGCACGCGCACGGCGCGTTCGTACTCGCCTCGGCGGCGGAACAGGTTGCCCAGCGCAAAGTGCAGCTCGGAGGTGTCCGGATCTTTCTGTACCGCCTCGATGAAGGCATCGATGGCCTGGTCCTGCTGCTCATTGAGCAGGTAGTTCAGGCCCCTGAAATATGCTTTGGGCGCGCTGCGGTTTTCAGTGCGCAACTGGCGCAAATCCAGGCGCGACGCCAGCCAGCCCAGGCCAAATGCAATCGGCAGGGCCATCAGAAGCCATACGGGAAAATCGTTGTCCATACGCAGGAATATCAGGGCTGCAAAGGCAGGGAGGGATCGGTCTTGTGGCGCTCCAGGTCAGGTGCTACGGCAGCTTCGCCGGTAGCCTGTACCGTTGCGGAGCTGGAAGCGGCCTGCGTATCGCGCACTTCGCGCAACTGCTGCTGGGCGCCGCGCGCCGAGCGCCGTACTTTCCACCAGCGTGGCAGCATCACGGCCACGCCCAGCACTGCACCCAGGGCAAAGCTGGCCAGCACGATCACCACCAGCGGCAGGGTCAGTGAATGGCCAAACAGGAAGTTGACGGTGGCGTTTTGCTGGTTGCCCAGTGCAAACGCAAACAGCGCCAGGAAAAGGATGGTTTTGATTAGCCAGAACAGGTATTTCATGCCTTGCCCCCAAACAGGAAGGGAAACTGCACGGTCATGCCGGATGCAGCGTTCTGGCCATTGTATGCGGCGTTATGGTGGCTGGCGGCGGCTCAGTCCGCAGGGCCTTTGCCGGGCAGATCGACCGCTTCGCGCAGCGCCTTGCCGGGCTTGAAGTGGGGCACGCGTTTTTCCGGGATTTCCACGCTTTCGCCGCTGCGCGGATTGCGGCCGACGCGGGCGGGACGGTGGTTGATGGAAAAGCTGCCGAAGCCGCGGATTTCGATGCGGTGGCCACGGGCCAAGGCGTCTGCCATGGAGTCAAGCACGGTTTTGACGGCCATTTCGGCATCACGATGGGGAAGCTGGTGGAAGCGTGCAGCCAGTTCGTCAACGAGATCAGAGCGGGTCATGGGACAGAAAATGGTCAAAGGCTTGCAAAACCGGGCAGAGCATGGCGCCTGGTTGTGCAAGCCCTCGGGTATGAGAACAGGAGGGATTGCAGACAACAACTGCCGGCCGCAGCCGGCAGCTGCAGGGCACCGCAGTACCCTGCAGGATCGCGGAACGATCAGTTGTTGCTGTTGTCCAGCTTGGCGCGCAGCAGAGCGCCCAAGCTGGTAGTGCCGGCGTGGTCACGGGCGGACTGGGTGTTCAGTTCGCTCATGGCCTGGTGCTGGTCGGCAGTGTCCTTGGCCTTGATGGACAGGGACACGTTGCGGCTCTTGCGGTCGATGTTGGTGATCACGGCGGACACTTCGTCGCCCACTTTCAGCACCTGGCTGGCGTCGTCCACGCGGTCCTGGCTGATTTCGCTGGCGCGCAGGTAGCCCACCACGTCTTCGCCCAGATCGATTTCGGCGCCACGTGCATCCACGCTCTTGACCTTGCCGGTCACGATCTGGCCCTTGTCGTTGATGGACACGAAAGTCGTGAACGGATCGGAGTCCAGCTGCTTGATGCCCAGGCTGATGCGTTCGCGCTCGACGTCCACGCCCAGCACGATGGCTTCGACTTCCTGGCCCTTCTTGTAGTTGCGCACGGCGGTTTCGCCGGACTCGTTCCAGGACAGGTCGGACAGGTGCACCAGGCCGTCGATGCCGGAAGGCAGGCCCACGAAGATGCCGAAGTCGGTGATGGACTTGATCGGACCGGTAACACGATCGCCACGCTTGGTGTTCTGCGCGAACTCTTGCCACGGGTTGGCCTTGCACTGCTTCATGCCCAGGCTGATGCGGCGCTTGTCTTCGTCGATTTCGAGGACCATGACTTCGACTTCGTCACCCAGCGACACGAGCTTGTTGGGGGCGATGTTCTTGTTGGTCCAGTCCATCTCGGAGACGTGCACCAGGCCTTCGATGCCGGGCTCGAGCTCGACGAACGCGCCGTAGTCGGCAATGTTCGTGACCTTGCCGAACAGGCGGGTG